>CAZZHG010000001.1:0-100986 GCA_964653655.1 uncultured Pseudobdellovibrionaceae bacterium
TGGTCGCATGCCCGCCGATCCACACCGAGGCCTTCAGAAAATACGCGGTGAGCTCCACGGGCACCCCGTCGACTAAAACCCAGCCCGTTGGCTTCAAGGATCCTTCCGGTCCCCACATCTTGCGGCAAGGAGCGGAGGGCCCGAAGGTACCCCAATCCTCGACTGGGCACTCGGTCATGATCTTCATCTGGCCTTCCGGGGTGGTTACGGGAAGGCTCTTCACGAGTAAAAGCAAGTTGGCTTCGTTACGGAGCCAGACTTCTCCCTTCGTGGGAATCGCATACCGCCCCGTCAACCCCTGCCAATAGGGCTCGGCCGACATCCATTCGGTGCAGTGGAAGTGCTCGGGATCCGTGCAAGTCCGGGAAAGGGAATACACATGGTAGGTATCGAATTCCTTCGCCCGCTCCGCTCCCGATACCATGCCGGTGAGTTCGCTCATCAATATCGTCGACAAGGGGACATCGGTCTTGGTTTCGGCGACGCTTTTGGCGGGGCCGGAGGTAGCCGGACGTTCCGGGCTCAAGTCGAGCCCCATGCCTTCGAGCTGAGCCCGAAGTTCCCAAGCCTTCAGAGACTCAACGCGTGTGGAATGAAGCAGCTGGTTGATGCGGCGGTTTCTATCCTCGTTGTTGCTGATGTCCCACAGCCATTCGTGAATGTAGAGGTAGGACAGCTGAAGGGGATCGTTCACCTCCAGCGAGTCGAGAACCTTCGGCACGAATTTGTAGACGAGGTAACCGGCCGGGCGTCCCGTGTAGTAGTTGTCCTGGAAGACGACGGCGGGAATGAAATCGATGTCGCCGCCTTCGGTTTGGCAGGCCTTCGGCAGCTTCGTCATCAACGTCTTGAGGTTCGTCTTGATCTGACTGGGATTTCCCTTGAGGTCGAGATCGCGCATCGAAAGCGTCTTCAAGTTAACGACGCCGTAAGGGGAGGGCTCCCACACGCGGCGGCGGCTGTAGTCGGAAGTGTTCTGAATGTTCAAGACGTAATCGTCGAAGCCCTCCATTTGATTGGGAGGCAGAACCGTCGAGAGAATCGCCCGGATGCGGGCGGCGGACTCGGCCCAGTTCTTCACTTCCCTCGACGGGCCCATGCCCAAGGTGACGAGATAATCGAGCGAATAATATCCGGCTTCGATGCCTTCCGTTTCGCCGGGACGGCAAGGAACGGCGAAGCCGTTACCGGCCCGTCCGCCGTCGCCGGCAAGCGCAAGTTGAGACAACAGCAGCAGAGAGAGAAGGCTGCGAATCATTTTGGATCCCCTCCATCCAAGCGGAAAAACTGAATCGACATCTGGTAAACGCCCGTCTTCGGGCCGTCCTCGAGAAACGCCATCATTTCGTCCTGAAACCGGCGGATGCGCTTTTTCACTTCAATCATCTTGGCGGGACTCGCCGGGACGACGATGCTGCCGAACTCGCGCTGGGCCTGTTCCTCCCAGACTTTGCGGCGGCCGAGCTGAAGCACTCCATCGTGAAACTTTCTCAGCGCGGCGGCGAACGCAGACTGATCGTCGGGAGTGGAGTAGGAGGTGTGAGCCTTTCTCCAGGTGTCTCCGGATGTTTCGAGCAGCCCCAGCGTCTTCAGCCGGCGAATGGCGGCTTCCGTCTCGACGATCGTCTGTCCGAGCTTCTTGGCGATCCAGGCCGCCTTCGGTACGAAACCTTCCACTGCGGTCAGCTCGAGGATGGCGTAATGGAGCCAGCTCGACATCGCTTCGAAATAGGCCGCTTCGAGACCGAAATGCTGGGCGGGGGGCAGGTCGCTGTCTTTGAGCTCGGAGAGAATCTTTTTGCGCGACGGCTCGTCCTTCGCTTTTTCAAAACGCAGAAGCGTGATGAACCGGCGGGTCTTGTCCGGTTCCCAGCCGAGGCGATCGGCGATGTCGAAGGCGCGCGTCTCCGTCAGACCGCGGGACGCGTTCAAAACCTGGCAGAAAAAGGCGGCCGAAAGACCGAGATCCCGGGCCATCGCGCGGGCGGAATAGGACGAATTTCGGTTGATTCGTTCCAATAGCTCCGCGCGGAGCATGTTTTGATAAGCGGCTTCCATGACGTGGTGCGGCAAGGTAACAAAAGGAAAAGCGAACAGCAAACGCAATCGTCCGCGCCAAACCCTAGATAAGAAAAAGTTTTATTATTAATTACTTAGCGTGGTTTAGATTTTTCTGCTTCGGTGGGGGGCTTGGGAATTTGCGCTAACGCAGCGATTGCCGGGTGCAAACGGCATTTTCGAAGACCCCCTCGATCGGCATTGATCCGACTCCCGCGATTTAGATATCTACCGCGCCACGAAAGTCGGAAGCGGGCCGCCTACCCTACCACCCCAACCCCAAGGGGGGCGGCCCTTTCTGATTCTCCCCTCGCGCCCCGTCTTGTAGTTTTCCCCCGCATCCCTAGGATTCAGTTTCATGCGTTTGGTATTCGCAAGCCGTCTGCTCGCCGTCGCGTTGGTGTTCGCCGCGGTGTGGACGTTGCCCCGGAACCTTCTTCTCTACGGGACCATCGCCGCCGCCTTCAGCCATTACCTGTGCGCTCTGATTTTTTCTCCCGCGCGCGTGAGGTGGTTCGCCGTTTCACCGGCGGGCTGGATGACGGGAGCGTTCATCGTGGCCGCTTCCTTTGCCATCACCCGCTTCTCGTTTCCGAATTGGGCGATTTACGGAATCTTCCACTATCTGACGAGCGACGTGCGTGCCGGGAGCCGGAATACCGAAAACGGTTTCTGGCTCGGCTTTCGAGGAAGGCTGCTCGTGAACGGGCTCGCCGCGGTGGTGATGTTCCGCAATGATCTGGGAATCGGTTCAGCCGTCGTGCCGACGCTTCTTTGGGGCGGGTGCTTCACGGCGTTCTGCTTCGCCCTGGCGAAGACCGCCGATCGAAACCGGGACTGGCCCAGCATCGCGGGGTTCGAGGCCGTCGTCGCTCTGCTGACGATATTCTCCCTCTTTCGGACGATCACCTTCGCCCAGGCCTCGCTCGCGCACTTTCTCTTCTGGACGATTCTCACCGCGGGCCACGCCGCGAAGAAAGGCGTCGAGCCCGTCGCCAACTTTCTGGGACCGGCTCTCGCCATCGGTTTCGCCGTCTACCTGCTTACTCCCGTCGGGCTTTTCCCCGGAGGTTGGAATAAATCGACGTGGATGACTGCCTGGGCGTACGCCAGCAACTTCCACATCACGGCATCCTTCTTTTTCACGGCGGCGGTTCAGGCGAGGATCGGCTCCTATTTCGGCGCGAGATTCACGGTTCCTGGACCACGTTGGGGATGAGCGGATACTCGGCTTCCCACAACTTCATGGTTTGGCGGAGAACCGCGGTACGCCGTTCGAGCTCGGCGACGGTGAGCAGCTCCTTCCTGGCGGCGGCGCTCGCTACCACGTAATCGCGGACGAAGGCCGCCCGCGCGTCTTCCGGGAAATTGTGAGTGGCGAAGGCCAAGTCTTTCGGGACGAGTCCTCCCTCGAGGTTGTGGTAGTTGCCGGTGAACGTTACCCGTCCCTTGTCGTCGAAGTAGACGTTGTTGATTCCGTCGGAGCCGGAGATCTTGGCGTCCCCGTGGACGAGCCCTTGCAGGAAGGCGTTCTGGGGCTCGGCGGCCGCGTCGGACACTTCTTTCCACAGCTTTTCGATATTCGCGCGCTGGGCGGCTTTCGACGGTCCGGCGGTCCGGTTGCGCATTCTAAGAAGCTCGTTTTCCAGGAACCTGGTTCGCATGCGCGGCCTGACTTCTTCGATGAGGTTCATCGATCCGTGTAGCTGGACGAAGCCGTCGATGAGGCCCCGCCTCTGGGCGGGAATGAGGGGCTCGCCCCTTTCTCCCAGCGCCATGGGTCCGCCCTTCGCGAATCGCACCAGCACGCCGATCATCTGGCGCGTGTCGAAGTCCCTGTGCTCCTTGCCCTGCTGCACGTTGAAGGCCGCGACGACGTGTCCGACCCGGATGCCGCGCCTCTCGAGCTCTTTCGTATCGAAGACGTACTTCAATCCCTTGGAGTACTCGCCTTCCGGAAAGAGAACCAGGAAGCCTTTCGACGTTCCGTTCAGCGTGCCGATTTCGAAAATGGTTCCCGCTTTGGTGTCCGACTTTCGGAACGAGCGAAGCACTTTCACCGGCTCGTCCGCTCCGACGAGGCCGTACTCGCGGGCGAGGCTTATCGCCGTGTTGTTCGCGTCTTCCACGGCCTGGCGGCGCCAGGGTTCCGGTGCCTTGTCGAGACCCGACTCCCGGAGAGACTGAGGGCTCGAGACCCGCAGATCGATCTCGTGGCCTTCGGCGGTGGGGAGATGGCGCCTCATCCGGTTGATGTCGCTGACGTCCGTGCGGATCGACTGGAGGAAGAGGGGGCTCAGCTGCGAGTCGACCTCCTTTTGGTTGTACTGAAGGCGGACGGAATCCTCGCGCAGCAGCCCGTTGGAATCGAATGCGAGCGTGAGAGTCGCCTTGTCCACCCCGTTTCTCAAGACTCCGTTCAGGTAGGTCAGCGCGAGCTTCCCTTCGGAGCTGGAAAACAGGCGGCTCAGAAACGCGTTGTGTCCTTCCTTGTCGGTTTTATCGAGACGAACACCGTCGGCGTAAAGACGGATGACTTCGCGGTTACCGGCCAGGAACTCGTGCTCGAATCGCAGCTTCACGGTGCCTTGTCCGACGGTTTCACGGAAGAGCCGGGTGAGATAACTTTCCACGATGAGTTTCTGAACATCGACGTGGGGTGCCTGTTTGTCGGAAAAAGAGGTTGCTTCGTATCCGTTCTGAAAGTCCGGATAGTCGATGTGGTTGGGGATCTCGTACTCGCGCAAGGCGACGTCGGGTTTCGTATCGCCCGGCTTCCATCGATCCGTTTCCTGCCGGGCGGTAACCGTTTTCGCGACGAGACGGCTGAGATCGTGGGTAGGGTCCGTCTCGTGGACGCCCATCGCTTTCAGCGCGAGGTAGCGGGCCATCGCCGCCGCTCTCGGCGCGTTCGATTCGATGCCGTACGGGCTTCCGTTGCCGGCCTTGGAAGCGTAGGTGCGAAGCTCCTCCTTCGTCACGATCATGGTAGGCGCCGGTTTTCCGTCGGCATCGGGCAGGCGCAGGTGCGGGGGAATCTGGGAAGCTTTCACGCCGGTGACTATCGACTGCCCCGGCGGAATCTCCACGCGGACAATCTTCACCTCTCCGTTCGCGGCCATTTTCGGATACTCCACGTAGGCGACTTCGAGCCCGATCGGAACCTGGTTGTCGACCCCGGGAATGTTTCCGTAGACGGTGCGGTACTTCGGCGTGCCTCCTCCGAAGCCTTGCGCCTGTCCCTCGCGGGAAAATCCGGTCAGCGTGTAGCCGAGACCCGAGACTTGATAATCGGAGGTGATCTCGGCTTTACCGTCGCCCAGATCGCGGATGCCGCCTCCCGCTTTTTTCAGAAGCCTTCCCGCGTGCTCGAAGAGCTTTTGATCCTGAGCCGCTTCCGCTTCCTCTCCCGGTTTGAACTTGCGCCGCTGAATCGTGAGGATCGTTTTCGCGCCCTTCAGGCGGGCCACGTCGGCGGCGGTGAGATCCAGGACGGGCAGCCCGTTCTGATCTCTGAGAGGTTTGCCGGCCGCGTCCGTCTTGTACTTGAACTGAATCTCCACGCCTTGCGCGTCGATTATCCGGACCGACTGATAGTCCTCGAACTGCACGATGGAAGCGCGTGACTCGCTCGCCTTCTCCTGGCCCTGATAGGTTTGCGGCTTTCTGTCGGCGTTCAGCGCCGTGTAGCTCCCCTCCGGCAGGTGCTTTACGAAACTTTGCACGTTGGGATCCTGCGCGGCCCAGCCTCCGCGCTGAAAGAGAACCACCGGGCCGGTACCGCGGGCAAGCGCGTGGTTGGCCGACATGACGGCGGTGTCACCGGATCCGAGAAAGACTCCCGCCTGCCCGAACTGCTTCAGCTCCTTTTGGTTGGATTTGACGAACATGTCGCCGGAGATGACGCGCCAGTGACCGTGGGTGAGAAGGCCCAGATCGCCGTGAAGCATTTCTCCCGAGTCTCCGTTGCGGGAGACGGCCAGATCGCCCGAACTCAGCTCCATCAAAGTCCGCGAGACGTCTTCGGAGGCTTTTTCCTTGAAGGCCTGGCGGGAAATGCCGATGCCGCCCGCGTCCGTCATGGTCTCGTGATAGACCCACGTCTCGAAAAACTTTTCCTTCGATCCAGGAACCGGGATTCGCACGCGGGAGCGGAATAGGGTGTCTCTGTGCCAGGCCTGTTTCGAAAGCGCGTCCGCTCCGCCGAGAGGCTCCGCGTTTTCTCCCCGCAGCTGAGTGTAGAGCACTCTCGATTCCGTCAGCAGATGGACCGGCGCGCCCGCGAGGTGAGCGTTGATGGCGGTGGCTACCCCGCTCTGATTGAAATTCTCGGTTCCGTCGGTTCCGCGTCCGAGAATCGCGCGGACGTTCGCTCTCATGTAGCGGCCGAGATAGCCGTTGTCGGCGTTGGGGACTTCGTATCCGTCCGCCTCGAAAGTTTCGCGTGCGCCCGTTTGAAATCCCATGAGAGCGTGAGGCGAAAGGTGCACGAACACCGGGGCGAGGCGCGCGGTGGAGCCTTGAGTGACCACGAGGGCGCGGCCGTCTCCTTCCCGGGCGACGGCGGCGGCGACTCCGTTGGGGCCCGCCCCGATTTGAAGATCGCGAACTTCGATGAACTCCTGTCCGGGAGCCGCCGTTCGGTGGGCGTCGTAGATCGCGTTCTGGGTATTGGTGGCGTTATTTTCGAGGGCGAAAAACGCGAGGCTGTTCAGACGGTGCTCGGCGGCGACTACCGCGCTTACTTTTTCGCCCCGGAGGAGCATGTTCTGGGCGGCGATCACCCGGTTCGGAAAGTGGACCAGCCCGGGGGTGGCGAGCAGAACGCGCAGATCTCCACAATCCATCCCGCGGGCAGCCGCCTGCGAGAGTAGGCAGACCAAGGTAAGCCATTGAATACACGACCGCATCGCACTGATCTCTTCGGTAAGATCAGCGAGAAAATTGACGCGGCGGGCTCAAGCTAATTTATTCGCAAACGATCTGATGCAAGTATCCGGAATCAGGCCAAAAATCGCCAGAGAGCGAAACGGTCACGTGACGCCGGCGGCCGTTCTGGTACGTCTCGAGGATGTAGTCGCCTTTCGTGCACTTGAACTGCTTTCCGTAGGAACGAGCGCATTTGTACTGCTCGGTCTTGTGGGTAGCGTGGGTTTTGGGGTCGTAAGCGAAGGACTTGTGATAGCCGCGGAAGGTGGCGCCGGGTCCGGCGTAAATACGCAGGTAACGGCTGCCGTCGACGCATTCGTAAACGGGTGTGGCGGCCGCGGAAGCCAACGTGGAAGCGGTCAAAAGAGCGAGAACGAGAGCTTTCATCAAATCCCCCAGGGAATAGTTTTTCCCGAAGTACCCCCGTTGTCTTGACGCGTCAACCAAGGGCTTGAACAAGAAAATGGGAGGGGCCGGCCCCCCAGCTCCTACCGCTCATCGGCGGTAAGTCAGCTCAAGGGCCGGCCCTTGGGAGGGACAACTCTTTCGGCGGCGGTGTCGAGACCGCTGCCTCTTGCTTACTTACGCGCGGCGGACCGGGAAATCGGCTCAGAACCCGGTACACTTTCGGAATGAGAACTTTTCTACTTGGTTTGTTGGTTTTGCCCGGACTCGCTCGAGCCTCTCTCGACTGTACGGCGAAGGTGACTATCCACCCGGTGAAGGTATCCATCGCCGATCCGGGAGGTCCCTCGAAAATGACGGTGGTTACCGACACCGGGACCGAGTACTCGGGCATCGCGAACTATACGAAGTCGATTCCCCGGAAAACGACGACGTACTTCCTGCAGCTCAACTGGCAATTCCAGCCGGCGATTTCGTTGGAAGTGGAAGACGACGGGCAGGGCCGGATGGCTCTGTGCCTGAAAGCCAACGAGTGCTACGCCTGTCGATAGAATCTTGACCCTCGGGTGAGGCCCGCTATTGTGTTCCGGTCCTTCCTTGAGGGCCCATAGCTTAGTCGGATAGAGCACCAGATTTCTAATCTGGGGGTCGTTGGTTCGAATCCAACTGGGCCCAATGAATTTCAACTGGCTACAGTACCTCCATTCGAATCCCAGTTTGAAATGGGAAGCTTACAGAATCCTCGGCGTCATCATTGCGAGACCCTGTAGGGCTCGACGCAACCTTCGCGACGACGGGGAACAACTAGATCACCTCGCCTCCTTCTCCTTTCAAAAGAACGATACCGGCCATCCCTGCCGGCAGAATTCAGGCGGAAGTCTTTTCCTGCCGAAAAGTATTCGGGGGTCTCCGTGGAACAAGGCAAAGGCAACATTACCGGCCTACTAAGGGCATTTCAGGGTGGGGACAAAGGGGCGCTCGAGCAGCTGCTTCCCCTGGTTTATGATGAGCTGCGTAAGATCGCCCGGTGGCAGGTACAAGGAAACAGCCGGTCCCCCGTGCAGCCGACCGAATTGGTGCACGAAGTTTTTTTGAAAATCCGTTCGGCGGAAGGCCTCGAGTTTGCCGACCGCTCTCACTTCTTCGCGGTGGCTTGCCAATCCATGCGCTGGATTCTGGCGGACCTCGCCAAGGGCCAGACCCGTGACAAGCGCGGAGGAGCTTGCGTGAAAGTTTCCTTCGAGGAAACGAGGCACGGAAGCGCCGTCGAGGTGGATGCGGGCCAGCTGAACAACCTCTTCCAGGCCTTCGAGGCTCAGGATCCCAGAGCCGCCCGGGTGGCGCAGCTGAAAATTCTCATGGGGCTCGAGGTCGCGGAAATCGCAACCGTAATGGCAGTTTCCGCGGCAACGGTCAAACGGGACTGGCAACTGGCGCGATCCTGGATTCTCAGAGAACTCGGCTTCAGTGAGGCGCCAAAGGGCAAAAACGCGGCCAGATAGGAACGGCGACCTTGAACCCGACTCAACGAAAACTTCACTCCAACGAGCATTGGAACCAGGTTCGGGAGTGGTTCGAGCACTGCCGGGACTTGTCCTCTTCGGAAAGAGAACAATTTCTTGCGTTCCATGAGACGAAGTACCCGGACGAAGTGTCCGAAGTGCGATCGCTCCTGGGTACTGCCCAAAGCGAAACGTCGGTGCCGAAACTGCTGACGGGCCCCCCACCAGCGACGAACGAGGGCGAGTATGAAATTCTGAAGCCCCTAGGCTCGGGAGGAATGGCCGAGGTTTTTCTCGCTCGCTGGCGCGGCCCTACGGAGGAACGGTTCGTTGCGGTCAAATGCCTCCACGCGAATCTGATGAACAATCAAGATTTTCTCGAACTTTTTCGGTTCGAGGTGCAGCTGAATCGGATTTTGCGTCACCCGAACATTGTGCGCATGTACGATTTCCGATTCTGGCGGCAGCGCTATCTGATGGCTCTCGAGTATGTCCCAGGGCGCACGCTTTGGGAGCTCGTCCAGTCTTCCAAGACAGGATCTCTGCTGCCTTTCAGCGCGGCCGCTTATCTCTTTTCGGAAGTAGCCAAAGCTCTCGTCTACGCCCATTCCTTGAGACACCCGTCGACGGGAGAGCACTTGGCCATCGTTCATCGGGATGTGACGCCCGGAAACATTTTTCTCGGCTTCGACGGCTCCGTTCGTTTGATGGATTTCGGCATCGCCAAAGCAAAAACTCGACTCAGGATCACGGCCCCCGGCTTGGTCCGGGGGACCATTCCATATTTATCACCGGAACAACTTCGCGGAGAAGAGGCGGGACAATCCTCCGACTTGTACGCACTGGCGGCGGTCTTCGTGGAATCTCTTACCGGATCCAGCTTCAACTCAAGGGACTATCTCAACAAGTCCGGGCCGAATCCCTTTTCGCTTCTGGATCCGGACACGCCTCCTGCTCTCGTCTCACTTTTGAAGAAAGCGTTGAGCGAGAAGGCGGAGGATCGCTTCGAGTCAGTCGCCCACATGCTTTGGCAGATGAGGCCAATTCTCAGTAAGGAACTGCTGAGCGAGGGCTGCCGGGTTTTGGTACAAGCGCTCGATCGGTCCTTTCCGGGAATGGCGAAGGCTGCGTCCGAAGACACGAACTTGATACCGAGCGGAGAGCACCGGCAGCCCGCTTCGCCTTCCGCGCCCGTCAGACAGGTTCGTCTGGCTCCAGAATCGGGAACGGCGACTGTCGCTTTCAAGAAGCGAAGGGATTTTCGTAAGCTCGCTTACGGATTAGCAGGCATCGCCGGATTGTTCTGGATCGGGGCTTTCGGCGTTTACGTCAAAGCGCTCTGGGCGCCGGTCCGAGGCAAACCCACTTTCCGTCCGGGGCTGAAAATTTCCGTCTACTCCCTTCAGGGAGAACCGGGAGGTTGCCTCGTAGAGCTGTCGAGCTACCCGCCTGGGGCTCAGGTGAGGATGGACAGGAGCTGGTTCGGCGGCACGACTCCCACCGTGCTCAACCTGCCTTGCGAAAGAGATGTGCTCCTCACCCTGACCGATGACATGGGCTCCGCTCATTACAGCCTGCGCGCCACTCGCGCCGTGGAAGAGCGTATGCTCACCTTCTCCGCAGACCCGCTGCGTAGGGCCGCCTCCTTGGGGCGCCTGATGCCGGATTTCCATAGATGGGCTCTCCGCGTTCTTTTTAAGTGATTAATATTAAATGGATATACAATTTTCACTCTCATGAGCCGCGGCCGTTTCCCTTGGCGATAAGTAGGTAAGAACCCTTACCTGGAGGCCAAGTGAAACTCAGCCAAACGTTTGCTGCTATCCTCTTTCTCTGCTCGTCAATCTCCCGACCGGCCACCGCCGAACCGGGCCATTCCCTTTCGCTGGCGGGCCCTTCTTCGATCGTGACGGGCGAATGCATTGCCATCGGAGTCTCACGGTCCAACTCGAATATCGCGAGTCAGGTGATTCTCTCCGGCTGGATGAATCAATTCGGGGTGTTTCGCGCAAGCGACTGCCGCAGCCAATATTTACCGCCGCAAAGTGCGCTGAACTTTTCCGCGGGACAGAGCTCTCAGCTCATCTACGTGAGCGGGTTCGTGGCGCCCGGGCAAGGTTCCCGTACGGAAACTCTAAGGGCCTGGGACTCGTATGGCGCGACCGCTCAGCTTTCGGTACTTGTAAAGCCGCCTGCCCTGCTTTTCTCGGGTACGACCACCGCCATTTCCACTCAATGCGTGGAAGTGAAAGTCACCCGCGCGGGAGGAAACTCAAGCGTCTCCGCCCCGGTCGTACTCAGCGGCTGGAGCCAGAACTTCTTCTCGGTGTCCCGATCGAAGGACTGCCGTAGTCAGCACGTGTTTCCCAACGCCAGTCTGAACTTTCCGGCGGGACAAAACTCGCTCTCCCTCTACCTATCGGGGTACCTACCGCCAGGCCAACAGCAGCGCGGGGAAACCATCGTCGTCACCGATCCTTCTCGCCAGCTTACTTCGGCCACACTCCGTTTCACGATCAAACCGGCGGCGCTGATAATGTCGGGCGCTAACTCCCAGATAACCGGCCGGTGCCAGCCGATCAAGATTGAGCGCATTGGCTTCGGCGCGAACGCCCTCGGCTCCCGTCTCGTGCTTACCGGATGGGACCCGGCTAAGTTGTTCGTCACCCAAGCCGCCGATTGCCGGGCCGCGAGTATCCCGCCCCGGGGCCCGCTCTACTGGCAGCCGGGCCAAACGGCGATGACCCTCTATGTGATCGGTCTCGTGCAGAACGGCAAGCCGGCCGCTTCGTTCACTCTCACGGCGATCGACTCCGGAGGACAATATGCTTCGGCGAGCTTCAACCTCCAAATCTTGCCGCCTTCGTTCGTGGTGAGCGGTCCTGCTTCGCTCGTGCAGAGCACCTGCAAGGCAGTAAAGATTGAGCGCTTCGGGATCTTCTCCCCGGCTCCCTCCTACGTTGAGCTCAACGGCTGGAGCAACCTCATGGGAGTCACCCTCTCTCCGAATTGCACGGGAGGCTTCTTCCCGCGTCGTACCCGGGTCGCGCTCTCCGCGGACCAACTATCGATGTCGGTCACGGTTTACGTCACCGCCGTTACTCCGGACAATCAGCCTCGAAACGAAACGATTACCGCCTCGGATCCGTCTGGCCAATTTTTGGCGGGCTCCCTGGGGCTTCTCGTCCAGCCCCGGGCTCCCTGACGAGTCCGGCCCTCGCGCGTAGCAAGCAAACCGGTGAGGAGGCGAAAAGGGTCCGCCTCCTCACCGGTCTTGGCGACAGCCTGGCCGCCCAAGAAGCCGCGCAGATCACGGCGACCCGCCCCGGGCTTCGATAAATCCTGACACTAGTCCGGTTTCTTGAGGGTAACCAATTATTGCCCTCCACCATTGGTCCCAGTATCGGAGACCATGCTAAGGTGCGCGAATTCACGCCAGGAGGCTTTTGATGAAATTTTTCGAAGCTCGTACATGGACATTTTCTTTTTCCGTGTTTCTCATTTTCGCCCCTCTATTCGCTCACGCGAGCGCACCGCAAGGGGGCGAACTGTACGTTGGGACTGCGCGAGTATTGAATTTATTCAGCGGCGTTCAGACCGAAGAACGGGTCTTTCTCCGAAAGACTCTGGATCCCAAAGCTCGGAGGATCACCGAGATCGCGTGTTTAGTAAGACCGCAGGAGTCACCAGAGCTTTCGTCTATCTACATGCTCGTTGACGGTGAAAAAGTGACTTCGATTTCAAATACCCCAGATTTTACCGGTAAACTTTCCGGATCGGGGGACTTGAGAGGGACACCCTGGGCGTGGAATCACCTCACATTTACGATGGAGTGGAAGCTGGAAGATGGCCACAAAGTGCGAGTTGTAGACAGTAATTTTGCCGTAAACGAGTTACTGATCGGTCGGAAACAAATCTTCTATGACGACATTCCCTATCAGCTTTGGGACATTGAGATGAAGACCGTTTCCGCGGAGCGGTTTGCCGAACTCGTTTCGGCCATCCAGTGCCCTCCCTTCTGACACACCTTGAAGGTTTCTTGTGACCCTGCGGCCGGTAGGGTTCCATTCCGAGGGTCACAAGAGGAGGGGAAGAGGGAGTTCTCACTTCGCCCAGATCAGCCTAGTCGGCTTTTTTGTCTGGAGTGTTCGAATCCAACTGAGCTCACATTTCCCTGCTATCGAATCATCTTCGATAGGGAACCGTCTTGATCGTTTCCAGGATTTTCGAGAACGAACGAGTCAGGATCTCCTCCCGTTTCGCATCGTTCATTTTCATCGAACAAGACGCCACGATCGTCATGAGCGGGGTGTTGATTCGGTCGCGAATCAATTCGCTCGTTTTCATCTCATTGAAAGTTTTTCCCGCCGCGAGGGAGTCCGCCAGTAGGGCCGTGGCATCGGTTTGCATGCCTATGAAGTGGGAGCGGCCGTCCACTTCCAGGGGCAGCAGAACCAGGCGGTTGTAGAACGTCTGACCGTTCTTGCGGTAATTGAGTAGATCGCAAAATACCGCCGTGGACCCGGCGATCGCCTTTCGTATGCGGAGCACATCTTCCGGGTCCGTCTCCGGCCCCTGCAGGAAACGGCAGTTGCGGCCGATTATGTCCCTCGAGGGAAAACCCGTGAGCTCCTCGAAGGCGCGGTTAACGTAAACCAGGGGTTGGTCGCTCTTCGTCAAATCGACGAGCGTAAAGGCGTTGTAGAACCGGTCCCCGAGATTTTGCAGTAGAGCAAGATTAACGCTCATTGTTCCTCTTCATGAAATCCAACAGCTCGTCCATGCTGTACGGCTTTTGAAAAACCCGGCTGACGCGCGGATTGGACTCGGTCTGCGGGCCCACATTTCCGCTCGAAACGATTACCGAGGCATCGCAGTTGGAGGTCTGGTCCAGGAGCGGGATAATGTCGGTGCCGCTGCCGTCAGGCAGGATTAGATCGAGAAGCAGGAAACGAAAGTGCTCATGGCGAATCTGGTCGCTCCCTTCGGCGACGGTTCCCGCAACGACGCACTGAAACCCCTGCTCCTCCAGAACCAGGCGCAACACTGATGCCAAGTCTTGATCGTCCTCGACCAAAAGGACTTTCGCCTCGCACCCTTTCATAGAACGCTCATGGGCGACACAAGAGCATCAAAGTCTCAGGAATGTCCAGAAAAGTCCTCTTCACTCCTCCTCGCTGCCGTCCTCAGGCGTATCGAGGGGCAAACCAAGCATCGCATTTTTCAGGGGCAGAACGGTGTCGACGACGCCCTCCGCGATAAGCCCGGGTCCCGCCACGCCCGTTCTCATGTAGCGAAGGGTCGCTTCAAACACTTTGGCGCGGAGAATATAGCTGACCTTCTTTTTCAGGGTTTCCCTCAAGATTTCCTGAAACTCTTTTTCGTCGGCGAGCGCTGTTAGCATCGAGGCCATCGCCGCCTTCGCGCGTTTCAGATCCCGATTCGAATTGGCCACGGCGATGATTTCCGCGGCATGGTGACTGGGCCACTCGGGGTTCTTTCGGAAGAAATCTAGAATCGGAGCGGGGTCGTCGTCCTTATAGCCGAGCTCTCGGCGGGCTTCGCCTCCTCGACGGAGGATCTCCTTGAGTGAGGTTTCGAACTCCTGGTTCGCGTCCCCAATCGCGCGCGAGGCGCTGGAGGGGTCGGCATGAATTTCGGATTCGGCTTGGGCGGCGTGGGCAAAAAGACAAAGGAACGCAAGAAGGGTCGCTAGAGACAGTTCTTTCACTTTCTCTCCTCCGCCCGAAGGCGGACGCGACCCGGATTTTTCTAACTATGGTATCCGCAGAGCGTAGCTGTATTCCGAAGCGTGAAACAATTCCCTTTTTGGGAACGCGGGGGGACTACGGTTAGAATTCTCGCCATGGAGGCTGAGTACACCTATCAACCCGGCGACGTCGTCGAACTCCTTTGGGAGCTGGTCGTGGAGACTTCCACGGGCAACGTCTATACGTACCCGACCGGGACCCGCCTCATTTACGCCGGACCCGGAGACGGTCCCTCGACCGCGAACCTCCAGGATGACGAGGGGAACGTCTTTCCGAACGTTTCCACGGTCGCCTTCCTGAAGGTCTGAAAGGTTCGTATTCCCGGCTTCTTAGGCCTTTCGAATTGTTTTCGGGGATTGTTTCCGGTAAGAAGGGTTTTCGCAAATGCCGATTATTTGCATTTAGAAATCCGGAGTTTGGGTGAGTCTCGTCCTGGCGGCATGTCTGGTTTCCCTGGTGATCGCGCTCTGCTGCGCGCTGCCCTGGATTTTTCCCTTCATTCGCGGATACTCCCGCCCGCTCCTTCTCGTCGGCACCTCCGTTTTGCTCGGTTTCGTCGCCTTCGACCTCATTCCGGAAATGGTCGAGATGGGCGGCTTTTCGAGCCTGCTTCTAGTGGTCGGCTCCTCGATCGGTTTTACGCTCTTGCACGCCCTGGCCGACCGGCACACGGCCCACTTTCACGATCACGAGGAAGAAGGCCCGACCCACGGAGTGAGCTTTCTGCTCGGCTCCATGGCGCTCCACTGTTTCGCCGGCGGCATGCTTCTCGTCAGCTCCTACGAGGTTTCCGAAGCGCTCGCCTTCGGCGTTTTTCTGAGCCTCGTCGGCCACAAGGCATTCGAAGCCATCTCGGTTTCCTCGGTTCTCATTCAAAGAATTCCGTCGCCGGGCTACCTGTTTCGCTCGACCGCGCTGTATGTGCTTTCGTTTCCGGCGGGAGTCCTCCTGACGGAAGCCGGCCGCCGGTTCTTCACGCACTCCTTTTCTCCGGAGGCGATGAAACGGATCGCGCTCGTGCTGACGGCGATCGCCATCGGCTCGCTATTCGGCTGCCTGATTCAGGATTTCCTAATCCCCGCCATGCGGGAGTTCCGCCGCCCCGTCTGTAAGGACGAGAGCCACTCGCACTAAAGATAAAGTTCAAGATCAGGATCAGGATCCAGATCCAGATCCAGCTTGGACTTAGACCTATACTTGGACTTCAACGCAGTCCTAAACGTGCACCTGTACCCTCACTTGGACTTCATCCCCACGGATCGCAAAGCCAGCGCGATCGGCCTCTTAGCTCGTGAGAAAGAAAGGCCGATCCCGCGGGCCCAGGGATCCCGGGATAGCAAGTTCACGTGAGAGGACAGGTTTAGGACTACGTCTAAGGAAAAGTTCAAGACAAAGGGCTTCAACCTTCCCTTGGTCTTTTACTTGATCGTAGACATGAACTTACCTACAGCAACATTCCCACGATGCAGGCGCACGAGAATGTCGCGAGGTTGCCTCCGATGAGCGCCTTGATGCCGAGCTTCGCCAAGTCTCCGCGGCGTTCGGGTGCCATGGCGCCGATTCCGCCGATCTGGATCCCGATGGAGGAGAAGTTGGCGAACCCGCAGAGTGCATAGGAAGCAATCAAGAGCGACCGGTCCGACATCGTCGTGGAGATGTTGGACATGCTCAAGTAGGCGACGAACTCGTTCAGGACGATCTTCTCGCCGAGCAGCCGTCCCACGACGGTAGCTTCCGCCCACGGCACTCCGAGAAGGAACGCGAGGGGCGAAAAAACGTAACCGAAAACGGTTTGCAGTGTGACGCCGGCGCCGAAAAGTCCCGTCACCCAGATGAGGATGCCGTTCAGCATCGCCATCAAGGCGATGAAAGCGATCAGCATCGCGCCGACGTTCAGCGCAAGCGCCAAGCCTTCCGAGGCGCCCCGGGTCGCGGCTTCGAGCACGTTGGAATCGGGGGGAAGCTCGGCGGGGCCGGACTTCTCGTCCTGAAATTTCTCGGTTTCCGGCACGAGGATCTTCGAAATGAGAAGCGTCGCCGGAGCTGACATCACGCTTACGGTCAGGAGATGGCCCGCGATTTCCGGAAAGCGCGAGTGCAGAAGCGCGACGTAAGCCGCGAGCACCCCGCCCGCGGTGTTCGCCATGCCGCCGATCATGATGCAGAGAAGCTCGGAGCGGGTCATCTTCGGAAGATACGGCTTGATGAGCAGCGGCGCTTCCGTCTGGCCGACGAAGATGTTGGCCGCGGTCGAAAGGGCCTCCGCGCCGCTCGCTTTCAGAAACTTACGGATGATGAACGCGAGAGCCGCCACGATTTTCTGGAGAAGACCGATGTAATAGGCCACCGCAATGATGGCGGAGAAGAAGATGATCGTCGGCAGCACGCGGAACGCGAAGATGAAGCCGAACTTCTCGTCCACGAGCGAACCGAAGAGGAACTTCGCGCCTTCGTCCGAAAAGCTGAGGAGCTTCATGACGGCGTCGTTGATGAAGGAGAACAGGGGCCGGAGAAGTCCCGGCACGCCCATCCACGGAATTCCGAAAATCAGGACGGCGAGAATGATCTGAAGGCCCACTCCCCAGAAGACCACCCGTTTGTCGATTTTTTTGCGGTTTTCCGAAAGCAGAAAGGCGAAGCCAATCAGGGCCACAAGGCCCACGAGGCTCATGACTCGTTCCATTTTTTGATCCCCCTCAACGGACCCGGTGCGGGAACCCACCGCCCTGGCCAGACACGGTTTGGGACACTAGCGGCATTCCCGTTGAATGGGAAACAGAAAGGTACCTATAAAAGCCTACTTCCGCTTCCGCTTGGGGGCCCCGTAGTGAGCCTTCGCCAGCTGCAAGGAGTGCGGCAAGCGGCCCCGGGCAAGGGCCCGGACGAGCTCCACGCCGACCCACACGCAATAGACGGCGAGTACCGGCTCGTGGGTTTCGGGGAACACGAACTGGACGGCCCAAAGAATGAAAATCGCCATGGCCTCCCAGAAGGAGAACGTCATGTCGAGAAGCAGCATTCCGCCGAGCGCCGACTGCGCGATGGTGAGCGCGAGCTCCAGCTTGTGCATCCGGTCGAACTCAATCGGCGCGAAATGTCCGAGCGACAGGTTGTAGACCATCGGGATCATCGCGGCGAGCATGGTCCACTGGTTGATATTGCTGTTGACCATGTTCATGAGAGCCATGGGAGCTTTTTTCGGCTGCCGGGCCCAGTTGAACGCCGTCACCTTCTCGGGGAACTCGGAGAGAAACGGCGCGAGCCACTGCACGAACACGAACGTGCTGATGCCGGCGGCGATCGACCACTTCTTCAACGTCTCCACGAAGGGATGGGCGGCCAGATAGAGGCCCACTCCACCGACTATGAACAGCAACACTACTGCGGCGACACGGGTGGAGCCCTTCATCTGGGCGACCTTGCGGGCGACCACAGGCATGTCCTCTTCGTCTTCTTCCTCCTCCACCGGCATGCGGGAGGCGAGCACCAGATAGACGCCGTAGATGAGGACGAGGAAAATCGAGTCGACGCAGGTGAGCGAACCCTTCGCGACGATTACGATGAAATAGAGAATTGAAATGAAGAGGAAAATGACGCCGAGGAAATCCGACTCGTCGAGAGAGATTTTCACTTCGCGCTTCGGCTTTTTGTTCCGGCGCATGTGGGCGAAGTAGTGGACGAAGAAAATCATGGGCCAGCCGAGACCGACGAGCAGGCGAAGGGAACCCGTGAGGTTGGCGATCATCAGATCCTGTTGCCGGTTCCAGGCGATGCTGGCTTCGACGGCGAACTCAGGAAGGGTCTGGAGCCAGGCGAGAAGGGTGAGGGCAAGGGCGCGGGACATGAAGGTTTGCGCCGCTTCCGCCGCCCATCCGATGATGAACGCGCTGAGAAGAATGACCCACAGACTCCAGGACTCGACTAGGTATTCCATGGTGACACATACTGCCGTGGACCCCGCGATTCTGACAACGTTAATCCTTCGTCCTCGGGCTCTTATCTACTATCCTTCTCCTTAATGAAGCCCGGATTGCGAGCCTTCGGGGGATGGGTGCTCACGAGCCTTCTCGTCGCCTATTTCCACGAGCCGTGGCGGGCCGAGGCTCAGTCCTGGCTCATCGCCCGAACTTCCGATTCCCTGGGCGAGCTCTTTTTCCGCTCCGCGACCGAAGGGGCGGGCCCTCTCTTTTATCTATGGATCTGGCCGTGGGCGAAGCTGATGCCCGCCGCGTTTCCATCCGCGCTGTTTTGGCTTTCCTGGACCGGCTCGGCTCTTGCCGTCGGCTGGCTCCTTCTTTCGAACCTGCTCCCGTTTCGGTTCGCGCTGCTGGCGGCGTTCGGATACCTGCTTGGTTACGAGTACGCGAGCTTCGCCCGCCTTTACGGGTGGGGGATTTTTTTCCTGCTCGCCGGAATCGATCTCGATAGACGGGGTAAAGCGAAGCCGGCGGGAATGCTTCTTGCGGCGAGCTGCCTCGTGCACGTGACGTTTTGCTTCGCGGTAATCGGCTGGGCGATTTTCCGCGGGCTCCACGGCAAGTTTCACCGGCATTTCGCCTGGGTGGGCGGCGCGCTTGCGCTTCTCACGCTCTATCTTTGGCCCGCGCTCGGCGTTTCTCCGGCGAAAGACTGGGTGAAGCTGCCCGGCTGGATCGATCGGCTCGGCACCTCCCTTTCCATGCTCGCCGTTCCCTCTCAATGGCGGCTAGGCATCTTCGGCATTCCGGCCTTCGGGCTCGCGCTGGCCGTAGTTTCCGCGAGGGCGAGGCTCGCGCTGATTTTATCGTCGATACCTTTCGTGCTGCTTTTTCTGTGGCGGGTGGACGGGGCTGCTTCCGCGAGACATGGCGGCGCGCTTTTCGTGCTTTGGCTGGCGCTGCTCGGGCTCACCGCCGATTGGAGGAAGTTGTGGATCCGCCGCTCGGTTTACGGGCTTCTCGGCGCTTCGCTCTTTCTTGGCGTCGTAGCTCAATTCGAGGATCTCTTTCGGCCCTATAGCGAGGGGATGGCGGCGGCGAGAGCGATTTCCTCCGTCGCCGTTCAGGAAGCGAGAGAGCCGCGCCTTTTCGCCATCGACGAGAATGCGGGCTACGTCACCGCCGCGAAGCTGGGTAGTCCGCTGTGGTCGGTGGATGCGCCGATGGGGTGTCCCTACTTTCCGGGAAAGTGCCCCGAGCCCGCGCGCCACGAGAAGGACGTTTGGTCTCGCCTGGACGTTTATCAGTTCTGCCCGAAACAAGTGGCCTGCTTCTTCGTCGGCCAAGCCGACAGCGGAGAGCCGTTTGCGCTTACCAAAGGCCGCTGGGAAAAAATCTACCTGCCCACGGGCTCTCTCTCCGAGGAAAACGTCGTCGTTTATCGCCTCAGCCAGGCCCCCTGATCGAATTGTTAACGCAAACCAAACGCCTCGTTGACCGAACGCGTCACGCGTTTCTAGATCCTCCCAAACACTGAGGAGGTCTCATGCGGTCTTTGTTGATGTTGGCATTGGCGTTCGGTTACTCCGCGTTCGGCGCGGATCATTTCACCTGCAAGGCGAAGGAAAACAATCAGACGGTCACCGTGAAGTTCGCGATCCGCAATCTCGCGACGCCCAAGCGCGCGACGCTTCTGAACCTCGGCCACGAGGAATCGGAACCGATTCTCGTCACTCCGAATACGCTGAAGAACGGATACCGCCCCACCATGACGATCCTCAACGATCAGGGCGGCGACCTTCGCATGAAGGACGATCGCATTCTGCTTTACGGCGATGGCGACGGCTACACGTACGTCGACCTCGTTCTGTTCAAGAACACCGGCTACACGCACGGCTACGCCCGCGCGTACGGCTCGGGTGACACCTGGTACCAGAAGATCAGCTGCACCCGGCGGACGAAGTAATTTCCCAGAAGTCCGGAGTTATCCCGGGCCGGTGTTTTTTCGTTAGTGGAAAGCCCGCCCGGGAACTCCGGACGTGATTCAGATAGGTCCCGCGAAGGGATCGGCCGAAGCGTCTTCCATAAGAAGATCTTCGTGGAAGGCGCCGAAATCTTTTTCCGGATGGCGGATCTGAATTTCCAGAACCCACCGGTGAGCGGCCGGCGCGAAACCCAGCTCCGAAATCCCGCCCTTGAAATAGATCGCGTGAGGAAAATCCGATAGGCGGTGGCCGTTGGCCTCTTCGAGAGTCAGCTTCCAGCCGAAGGGCTCCGTTTCCTTTCTCGCGTACTCGTAGAGAGCTTCGCCGGTCACTCGTTCGGTCGCCCACTTGTGTTTCACGCGGGCGAAAATCGTACGGGCGTCTCGAATCATCCGGGAGTGCTCGGGATCTTGTCCCACCTGAAAGGTCGCTCCGCAGTCCCCTTCAAAACCCTCGTACACGGGACCGATATCGAGAAAGAAAACGTCGTCGTCGGCGAGCACCACGCCGGGCTCCGAGGGCGAGCCGTAGGAGAGGAGCGTGTTCCTTCCGAAGCGGACATGAGGCTTGTGCCACATTTTGTTACCGCACAAAGCGCCGATCACCTCGCGGGCGATTTCGTGGCCTTCTTCCTCGGCCATTCCGGGGTGGATGCGGGAGGCGATGGCGTGGACCGCTTTCCAGCTCTGTTTTCTCGCGGCGAGGATTCCCGCTTGCGTGTAAACGGCTCCAGTCTTTTCCAGTAGTTCTCGTTCCAGGCGTGCCATGCTTTGACCCGGTATAGCATAAAATGCTATTTAAACACCCCCATGACACGGGTTTTCCCCTTAATTCTTGGTCTCTTCGTGGCGGTTTCCTCCGTCGCCGATCCGGCTTGTCCGAAGGGAAAAGACGAGTGGCGGGACTGGGCGAAAGACCAGGCGGCCCGACTCTTCAACGGCGATTTCCGTGTCTTCGTCGTGAACCCCGTCGTCGAGACAGTGGAGTCCTGTAAAACGGTGCTCGCGGCCGCGCCGGCCATCCGTGCTTGCGTGCAGCCCCTCGCCCGTTTCGCCAAAGCCCGCTGGTGGGATTTTCAGCCCGCGCACACGATGGGCCTCGAACGAACCGACCGGGATTATCTGACGAAGGTTCCGTTTCCGGAATTCCTCGACATCCCGGCGGAACTGAAAGACCAGGAGTTTCTCTCGTGGGTCGGCGACATGGCCGACGGGCCCGCACTCGAGAAGGCGCTCGCCTACGTCGAAAAGCTGAACGCGAAGCAAACCGATCCGAAACTCAAGTGGATCACTTTCCTATACAAGTCCCAGCATCTTCCCGCTCCCGACCAGACGTCGGCGCTCGGCCGTTTCTTCGTCTACATTCCGGGCAAGGACTTCGATCGCTATCTGCAGTTCGCGCTCCGCACCGACAAGGACGAGGACCTGCCGAACGCGTTCTCCGTGGTTTCCGTTCAGAAGACCGATCCGGCGACGGGAAAGCCCCTCGATGCTCCCCGGGCCCGCATGAAGGACTTCTGGAGAATCCGCACCAACAAGGGCATACAGCTCAGCACGCGGCTCGATCAAAAGGGCAGGCTCGAGAACTGCTACCAGTGCCACAAGACGCCGCTGCTTCCCATCGAGCCCGATCGCGCCGATTTCGACGAGAAACGCTTCGGAGCGAACGTGAAGCTCGTCAATCAGCTGATGGGCGATCACACCGATCTCAAGTACGACGGCCTGAACATGGACGACTACGGTCCGGGTCTCGGCCCCGTCGATGCGAAGACGCGCACGAAAGATTTCATGCTCAGCTGCGCCGGCGGAAAGGTGACCGACGAGAAGCGGCTCGAAGTCATCGCAAAGGCGATGAATTGCCAGAACTGCCACGACGGAAGCCAGCGGGGGGTGCTCAACTATCCCAGCGCGAAGGTGAAGCAACCGACCAGCCAGAAGCCGCTCA
The DNA here is from genome assembly GCA_964653655.1 of uncultured Pseudobdellovibrionaceae bacterium. GTDB lineage: Bacteria > Bdellovibrionota > FAC87 > UBA2466 > UBA2466 > CAZZHG01. The sequence continues at coordinate 22,512 of CAZZHG010000001.1, forward strand.
CCAGACACTACGTCGTCGACTACGAAAAGATGCCGCCGGGAGAAAAGCTCTCCCAACCGGAGCGCGAGGCGCTCCACGAGTGCCTGCGCCGCGAGCTATACGGCACGGGCGACCAGGAGCCCGGACTGCTGCGTTCCCACCTCCAAAACAAAGCCTGCTTCGACGCCGTTCCCTGATTGTTCAATCATTCCGGCGATTGTGAAAATCTGAGCATCTCCGCTACACCCTTGAACAACCTTTGAGCGGACATTATGCTATTAATTCAAATAGTTATGACTTCCATTTTTTGACCGACCCCCCGCCCGCGCCCTATAATGATCCTTACCTGCCCGCCCTTGCTTAGGTTGGATTCCGATAGATGCTACGCCGCTATCTCATTCTGGTTTGTTTGGTTGTCGCGCTGGCCGTCGGCCTGACCTACCACCATTCCGCTTCCAAGGAAGTGGCCTCTTCGCGGCCGTCCGCCCCCGCTGGAACTCTTTTCGACAAGCAGGACAAAGCGGTCCCGGGACCCCGTGAGCGGGAAGTTCAATCCGTGAAGACCGAGATCAACGTGAAGCCGGGGGAGCGGATCGCCGAAGTCCCTCCGCTGAAGGACGAAGACCGCGAAAGCCGTCTCGGCATCAATGCGCCGCCGGCCCCGGAAGAAATTTTCATCACCTCGAGAAGGACGCTCCGGTGGCTGGGTAACGTCGCCGCCGTCACTGAAGACGCCGCGGGCGGAATGGATGTGCTGGAGCGCCGGAACGGATTTGCTTTCGTCCGAGTCGCTCCGGAGAATTTTCCGAAAGGGGCATTGCCCGTCGCCTTCGAGGCGCGCACCGGCAACCTCGTCGTGCTCACCGGTAAGCTGTCCGTCCAGCTGAAAGCCGCCGCCAGCGTGCCCGATCTCTCCAGTGAGTACTCCATGGATTTGGTCCGATCGATCGTGAGGCTCAATCTTGCGATCTATCAAAGCAGTCAGCCCACCCAATTGACTCTCACTCAGCTACTGACCGCCTTGAGAAAAGATAGCCGCGTCGTGGAAGCCGACCTCGAGATGATCGCCGAACGCCGAAACGCCCAATAAGCCCTTTCAGGAAGTAAGGAAGTTCAATGAAGTTTCGTTTTCTCATTGCGATGCTGGTTCTTTGCGCGGCCCTCGGCTGTAAGAAGGAAACCATCATCAAGGGCGACGCGCTCGTTCCTCAGGCTCTCGGCGCGCTCACCGCGAAGCAGGACTTCCCGTTTCTCTACCAGCCCACTTTTCAGGCGATGGACCAGAATTCTTTTTCGATTTCCAATCAACCCTCGTGGATGAGCATCGACAGCGCCACGGGGAGGATTTCCGGAACGCCGACGGAGTCGGCGAAGCTCAGCGGCATCATCGTCACGGCCGCCGGGCCTTCGGGCGAAAAGAAGGCGAGCTTCGACGTGGAGGTTTCCGGCGACTCTTTCACCCAGCACCAGTGGGCTCTCGAGAACTCCGGGCAGACCGCTTTCGCGGCCAACGCGGGTCTTGCCGGGAAAGACATCAAGGCGAAGGAAGCCCACCGCTTCGGCGCTTTCGGTTCCGGAGTCACGGTGATGGTAAGCGACGAAGGCCTTCAGCTCTCCCACGAGGATTTGGCGCCCAACGTGGCCGCCGGAAAATCGAAGAACTATCTGCTGCCCGATCCCTTCTTCGGCGACCCGATCAAGCAGAACACGACGAACGGCAATCACGGTACCGCCGTCGCGGGAATCATCGCCGCCAAGGGATGGAATGGCATTGGCGTCCGGGGCGTGGCTCCGGAAGCAAAAATCGCGGGTACGAATTATTTGACGGCGGCCCTGGATCCCAAGGTGGACCAGACGCTGATTGAAGTGGACCAGGCGTCCGATTCCGACGCTCCCACCGCCCGCTACGATGCGTTCAATTACAGCTACGGGTACGGCCAGCTCGCACTCATTCCCATCGCGAACACCCTGGTGAATCAGCTCATCTACGGAGTCACCAATCAGCGGGCCGGCAAGGGCTCTCTGTACGTGAAGTCCGCCGGTAACTCCTATGTCGTCGGCGTTCAAGGACTCGATGGGGGCGGAAAGACCGTGGTCGTGGCGCGCTCCCTTTCGGCGAACCACGAGGAAGACAACGCCGTTCCCTGGATGACGGTCGTCGGAGCGCTGAATGCGAAGGGCACGCATTCGTCGTACTCCTCCGCCGGAGCCAATGTCTTCGTGTCGGCCCCGGGCGGTGAGTTCGGCGACGACGATCCGGCCATCGTCACGACCGACGAGGCGGGCTGCTCCAACGGCTATTCGAAGTCTTCCTCGAAAACGAACGCGTTCGAAGGCGGGGGAGGCGGCAACGCGAGCTGTAACTACGTTTCCGGTTTCAACGGAACCTCTTCGGCGGCCCCCCACGTGACCGGCACGGTCGCCCTCATGCTTTCGGTGAACCCGAACCTCGGCTGGCGCGATGTCCGCCACCTTCTGGCGACCACCGCGAAGCAACCGGATCCTACGCAGGCTCCGATCATGCTCGCCGTCAACGGAACGAACGTGGTCATGGAAGACGCGTGGGTTACCAACGCGGCGGGCTTCAAGTTCAATCCCCGTTACGGCCTCGGCTCAATCGACGCGAACGCGGCGGTTCGGGCGGCGGCCGGTTACGTTAGTACTTTCGGACCGCTGAAACAGACCGTAACGAAGAGCAACACTTGCCCGGAAACGGAATTTTGCGCGAACGACGTGTGGCTCTTCAACAACACCACGGCGCAGGTCATCCCGGACAACAACGCCACGGGCATCAACTCCACGATCAACGTGACGTCGAATTTCAAGATTGAGTCGATTCAGATCAAGGTGACGATCACCACCCAGCGTAACGGGGACATCGGGCTCAGGCTTACTTCCCCGTCGGGAACGGTGGTGAACGTGCTGAACCCGCGGGGCGCGATGTTCGACTCCGGTTTCACGGACCAGGTGATGCTCTCCAACGCCTACTACGGAGAAAATTCCAGCGGGAACTGGACTTTGAAGGTATTCGACTCCCAGCCGCAGACCAACTTCGGCGGCGGCACGGGCAACGGTCAGCTCGTTCGGTGGTCCATCAACGTCATCGGACGCGATCCGTGAAGAACCGCCGTAAAATCTCCCCTGTCTCTTCCACCCGCTCGTAATCTTCCAAATGAAAATGAGGCACGGCCTCGCCCGAAATGCCCCGGATCATCGTCGATAGATGATGCGGCCAGTATCCCTTCTGGTAGAGGGCGAGCACCGGTATGACTTTGAGGCCAAGCCGAGGCCTGAGGTAAGCGTGTGCGATCTCGATGCCCGTGCCGAGACTCGGAGTGGATACTTCGAAGATGGCGGCGCCGATGTCGCCTTCCACCCCCTCTATCATCTTGTTTCGGACCGAGACTCGCCGGGAGAAATCGTCCTTCGGCAGTTCGCCGTAAGTGGTCTCGAGAGCGATCAGCGTGCTGGCATAGTCTTTCGCGGCGGAGTGCTCGGTCACGACGGTGTGGCCGAGTCCCTTGATGGCGTCCAGTAGATGGCGGTAGACATCGGCCCGTTCTCCCCGGTTTTGCACTCCCTGAATAGCTGCCCCAAAGAAGACTTTCATGGAGTAAGGGTCGGGTCACGAACGGAGTTAGTCAAGCAGGGGGGCCTAAGAGAGAGCGAGAATGAGAATGGGTCTTAGAATGAGTGAAAAGGCACGCACCTGCCCCTCACTCATTCTAAGACCCATTCTCGCTCTCATTCTCAGTTCGAAAGCTAGGCGGCGTCGTGTATCGGATGACTATCCCGCGTACGCATGACCGCGCGGATCTCTTCAGCGACTTTGGCGGCGTCCCGGAAGCCCAGATAGTAGGCGTGACCGGTCTCGAGGCGGATGAGCACTCCCCGTCGCCAGGGTGTCCAGTGGGCGATAAACGTCCGTCTGGTCCACATGTGGTGAGTGAATAGCTGGTGGGGACGAAGGACGGAGATATCCCGGATCGTCAGCAGATCGATTCGTCTGGAAGCGTAGCTCATGCTTTTCAGAAGCAGGCTTCGGTCCGTGAGGATGATCTTGCGCGGAATGAGGCACAGGTACGAAAGCGCTCCGCTCACCAGGAGAAAGACGCCCACGGCGCCCTGGAGGTATTGGCTCAGCAGAAACGTGCTTTGGATCATGGACGAGTGAATGAAGAGCCACGCTACGAGCACGGATAGCTGGGAAGCGGTCCACAACACCGCGACGAAGCCGAGGGTCAATACCATGGTGATGACGGGTTGGTATTTTATCTTACGGACATAACGAATCGTCGTGTACTCGAACTCGCCCAGGTAACGCCGGCGGCATAGCTGAATCGAGAGAAGAATCGCGAACAAATAGATCAGGGTCGATTCGGTCCGGAAGTAGAGCGGCGGCTCCTCGAGCGAAAGGTATTCCTTTCTCGGATGGAAGAGGCCCCGCAGCTGCTGGCGGAACTTCTCGGGAGTCAGCTTCTCGAAAACCTGGTAGGGCGTCTCGCTCGTCTTATATACCGTTTGAAACGAGTAAAGGCGTGAGGCGAGCCGGGCCATCGTTTCGGCGTCGTTCTGGATGAGATCCATGTAGCGGCTGAAGACGTCGTGAGCCGCGATGAGACTTTCGTTGGTGAGGTCTCCCTCCATCGTTTCCCTTTGAACGAGCGCACGCACGCTCTCCAGATGCTGACGGAAATGCTGGCTTGGCGACTGAAAACTTACGAGGGCATATCCGAAGCGGCGGTCGTCGACCCAAACGGTCGCTTCCGCGCCGTAAGCTTGCCCGTGAGCGTTTCTGAGCTGCTTCGTCAGCCGGTTGGCGAGGTACTCGAAGTAAACCTTCAGCACCATCTCGTCTTCCGCGGTGATGTTCCAGAATTTCGTTCCGACCGAAATGCGGGAGTCCCGGTCGGCGACCCGCGATCGGAAATAGGGCTCGGTCCGCGGCACCACTTCCTGAGTCGGCGCGACGATTCTGGGATCGCTCTTCTGTCCCTCGAAGGTCTCCCGGATGAAGGCGAGCGTCGCCTCCTGCTTGAAGGGTCCCGCGACCAAAAGCACGGCGTTGCTCGGCCGGTAGTAGGTCTTGAGATAAACGTTCGCCTGTTCCACGGTCAGGCCGCGCAAGTCCCGGCGGAGGCTGTCCGGGTCGGACTTCATCGACGTCTTGATTCGGAACTCAGTTTGAAAAAAATCGGGGCCGCGCGAGGTCGTCGGCAGAAGTCCTTCCAGAAAAGTCTGCACGAGCGAGTGAGGCTCTCCGAGCTCGAGCAGAAGTTCCGCGCGGGCCTTGTTCACGGATTCCGCGCTGAGCGTTCTTTCCGCCAGCAGCATCGAGTACTCGTTCAGTACCCAGATACCCCGGTTCGAGGGAACCGATGCGTAAAAGCTCGTGGAGGTGGCTCCCGTGGAACCGCTTGCTTCGCCGCCGGCCTCGCGGACGCGGTGCTGAAACGTTTGCTCGCCGCCGCGGGTTTCGTCGCGCAAGAAAGCACGCTCGACCAGGCGGGCGGCGCCCTGGTTGCCGCGGGTCTCGGCTCCCCATCCGGCTTGGATTTTCAATTCCACTTCGACGGTTTTCGCGTTGCCGCTCGGCGCGAGCATCACGGTGAGCCCGTTGTCGAGAACGTAGCGTTTGATGGGCGCGTAGGGGTCGTCGGCGAAGGCGAACGACGCCCCGAGCATCAGAACTAAGTACGCGAATTTCTGGATGGAGAGGTACACGGCTTCCTCTACGTATCGGCTTTTCCCCCTCGCGCCCGCACGGACGGCCTATTAACGTCATGATTTCATATATTTGGGTAATTCCGGGGCCGCAGAATACTCCCGAATCGGCGAATTTTCCCCGGCATCCGCGTTGCAAATAGGGGGGAAGGCTTGGAGTGGGAGAGACTCGTGGTGCAAATAATTAAGAGGTTTTTGGTCGGCGTATTCGCCGTGGTGTGCGCCAATGCGCTGGCGGATGACACTCTCGTGAACAAGCTTCGCGAGGCGGGAATTCCTCTGGTGGCCGCGCGAGAATACGTTCGCAATGTCGAAATCTTCGCGAAGTACGACAGGCTGTACGGAATGGCCTACCACAGCTGGCGCCTGGAAAATCAATCCGACTTCTCCCAGGAACCGGCGTTTCTCGACGCACGCCAGGCAATGATCGATTTTCACAAACGTTACGGAAACGAAAATCCCGCGACCGATGCCGCGAACTTCGTGCGCGCGCGCCGTTACTACGAGTCCACGTTCAGCGCGCCGAAAAACTCGCCCCTCGATCTCGCAGACCTTCGCGCTAGGCTGAGTCAAGGACAGGGAAACTTCGATCGGCTAGGCAAAAACGGGCCGACCATCAGTGGTCCTGGCATCTCGATCGAAATGCAGGGCAATCACATGAGAGAGCTTTCGATGACGATGCAGGCTCGTAACTCGGCCTTGAAGAACCTCGTTGATTTGATGGACAAGTACGGCGAGCTCAAGTTCACCGACTACAAGGAAGCGCAAGCCAGCTTCAAGCTTCCCGCCGCCGAAGAGGCGTTGCTGGCTGCCAACGACGGCCGCCTGATGGAAAAAATCGCGGAAGCGAGAAACTCTTTGATCCCCGAACGTCCCGTCTCGGCGGCGCAGGTGCACGGGCAGGTTCTCGGGGAACTCGATGGTTTGGTCCGGCGCGGGAGTCTGGCTCAAACGGAGAATTGGGAATCTCTGCTTTCGATCGCGGTCGGCCGTGCTCTGATTCGGGACGGTGTGGATGCCGTCTACGGGAGTCCCGGAGTGGAGCGTTGGGACGGAGAATGGAACCTGCCGCTTCTGGTGAACAAAAAGGCCACTGAGGAAGCTTACGATTCGGCCAGGCTCGCGAAGCCCCTCACGATTCGCTCTGGATTCGATCATACGAATGCGGAAATCATCGGGCTGATTACTCAGCACTTCCAACCCGTCATCGACAACGTCATCGCGACGGTGGCGAGCCGGCAAAAGCTAAGGGCCGGAAGAAGCCTCGAAGACCTTCAAGCGTATATGAAGATGCGGACCGCCGAAGATCTCATGATTCCCATCGTCAACTCATTCGACCGTACGAACGAGCTGACCTATGACATCACGGGAATCGGCGTGGCCTACAATGCGATGAAAGCGCTGGCTGGAGTTCGCGAGGCTTATTTCGAACCGGCGGCGGTTCCATCGCAGAACGACCCTCGTTTGGCGAGCGTCGCGCAAGCCCCGGCTGACGGCCCCTGCCACGGGCGAAACAGCCCTTGGCGCAGACTTGCGACCTCGGTCATGACCTTCTTCGGCGGCGGCCGCTAAGCGCGGCGGGGCTTCCCAAACCGGGCTTTCCGCGCCTAGAATGCGGGCCAATGCGAGTTTTGGTCACCGGCGGAGCCGGTTTCATCGGATCGAATCTGGTCCGCGCTCTGGAAGAGCGAGGTCACGCGGTCGTTGCCGTGGATAGCCTTTCCACGGGCGCGAAGCAGAATCTCGAAGGGGTCCGCTCGGAAATTCGCCACTGGGACATGACCAAAAAGCCCGAGGGATGGGGCGCGTTCGACGCCGTCTTCCACCATGGCGACATCACCGATCCCAGGCACCCCAGCGATTCCGAAGTTTGGGAACGAAACCTCGCTTGTTTCCGCAATGTTTTGGAAATCGCGCGCGCCGGCGGCAAGCAGCTCGTCTACGCGTCGACGGCCGGTCTCTACGGAAACGGCACGACGCCCATGAAGGAAGATCAGCCGAAGCAGCTGCTCACCGCTTACGGCCGCTCGAAGCTCGAGATGGATCGGATTGCGTCGGAACATTACGGCGACATGCGGATCGTGGGCCTTCGCTACTTCAACGTCTACGGCCCGAGGGAGCACCACAAGGGAAGGGCGGCCTCGATGGTGTGGCACCTCGCCCAGCAGATGACCGCGGGCAAAAGGCCGCGTCTGTTCGAATGGGGCGAGCAGATTCGGGATTTCGTTTACGTGAAAGATGTCGTCGAGGCGAACTTGAAAGCTCTCGAAGCCCCGAACGGAGTCTACAACGTGGGCACCGGAATCGGCTCCACGTTCAATGATTTGGTGGATGCTCTTAACGCCGCTCTCGGCACGAGACTCGAGCCTGAATATTTCCCAATGCCGTACGATTCGGCGACCTATCAGGGCAACACCCAAGCCGACACCACGCTCGCGCGCGAACGCCTTGGCTTTTCCGCCCGATTCAATCTGCGGGAGGGCGTGCTCGATTACGTGCGTTGGATGCGCTCCGAAGGGCTCATCCCCGCTTGATGTCCGTTCTGAGAATCCTGCTTTGCCTAGCGCTTCTTTATCCGCTCCTGCTCGCTTTCGTTTATCTCCGGCAGCGCTCTCTCCAGTATTTTCCGAGCCACGTGGACACCGAGCGAAAGGGCGACGGCGACTTTCTTCCCTGGGTTGCGAAGGATGGGGAGTTTCTCGGATATCTGCGGCCCGCGGGAAAAATGAGGGCGTTGCTTCTCTTCTTTCACGGAAACGCGGGAGAAGCCCTCGACCGCAGCTGGTTTGCCCGCGTGGTGCCCGAAGACGTGGGGCTCATCCTCGTCGAGTACCCCGGTTACGGGGGAAAGCCAGGCGAGCCGACCCAGGAGACCATTTTTGCTCTCGCCGAGCGGGCCTACGAGGAAGGGGTAGCCCAGACTCACGTGCCGATTTGGGTCGTCGGAGAGAGTCTCGGCTCGGGAGTCGCCTGCTACCTGGCCTCGAAAAAGCCCGTGGAAAAGCTTGGGCTCATTTCGGCCTTTTCGGCGGCCTTGGATGTCGCCGCCCATGCCTACCCCTTTCTGCCCGTTCGGTTTCTCATGAAGGACCCTTTTCCGTCTCTTTCCTACGTCGGGGCCATTTCGGCCCCAACCCATCTCATCCATGGCGAGGCGGACGAGATGATTCCCATCGAGCAGAGCCGGCGGCTGCAGGCTGCTTTCCCGCACGGGCAGGCCGTTTTGACGGAAATCGGCGGTTACGGACACAACGATATCGCCGACCCGATTCTCCATTCTCCCCGCGCGGAACCCTTCCGCGCGTTCCTTCGGAATTAATTTCCCGATCGATTCGAACCTTCCCCCGGGATCTCGGTGTCAATTCGACTCTGAACCACGTCGAACTAGGGGTTCCGAGCCCGTTTAGGGTTGGCATCCGTATTGCTCTAGTGAAAAGGCGAGGGGACTCGGAAGTCGAGGACCCAAAGGGATTAGGGAAACCTCAAACGAACTACAGGTGCCGATACTCACCAAAGCGCTCACCTAACAGCCAACCAAATTTCTTACCGGACCGGGGCGAGGTTGCACCACTCGCCCCGGTCTTATTTTGTGTCCGTGGCGCCGTCGCGGGCCCTGCCGATCGGAATTTAGAATGAGATCGAGAATGAGTCTGAGAATGAGTGAAAAGGCACGCACCTGCCCCTCACTCATTCTCAGACTCATTCTCGATCTCATTCTAGGGTTTCAGCGGGCCTGAATGGGAGGAGGACTTAGTGGGCTTCGAAATAGAAGTTGAGGGTAAGCCGGGAATCGGCGGGGGTAGTGCCCCAAACATCGCCGAGGGAGTGAAACCTCCGGGCGGGGAAAACCACCAGCCGGTTGTAACGAAGAGAGACCTCGCCATCGAGGTTCCAGGCGCCGGGGTTGAAACTGTCGTTGGAGATGGCCTGGACAAGCTCCGCGGGAGTCATCTTCCGCTCGAGGGCGTGAAAAGCGAGATCGGTGATTGAGGGCACGCGATCGAGCTCGGTAGCCTTGTGATGATAGAAGGCGTTGCCCCGCTCCCCCTCGCGCTCGCGGTTCAGATAGACGACACCGGCCCAGTGGCCCCGATCCGCATGGATCTTCTTCACCAGCTCCGCGTCTTTCGCCGGATAGAAATGGTAGCGGCAGCCGATGTTCGTGATCTCGTCGGCGCCGGTGGCGATTTTCAAATCCTCGGCTAGACCTTTCGGCGGGTCGAAAATAAATCGGCGAACCGGGGAATCGCCCGAGACTTCGAAGCGGCTCTTCACCGCCCGCTCGCGCTCGGCGTCCGGCTCTTCCAGAAAATCGTCGACGACGACCCAATCAGGTGCGCGCGAGCTCATAATTGCGGAATTCCCCCAGCCGGAACGGAAAAATCTTTTCCCAAAAAAGCGTAAGGGCGTTCTTGATCTCCGCCTTGTCCCAGCGGCGTGGGCAGAGCTTCGGATCGAAGGGCGCGCCGGCGGCTACCCGCTCCGCCATCACTTTCGGGTGTGTGCCCCGGAATGCTTTCAGCCCGACGTGGCGGACCAGATCCGTCTGGTCGGAGGGGCCTTCGCCCCACCATTGGGACATCTGCTCGGATTTCGTGCGGAGCCCCTGGGGCGTGCGCACGTAGCCGTAGTGAAAAACCCGCGCGCCGCTCGCAATCACCTTCACGCGCTTTCCGCGCTTCCGAAACCCTTGCGCGTCCCGGAACGCTTCGATGCCCCGGCCGCTCTTGAAGAGCCGGCACTCGCGGCGGTACCAGTTGCGGCCCTGGATGGTGAAGCCGTAACCGCCGTAAAAGTGAACCCAGTCGAACAGCACTCCGTCGATTTTGTCGCTTCTTTCCGCGCGCTCGATGGCGTGACGGACGAGGGAAGCGTCCCCCTCATGAAGGACCTCGTCGGCCTGCAGGTAAAAGCACCATTCGCCCCGGCACTCGCGGATGGCCGCGTCCGTCTGGGCTTTGAGCTGATAGCCGCCTTTTTGGGCTTCCCGGGTCCACACGGTTCTGAGGAGCCGGATTTTCTGGGGCGCGTGACTCTGAAGCTCCTCGCAAAGGGCGAGCGTGTCGTCGTCGGAATCGCCGACGTTGATGACCATTTCATCGACGAGAGGAAGGAGCGACCGGATCGACTCCCGGAAGGGATAGGCGAGCAACGTCGCGTTTCGGACTATCGTGAAACCGCTGATGTGAATCCGGTCAGACATTGAAGCGGAATAGTAGCACGTCACCCGACTGGACCACGTACTCCTTGCCTTCCTGGCGGTAGAGGCCGGCTTCCCGGATCTTCGCTTCCGAGCCGAGCCGCAAGAGGTCCTCGGCCTTGTAGCATTCCGCGCAGATGAAGCCGCGCTCGAAATCCGTATGGATGACTCCGGCCGCTTGCGGAGCCTTCATGCCCTTGTGGATGGTCCAGGAGCGGACTTCCTTTTCGCCGGCGGTGTAATAGGTGGCGAGCCCGAGCAGATCGAAAGTGGAACGGATGAAACGGTGGAGCCCAGGCTCTTCCAGGCCCATGCCGGAAAGAAACTCTCCGCGCTCGCTCTCGGGGAGGCTCGCGATCTCGGCTTCGAGCGCGCAATCGAGCACGAGCGAGACGGCGCCTTCCTTCTTCGCGATTTCCTGCACGGTCTGGACGTACGTTTTCTCGTCGTCCGTGCCTCGGGAGTTGGCGACGTAGAGCACGGGCTTATTGGTCAAAAGAAAAAGCGGCTGCAGGCGCGGTTTGTCCGCCGCATCGAGCGGGTAGGTGCGCGCGGGATTGCCCTTGTCCATGTGCGCTTTGAGTCCCTCGAAGATTTCCATGTTCTTCTTGGTCTCTTTGTCGCCGGTTTTCGCGAGCCGGTGATCCTTGTCGATACGCTTCTGGAGCGTTTCGAGGTCGGCGAGGAGAAGCTCCGTGTTGATGACCTCGATGTCGCGCGCCGGATCGACGCTGCCGTCCACGTGGACGATGTCGTCGTTGTTGAAGGCGCGCACTAAGTGCACGATGGCGTCCACTTCGCGGATGTGCTGGAGAAACTTGTTTCCCAGGCCTTCCCCTTTGGAGGCGCCCTTAACGATGCCGGCGATATCGACGATTTCGGTGACCGCGTAGGTCACCCTCTGGGGCTTCACGATCTTCGCGATGGAATCGAGCCGGGGGTCCGGAACCACCGTGATACCGACGTTCGGCTCGATGGTGCAGAAGGGATAGTTCGCCGCTTCCGCCTTGGCGGAGCCGAGGGCGTTGAAAAGAGTGGACTTACCGACGTTGGGAAGCCCTACGATGCCGCATCTCAAGCTCATTTTTCTTCTTCCTTTTCCTTCTTCTTATTGAACTCGTTCATGGCGATGTCGATTCCCCTAGCCATCCAGGCTTCCACCGCGTCCGCCGAGCGCAGGATGGTTTCCGAGAAGAGCGTTTCCTCCGACTTCGGAATCTTGCCGAGCACGTGTCCCGTCGCCGCTCCCGGCGCGGGCCGGCCTATTCCAATCCTGATTCGGGGGAAAGCTTCCGAACCCAGGCGCTCGATGAGGCTCTTCAGCCCGTTCTGCCCGCCGGCCCCTCCGGCCTTTCGCATGCGGAGCTGGCCCACGGGCGTATCCATGTCGTCGACCACGACCATCAAGTGGGTATCCACCGGGATTTTGAAGAACGCCGCCGCCGGTTGCACGGACTCTCCGGAGAGGTTCATGAACGTCTGCGGTTTCAGCAGGTGTGCGCGCTTTTCCGGATAACTAAACAGCTCTCCGCCGAACTTCGCCGCCGCCGAGCCTCCCCAACGGCGCACGAGCTCGTCGACCACCATGAACCCAACGTTGTGGCGGGTCTGGGCGTATTTCTGTCCCGGGTTGCCCAGTCCCACGATGAGGAAAGGTGCGTCCGGCACGTCTGATTACTTCTTTTCGGGCTTCGCGTCCTTCGCGGGCGCGGCGGCTTTCGCGTCGGCGGCCGGAGCGGCTCCCTCTTCGCCTTCCTTCGCCTTCGCCGTGAGCACTTCGGGCTCGGCGGCCTGCGTGAGGACCGGAGCGGCCTCTTCTTCCTTCGTGGGCGGAACGACCGTAACGAGAGTGTTGTTACGATGGCTCGAAGCTTCCACGCCTTCCGGAAGAGTGATGTCGGCCAAGTGAATCGAGGCGCCGATCTTCAGGGAAGACACGTCGACGTCGATGTGGGCCGGAATCTTGTCGGGAAAGCAGCGGACTTCCAGTTCACGCTCGACCATGTTCAGTACGCCGCCGTCGGCGACGCCGATGGCTTTGCCGACGAAGTTCAGCTTCACGGTGACGAGAAGCTTCTTCTTCGGGTCGATTTCGTAAAGGTCCACGTGAACGAGCCGGCGGCTGAGGGGATCGACCTGCCAGTCCTTGAAGAGGACTTTGCGGCCTTCCATGCCGCCGCCCTTGAGCGAGAAAATGCTGGTTTTGCCGGTTTCGCTGAGCAGCGCCGACGTAACGGCCCGGGGATCGAGGACCAAGTCCTGATTCTTGCCCGTGCCGTAGAGAACAGCGGGAACCTTGCCCGCGGCGCGGAGCCGGCGCGCTTCGTTTTTGCCCTTAGTGGTTCTCGTTTCTACCGTCAGTGTCTGTTCCATGGTTCCCTCTGTTAAAAAATTTTCGTTAGTCGAAGAGCGAGCTTACCGATTCCCTGTGGTGAATGCGCCGGATGGTCTCCGCCAGAATCGGCGCGACCGATAGACGCGTCACCTTGTCCGATTTCGCGAAAGCGGGGGAAAGCGGAATGGTGTTCGTGCAAATCACTTCCTTGATCACCGAAGCGGTGATGCGCTCGTAGGCGGCTCCCGAGAACACGCCGTGAGTGCAGGCGGCGCTCACGCTGCGGGCGCCGTGGTCGAGCAAAGCCTGGACCGACTGGATGAGCGTTCCGGCGGTGTCGATCATGTCGTCGACGATGATGGCGTCCTTGCCTTCCACTTCGCCGATGAGGTGCATCGCCTGGGCTTCGTTCGGGCGCAGGCGGCGCTTGTCGATAATCGCAAGCGCAGAGCCGAGCCGTTTAGCGTAAGCGCGGGCGCGCTCCACGCCGCCGGCGTCCGGCGATACCACGACGACTTCGTTGAGGTTGTAATTCTTTCTGATGTGATCGAGGAGCACGGGCTTGGCGAAAAGATGGTCGAAGGGGATGTTGAAAAATCCCTGAATCTGGCCGGCGTGAAGGTCGATGGAGATCACGCGGGTGACTCCGGCCGCTGTCAAAAGATCCGCGACGAGCTTCGCCGTGATCGGAACGCGGGACTGGACCTTGCGATCCTGCCGGCCGTATCCGTAATAAGGAATGATGGCGGTGATGGAGCCCGCGGAGGATCTCCGGAGCGCGTCCACCATGATCAGAAGTTCCATCAGGGAGTCGTTCACCGGATGGCAGGTGGGCTGCACGACGTAGGTGTCGATGCCGCGCACGCTTTCCTGAATTTCCACGAAGATTTCGCCGTCCGAAAAGCGCCGGACCTCGGCTTTGCTCAAGCCGACGCCCAGGTTGTCGGAAATCTCTTTCGCCAGCGCGACGTTTGCCGTGCAGGTGAAGAGCTTGAAGGCATCCCCGGAACTCATAGGGGGCACACATTATTCAATAGTTGTAATACTTTCAAGGACATTTCCGGTTTCGAAAGTTCGCTACTCCCGCCTCCGGACGATCCTGAAAAGGCTTAGTATTTCAGCTTGTTATGCGTCGTGTCGCGCGCCCGGATTTCGCGACAATCGTATTAGTACGGCGGGGGGGGCCATTCCCGTAGTCTGAGAGATAAGGGGGGTTCGTCATGAAATTCAATTTGGGTGTGGTTCTTTCGGTACTTTTCCTTCTAACCGCCGGGCTTGAAAAGCCGGCCATCGCCGGTTGGGGTCACTCGGATCCCGAACCCGAAAGCGAGGCCGCCCCGGAAATCCCGTCTTCCGCCGTCCAGCCGGACGGAACGATCAGCAACGAGCAACCGGACAGCGACAGTTGGTTCGGCTACAGCAAGGGCGAGGGCTACTGCGGACAAACCGCCGCCGCCAACGTCATTCAGATGCTGATGGGGAACACGGTCACGGTCGAGCAGGCCGCGCGCGAATGCACCGACTTTACTCCGGGCACGCGGGACGACACTTTGCGCGACTACCTCGAGCAGGAGACCGGTAAGGACTGGTCCATTGTCGCCGGCACCTCGCGCGACCAGGCTCTCAATAATCTCGTCACCGCCGTTTACAACCTCGATACCAAGGCCCGGGGCCTGAGAATCACGCCGATTCCCGTGCACGTGTCTACGTCGAACAAGGGCTCCCATTGGGTCACTGTCGTCGGCGTCGATACGACGGCGGGAATCGTGACCTTCAATCAGTGGGGCGGCCAGTACACGGAAGACTTGGATACGTTCATGGGCCGGTGGCGCGATGGATACATCACCGGAGCCATCAGCCGGTACACGCTTCTCTATCCGAAAAACTGATTGGTCCGGTTAGTGATTTCATTGGGGGGGAATATGAAAACGAAGTCGTTCCGATTGATGATTATCTTGATCCTGGGTTATCTCGCCACCACCGGCCGGGCGGATGAAACGCAAGGCAGTCACGCCGAGGGACATGGGGAATCGTCCGATGCCGCTCACGAGTCCGGCGGGGAGCACGGCATCCGGTACTCGTCGGTGGATTCCATCGATGAGTGCCTTACTTCGGCGTTCTCCGCCGTCGGGCTTCACGGAGTGTTTCGCACCAGTGTTTCGCTTCAGGCGAAATTGAAGGAATGCGCCCATGCCGCGAGCGAGATCCGGACCGAAGGAGACGAGGCTCATGCGGCGACGGTGGCCTGTCTGACCACGGTCACCGGATTGGTCGCGGAGCTCGGGGCGCACGCGACCGCGGGAGCCGTGAGAGAAGCGTTCGAAGTCGTGGCCACTCCGATCAAAGTGGCGGAGTTGAGCAAAGCCATCGGGGACTGCACCTACGCCGGAATCGAGCGGCTCATCTATGAGCCGCTGTCGAGCGCTCTGAACCAGGTTCTCGTCGATACCTACGGGAGAAATCCTTACGATCCGAACACGAACTTTCTCGGGCAGGACGTCACCTACGGTTGCGACTATCAGGCCGCACAATATCCCACGCCCGGCTGGTGGAGAGAGCTCCAAGTGACGGCGTCGACGGGATTCATCTTCACGGAGGAGCGCTCAGTGGCGCAAATGACGAGAGAATGCGTTCAAACATGCCAGAACTGGTTGCGGAACGAGTCGGAACGACTGGAAGGACAGCCCCGCGCGCACGAGAATCCGGTTTGCGTGGAAAAGTGCGAGACCGATTGCAACGCCTGCGGGTTCTCACAGCAGACTCGGACCGAGACTTATCCGGGGCCGATCGGCAACATTCAGACCCGCACGGTTTATCCGGGGATGTGTCTCAATGCTCCGGGATGGAAGCCGTAGCGTTTATTTGCCGGGAGGGCTTGCGACGGAGCGGCCCGCGGGCTTGATGGTGCCCTCGAGGCTTTCGCCGGCGATCCGGCGGGTGAACTCCTCGGCGGGTTTTCCGTACGGGGAGTAGAGGGGAATCTGAATCTTGCCCTTAAGCGTTCCCGCCTGGGCGGAGAAGGGCGTTCCGAGCGTCACGTTCACGCTCATTTCCATCGGGTACATTTTGAAGCGCAGGGTTTTTCCCTGGGCAAGCACGTCGACGAACTTCGCGCCGCCGCTCGCGCGCAGATCGATGGATCCCGCCTGGGCGAAGAACGTGCTGCGGAGCTTTTGCTCGTCGTTCAGCTCGTTCGGCGTGTTGGGCAGCGTGAAGAGAAGAAGCGCCATCGTCTTCGCGAAATTGGATTTCCCTTCCTGGGGCACGACGACGGGATAACGTACTTTTTCCGCGGGCACTCCCGGGCCGATGAGGGTCGCCGCCCCGAACTGGGGCACCTGCACTTCGAGCTTCGATTTCAAAGTGCCCAGCGCCATCTGGATAATCATGTCCGCTTTGAAATTCTTGCCGTACTGATCGGGGAGCTGCGCTCCCTTGAAGGCCATCGCGAGACCGTAGATGCCGCTCGCCGAGCCGAAGGGGATTTTCTGGGGGGCCTCGGTCGGAGTCTGATACTCGAGAGTTCCGGAGCCGGGATTTTGCTCGACGGAGAAAATCTCGACGAGCTGAAGGCCGGGCGGGGGCGGCTCCGGCGCGGTCGCGGCGGCGTTGGGCCGCGGCTTTTTCGGCTTGGGCCCGTACTCTTCCTGCTCCTCCGCCTCGGCCGTCACGCAAGCGATCAGAATGACGACGGCTAGTACCGGAAGTAGGCCGAACCGGCGCGCTTCACTTTTTCTTGAGCTTATCATTTAGCTGGCCCACCTTTTTCGAGGCAGTGTCCAAAGTCTTCGCTAGCGCATCGACGCCTTTGGAAGCGATGCGGGCGGTGTCGGCGGCTATCTTCGCGCCCTTCGAGGTCGCGTCGAGCCCCTTCGAAATCGTGTCCGGATTGAGCATCTTCTGGGCCGCGCTTTTGGAGACTTCCACGCCGGCCTTCACCGCGTCCTTCACGGTGCCGGCCGTCTGGGCGGCTTCCTTGCCGAGCTCGAGAGCTTGATCCTTCATGTCCTTCGCGTGCTTCAGAAGCTTGGAACCGGTTTCCTTCGGATTCATGACTAACCTCAAATCGCGGCGAAGCTCACGCCCGCCGGGCGGATGATGTCGAGAAGGTGCTGAAAGCCTTTCATCACCTTTTGCACGATTTCCTGGGACTTCGCCTGAGTGGGCTTGCGTCCCTCGTCGGCTCCGGACGTCTCGGTTTTCTGGATCTGCCCGCCGGCATCGTAGGAGATGCGGATCGTGCCGACGCCCTTTTGAGAGATTTGAGTCGGCTTTCCGTTGGGGCCGTACTTGAAGTTCACGACCCGCTTGTCGGCGTCGATCATCTGGCTGATGCGTCCCGCTTTGTCGTAGGTAAGCGACACCTTTTCGTTCCGGCTGTTGGCGGCCTTCACCAGGTTGCCGCGCTCGTCGTAAGAGTAGTTCGAGACGAAATCGTTCTGAGTGACCTTGGTCACCTTCTTCCAGCGCGGATCGTACTCGAGCTTCAGCTCTTCGTTGGGGCCCGACTTCTCCATCAGCAGCCCGTCAGGGTAGTACTTGAAGTTGGTGACCCGGCCGCCGGCGATGATTTGCTGAGGCTTGCCGCAGCAGGCGGTGTAGACGGTGACCGTCTCGAGTCCGTTCTGGCGGTTGATCTGCTTGTAGAGGAACTTGGTCCCGTCGGCGCGAAGCTTCAGGAAGTACTCGTCGTATTGTTCTTCCGTGCCGCCGGCCGCGACTTTCTTCACCGACTTCGTCCAGAAGTTATTTTCCGGATCGCTCGAACCCTTGCCGAAGCTGTAGTTGGTTTCGCTGCCGTCCTTGTCCTTGTGGAAAATCACGAGCCCCGTCTTGTCGTAGCGGATTTCGCGGGACGCGCTCGCCTTGGGATCGGCGTCGTTCGGATAATCAATCTGCGTGAGAAGGTGCGGCAGGCCCTTGTTCTCGTACTTATAGACGAAGGTCTGATTCATGGAATCGGTGACCTTCGTGAGATTGCCGCCCTTGTCGTAAGCGTAAGTGGCTTTGCGCGCTTGGTTGTCGACGATTTCGATGATGCGGTTCTCGTTCCATTTGAACTTGAGAGACAGCGTCTGGTCCTGGGAAGTAATGGAGGCGAGCTGCTGGGGCTGCTTCGGGTTGTACTTGTACTCGAAGAAGTAGCCGTTCTTGTCGACCTGCTTCACGAGGCGGCCGTCCTTGTCGAAGTACTGGGTGACTCCGGCCTTTTCCCGCATCCACTGGTTGTTCTTGAACTGGATGGACTCGAAGCCGAACTCCGACGAGGTCAGAAGCTCGTCGCTCGGAACCTCGCCCGTGAGGTTGAACTTGTTGGCGAGCTCCTTGCGGTAAGCGGGATCGGACTTCAGCTTGAGCTGCATGGGCTCGGGCATCTGCAGCTTCGAAAGCTCGGCATCGGAAAGTTTTCTGCCCTTTTGCCGCTCGAAATAGGCCTTCTTGATCGCGGCGAAAAATTGCTTTTTGTCGGCGGGCTTTTCCTTGTTCGGGCGGAAGGTGACCGTGTTGCCCGTCGTGCCGTCGCGTAGAAGCACGTTTCTATCGGCGGTGGTGGTGAGGGTGGTTTCGAAAGGACTCGTCCATCCCCATCCGAAAGCTCCGTCCCAGCCGTTGCTTTCGCTCACGGCCGTGATCGAGTTGTAAGTCCTCACCAGTTCGAGAGGCACCGAAGCGCCGGGAAGACTGAAGTCGATGTAAATGACGTTGCCGCCGCCGTTTAGGCGATTCACCGTGAGGGCACGGGAGTCCAACGCAAGCAAAGCCGCCAAAATTCCAAACAAAATGTAGGGGAAGCGCATTCCCGTAATTATACCCTGGCCCTAAGAGAGAGCCAGACTAGTCCTGCCGGATTGACGCGCTGTGATTAGGATACGAGTTAATAGTAAGTTTCTTTTATTTTGCCGCGCCTGCTCTGCAATCATTACAACGGCGTCACTTAAACAACCCTGTTGGGAGGTAATTACAGTGAAAGCTCTCTCTATCGCGTTTGGATTCATGTTCGCGGCGGCGACCGCGTTTGGTCTCGATCTCCGCCCCGGTCACTACCACGGCGGGGGCCAGTGGAAAGCTCTCGACGGAACCGCCGGCAAGTGGACCAGCCACATGACGGTCACCAAGGAAAAGACCGGTCTGGGAATCAAGGAAACGCTCACGGTTCTCGACAAGGCCGGCAAGAAGGTTCACACCGAAAACTCCGAGTTCACCTCGGTGGCGACGAAACCCGGTTTCTTCAATACGCTCGACAAGGCGAACAAGAACATCGGCAGCGGCTACTGCCTCAACGGCCAGTGCCACGTCGAGTACAACAAAGCGGACGGATCGAAGGGCGAGGAGACGTTCACGTTCTACCGTGGTCAGATCTTCCGTCTCGGCTCCGACGCGAAGGACAAGTTCCTCGTGACCTGGCACGGCTCGATGCACAAAGTGCGTCGCCCGCACCGGCATTAACTCGCCATTGTTTCTGGGATACGGCCGGGGATTTTCACCCGGCCGTTTCTTTTTCTGGCGGCTCTACCAAGGGCTTAGCGAAGAGCCGGAAAACCCGTCTCTTCCTCTTTTCCCCTCGAACCTTTCCTCGTCAGTTTGGTGTGCACGGACTCATAAACGTTGATCCAGAGATCTCGACTCTCCAGCACTGGCGCGACTAGAAAAGCGAATCGGTTAGTACAAAACGCTAGCGTGAAGAAGAGCACGACGTACCACCACGGTGTATCCATCGCGAGCAATCTTTTTCCCAGCAAACCGAAGATCAAGTAGATGAAGCCGAAATGGGTGGCGTAAAGGGTGAAGCTGTACCGTCGGCCCCAAGCCGACCAGTACTTGCTGCCCGGCAGATTCCAACGCGAATGAAGGAAAAAATAGAAGAGAACCCCAAGCAAATAGGTGTAACCGACGGTCAGGAAAATGCTGTAGGGCGGTTCCGCCATTACCGGAGAAATCTTGTAGTACTGATTGTAGTTCCAAGGAGAGCCACCGAGCTTGCCTATAGCGATCAAGATGCCTGCGATACTGAAATACCGTAAAATCGTCGTCCACATTGGAACCCGATTTCGAAATTGCAGATACATATGGGCGCCCAGTGCCCAAATACTGAAATAGGGGAGGAAGTTCCAGCACGGGAAGAACCGCAGAAAGTGGGTGATCGGATCAATGTTTTGCGCATCGGCGGGAAACGGCTGGGCAATCCAGTTCCAGACGAACGCGCTTGCTGTAAAAAAGCCTATGCAGGCTATGAATTTTGACCTCTCCATTCTGGTCCACAGGCTGAGTAGGACTCCGAAAAGTACATAGAAAGAGATCTCGTAGGAAAGACTCCACATCGCCACATTTAGAAAGCCCGCCGTGTAACCAACGGGCGGAAGAAATAGCGTATACAGCGCTGACTTCAGGTCGGCATAAAGGCTGTAGAAAGTCACATCGCCCGGGAGCTGAAGATTCCCGGTCGAAGCTCCATGAAGATTCAACAGGACCATTACCGCATAGATGGCCAGCATGAAGACGAGACTCCCCCAAGCGACGGGGTAAATTCGAAAGATTCTCTTCTTGCAAAAGTCCATCAGGTCAAAATCTCTTCCCTTGTCCAGAGAGGTCACCACGGAGTAGGTGATGACAAAACCGCTCAAGATGAAAAAGAGCCCGACGCAGAACCAGCCTAGCCAGCACTCCCATGTTCCGAGTCCATATGGGTCGTCAAATCCCAGTTTTCTGACGATAAATACTTCCAGAAAATGTACGAGCACCACGCCGTTGGCGGCCCAGAAGCGGAGTACGTCTATCTTTTCAAGGGCACTTAGCGTTCGTGTCTTAGATTCAGTCGGGGTCGTTTCAGACATGGTAAATTTCTCCGGCTGAGGGTCGTCGGCCTCCTCCGGCCATAGTCCGGTGGATACATTTCGAAGCCGCTTCCGAGCGGCGGCGCCCTTCGGCAAGGTTTGCAAAAAATATTCCAGTTTTGGATTCGCGGTTGGGGAGTCTCGAGGGCCGTATTCTTACGGAGGGCGAGCCGAATCGACGGAATTTGTCACCCGGGGGTGGTCGAGTGCGAGGGGTAAATTGTCTCGGTCTACACTCGGACCTGAATGATCTTCCAAATCGCGAAGCCGCCCGCGAACTGAAGCATCATCATGAGCGTGAGGAGCACCCAGCCGGGAATGGTCGTGAACATCGGACGAATTCGCTCCGGATCGATCGTGTACAACACCGCGCCCAAGGCAAACGGCATGAGCACGACGATGATTCCCTGCATGACGCCTTGGGAGACCATCGCCGAGATCTTCGACTCGACCTTGATGCGCTCGCGGATGGTGTAGGAGATCGTCTCGAAAGTTTCGGCGAGGTTACCGCCGGTCTCCTTCAGGATGTTGACGCTAGTGGTGAACATCTCGACGTCGTCGGCGGGAAGCCGGACCGACAGATTCGACATGGCGTCTTCCAGGGTCACGCCTAGTTTGTTCTGGCTGAGCACGAGCGCGAACTCTTGGGAAATCGGATTGGCCAGCTCGTCGGAAACGAGCTGGAGCGCCTGGTTCACGTTCAGGCCGGAACGAAGCGAGTTGGACATCAGAGAAAGGCCGTCCACCATCTGAAGGACGAACTTCTTGATACGGCGCTTATGCATGATGCCGATCACTTTTCCGGGCAGCTTCCAGCCGATGAAGATGAAGAAAAGGCCGAAGATCACGCCTCCGCCGAGAGACGGCGAGAGGAGAAAGATGCCGAGCAGGAACAGGAAAACCAGATAAACCGCGTAGTAGCGCGTGCATTTCTGGACCGGGACTTCCATGAACATCAGATCCATCTTCGCGACCATGAACTCGACTTCCCCCATGACCTTTCGGCCGGCCCAGGAATAGAGTTTGTCGCCGTTGATGAGCAGGCCGATGAGGATCACTCCTCCGACCCACCCGATGGATACCCATTTTAGGATTTCTGAAAGTTCCATACGCCTTAACCCACGGAGAAAATACCGCGCGGGATTTTGATCCCTTGTTGTTCCAGCTCGTCGACGAATTTCGGGATGAAGCCCGTCGCGACGAACTTGCCTTGAACCTTCCGGTTTTTGTCCATGCCGGTGCGTTTGAAAGCGAAAACTTCCTGCAAAGTGACGACGTCGCCCTGCATACCGCAAACTTCCGTGATGCTCGTGACCTTACGGGAGCCGTCGCTGAGACGGGTCTGCTGCACGATGAGGTTCACGGCGGAGGCGATCTGCTCGCGGATGGCTTTCGCCGGGAGATCCATTCCGGCCATCATCACCAGCGTTTCCATACGGGAGATGCAGTCGCGGGGCGTGTTCGAGTGAATCGTCGTCATCGAGCCGTCATGGCCGGTGTTCATGGCTTGCAACATGTCCAGCGCTTCGCCCGCGCGGCACTCACCGACGATGATTCGATCCGGCCGCATACGCAGCGTGTTTCTCACGAGGTCGCGGATGGTGACGGCGCCCTGGCCTTCGAGGTTCGCGGCGCGGGTTTCCAGGCGGCCCCAATGATCCTGGGGGAGCTGAAGCTCGGCGGCGTCTTCGACGGTCAGAATGCGCTCGTTGGTCGGGATGAAGGCCGCCATCACGTTCAAAAGCGTGGTCTTTCCGGAGCCGGTGCCGCCGGAGATGACTATATTAAGGCGCGCTTCGATGCACGAGCGCAGGAAGTCCGCCATTTCGTCCGTCATCGAGTTGTATTTCACCAGATCTTTGTAGGTGAGGCGGCTCTTGGCGAACTTACGAATCGTGATCATCGGGCCTTGCACGGCCAGAGGCGGGATGATCGCGTGCACGCGGGAGCCGTCCGGAAGGCGGGCGTCCACGTAAGGCGTTTTCTCGTCGATACGGCGGCCGAGCGGCGCCACGATACGCTCGATGACCGACAGCAGCTGGGTCGTGCCCGAGAAAGTCTTGTTCGAAAGGACCAGCTTACCGGAGCGCTCCACGTAGATCTGATCCTTGCGGTTCACCATGACTTCGCTGACGGAATCGTCGAGAAGCAGATCTTGAATGGGGCCAAGCTCGAGGGCCTCGTCGAGGATTTCCTTCACCAGCATCTGGATCTCGTCGCGGGACCGGAAGGGGTGCACTTCCTTGTCGAGCAGCTCCACGACCACGGTCTTGGTCTTTTCACGGAGCACGGCTTTCTTCTTCGAGTCGTTACCGGTTTCGGTATCGACCTTTTTCAAGTCCATGGTCTCGATGAGCTGCTTGTGAATGCGCTGCTTGAGCGACGACCACTCGTCCGAAGGCTTTTCGTCCTTCATCTGGGAGCGGTCGAAAACGATCTGCGACGGCGCGACCTTCTGGCCGTCCTTGCCGACGACGACGCCGGTGTGCGCTTTCTTGAGCTTTAGGCTCGCGTCCGAAGGTTTTTTGAGCTGGGCCAGCTTGTCGAGCACCTGGTGCTCGGCGATGGCGCGCACGAGGGTGAAATAGGATTTGGTGACCTCGGTCCGGGCCGCGGCGAGGACGAAGGGGGTGGCCTTCGTCATGCAGGTCACCGTCGTCAAAACGTCTTCGGGGAGCACCGAAAGAAGCTGCTTCTTCAGATTGTTCTGCACCATCTGGGGCGTGATTCCGGTCTTCGTGCTGTAGTTGTTCAGCACTACCTTGATCATTTCCGGCGGGAAAAGCAGGTTCTGCACCTTCTCGATGCTTCGCTTCGTGTGGTGAAGCACCAGAATCTCGGGAAGGGTGATCATGAAAATGAGAGACGTATTCTCCAGCACCTTCACGGTCGTCTCGTCGATGTCGTTTCCGAGATCCACGATTACGTAATGGAAGAAGGTCTTCAGGTGCTTCAGCGCCTTCGCGGCGTTCTCTGGATCCACCGTGGAGAGCTGTTCGGGGTCCAGCACCATCGGCATGTAGTGGACTCCGGACGTCGGGTGCACGGCCGCGTAGGCGGTCATGGCGGAGGCGTCGAGCCGGCCTTCGTGAGCGCCCAGCTCCATGATGGTGCGTTTCGGCTTGATGCCGAGAAGCATCGACACGTCCCCGCAAGCCTTGGGGTCCATGTCGAGGAGCATGACTTTCTGTTTGCTGTCGATGGCCGTGGAAATGGCGTAGTTGACGGCGAAGGTAGTCTTACCCACCCCTCCTTTGCCACCCAACACAGCTATGACGTGTGGTTGCTGGGCCATATGCTATTCGGCCGCCCCTCTAGGCGGATCTGTCCCCTGTTGCCGCTAACGTTCGCCGGCGTTGAGCCGGAATTTCCTGGTGATGTCCTCGGTGCCCGCGCTCGCCGTCCTGAGGATCTCAGGCGTGACGAAGATGATGTACTGCTGCTTGTCCCGGCGGAAACTCTTCGACCGGCTCATGTTGAACAGCGGCGTCGTTCCCGACGATTGCGCTCCTCCGACCGAGCGGGTCGGTTCCCGGTTGTAACCCGAAAGCGCCGAGTCCACCGCGTAACCGCCGAGAGCCGCCGAGTCGCCGTTCTTCACGGTGACTTGCGTCTGCAAGGAATTGGTCGCGATGATGGGCGCGCCCGAGTTTTGTCCTAGCAAGCTGTTCAAGCTGATTTGCACGCCGAGGTCGATGCTGTCGGACCCCGGAATCGTCGCAGCCCGGACTTTCGTCACGTTCTGAACCGGGATTTCCTGCAGCGAAGCCTCGCCCCTTTCGTTCACGATACGGGAGTAGAGCTTGATGGAGCTCTCGATCACCGACGGAACGTCCGAGCGGTCCTTCACGATGATGGACTCTTCCTTCAGCACTCGCGCGTGCTGATGGTTTCTCGCCGTGACGAGCTTCGGAAAGAGGTTCGAGACGGTCGCGACCAGGTTCGCCGACAGTTCTCCGAGGGAGCTGTCGTACTTGATGGTGCTGCTGTCTCCCGCGAGCGGTTTCCACTCGAAGTTGAACGTCTTTTCGTACTCGTTGTTGAGCTCGACGTAATCCACGGTGATCTTGATGTCCTGGGCCGGCGGCGACGCCTGGCGCGGACGGACCCGCAGAAGATCGACGATGGCGGGCAAGCCGCCGGTGCCGCCCGCGGCTTTCGGCTTCACTTCGCCGCCTTCCCCCTTGGTCGGCTCGATGAAAACTTCGGGTAGATACGTCTTCGCGATTTCGACCGCGCGATCCGCTTCGAAATCACTCTCCGCCGTGCCTTCGAGGAAGATGTTGTTGTTCACGACCCGGGATGTGATTTCCGGCGAGCCGATCTCGCGCTCGATACGCTCGGCAAGGATGTTCATGGTCATCTTGCTGATCGTCGCGAGGTTCTTGATGTTCACTTCCTTCTTCTTCGGATCCCGGTCCTTCATCGCGGCCACGACGCGCATGATTCGGATCATGTCCTTCGGGAGCAGGATTTCGCCGTCCATGATGATGGTGCCGCCGACGGTGCGGATCTTCAGGCCTTCGATGTCGCCGAGAAGCTCCTCGAGCTGGCTGATGACCCGGCCCATGTCTTCCCGGGTGACCGTCACGTTGTAGGTGACCCGCGGAGTGCCGTTCGAGTCGTGGATGGTCAAATCGGTGTAACCGGAGTTCTTCGGGACGAGTACCAGGCGCCGTTCCCGGTCGCCGTCCTTCACGCGGCGGTACTCGAAGAGACTCGAGTCGGTCACGAAGATCGGACCGATGTCGAACTCGAATTCCAGGGTTCGGGATATGCCGGTCGAGAGAGTCAGGCCGACCCGGCGGGGCGCCACGACTTCCTTCGCCGGATCCTTCGACCGCTCTTCTTCTTCGGCTTTAGCCGCTTCGGCCTTGTCCTGGCCCGGGAGAGACGGCGGTTTGCCTTCCTCCTCGGCGCGCAGAAGTTTCGCCGATCCGATGGCGAACGAGAGCACGATGGCTAGCCATCTCGCTCCGTAACTTCCCATGTTAAGTTTCATGTTCATACTTCCCTACTTCCCACTGCCAGCCCCGATGCTTCGCCGTCCTTCGCCGAGGCGGAGTCCGCGAACCCTTACGGGTGGCTATCCCCAAAAACTTAGAACACCGGAACAGCCTGATCTCCGACGTAGTCAAAGAACTTCGGCCGCGGCACCGCTTTCGGCGGAGGCCGCTGGTTTCCTTTCACGAGATACGAGTCGGGTCCCATCACGTCGTAAATATTGGCCGTCGGAAGGCGATCGATCACCCGGTCGTCCGAGTGGCGCAGCATCAGCTCGATGGAGTCCGGAAAAACCGTCATCACGTAAACGATTCTCTGCGCCTGCTCGGGAGTGACCTCGAGGCTCACGGTCAGATAGTTGGTGTCGTTCTTCGCGAAGTTGAGCATCTCGCGCGCCTCGTCCTGGGCCTGGCCGGCGTTTCCGCCGATGGTGCCCGAGATGTTGCGCAGCAAGCGCTGATCCACGCCCTTCGGCGAGATCGGCTGAATTGTCTTTCCCGCCGCGAGCACCAGCAGATCCTGTAGGAACACTTTCACTTCGGAAATGGCCGCCGCCTTCGCTTTGTACTCGAAGTGCGCCGCCATATCGATGCGGTTGCCAGGACGAATCTGGTACGCGATGGAGCTCTTCACGGTCACCGGAATGCTGATCGCGCGACGGCCGAGGCCGATTTGCGTGTTCAAACCCGAGTAGACGTTTTTCGAAATGACCTTGTTGTCCAGCACGTGCTCGCCCCGCTGAATCGGGACGGCGGCGACCGCGTCGATTACGTCTTTCGGTTCCCGGATGAGACCCGCCGGGGCCATCGCCTTCGGCACGCTGATCACTTCGATATCCGTCGGCCGGATGGTCTGGTACTGCAGAATGTCGCGCGAGGCGACCACCATCGGGAACTTCACCGCGTACATGTCCTTCAGCTCGGCGTCCTTGCCCGAGATGTAGCTCCAGACCATGTACGCCGCGAAGGCGGCGATACCGAGTGACATTAAAAAGGCTCTACGTTCCATATAAATTCCGTCAGTAAACCGGCGAAGGTCTTCCGTCCTTAAGATCGATCCACTTTTCCTTGGGCGGAGGAACCGACGGCGGCTTTCTCATGCTCATGCCGTAGTTCGATTCGGGTCCCAAAACGTCGTCCAGCAAAGTGGTGTCGAGTTTCGCGATCTCCGTGTCCGCCGAGTTGCGAAGCGTAAAATAGAGGCGGTTGTCGCCGAAAGTGTGACCCAGAAAGAGAAGCTTCTTTGCGTCCTCGGTGCTCACTTGCAGGGTGAGGGTGGCGTAGTCGCCGTCGGGCCGGTGCGTGTTGAGGGCGTCGCGGCTTCCCCCGCCCCAGTCCCGTCTGCCTTCCTTCTGGAACTCTTCCTCGAGGTTGCTCATCAGCTCCTTGTCGATGCGGGTAGGCACCGAGTTCTGGATGCTTTTGCCGGTCGCAAGAACCGTCACGTTCTGGATGACCGTCTTGATCTCGAAAACCATGACTCCGCCGATGTCGTAGTTGGGCGCGGCGAGAATATCGACCTTGTCGCCGGGGCGGACCAGTTGTCCGACGCCGGTGTGGGAGGAAATTTTCACCGTCACCGCGCGCATGTTGCGCTCCACCTGGCGATCGAGGACCGGCTTTCCGTCCTGGGAAACGAGCTTCGTCAGCACGATCTGCTCGCCCTGGTACATGGGCACGTAAGCGGATTTTCCGATGACGTCGGCGGGATCGCTGACGGCCGACGGCTGGAAGAACTTCTTGAAGACGGTGGTGGTCTCCACCATGTCCTCGCGGATGAGGCGGTACTCTTCGATGGGCACCTTCGCGACGACGACGGTCACCCGTTCGCCCATGTCCGCAGTGAGCTCTTTTTCCCGCTGGGTCACGTAGCCGGAAATTAGCAGCAGCGAGATCACGAAGCAGATACCCGAGACTATGAATGCCTTTTTATTTTCCATACGTTCGACTTACGTCAGCTTCTTTAGCAGCCCGCAGCCAGGCTGTTCCTTAACAGCCCGGCTCCCGGCAGATACCAACGGTAGTGTTGATGTCTATCGGTCCGAGCAAAATCTTTCTCTTGGGCGCGTTGCCTTCCGTGTCGTTGTACTTCACGGCCATGAAATTGCGCCCATGGAGCTCGTTGGCCACGTCGTCCATTACGAACTTCGAACGGTTGTCGAGCCGCTGGTAGAGGTTCATCGCCGCGTATCTCTGTCCGACGTGAGCCGTGTGGATCGCGTAGAACGAGTTGATCGTGTAAAAGATCAACGTGATGATGATGGGAAGGGCGAAGGCCATCTCGATGGTGGCCTGGCCTTTTACCTTCCGCTGATTTTTTCCTCTAGCAACCATTGTCTTCCAGCTGATCAATCAGGTTTCCGTTCTGAATCTGCAAAGTCTTCTGTCCGAAATCCTCGAAAAACCCTATGCAGTCCTCGAACGAGGGATCCCGTCCGAGGTGCGCTTCCGCGCTGAGTCCCATCGTGCTGCCAGGGGCTCCCTGCAAAATGAAAACGGGGGGCATGTAGAACAAGTCCACCGTGTAGTTCACCAGCACCCCTTGGGTCTGGTTGTCCTCCGCGTCCGCCGCGATGAAGCTGAGAGGCGACGGATTGCGCGCGATTCCCTGAATCTTCTTGAAGTAGGTGTCGAACACGATTTGCGCGTGCTCCTCCTGCTTCGCCTTCGTGCTCGCTCCCGCCTTGTACGTGCGGGCCGCCATGAACGTCGCGTACTCGAGATAGTCCGAGACGATGAGCGTGATCGCGAGGCTCATGAAGAAGAACAGAAAGAAAAAGATCACGACCATGACGCCCATGAACTCGATGCCGGCTTGGCCGGCTCTGGACCTCAGGATGTTTTTCTTTCGTTCCATTCATCTCTCTTCAAACTACAGGTGCAAAGGCTGCATCCGTTTCGCATCGCTCGGGTGTCCCGCCGATCCCGCGGTGACCGGAGCCGAGGTCGTCAGCTCCGCGTTCTGAACCACGTTCAGAAGCCCAACCTTGATTCCGTTCACCATGCCCGCCGCGAACGTCGCGACCGGACCGGTGATCACGATGTACGCCGTGATGAACGCCACCGAGAGCAGAAGCAGATATTCCACCGAGGTCTGGCCGCTCTGGCCCCGGCGGCGTCTTTTTCTCAAACGCCTATCCACGGCAGCTGCCACCCTTTCATGCGCGCCACTTCGAGAAACGCATACGCGCACAGGAACGCCGGAGCGAAAGGCATCCGGAATCCAGGTTTGGTTTGCTTCTGCTTGAAAACCGCCGTCACCCGGCCCACGCCGGAGCGGAAACCTTCTTTGCCCAGCAGCACTCCGAGTCCGACCACGGCCCCGATTAGGATCGCCGTGATGCCGACCGCGATGATCGTGTTCGAGTTGCTCCAGGCGCCCGCGGCCATCAGGAGCTTCACGTCTCCGGCGGCGAGCGTTTTCAAAATCCAAAGGGGGAAGAAAAGAGCGAAGGCGACGCCGATCGCGAGCAGTCCTTCTTGAACGGACGGGAGTCCGATCCAGATGAAACGGCACACGAGTCCGGCGATTAAAAATGGGAAGGTAGTGGCGTTGTAGATCTTGCCCCAAAGCAGATCCGTGACGCTGGCTATAGCCAGTAACGCCCACAATGTGATTTCGAACCCCCCAGGCATACGTCCCCCAAACGCGAAAACGCCTGAAACCGAAGACGGCTCAATGCCGCCTCCGGGTAATCCGGGTCTAAATCTCTAACCGCTTCCTGCTGCTACTGTTGGCCGGTGAAGCCTTGTCCGGTGGCCATTTCGCTCTGAACGTTGGTCTCCAGTTGAGCAAGGCCGTCTTGAAAGACGCCATTGAAAAACTGGGTGATCTTGAGCGCGAAAATAGCCCCGAAGGCAATCATCAACACATACTCGATGGTCGATTGCCCTCGGGGCTTTTTCCGCGTTCTTTTCAGAGCGAAATTCCTTCCGGTTACTTGCCGCCAGCGGCAGTCATCAAGTCGTCGATGCGCTTGTTGACGCCCTGGAACACCTTGCCAACCGTATCGGGCAGACGCTTCTGGAGCTCACGGCCCATTACGCTGATTACCACCACGATTACCGCGATGATGAGCAGGTACTCGACCGTCGTCTGGCCTTCTTCGTCTCTCAGGAATTGCTTCAACATGTTGTGTCCTCTCTATTGGTGTTAGTTGCTGTGACGCAATCAACCGTTTCATAAAGTATAGCAACCCCGGCTGTTTTGGTCAAAGTGCGTCATATTCTAACACCACGAAATCACACAACATTACCCGTCTAAGGGTTTTACGGTTTTCATGGATCTGATCGGAAAATTAACAACTTCTGATGAGGGTTTTTTGGCTGCGTTGTCTAACTTTTAGACAGCCCGCGGCACCCCCCGTGTAAACACGCAGAATTCACGTGATTCGGAACCCTCAGAATTGGTACAGTGCATCACGATTTCCAGTCGGGATTCACACAAGCCAAGAGAGTGGGTTGAAGAGGCGGACGGGGACCTTCTACGGGGTGAAGGGGTCCTTGGGTACGTCTCACACGGGGGTTGAGCGCTTGCGACGTTACCTAGCGGTTGGGTTGATCTCGGTTTCGGTTCTTTTCTCCTTTTATCGTGGCTACCAAAAGCAGAGGACGGCGAAACTTGCCGCGAGCGTCCAAACCGACGCGGCGGGCGAGCTCTCCTGCTCCGAAGTGCACCGAATCAGCACCTGGAGCGAGGAACGCTACGGCGGAAAGCGCGGCACCAATCTGCACGGCGCTCAGTTTCCGAAAGACGTGGCGAAGGAAATCGCGAAACGCCTCGATCCTTCCCGCCTCCTCCTTCTACAAACCGAAGTGGACGATTTCGCCAAAGGCGCGGTGGCTCCCTGGAGCCGCTTCCTTCAGCACCGTGACTGCAGCTACTTCGACGGCTGGGTTTTCGAACAGCGCCAGCGCCTGCGGGAAAGTTTCCATGCGAAGCTGCCCGGCATCCTCGCGAAACTCAGCACGCCCGAGTCCAAGCGCGATGCCACGAGCGATGACTGGGAATTGCCCAAGGAAAGCTACCGCGGTTTCGCGAAAGACGAAGCGGAGCTGAACCGCCGCCTCGAAGCGTACGCGACCCAGCTGAACGACACGGCTTCGATCCCTCTGATTGCGGCCTATGGAAACGATCGCCGCCGCCTCGTGGCGACCGTGATGGAGCAGGGCCTCTTCTCCGAAAATTTTCAAACGCGCCTTCTGTTCGCGAAGGGAATCCTCGCGGCGCTCGATCCCTACTCCACGTACTTCTCCTCCGATGAGTTCGACGAATTTTATTCCGATCTGGCCGGCGGCGTCTCCGGCATCGGCGTGCGCGTGCGCCGCGTGCCCCGTGGCTATCTCGTGGAAGGCACCATTCCCGATTCCCCGGCCGCCGAGTCCGGAAAAGTCTCCGAAGGCGATCTGATCGTGGCTTTGGACGGAAAGCGCCTCGTCTCCGTGAGCGACAAGGAGGCGAAACGCCTCTTCAAGGGGGCTCCGAACTCGATCGTGCGCCTCACCGTGGAAAAGCCGAAAAGCGGGGCGACGCAAGTCTTCTCGCTCGTGCGGCGCCACTTCGATTTTCAGGAAGCGCGGGTTTCGAGCCGCGTGATCGTGCCCGAAGGGGAGAAGGGCGCCGTCGGCGTCATTCAGGTTCCTTCCTTTTACGGCCGGGGCGGCTTCAGCGATCCGGACGAGCACTCGAGCGCGGAAGACTTCGAGGCTGCTTTGCATGACATTCTCCAGGGCAATCAGCGCGTCTCGGGCATCGTGGTCGACTTGCGCGGCAATCCCGGCGGCTATCTCGAGGAGGCCGTCTCCATGGCCGGCAACTTCCTCGCGGACGCTCCCGTGGTTGCGGTGGTCGGGCAGGACAACCAGCGGATTTTGCGCGATGACAAAACCGAAATCACTTACGGCGGGCCGCTCGTCGTGCTCGTGGACAACGATAGCGCGAGCGCTTCCGAAGTTCTTGCCGGCGCCTTGAAGGATCACCAGCGCGCCGTGCTCGTGGGCACGCCGCATACTTACGGCAAGGGAAGCGTGCAGAAGCTATTTCATCTCGGGGACGAGTTCCTCGGCGCTCAGTGGGCGGGCCTTCCGTCCTCGGGCGTGGTGAAGCTGACTACCTCCGTTTTCTACTCCCCGCTCGGCCACACTCCGGCCAACGGCGGCGTGCTTACCCACATCGCGCTCGCGAAGAGCGAGGCCGCGCAGAACTCCAACGGGCGCATCCAGGATCTAGCCCCCTTCGTGGACGAGCCCCAGCTCGCGCGCATCGGCGAGAAGCGGAATCTGCTGGAAAGCCACGTGCAGGAACTTCGGATGGCCTTCTCTCCCGGAGAAGAGGCGAAGAAGCTCGAAGGCGAAGGGCGCGCGAAGGGCGCTGAGCTCGACGGAGCGGTCGATATCGCAGCCGAGCTTGCGGCCATCGAGATCCGCGAAGCCTCCGCCGCACGGAGCGCCGTGTCTCGAAAGCCATAAAAGCTTACGCACGGATTTTTGTCGCGTTTCGGCTAGTGTGGTACTCTGATTACAGATTTTGACCTTCGACTATAGAGAGGAGTCCACAGAATGGCTGAAGAAACCGCGTACTGTGTGAAATGCCGGCAAAAGACGGCGATTAAAGACGGCGTAGAGACGAAGATGAAAAACGGTCGCCCCGCTTTGAAGGGCAACTGTGCCGTCTGCGGGACGGGCGTCTACAAGATCCTCTCCCAAAAGTAAGCTTTCGCGAATTGACGCATGCCCGTCCGCTTTGGGTTTCCTGAAGCGGGCGGGCATCCGCGTCTAAGGGACGGGGTCAGGAGCCCTTCTTGATCTTCTTCGACCCGTCCTTGAAGTACTCCACCCATTTTTCCAGCTTACCCGACCTGCTGTAGCGCTTTTCGCTCACGAGGCGATCGTTCTCGTAGACCTCTTCCTCGCGCAATTTTCCATTGTCCGAAAAGGTGAAGTGCTTGCCGTGGCGCATGCCTTCCTTCCAATCCCCTTTGGCGTAGAGCTTGCCCTTTTCGGTGTACCGCTCCACGGTCCCTTCGTACTGGTGGGTCGTCCAGCAGCCGTAGCGGCAGCTGGTGTTGGGGACGAGCACGGCTTTCACCGCGAGCTTTCCGTTGTCGTAGTACTCCCGGTAGTGCTGACGGTCGCCCTTCCACTCGATTTCTTCTTTCACTTCGCCGTTCTGAAATAGGGTCTTGCTCGCGATCTCGCGGTCGTCCTTCACTTCGGTGGTTTTTTGCAATTGGCCTTCGTCGAAGTACTCGGCGATGCGGGTGAGTTTGCCGGACTTGTAGGTGCTCACCTTCCTGGGCTTTCCGGACTCGTAGAACTCGCTCACGTCTCCGTTCGGCACCCCCCGGTCGTACTCGCCCGACCAGATGACGGTGCCGTTTTCCAGATATCGGAAGCACTTGCCGTGGCGCTTGCCGTCCTTCGAGCCGCATTTCGATTTCGGCTTTCCGTTCTCGTAGAATCCGCCGGCCTCGTCCTCCACTACGGCCACGGTTTGCTTTCCCGTCTTCTTCTCGAGGTCCTTCAGGTAGGGCTTGCACGGGCCGCGATCGTTGCTGGAGTTGCCGTCCTTGTCGTAGCAGGTGACGTCGTTCAGCTTTCCGTTGGCGTAGAAGGTGGCGTAAACGACAGACTTGCCCATCTTGTCGAACCGGGCGTTGGCGAGGTAGTAGCCGTCGCTGTTGTCGTACCATTCGAGCTTCCAGCCGTCGTTCTGGTTGTCGCGCAAGGTCTCCTGAAGCTTCAGCTGCGCCTTCTCGTCATACTGCAGGTGCTCACCCGTGCGCTCGTCGTTGGCCCAGTGGGTTACCTCGCGGAGTTTCCCGTTTTCCCAAAACTCCTGCCACTTGCCGTCCTTCTTGTCGGCTTTGTAGGACTCGATGACTTCGATTTTTCCGTGCTTGCCGTTGTCGTGGTACTTGCGGCGTTCACCGTTCAGCTTTCCGTCGGCGTGGGTCTCCGAGAGCATGAGATGGCCTTCCTCGGAGTATTGCTTGGAGACGCCGGTCTGCTTCCAGTCCTTGTACGTGCCCTCGAATGAGAGCTTGCCGTTGGAGTGCCACTTTTTCATCGGCCCGTTGTGCTTGCCGCCCCGGTAAGAGATTTCCGACTGGAGCTTCCCTTCGCTGTCGTAGATGCGTTTCAGCCCGTCCTCGACGCCGTTCACGTACGTCGTTTCCTCGCGCCCTTCGCCGCTCGTGCAGTAGACGAGCGTACCGTGGCGCTGGCCCGCCTTATTGTGCGGGTCCTGATCCTTGCACTTCGGCCATGCCGTGGCGGACAAGAGAGCTAGCGTGAGAAAAAAAGCGAGGCGCATGGGATCTCCTCAGGGAATGTCGAAATCGGATTCTTCGCTGGACTTGAGCTCGTGGACGAGCTTTCCGTCCGGACTGAAAAACTTTTCGGAGACGGCTTCGCCGTCCTTGTACTCGGCGGCGATGGCTTTGGTCCCGTCGCGGTAGCGGCATTCGAACGAGCCTTCGCGGACTCCGTCCTCATAAGAGGCGGTGCAGCGGCTCTCGCCTCCCTCGAAAAAGAACTCCGCTTTTCCGTGAGGCTTGCCCTGCCGGTAAGGGAGGGTGGCCTTCGGCTTGCCGTTGGAATAGAAGTCGGACTGCACTCCGTTTTTTTGTCCGCCTTCGTAGGCGATTTCGCGGCGGGGCTTGCCGCTCGGGAAATACTGCACGGCTTTTCCGCTCAGGTAGCCCTCCGAGTAGACCGCCTTTTCTTCCAGCCGTCCCTCGGTATCGAACTTGGAGTAGGGGCCGTGCTTCTTGCCGTCCTTCAGCTCCCATTTTTCGGACGGCTTTCCGTTCTCGTGCCAGGTCTCTTCCGTCGCCGGGACTCCATCCCGGAAACTCACCGCGCGGGCGGGCTTGCCGTTCGGATGAAATGTCTTTTCGCTGGCGAACTGCCCGTCCTTGCGCCGGATCTCCTGAGTGAGCTTGCCTTCCGCGTAGGTGCGGTCGGTTCCATTCGGGTCTTCACGGCCATTTAGGAAATCGCTCTCGGACTTCGGCTCCCCATTCTCATCGAAACGGGTCCACTTGCCGGTTTTCCGTTCTCCGCGGTACGTGCCCTTCAGCTCGGGCTCACCGTTGCGGAAAAAACGCTCGAAGCTCCCCTCCAGCCGGTCCGCCTTGTAGGCGGACTTTTCCCGGAGAGTTCCGTCTTCATAATACGAAAGGCTCGGGCCTTCCTTGCGATCGCGCCGGTAGGTCACCGATTCGCGCACCTTCCCGTTGTCGTAATAGAAGATCTCCTTGCCGTGTTTTTCGTCGTTCTCGTACTCGGTCGAGTACTCGAGGGCGCCATCGTAGGTGAAGTGCTTGCGCGTTCCCTGGCGGCGTCCCTTTTCGTCGCGCGGGGACTCCTCGGCGACTTTGCCGTTGTCGTGCAGGCGCTTTTCCACTTTCAGGGCGGCGGAGACCGGGAGGCATAGGAACAAGGCTAAGAGTGGGGCGGCGGCGGGCATCTTCCACTCCGGCTTAAGAGGCCTTCTTGAGCTCTTGATCCTTCGCGGGCAGCGATTCCCACTGGCAGGTTTGGTTTCTGCCGTTTCGCTTGGCGAAGTAAAGGGCGGTGTCGGCGCGGTGTACGAGATCCTTGGCGATCGCCGTGGGA
Organism: uncultured Pseudobdellovibrionaceae bacterium; assembly: GCA_964653655.1. Taxonomy (GTDB): domain Bacteria; phylum Bdellovibrionota; class FAC87; order UBA2466; family UBA2466; genus CAZZHG01. The sequence continues at coordinate 58,206 of CAZZHG010000001.1, forward strand.
TCCATGCCGGCCTTCCAGACGGCGCCGAAGCTCGACGTTCCAAGACTCACCGTCAACGGAATGCGGGTGCCTTCGTAAATGAACTGGGTCGTTTCGATCTTCTTTCGGAAACGCTCCGAGAAAATCTTCGCTCCCGGCGGATCGCTCTTATAGAGAAGTGCGATGAACTCCTCGCCGCCGAAGCGACCGATGGCGTCCGAGTCCCGCGACTCGCCTTTGAGAAGCTGGGCGACCCGGGCGAGCACGAAGTCGCCGGCCTGATGGCCGTGGGTATCGTTCACTTTCTTGAAGTGATCGATGTCGCACATCACGATGGAAATCTGGTGGGTGTCCCGAAGCGCGGTGCGGAGCATGCTCGCAAGGTATTCCTCGGCGTACACCTTGTTGTAGAGGCCCGTGAGGCCGTCGATGATCGATTCGCGTTTTCTCTCATCGTACTTCTTCTGCAGCTGCATCTCGGCCGTGACGTTTCTGATCGTCACGAGTGAGCCGAGGCCCTGGCCGGCCTCGTTGACGATGGGCACGGCGCTCAAAATCATGTTCAGCTCGGGGAACGCCTTCGAGGCGCCGCGCACTTCGTCCCAGCGGATTGCCTTTTTCGTACCGCGCACCTGGGCCGCCGGGCATTTGTCCGGGCAGAACTCCGTGTGGACCAGGGCGCAGAAATCCCCGATCTTGGTTACCTTCCGGTAGGACTCGCCGCAAAGCTCGGTGAACGCCACGTTGAAGTGGGTCACTCGGTTCGCGTTGTCCACCACGCAATAGGCGTCGAGCAGAAGATCGAGGACCAGCTGGTGACTTTTCACCCAGGCCTCGAGGGCTTCCCGCTCTTTCGCGCTATTTGGCGAAGGCGAAATATTGCTGGGGGTGCCCATCCAACTCCATCTCCCCCTGCTTGCAAGCGTCGCAGGGGAAAGACTCCGTTACGTTATTGCCGAACTGATCCTCTTTAACGAGGACCAGCTTTTCCTTCTCGCAGTTCTCACAAACATACGGGACGAAAACCGAAAGAACCTTGGCCTGGCCCAGGAAGCTCGGGACCATATTCATTTGCCGCACGATGAGCGGCGAACACTCCTCGTAGTAGATTTCCTTGTCGCCCAGCTCCTTAAGGAAGTTCACCCAAGTGCGGATGCCGATGGAGCTGATGCCCGTCAGGTTCTTGAAATTGAAGACCAGCGGAGCCGCGACCTCGTTCAGGCCCTCGAAGCTCGTGTCCTCGTCTATCTGCCCTTGCAGAAGCACGACGTTTCTGGCTCCGCTCTTTACCACCTGGAAGCTGAATTTCTCGTTGGGTAACACGGTTACTCCTCCACACTGAAGAAATTGAAAGAAAAGGGATCCTTGTCGTCCCCGCGCTTGTCCGAGATCCACACCGAGACCTCGCAGGACTTGCCGGGGCGGCAAACCGCTTTGTAATGGGCCGTCGACTCGAAAACCATGAAGATGCCGAGACCCGCTCCGCCTTCTTTTCCCTGGATCTCGGGGGAGGCGGCGCCGTAGGTGCGGGCGAAAGCGGCGGAAATGTCGGAAAAGCGAAGGGTGCCTCCCTGGTCGGTGACCGAGAGGTAAACGCCTTCCTTCGAAATCGAGTATTTGACGATCAGCTTTTCGCGATCGGCGAGCTGCACGGGCAGCTTACGAGGATATTTCTCCTCGCCCTTGTCGTTGCGGTAGGCGTGGTAGAGGGCGTTGGTCAGAAGTTCTTCGAGAACCACTTCGAGCCGCTCACGGACTTTGCGCCGTCCGGAGACCAGCGGCTCGTTCATGATGGTGGTGGCGAGCTGATAGCGTTCGGCGCTCGTGGAAACCGAAGCGGTGAGAACGTCCCCGGTCTTTTCCCAGGGGAACGACGGAATCTTTCCTTCCTTGAGGGCGTCGGCGGTCAAGCGGGCGTACGTGTCCCTTTCTCCGAGGATCGCGGAGTGGACGTGCGCAATGCCGGTAGCAATCTTCTGGGCGCCTTCCTTCTTGGAGAAGTGGCCGCTCACCAGGGGCTGCTGGGGCGCTGATTTTTTCTTCGCCGCTTTCATGCCGCCTTGTTGAAATCCGAGTCGGTCTCCTTATCCGCCTTCGTGGTTCGCGAGTACAAAGTCTCTTGCCTCGTGGCCGGATCGACTTCCTCGATCGCGGTCTCGGTCGCTTGCGCGGCGATCTTCGCTTCCGCGCGCTGGTTCCATTCGATCCACAGGATCGCCCAGTCTCCCCGCGGCAGGCCGCCCGAAACGTGAGCTTCGAGTCCGCCGGCGACCCGCGCGATGCCGCCGCCTTTTTCGACGCCGGCTAAAAACGCTCCCGCGATGCCTTCCGTTCCCCACGGCTTGGCTTGGCGATCCTTCGCTTCCACCGAACCTTGCGTGAAAGCGAGAAGCCGGTCTCCCGGTTCCAGTTGATAGAGAACCGAGGGGTAACCGACTTCGGATTTCGTGCCCAAGCGCTCACCGCGGGCCAGCATCACTTCTATTCGGCGCTTCTCTCCCTTATCGGAAGAACCGCCCGTCGCACTAACGGGCTTGAAACGCAGCGGCGGCGGGTGCCCGGCGGTGGCCATTTCGAGCTTGCCGGTGACCATGTCCAAATGCCCGAAGGCGAGGGTGAGAAACAGCCGGCCGCGGAAGGAGCGGTGAATGGCCGCATTGCAAAGCGTAAGCGTGTCGCCGGGTCCAAGATTCTTGGAAGCCGCTTCGGCCAGCGCGCCCTGGGCGATGTCGAGCGCATCCTTGATGAGCGGCTTCGGAAGCTCCGCGGGCCTGACTTCCCCGATGTAGAACTCGAAACGGGTTTCGGACTGGCGCGCTCCCGCCAGAGCGGAAGGGGAATCGGCGCCGGGATAGTAAAGCTGCACTCGCGCGTGCTCGGTCTTCAAGTGATCCTTGAACCGCTCGCTCTTTTCCGGATTGGGCTCGCTGCTCGCGCCGCGGGCCTTCTTCGGAGCGACGCCGGCGCCCTGTCTGGGGGCTAGGGGCATCGGGGCGGGAGCGGGTTGTTCGGCGGGAACCGCTCTGCGTTTTCCGAGAAACCCGATCAGCAGCACCAGAAGCAGGAGCAGCCCCGAAGCGGCGGCGGCGAGCGCCGTCTTCTTGTCCTTCAAAGTGTTCACTACCAGAAAGACGCCGCCCTTTTTGGTTTGGGTGACGGCGTAGACGCTTTCGAAACCCGTTTCCCCGGCACTCACGTAGTACGCGTCGTTTCCGATTTTCACTTCCAGGGTTTCCTTGATGGGCGGCCCGATTTTAAGGCGGCTCACCATCGGGTGATTCATCGGGCGCTCGGAGTACTCGCGCATCGTCTTCGGATCGAGATGGCAGAAGATGCGGCCGTCCGAGAAGACCAGGAAGAGTTCGGCGATTTCCGATTGCTTGAAAAGCTCGCGGATGAACTCGGGGGCAAAATCCACCACGACCATCATGTCGGGAGGAGCCCCTTGGATGAAAGCCCCGTCCATCAGCATCGTGATGAGGTTGAGCTCGACGTCGCCTTTTTTGCCGGCGGTGCGGATCGAACGGTTCATCACCATGAACCGCTTCGTCTGATAGAAATCCCGGAACGGAATCGGCCGCGCCTGATAGACCGTGCTGAGGGTGTCGGCGCCGAGGGATTTTCTTTTGAACAGGCGTTGGTTGCGGTACTGGCGGAACATCGTCACGCCCGTTTCGGTGCGCTTGAAGAAGGTCACCGCCGCGAGCTCTTCCTTCAGCTGGGGTCTGAGCCCATGGAAGAAATCCTCCGCCTTACGCGCGGGATTGGGGCTCGCGTTGAAAACGCGCGGGATGAAATTTTCGAGCTCGCCGAGCCGCGACTTCATCGCGGTTTGAAGCTGGCTCGTGGAATTTTGCAGAAGCGATTGATTCAGCTCCATCATGAACAGGCGCTGATCTTCGGAAAGAGTTTGAAACGCGGAGAACGAGAAAACGCACATGGTCACGAACAAAAGCGAGACCGCTGCGCCGAAGAAGGGAAGTTTCCGCATCACGTGTCTTATCGGTTACTTGCGCGGAAAAATTGAAATTGGGCTCTATTAAGGAGGGGCTAGGGTTTCAGGACGACCGCTTGCCATTCTTTCAGCACGCGCTGGTCGTCGTAGAAGAGATGGATGACGTCGAAGTACTCGTAAGGCGAAACGTCGGGCATCGTGGATTTCTTGGCGAAGGCGTCGGGCGTCGGATCGTTGTGCCCCGCGGCGGTGCGGTACTCGCACTTTTGGAACGGGCTCTCTTGTTTGCAGAAAGTCGGCACTCCGAGCATCTTATCGAGCTGTTCCTTTTTTCCGGAGCCCACCAGCGGATCGATCATTTCGGAATAGCGGGCCGAGCGCAGCTGAGTGCAGGCGCCGAGGGCGAAAAGGACCAGAAGCAGCAAACTTTCGAAGAAGTGTTTCATGATGCCGATCCCACTGTAGAGCAAGGCCCGTACCCGCGTCTAACTTCTTGAAATCCCGCGATATCGCCAACCCCCCGCTGTATGGCGCATGGAGCGGCGGCGGCGGCGGGGCCGGTGGGTGTGGTATAAGTACTGGGAACCCGATTCTTTTTCCCGATTCGACAACACTCAGACAGGTAGACAGCCGGTGTACAGGGGGCACGCATGGGCAGGCGGTTGAAAAGAGTGGGGCTCGCGCTCCTCCTCCTTATAGGTATCGCGCTAGGGGTGGGTTACTTCCAAATCCGCGAGCTCGAGCGCCACGTTCTCCTATCGGGCCCCGAGTGGGACAAAAAGATCGGCCGGTTTCTCGAGGATCAAAACCGAGTTTCCCAAATTCCCTGGTTCAGGGGCGGTTTTGCCCGCGTTCCGGTCCCGCCGGAAATCGTAAAAGCTTCCCAATCCGTTCCCGAATCTCTCGTGACCCGGTTGCGGGAACGAAGGCTCGCCGGCAGTACGCCCGCGAAGACCGAGGGACCCGGCGGAATGGGCTGGATGTCGAAACTTTCCGGATTCGATTTCTGGCCGTCGGAAGCACCGTCTCCGGCGTGGCTCCTGTGGGCGATGTCGCGCTGGTCGTCGGGGCAAGACGGCGATCAGAAAAAAGCTTTCGTCGAAGCGCGGGAGCTCGCGCGGCTCGCCGGAACCTCCCAACGCTGGGCCGACGCGATGGACATGATGCTCGTCCTTCACGGCGAGCGCGACGAGTACGACAAAGCCGTGATTCGCGGAAAAGTTTTTCCCGGTTTCGTTCCCTTCGACAAGGAAACGCTGGAGCAGGCGAGCCGGGTCATCGAAGTGACGGGAGACTTCTTCGATTTTCGGTGGCCGCCGCCGGCGCTCGCCGCGATTTTCGGCGACCCCTCTCATCGGATCGGGCTCTGCGCCGGAATCGAGCACGGGCTCGATTTGCAGCTCCGCCTCCGGCCGTTTCTCGAAACGCACTATCCGGATCGTTTCCGGATTCTCGATCAGGTGCTCACGCAAACGGAAGGATCCTGCCGTCTGTCGGCGCAACGAAAGGCGTGGGCGGATCGGACTACGGTACCGAAGGAAACTTTCCGCAGCGAAAGAAGTCTCGTGCGGGTCGGGGGCAAGGCTCCCCCGCCGGTTCCCGTCGAGCAGTACGAGAAGTGGAAGGACTACGCGAAGATTCCGCTCGTGAACTGGTACTACGGGCTCAAGCTTGCGCAGATTGGGAGCCCCGACCCGGAGTTAGCTAGGCAATACTAAAACCCGTCTAGGAAGAGGCGCACGCCCGAGGTCCACGCCGTTCGTCCACGTCCACGTGGACGTCAGCGTGAAGGTCGAAGGTCAGGTCGAGTACGGGAAAGCTTAGTGAGCATCGCGGCCAACCGAATCAGCATTTCTTTTCCCTCCTGCGCATCTTTTTGGGGAAGTAGCCCCAAGACGCGGCAGTTATCGAGAACCGCTCCACACTCATAGGTTGAGCCGCGAGCAATTCCGAAGAAACGAGCTCCGTCCACCCGCCCGGGTTTACCCGATCCTTCAGCAATATTGAGAGTGATGGAGGAAGAGCCCCTTCGAAGCTGGTCGGCAAGATCCGAAAAGTCCTTAGGGAACCTCCTGAGAACGTTTGTGCTGTACGCAAGAAAGGTGAGAGCGATTTGATAAACCTCGAGTCCTTCGTATCCAAGTTTTCTATTTTTCCATCTTCCCCAAGAACCATCGTTCCTCTTCGCGGTAAATGCTCTTAGGGGAGCGTCTTTCCTTTCCTTAACCTCGCCGACCCTGACCTCCACGTGGGCGTGGACGAACAACGTAAACTTCGGGCGTGCACTTTGTCCTGGACTATTACAACACGGTGCGTAATGGCTCCATTATGGGGGTCCGTTTCGGAACCGGTGTCGAAACGACCGCCTCCTTTCCGACGATTTCCTGCCTGAAACTTCTGGCACTCAACTTGCTTTGCCGGACCTCGAGTAAATAGACGCCGATGTTGGCGTCTCAAGTTGGAGGTCTTTCGTGAAACTTTGGTTGGGTTCTTTCGCTGCTGTCGCTCTCGTCGCTTCTTCCGCTCACGCCATCTATCGCCCGGGTTGGGAACGTCCCGTTCTGCGCGCCCCGCTGAACGAGCTTTCCGGCGGTACCGTCGTCAACCACGGACTCAAGAAGTCCCTGACTCTCAATAAGGCCGACGGTTCCCGCAAGGCCGCGACCTCCTACACCCTGATCGAGGAACAAAGAGTTTTCTGCTTCCGCGCTCCCTGTCCCCCGGTGAAGCGCGTTCGTCAGTTCGCCATTCAGAGCAGCCGTGAAGTCGGTTGCGGCAGCCGCAAAATCACCGCGGTCGAGCAGGCCCCGGCCGGACTCACGGATTTCCCGGCCGCTACTCTCTCGGTGGTCGATCATTCCACCCGCCGATGCGACGATTTCCAGCCCTACACCTGGGCGGTCACCGTCGGCTCGAAGCGCGAAGCCACGCGGCACTTCGGCGGAAACCCGGAGCCGGTCTACACGATTCAGTAATTTCCCAAGGTAGTGAAGAAGAGCTCCCCGGACTTCGGTCCGGGGGGCTTTTTCTTTTTGAAGGCGCAGTGTCACGCCGAGGCGGCTAGAGCCGTCCTAATCTGATAGAATAAATAACATCTTCGACGGCTTCTCGGTTTATCCCCAATGCCTCCCAAGACATCGGCGCGAGGAGCGGTTACTGTAACCCCCGGGCCCGCAATATAAGGAACACATCATGGCTCTCAGGCGCTATTTCACCTCGGTTCTGGCCGTTCTCGCCCTCATCTTCACGGTTGGAGCCAATGCGGCTCCGAAGAGCGACGGGACAGCGCTCCAGTGCATGTACGTCCCCAAGCTGATCGACCTCTTCTTCAAGAACCACTACCAGTACGAGAGCCTGACCGACGATTTGAAGACCCACACGGTGGAGCAGTACATCCGCCGCCTGGATACCCTGAAGACTTTCCTGCTTCAGGAAGATGTCGACAAAATCCGCAAAATTCTCCCGAACGTCTTCGAGACCTCCAAGAAGGCCAACTGCGACGACCTCAACACCATCTCGCAGATCGTTCAGACGAGGGCGAAGGAGTCCGAGGATTACGTCCGCGAGCTTCTCGGCAAGAATTACGTTCTCGACGAAAAGGTCGAGCTGAACCTGGAGCCGAAGACCCGCAGCTATCCGAAGACCAAGGAAGAGAAGAAGGCGCTTCTCGGCAAGGTCATCCATTTCGAAGTGTCGAGCCTGCTTCTCGCCGACATCAAGCTGCCGGAAGCGAAGAAGCGGATGATCCACCGCTACGAGCTCATCACGAAGCGGTTCAAGGAACGCACGATGTCCGACCTCATCGAAGACTTCATCGGCGCCTTCGCGGTCGGTCTCGATCCGCACACGAGCTATCTCTCCCGCGACGACATGACGGACTTTCAGATCCAGATGCAGCTGTCTCTCGAGGGCATCGGCGCCTCGCTTTCCACTCAGGACGGCTTCGTCGTCATCGAGGCGCTCATTCCGGGAGGCAGCGCCGACCGGGCGGGTCAGCTCGAGCCGAAAGACAAGATCATCATGGTCGGGCAGGAAGGAAAGGATTCCGTGTCGGTCATCGACATGCCCCTTCGGGACGTCGTGAAGCTCATCCGCGGCAAGAAGGGCACGAAGGTGCGTCTCACGATTCTGCGGCAGCAGGAAAAGACGTCGAGCTTCGAGACGACCATCGTCCGCGACAAAATCGACATCAAGGAACAGGCGGCGAAAGTCGTCTACCAGAAGAAAAAGCGCGGCGACAAGGAGCTGAACCTCGCCGTTATCGATCTCCCGTCTTTTTACGGCGGCGGCGATGCCGGCTCCCGCGTCGCTTCCGTGGACCTGAAGAAACTTCTGAAGGAAGCCGTCGACAAGAAAGTGGACGGCATCATTCTCGACGTTTCCCGTAACGGCGGCGGCCTGCTCGAGGAGGCGGTCAAGATTTCCGGCTTCTTCATCCGCTCCGGCGGCGTGGTCGCCACCAACGGGCAGGATCGCAAAGTCGACGTGCTGACGGACCCGGACGACGACGTCGTCTACTCCGGCCCGCTCGTCATGCTCACGAGCCGCATCAGCGCCTCGGCGTCCGAGATTCTCGCCGGCGCCCTCAAGGACTATAAGCGCGCGGTCATCGTCGGCGGAGATCACACGTTCGGCAAAGGCACCGTCCAGTCGGTGAACGGGCTTCCGCCCGGCCTCGGCGCGATCAAGGTGACCGTCGGGCAGTTCTTTCTGCCCGCGGGCCAGAGCACGCAGCAGCTGGGAGTCTCGTCTCACATCGTGATGCCGTCGGTTCTGGACAATGACGACATCGGAGAGAAGACGCTCGACTATTCGTTGCCGCCCAACTCCATCAAGTCTTTCGTGTCGTCGGACGCGAATCAGTCCGAGGGGGAGAAACACTGGACTCCCATCGACGACAAAATCACCTCCGCGCTTGCGACCCAATCGAAGGCGCGGGTCGACGCCGAGCCCAAGTTCACTGAAATCAAAAAGAAGATCGAGGAGCGGGCGAAGAACAAAGGCATGGTGAAGCTCGCCGAGATTCGCAAGAAGTACAAGGAAGAGAACAAGGACGAGAAGAAGAAGGAAAAGGCCAAGAAGGACAAGGCGACCCGGGAAGCCGAAGAGCTGAAAGAGTATCTGGAAACCCCGGCGCTGCAGGAAGGCCTCAACGTTCTCGCCGATCTCGTGGCGTTGCCCAAGTAAGGAGTTGCTTTGCGTTTTCCGCGGCTTGCCGAATGGAGTAAACGGACTCCCTGGCGGCGGCGCCACCGAAGGCTCAGGATCCTACTGGGCGTCGCCGTACTCGGTTATTTGGCGGTCGCCCTCGGGCGGCCCACGGAGCTGTTTCCCTTCTTCTCCTGGAAACTGTTCCACCTGCGAGCCCCCGACAACCTGCGCTTCACGCTCATGCTGGAAGAGGTGAGGGGACTCTCCGTCGAGCCGCCCCAAAGCATGCTCGATATCCGCGGGCCCGCGCGGATTCTGACCTCCATCGACTCCAGAGCCCTCGTCCGAAAGCTCGGCCTCGCTCTAAAGGACGGCGAGCCTTCCGCGGCGGAGTACCGCAAACTTCTCGAAAGCGCTTTCTTGAATCGTTTGAAACCCATCCGCTACCAGGTGGTCGCGGAAAAGTACGACGCCGCTTCCTTCGTGGCGTCCAGGAGAGTCACTTGGCGGCAGAGCCTAGGATCTTTCGAGCTGGATTGAGGGAGGGACCTTTCGCCTCCCATCGGCTTGCCGCGGAGAGGACGGTGACGCTTGCCTTTGCGATCTACGTCGTTTGTTTCTTTCGCGTCACTCAGCTCGCCGAGAGCTGGTCCCGCGCGCGGGAGTGGAAGGGACTGTCGCCCCTCTGGCCCATCGCCTGGCTGAAAGAGCTTCCGCTGGAGCGGGGCGTGGACCTCATTTTCGTTCTCGCTTTCGCCGGCGGAGTTTGGGTCCTGCTTCGCCCTATGAGCCGGCTCGCCCGAGTTTTTTTCGCGGTGGCCTACCTTCAAGTCGTGGCGCTTGCGCTATCGCTCGCGAAGATCAGCCACAGCGATCACGTGAGCCTTTGGGTCGCGTTCCTCCTTTGTCTCGCCCCCGGAGGATCGCGCTCGGATCTCGGGCGGGCGAAGTTTCGAAACGGCTGGCTCACCGCTTTCGCCGGATGCCAGGTGATGGCCGCTCTCTTCTACAGTCTCAGCGGCTTCTGGAAGCTCGTGGGATTCCTGAAGGCTCCCACCGGTTGGGTGAGCCTTCTCGATTACGGCGGCCTCAGTTATTCCATCGGGGTGAAGGCGGGACAGGCGGGCGGGATTCCGGCCGCCGGCGCGTGGCTATCCGCCCATCCGTTTTTATCGACGGTAGGGGCCTGGCTCGTGCTCTACATTCAGCTTTTCTCGCTCGTCGCCGTGTTCCGGCCGCGCGTTCACCGCATCTGGGGCGTGGGTCTCGTCGCGTTTCATCTGGCGACCCTAGTGGGAATGGACGTGCCCTTCGTGCAAACGATGCCGCTTCTCGCGCTGCTCTTCATCGGCTCCCCCTTCGTTCCCAGGGGCGATACCTGGAGGGGGGCCTTCGGCCAGCTTCCCGTGGCGCGCCTCACTCTCGAGATAGTCGCCCGCATCCGCCGGGCGCTCGGTGAAATCCGCTACCCCGAAAAATCTCCGGCCTAAATTGAGAATGGAAATGCCTGGCTCTACCCAGAGTAACAGCTGCAATCTAGGCCCGGTCGGGGACCTGGTCCGGGGCAGGCGACGCCGCGACTCTTTTCGCCTTCTATTTATGCAACGTGCGCGTAAGTAGCGCGGTAAAGTAGGCAACGTGACCTTAACCGGCTTCAGTCTAATGTTTGTGTCGGCTCTTTTACACGCAGCGTGGAATTTGGGAGCGCGGCAGGCGAAGGGAAGCCTGGGAGTCATTCTTCTCGGCCTTTGGTTCGGCTGCCTGGCGCTTCTGCCCTTCGTCGCCCTAACCGCTACCGCCGCCGATTTTACGGCGCAAAACTTGTTGAACTCCGGCCTCACCGGATTTCTCGTCGGAATTTACGTTACCTTCCTGAGCGGCGCTTATGGCGTGGAAGAGCTCACGTTCGTGTACCCCATCAGCCGGGGGATCGGGCTTGTCGGCACGGCTGCCTTTGGAGCTATCCTCTTTGGTGAGACCTTTTCTTCCGTGGGAAAGGTGGCTCTTGGGCTGGTGCTCGCCGGAACCGTCGTCATCGGACTCGACCGAAATCGGAAAGCATGGAGAAAAGGCCTGGCTCTAGCCGTCCTTTCGGGTATTGCCCTGGTCGGCGCCTACGTGCTCGGGAAAGCCATAGCAAAGTCGATGCATCCGGTTAGCTATTCCTTTTGTCTCTACGCAGCAGCTGCCCTGACGATGATGCCGACTGTGCTGCTCCGCCGTTGCGATTTGCTGGTCACCGCTTGGCGGAGCCAAAAAGCTCTCAGTTTCGGGATCGGGACGAGCGCCGTAACGAGCTACCTTTTGGTTCTGTTCGCCTTCCGGTTGGATCCGGCCGGACACCTGATCGGAGTTCGGGAAGTCTCGGTGGTATTCGCGGCAATCGGCGGGTACCTCTGGCTCCGCGAAACGATGACGACGAAGAAGTTTATCGGCGTCGTCGCTATCCTGCTCGGGGCTTTCTTTCTGAAGGGGAGCTGAGCACTCTAGGTGCAGTCTGGGATCGTCTTGCGAAACATGTTCCCCCTCGGCGATACCGCGCGGAGGGGGAATACTAAGATCTTGCAACGTTTACGGCGAAATTAGGATAGCGCCTAGTCAAAAAACTTCACGATTTGAACGCTGCTTTGGTAGACGTTCGACCACCGTTCGAAGCCGTTGAGGATCTTTTCCCAGATCCGGCCCGATTGAATGAGCCGTTCCCGGGGCGTGGCGTCCGCCGCGAAGGGAATCCCCTGGCCGGGACGCAGGATGACGGTTCCCACCACGGGGAATCTGACTTGCTGCTCGAAAATGCCGGTCAGAAGCAGGCCCAGTCCGTCCGGCTGGGACTGGAAAACGGGGCGGGGAAGGGCGGACCCGATGGAACGTTGGAAGGAGCTTTCTTTAATGAGGGCGAGCTTCGACGCGGAAATGGGGCCGCGGCCGAACGCGGGGGATGAAATCAGAATCATCCCTAAAATGGCTTGTCTCCCGAACACCGCCAGAGCTCCCTAGGCGCTTAATGTTAACGTTAACGTTAATGTTAACGTTAAGTCAGAAGGGACAGGCCCCCCTACCCCCCGGTAGGTGTCCCTGTCCCTTCAGATTCGACCCTGTTTAGTACAACAGAGTCGGAGCCCCTACAAATTTTTGGCTAGAAACGCTGGGAATGCAGGTGGTGTCGTAACGGCCGGTGCAAAGCCGGTCCAGTGTCAGGATCGTCCCCTCCGAATTGATCTGCATCTCACCGATGTCCCGTCCGGTGATCTTCAAAAGGTAGTGATTGCGCTGGGTCGGATCCGGAGCGTAGGCGGATGTGAAGCTCAAGCTCCCTACCGGTCCCACTTGGCTGTTGGCCGGGCAGCGGATGTTGTAGAAGTCGATGATGACGGTCTTGTCCGGTAGCTCGTTCAGCTGGGCGCAGTTATTCTCGCGGTCGAGATCGAGATCGTCGGCGAGATCCTCGTCGATGATCAGATTCACGAGCATCCGCTTCGAGCCCGCCTGGGCCTTCGAAAGCGCGGTTAGATCCTTGCCCGCCTGGGCTTCCGAAGTTCCCTCCGGAAAGTGCTTGCCCACGTTGGGCAGCAGCGGAGCGTCCAAGTTGATGCTGCAGCCGGCGACCAGCGCCGCGCCCATCATTGCGAGAATGGTGCGTTTCATCGTCGTTCCTCGTTTGTGACCCAAATCAATTTTTGCCGAAGATGCGGCCGAGGTCCTTGAGATCTCTCTGCAGAGATTCTTTCGCGTCCTCGAGCTTGCCCTTCAAATCGCCTTCAATGCGTCTCAAATCGTTGTTCTTGAAATCGCGCAGCTGTCCGTCGAGACGGCGGCGGAGCTCTTCGGCCTTCGCGTTCACTTCGGCCTCGATCTTCTTCGCCTGCTTTTCGATGTCGCTCAGCGCGTGGCGGACGTCCCCTTCGATCTCGCGGACGGCGGCCGATTGGCGGCGGATGGCCTCGAGGGCCTCCTCGCCGATTTCCTTCTCGGACTTGCCCTTGTACTTGTTGAGGAGCGCGTCCAGATTTTTGACCTTCTTCTGGTAGTCGTCCACGATGCGCTCGAGGTCATTCGCCTTCTGCGGATCCCGCGCGCGAAGTTTCACGAGGAAAGTCGCGTACTCTTCGTTCACGAACTTCTTCGGGTCCTGCTTGAAGCGGTCGACGGCGGCGGAGAGATCCGCGGGTAAGTCGCCGATAGTGGCCTTTATGTCGGCTTCCAGCTGGCGAAGGGCGGCGGAGCGTTTCTTCGCTTCGTTGAGGATCTCCGTGGTCAGCTGGCTGCCGCTCTTACCGCGGATGTTCTTGTCGTAGTAGTCCTGGTATTCCTTGCGGAGCGCTTCGTAGTCGGCGGCGAGCTTGTCGGCCTGCTTATCCTTGTCCTTCAGACCGGTGGCGATATCGTCGACGACCGAGCGTTGCGCGGGCGCCCCCGTGGAAGGAGCGGTAACCGGAGCCGATGCCGGAGCTCCGGGACCGAACTCGCCCTTCAGGCTCAGCGAGAGATCCGCGACGAAGCGATCGAAAACGATGTCGTTACCCTGGGCGATGAGCAGCTCCCGGCGAAGCGCCTCCTGATAACCAAAATCGCCGAGCAGCGGATCGGAGGCCGAGGCGACGGTCCAGCTTTTCCTGCGGGTGCGGCCGAGCACGCGCCACTTCTTCGAGATATTTTCGGCGGCGGTCTTCTTGAGTTGCGCGGCCGGCACGAGGTTGTCGGCGGCCTGTAGGCTCATGATCTCGACGGCGTACTCGTAGAGAATTTCGATGTTGTTGAAGAAAACCGTCTGGTCGGCGGTGGCCATCTTCGTTCCCGGAAGGAGCGAGTTGGCGTCTTCCGCATCGACGAACCGCTTTGCGAGAAGGCGGATGCTGTCCTCGAGCGCGCTATCGGCGAAAGGAGTGCCGTTGCGCTTCATCTCATCGAAGAGCTCGATCATCTCGGTGAGTTTCTGAAGCGCCTGAAGGGAGCCGCGGCTCGCCTCGCGGGAAACTTCCGAGGTACGGGCGCCGTCCGCCCCGTGATCGGCGGCGATCACCGGGACGGAAAGAAGAGCCAAGCCGAGAACCAACAATCCACTACGTACCAGCATCCACTACTCCTCGAAACGACGGCGCTCTCACACGCCCGAACCCGGGAGGTCCCTGTGCAAGCACAGTGCCGCGTGTAGACAGTGCGTGTGCGCCTTTGGCGTGTGCTCAACTTTTCGTCAGTGGATTTCGGCGAACGTTCGTAACGTGCTGGAAGCACGGCTCTCCCCCGGCGTCAGCGGGCTGACAGGCGAGGGCCTTAATCTTTCGTTATTGCGGCAGGCAGACCTTACGCCCCTCGGAATCCTCGAGGGTCGGGTTTTCGCAGCAGCGTTTCAGAGCTTCCATCGCCCGCCCGTACTTCTCGCGCCATGCCTCCTCTGAAGGAAGGTCCGCGACTCTGGCGAACGCCTTCGCAACGGTGTCCGGTCCCTGAGCCCACGCCAGGATCGGAAACCAAAGCAGAACCAGAATCGAACCATGCTTAAAGGACACGTTCCCCTCAAGAGTGGCCGCGGAGTACCACTTTTGAGAGCCCCGATCCTATTTCTATAAGGTAAACGTCCGTCCCGGCCGGGGCCTGGGTGTTGCCAAGGCCAGGCATGGTAGTGACAGATAGCTGAATTTTTTGGGGTGGGCGCTGGGACGAGGTAACCGTAACTTTATGAAAATACAGGGCAAATTAAATTCTCGGGCTTTAACATTGATCGACTTCTTCTGAAGTGTTACCTGTCCTGCTTTCCAGCATAGTCCCTGCAACGCGTATATTTATTGGAGGTTCCTAATGACGTTGATGAAGTTCGGATTCCTCGCGGCCCTTGCTCTCGTTTCGACGGGCGTTCAGGCGAGCGAGTTGGATGGTGTTAACAAGAAGGTCCCGCAGCTCGTGTTGAGTGAAATCAACACGGACAAGGGAACCGTGTCGAAGTTCGCCGTGCAGGCGGACGACTCGATCAGCCCCGAAGCCCTCAAAGGCCTCACCGATATGGAGCGTCAGGCTCGTATCGATGCCTTCGTGAAAAAGACCGTGCGTCCCGAGAACAAAATCTCGGAAGAGCGCGTGGAAAAAGTCTCGAGTGAGCTCGATGGTCAAGGTTCGACCTCGGCTTGCTGGTGGCGTTGGCGCGGCGGCTACTACGGTGGCGGCTACTACGGCGGCGGATGCTATTACCGTCCGGCGTGGAACTACGGCTACTACGGTTACGGCGCCGGTTACTACGGCGTTGGTTACTACGGTGGCGGCTACTACGGTGGCTACTACGGCCGCGGTTACTACGGTAACGGCTGCTACTACACGATGTACTCGACCGGCTACTACGGCTGGTAATCGTTATAAGTCCTGTTGAGGGGGCCCCAATTTCGGGGCCTCCTCAATTCTCTAACAACTTATTCTCTCTAGAAAGGTGGCGGCTGTGGTGGTCCGACGCTTTCTTTTAATTGTTTCCGCCGTGGCGGTTGCCGTGGCGTTTGCGCATCCTATCGAAATCAAGAATCTGGGCGAGCTTCGTACGAAGCTTGGCGTGACCGATTACGACAATCTGCCGGACGTTAAGTTCCGCATGAAGTCGGTCAAGGTCGCGATTCTCGACAAGGGTTTCGGCAAATCCACCACGCTCGACAAAGACCTTCCGCCTTCGGTTTTCAAACTAAACGCCACTTACGACGCCGCCCTCATCAACAAGTACTCTCTGGGCAGCGCCACCGAGCAGAAGCCGCTGGAGGAAGAAGACGACCACGGCCGCGTGATGGCCCTCTCGGTTTGGGGGGTGACCGGATTTTCCACCTCTCAGGCGCCGGAAATCCACCTCCTCAATTCCAACGGTTTTACGAATTTCACCCGTGCGGTCCACTACTGCATCGAGCACGGCATCAACATCATCCTCTTCAGCCAGAACTGGGAGTACGGCGGTAAGTTCGACGGCCGCGGCTTCATCAATAAAGTCGTCAGCAAGGCGACCGACGCCGGAATCATCTGGGTGAACGCCGTCGGAAACTACGGCCGCCGCGTGCACAACGCCACCTACGTCGCCGGCACCGACGGATTCGCCCGTCTCGGCAAGAGCGGCATCGGGCTACTGGTGAAGAGCACTCTCGATCGCAATCCGTTCAAGGCCGTCCTCTCCTGGGATCAGTATACGGACGAGGAAACGTCCGGAACCGACAAAGACTTGGACCTTTTCGTTTACGACGAAACGGGCACGGAAGTTTTTAAATCCGAGATGCGACAGGTCGCCCGCAAGGACGGCGTCGAGCGCGCGGAAGGCCAGACCTACGTTGCCCGCGAAATCGTGGAAGGAATGGTCGGCCGCGGTAACTATTACATCCGCGTGAAGGCGCACAGCGCGAACTTCGATTCCTTCGATCGGATGCGGATCACGGTCCTCTCGCAGCGGGGTCCCTACTTTGATGCCGCCGAGAACTCCATAGTCGATCCCCTGGAGTTCCTCGATGCCACCGAAGGCGGCGAGATCATGATCCCGGCCGATCACCCGAAGGTGATCGCGGTCGGAGAGCGCGCGCAGATTTCCGCTCTCGGGCCAACGTCGGATGGACGTTCGAAGCCGGACGTCGTCATCGATAGCTCGACCGTCGAAATGACGGACGGCAACGGCAGCTCGGGAACCTCCAATGCGGCGGCGCTGTTTGCCGGCGTGCTGACGGTTCTGAAGGCGCACCAGCCGGATCTGACCACGGCCGACGTGCTTCGCTTCACGAAGAGGGAGCGCGTGACCGCGGCGAAGATCACCAGCGATCGCACCGGCATTCAGGATCTCGGAGTGGATAACTTCAAGAAGGCTCAGCCCAGCGTGGTGGCGGCCATCGAAGGCATCCTCGGAAGAAACACGGTTTCCCTCGGTGGCCAGCGCCCGAACGGCCTCTATATCGCCGCCATCGACCGGTCTCCGTTCCAGCTCAGCCGGTTTTTCCGGCTGATGCCCTCGGTCTACACCGACATGAAGGGCTACGAGGTCTACCTCGCGGAAACCACCGACACCGACGGCATGAGGCGCGTGCGCGCCTTCTGGCGCAACGCAGATCGCAGCGTCGTCTCCGGCCCCACGGGCTGGGAGCAGGTGTTGCAGCAAAGCCCGCAGCGGTTCGTGCAGGTGGTGCAGGCCAGCCGGGTCCAGGAAGGCACTCTTCCCGTGATTCCGGTGTGGACGACGCCGAAGCCCGAGAAGCTTCTGACCCCGCAGGCGAAGTAAGTGGCCTGGGGAGTAGTCACGCTGCTTTTGACGGCGGCGCTGATTGCCTTCACGAGCTGGCTGTCCAATACCAATCCCCGGCTATCGGGGTTCCTATTGTCATTGCCGCTGTCCACGATGTTGGCACTGGTGCTCAGTTATACCCGTTACCGGGATGTCGGACAGACTTCGGCGTTCGCGAAAAGCATCTTTCTGGCTCTTCCGGTGACCTTGTTTTTCTTTCTGCCCTTCCTGTTCCATCGGGCCCTGGGCTGGGGCTTCTGGGCTCTCTACGGAAGCGGCGTGGGCCTGCTCGGGGTCGCCTACTTCGTCCATCGGGCTCTGTTCGGAAGTTTGGGTTGAGGGAAAGTTTAGGTCCAAGCCTGAACTTTTGCTTTTGCTTGGACGTAATCCTAAACGTGCACTTGAACCCTCATTTGGACCTCTCCGTCTCGGATTGCCTGGTTGGCGATGACAGGGAATAACCCGGATGGTTGGAACTGAAGCGAGTCCCAAACTTGGACCTTTCCCCGCCGACCCCCGGAATCCTGGGATATGAGGTCCACGTGAGGGTATAGGTGCACGTTCACGCACACGTCTAAGAAAAGGTTGGAAGTGGAAGTGATCTCTTCGCCTACGCCTGGACCTCTCCCCAAAGAACTTTTACTTGAGGGGCGCTACCTCGCGGGCTTATCGTGCCCGCCATGGAAACCACCAATCGCCTTCCCAGTCTCAATAACTATTACTGCCTCGGCCGTAGCGGCCTTAAAGTCTCGCCGCTTTGTCTCGGCACGATGACCTTCGGAACCGAATGGGGCTGGGGAAGCCCGGTGGAAACCGTTCACCGTATCCTGGACCGCTACCTCGACGCCGGCGGAAACTTTCTCGATACCGCCGACGGCTACACGGGCGGCAAGAGCGAAGAGATGATTGGCGAGTATCTGGGTAAGAAGCGTGACCGGGTGGTCATCGCCACCAAGTACACGTTCAATAACTCCCCCGGAGACGCGAACGCCGGCGGCAACAGCCGCAAGAACATGATGCAGGCCGTGGAGGCGTCCCTTCGCCGCCTGAAGACGGATTACATCGATCTTTACTGGCTCCACGCGTGGGATACGACCACGCCGGTGGAAGAAGTGATGTCGGGGCTGCAGGCGCTCGTTCAGAGCGGCAAGGTCCGCTACATCGGTCTCAGCGACACGCCCGCCTGGTACCTCTCGCGCGCGCAGACGCTCGCGGAACTTCGCGGCTGGGAGAAAGTCGCGGCCTTGCAGCTCGAGTACTCGCTCGTCGAGCGCAACATCGAGCGCGAGCACGTTCCCGCGGCCATCGAGCTCGGCATGGGCATCTGCCCGTGGAGCCCTCTCGCCAGCGGGCTTCTCAGCGGAAAATACAGCCGCGGTGGCCAAGGTCAGGGACGCCTTCAGACGGTGAAGGAAGCGGGCAACACGAATCCGGTGTTCAACAAGTTCACCGATCGCAACTTCGACATCGTCGACGTGCTCGTGAAAGTTTCGAAGGAGCTCGGAAAATCCCCCGCTCAAGTCGCGCTCAACTGGATCACGCGCCGGCCCGGCGTCACCTCCACGATCATCGGCGCGACGAAGCTCGATCAGCTGGAGAGCAATCTCACGGCGCTCGAGTTCGAGATTCCAGCGGGACTTTCGCGCCAGCTCGACGAAGCGAGCCGGCCCGAAACCGTGTTCCCGTACCACTTCTTCCAGCCGGAGATGCAAGCGATGATCACCGGCGGAACGACCGTGCACCGGGAACCGCCCTGGTATCGTCGATAATCGACGAGAGACAAGAAAACTTTATCGACATTTCTCTTGAGGATTTCCTCAATGTCATTAATATTGAGGATGAAACCTTCCTGAAAGGAGGAACGAGATGATTATTGATATTCAAAAGCAAAAGCAAACCACCGAGATGACGATCGTCCGTTTCTCCGATTGTGCCGGCCTTCCCGGCGTCACGACGCGAGACTGACGACGCGTCTCTCTCATTCAATTAACTGAACTTTTCAAACTCTCGACGGCATTTTGCCGTCGATAACTCCGAGGTCCGTCATGCGATCCCTGTTCAAGGCGCTCTTGCGCCTTTGGGCCCAAGCTTGGGCTCTGTTTCTGCAAGGTCCCGAACTGTTCCGATACGACAGCCCCCAAACCCCTCCGCTCAGGCGGTCGGAATGGGAGCCGGGTGGGAAGTATGGGTATTTTCACGAGTGGCGCTAATGATTCGCGCTCGTGATCCCACATTCAAATCCAGCTCCAGGCGCTCGAAGCCGGAGAAGGCAAGGCTGTGGTGCTTCCGTACGGCGTTAGCGCCGAGCTGAAGGCCGGGAAACCGGCGGAGCATCTCACTGAAGACTGCGATCATCTGCACGCGGGCGAGTTTCGCCCCAAGGCAGAAGTGCGGCCCGAACCCGTACGCGAAGTGCGGGTTGTGTCTGCGATCGAGCCGGCACTCCTCTGCCTCCTCGAACAACGACGGGTCCCGGTTCACGGCATGGTTGGCTATGAAGACCACGCCCTGGGCCGGGATCCGCGTCCCGCCGAGCTCCGTCTCTTTCGCGGCGACGCGAAAGAGAAAAGTAACGGCCGGGTCCAGGCGGTTTAGCTCTTCCATCGCGGTCGGAATGAGACCCGGATTGTCGACGAGCGCTTCCCGCACGCCGGGCCGGGTGAGAACCGAGAACATGTTGTTCGCGATCTGATCGGTGGTCGTGATTTGTCCGGCGACCAGCATCATCACGGCTTGGGCGACCACTTCGTCGTCCGTTAGACCGAAGCGTTCCTGGTTGCGGAGCAGGATACTTAGAAAATCATCTCCGAGATCTTCGCGGCGGGTGGTGATGAGATTCTTGAAATAGTCCCGTAGGCGAGTGGCGCTCCCGTTCACCTCCACGCCGTCCTCGTTGCGGTACTGGGAAGCTCCACCGAAGAACTGAGTCATGTTGTTCGACCACCGGTAGAAGTCCTCGCGGTTTTCTTCCGGGATGTGGAACATGTCGGCGAGCACGATGGAGGGCAGTTTCATCGCCACGTCGTTTACGAACTCGAGCCTTCCGAAAGCCGAAGCTTGATCGATTAGGCCGGCCACCGTCTTTTCGATCAGGGGGCGGTAGTAATCCATGATCTCGTCGGTGAGTCCCATGGAGGCGGTCTTGCGGCGAGTGGCGTGCTCGGAGCCGTCGCTCATCACCATCATCTTGCTGATCACGCCGAAGAAATCCTTGATGAGGCGCAAATCCATATTAGGCATGCGCGAAATGAAGAAAGACGAGCGATCCGCACTGTAGTCCGGGCTGCGCAGCACTTCGGCGGCGAGCGCGTAGTCCGTCACGAGGTAGAAGCCGCCCCGTTCCCACCAGGATATCGGCCCCTGGCTTCTGAGAAGTCCCGCGAGCTCGTCGGGGGTCGATTGGATTTTCGTGTCGAGTAGGGGCTGATCGGGCAACATAAACTTCCTCCTTCCGTCATTCCGCAGCCGAGCGTAGCGAGGTAACGGAATCTTTGGCCGTTTGATGCCGACTTGCCGGCGCTATTTGCTTTTCCCTGGCCAAAGTTCCCGTCGTCGCTTCGCTCCTCGGGATGACGTTCATAAAATCTGTATCCGCCTGAGGTGGCGGGGGCTCTCCTTCGCGAAAGCGTTTCGTCCGTGCACGAGCCGGTGGTTGTCGGCGATCAGATAGTCGCCGTCCTCCCACCGGTGGACGTAATGATAGGGCTTCTCGTGGAACCGCCGGGCTAGATCGGAGAGCAGCTCCGGGCCGGCGCCGTCGACTTCCACCGTCACAGGATTGAGCTTCGTTTCCACGGGCTCCGCGAAGCGCAAGATTGGCGCGCCCGACTTAGGGTGGCGCTGCACGAGATCCACGGTGATGGAGCCGCCGTAGTGGGCCACTTTATCCGTTTTGTAAGTTATCCGCGTATTCGCCCACCGTTCGCGATCGGCGGCGGTCGCGCCTCCCCAAACCCGGTTCGTATCGGTAAACACCGTTTCGCCGCCACCGTTAGGATCCGGCGCCTGAAGGCAATGGAACACCAGGTAGCTCGGTTCCCTGTGAAAGGCTCCGTCCCAGTGAAGGGGGACCGCTTCCCGGGAGAAGAGATAGTTTTTCGCTTCGCTCGCCGGGGTCATCTCCATGACCGGGCCGCTTTCCCACTGTAGAAGCTCGGCGTTCGGGTACTCGAGGCAGAAATCGAGAAGGCTTTCCTTCCCCAGGGGATCGAAGCCGCGGAATATGACGAGGCCCCAGTCCGTGAAGAGGTCTTCCAGAAGAAGGCCCGAGATATTACGCAGGTCGCGGTGCTTTCTCGCGGTCACGAGAAGGCCGAAAGGACCGACCGGTTCCACCTGGTAAAGCTCCCTCAGCTGGCCTGGCGTCTGGACGATCAAGCGAACCCCCATCGGGAGGAAGAGGTCTCGAAGTAGCCGTAGCCGCCTTCGGAGCGGACTAGTTTCGCGCCCGCTTCCTCGGCGGCGCGGCGGGTGGTGAGCTCGAAGTGTTCTCCGTCTCCGACGGCGACCCCGTGCCAGGGCGTGCGCCAGATGTTGCGGCTCGGAAGCAGCTTCACGCCAAGCTTGTCGGAGTCGGCGCCCTGCGGGTGGATCGACAAGCGCACCGCTTCGGGAAACTTTTCCTCGACGAGAGCGCTCCACGCGTTGCTTCTCTGAATCACCTCGTAGGCTACCGCTTTCGTTTCCTCGCGCACGCGGTTTCGGCTCTTTTCGGGCTCTAGCACGATGCGGTCCTCGAAGAGAAAGCGGTGGATGCCGTTGAAGAGGCTCTTGCGTTCGTTATCCTCGCGCGTGCGGCGGCGAATTTCGTCGACCGGAGTCCCATAGGAACCGACCAGCTCCCGGCGCATCCGGGAGAACTCGAGGCCATTGAAGACGTCGTCGAGGTTGAAGGTCGTGAGGCTGGCGAGTCCCCAATCGCCTAAAATCTTTTCGATGCCCCGGCCATAGGCGTTCACGTCCTCGTCGTTGACTCTTACGAGATCGCTGAAGGCGCGGCCGTCCGAGCAGATGACGAGCCGGGCTCCGGGCGCGTGGAGGGCGCGGATTTTGCGGCAAAGGGTTTCCAGCCGGGAAAGGGCGAGCACTTCGCCGTAGTCGGGAAGGGCGCCAAGGATCTTTTCGGGATTGGGGGACTTCGCCGGAAAGGCCGGCAGCACCAGCTCGAGTACGGCGCCGCAATCAACCGCGCGGGCGATCTTGCCTTTCAGCCGGGCGAGCGCGGCCTCGTTCTTCGCCGGGCCGGGAGCGTAGGAGTTGGCGCTCTCGAGAAGTAGCGCGGTGATGGCTCCGGCCACGTCCTGGGTCCTGGTCTGTCTGGCGAGCATGGTTCGTCCTCCAGAATCCAGTCTCGCCGACGCGCTATGATAAATAAAATTGGATCATTGAATCCGTGCCATAGCTTGGATTTATGCTCAGTTTCCGAACCAGCGGGCGTCGGAACCCGCCGGAACGGGCTGAACCAGGGAGAAAAGGCCGAAGCAGCCCGACTTGACCATCTGGAAGAGTTTTTTGGGCGCGGAAACCACGCCGGAAGCGAGAGCCCGGACCGCGGGAACGGCCCCCGACTTCACCCGCACGTAGCCGGGGGCGTAAGGAGAGACGCCTATCTTGAACCAAGGGACCCGGGCCAGTTTCGTCTCGATCACGACGAGATCGCTGACGATGGGCGGGGAGATTCCGACGCCCAGGCCGAAACCCGCCCGAAGGCTGTCGGAAGTGAAAGTTCCCATGACGGGGCCCACGCCGCTCAGTCCTTCGCCGCGAGTGATACGCGATGGGGCCTCCCAGTCGTTATGGTTCAGGTTGCCGAGAAGGGCGCCGTAGACGGCGACTCCGGCCGTGAAGGGGATGGCCTTCTCGAGGATTTCCACGTCCTGGTAAAACTCGAAAGACACGAACTTGTTTTTGCGATCCAGATTGAAGCCGAAGCCGAACCCGGTGGTTCCGTAGAGGCCGTACTTTCCGACCGCGACCCCGCCGCCCGCGCCGAATTCCAGCGTAAGTCCCACTTCGTTGGAGTTGGCGACGACCGGGGCTTTATCCCAGAGCTGGGAATCGGCGAGCCGGAGGGCATATTGGATCGCCCGCCGCCCTCGTTCGCCCATCGTGGGTTTGTCGATATCCTGCTCGCCCGTCGCCCCTTTGAAGGCTTTGCGATAGAGAGCCGCGACTTTGTCCCAGCCCGCGGCGGCGAAACCGGCGGGGTACCTCGCCTTGTCGATCACCTTCAGAAGCATTTGCAGGTACTCGAGCCGGTGCGCCCGGAAGGCTTCCCGGTCCGCTTCGGTCATCAGGGAGAAAGTCTCCTTTTGCGAGGGCGTGAGCGGATCGTCGGGGAGAAGGTAGTTCTGCCCGTTCGGAAGCTTCAGATAGAGGAGGTTCGTTTTGTCCGCCTCGACCGGCACCGCTAGCGGCAGCTCGCCCATTTCGGAGAGCGCAATCTCGGCGCTGGCGTCGGGGACAGGCCCATTCGACGGATTCTCGGCGAAGCCGTTCGTCGCCGCCAGAGTCGCGAAGATGGACAAAATGTAGAGGAGACGCCTCATTGCTCGTCTCCGTATACGTCGACGGAAACCGGCGGCTGCTGTCTACTCTGAATGAGCCAGCTCTCTTCCATCCACTTGGGAGCGTAACGTTCCTTCGCACCCTGGTGGCCGCCGTCTCCGCCGTGCTCCTGGCGGTTGATGTATTGCAGATGCCCCGTAGTTGCGGCGAGCGCCTGGTTCGCGTGAAGCAGGCGGAAGTCCCGAAGCCCTTCGATCGCTTTGGCGAGCTGCACGGCGTCCGGGTTTTTGCTCTCGGAAAGTTTCTCGTCCGGGATCCCGCGTTTATTGAGACCGCCGATGGCTTGCAGGACCGCGCCGACCTTGAGCGTTTCCCACGTCAGGGCGGCCTCCTCATTGGTCGCGACATCTTCCGGCTTCCAGCCCTGTTGTTTCCAGCGGCCCATGGCTTCGGCAAAGGATTTTCCCGTCATGACCGAGTCGACGGTCTTTCCGATATTCATGGTGCCATTGAGGTACCTAATCGCTTCGGGGACGGAGAGCGTCTGGAGGTCTTCCATCTCCTCCCACAGACGTACGCGCCTGAGCGCCCTTTGCGCGCCTTCGCCCGAGCTCTCCGAAAGGGACTTCTTCAGCATGTGGAGGGCGAAACGCTGATTGATGGCCTGGTAGCCCGGCGCCTTCTGGCCCGCGACGTTGTCCATCGCCTTTTCCGAATAGACGATCAGGGTCGACTTGTTCACCGGTTTACCCAAAGTGAAAGAGACGACTTTTCCGTCCACGAGAATCGCGCCGCCGAACATGCCGAGCTCGTCGAAGTTGTCGAGCATGCGCCGGGTGCCGAGGACTTCTTCCGCGAAATCCAGGCGCTCGTTTCCGCGCCGGTCGACGGTCCAGTCGGTCAAAAACTGATGGAGCTTCGGAATGAGGGCGTCGCGCTCCTCCTGCGGAAGCTCGTGAATGGCGACGAACTGCGAGCGGGGGCGATCGCCCTTGTCGGGAAACTGCTTGAAGAAGCCGCGCACGGAGTTGCGCCGCTTAGGAAGATCGCCGAGCGTTCCGAGAGAGGCGCTGTCGTAGACGAACTCCGCCTTTCCTTCCACGGGGCGGGCCAGTACTTCCGGAGCCGCTTCGAGGCCGTGGGCCGTTTCCTTGGAAAGGTGGCGGAAAACGTAAGGCTTGCCGTCCGGCGCGACCGGGTGCTCGGCCAGAAAGGCCCGTATGATCTCCGCGCGGCGCTCGTGGGGCACGCCCAGGGGCTCCAAAAGCGAATGATAGGTGGAAGGAGGCGCGCTTCGCGCCTCCATCAGGATGGCGTCGCCGTAGCGGAAGACCCGGAAGTCGTGCTGCTCGGTCCACGCCCAGAAATTCGCGAAGGAATAGATGGAAAGCGTCGGCTCGAAGCGAGCGAGCGCCTTGTTCATCACGGTTTTGTCCTCGGGTTGCAACGCGCGCACGCCCTCTTCGAAGGTCGGCAGCCGAGCAAAATACCCCGCGACGTCCGCTCCAAGATAAGCGTTCGCGGTGACGCAATTGGGATCGAGACGGTCGTTTCCAACCGCCTGCCCAAAGGCAAACACCAACGACAATAGAATGTAGGAGGCAAAATGCCCCGCCTGCCAACGTGAACCAGTCACGATCCCAGAACCCCTAACAGCCTTACTGACGTGAACCCAACTTCCACGTCCTGGCGACGTACTGCAAACGGGCAACATTCCAGGTTAGTAATGAGGGTATGTGAATTCCGATGCGTGAAACAAAGTGTTCCCGACGTGGACAAGAAAAATTTCCAGTCCTCCTCGTGAATACAGTGGACACGCTTAGAGGCCACAAGGCGTTGGAGCCAGGCGTGTGACATCGGCGCGAGTCTGTTTCCGATGTCACAGCTTTTCCCGCATGGAGCGATTTTCCAGGCTCATTTCACGCATAGCGTCAAAGTCTTCCGGTAACCTGCTTTGAATAACTTGGATCCGTAAACCGGATCGCAAGCACTTGGATGGAGCGGGACGTGAGCGGCGCGGTAGTAGTGGGCACCCCTAGCCTGAGGGAGTGGCTCAAGATCAATCTTAGAATCGGTGCTCTGAGTTTCGGCGGATCGGTTCGCCACTTTTTATTCCACGATTTTCTGGTGAGAGATCGCCGGTGGATTACCGAGGACGAGTTTCAGCAAGCTCTGAGTCTCGGCCAGGTGCTGCCCGGACCCAATCTCATCAATCTCTGTGCTTATCTCGGACATCGTCTCTTCGGAACCCGCGGCGCCGTTCTCGGGATCGTGGCGCTCTGTCTTCCCGGCGCCTTGATGGGCATTTCGGTACTGTCGCTTCTGGATCTTTCCCAGCCCCATTGGATTTTGCTGTTCCGCGGTTTTTCTCTCGGAAGCCTTTCGCTGTTCGCCCTTTTCATCCTCCGAATCGCCCCGGGCATTTGCACTAGGGCCAACGGGCAGAAAGTGGCGCGCTCGAAGAAACACATGCGCTACGCTCTCGCGCTTTCCATCTGCGTGCTCGCGCTACTGGAAGTTCCGATGGTTCCGCTTCTCGTCGGAGGCGCCGTCGTCGGCTCCTTCGTCGAAAGGAGCGTGGAATGACGATCGCGGTAACCATCTTTCTGATTTTCGCCCGCGCCATTCTCATGGCTTTCGGCGGCGTCTTCACGGTGATGCCGGAACTCGAGCGCATCATCGTTCACGATCACATGTGGCTCAATCACGAGCAGTTCATGCAAGCCTTCGTCCTCGGCCAGTTTCTGCCGGGACCGAACATGGCAATGGGCTCCATCCTGGGTTACTGGATCGGCGGCGGTAAAGGATTCGTCGCGGCCTTCGCCGGAATCTGCACCGTCCCTCTCGTTGTGATGGGCGTCGCGCAGAACCTCTACGAAAAGTACAGCGGCCTCGAATGGGTGAAGCGGACGGAGCTCGCGCTCCGGCCCATCGTGCTGGGGCTTCTCGTGGCGTCTCTGCTGCGACTCGGCCTCGAGCAGGTCGGCAGCAACACCTGGGACGTGCGGCTCGCGGCTCTCGCTCTCATCGTGGCGGGCTGTTACTTCCATAAGAAGAAGCAGGTCAGCTCCTTTAAGGTCATTTTCTCCTCGGGCCTGGTCTGGCTTGTTCTCAGCCGAATGATCTAGCGTCGGCAGGGGACGGCGGAGTAAAAATACCCCCATGAAAAACCTTTGGATCGGACTCCTGCTTTGCGCCTCCGCCTCGGCGCAACCTTGGTCGTGTTTCAGCGACCACGTGAGCGAAGCCATCCAATTGAATTCGGAACGGGCGCCGAAGTACTCGGACCTTTCCCTCGGGGCCTCCTGGTGGCTGTCGAAGGAGCTGGTCGCTTCCGAGCGCGTCAGCTGGTTCGCGGCCAAGGGACTTCAGCTCATGGCGGGAAAGTTTTGGAGAGCCGGCATCCCGATTCTCTGCGCCGATTTTGCTCCCATGAACACGGCTCCCGCCTTCAAGGAACGTTTTGATTTCGATCCGCCGAAACTCGCTGACTATCGTCACCCCGACGTGAATCGCTGGGTGAGGGAACTTTCTTTCGCCGTCTCCAAAACGGGTTTCCTGACCGTTCATCAGACCGCGGTCCGCTTCATCAAAGACGTGGAAGGCCCCCCGGGCTTTCATTGCATGGCGAAGCACGTGCTCGAATCCGTAGCCCGGGTCGCCTACCTCGCGCCCCAGTACGAGGCGCTCGCCAAGCAGAAGGGGCTTTCCTCTCCGGCCCGGCTCGCGCGGCTCAATTTGAAGCTGCACCTACAGGGTCTCAGGCTCGCCGTGGACCTCGATAGAAGGGCGGCCCCCCTTCAGGCGCTGGGGATTCCCATCCTTTGCAACGACGTCCCCGCGCTGGATATCGCCCCCAAGCTCCCCTAAAAGAGCTGGTACCAGGCTTCCTTAACCCGCTCCGTGCCTGTAGGGGCACTGGACAGGTGTGTACCCTCATCCGGCCCCAAAGCGGCCCGCAAGGCTAATTCCAGCCTGGCACACGCGTGCAATGAGGCTAGGTCCCGGTCCTTTAGAGGGTCGACAAGGCTGGGCAAAAAGAGGTATGGATTCCCCACAAAACGACATGGGTTTGGGGAATTTAGGGGATATATGGACGGAAGATCCGCGCCCGCAGCCCAGTCGTTGTACGCCTGCCGTAACCTCGACTTCAAATACAGGCTGGGAAAAGTAACGTTACCCGCGCTATCGGGGGTGAACCTCGAGCTGCCCGCGGGAGAGCTGACCGCCTTGGCGGGTCCGTCGGGATCCGGCAAGTCCACGCTCTTGAACATCCTCGGTCTTATCGAGCCGGTCCAGAAGGGCGAAGTCATCTTCCGGGGGAAATCCCTGGGTGAGCTCGACGAAGCTCAGAAGAACAATCTGCGCCGCCTCGAACTCGGGTTCGTCTTTCAGCAATTCAATCTTTTCGAAACGCTGACCGCCGCGGAGAACGTGGAGTTCTTCCTGAAGAGCCATCCGATTTCCTCCGCGGAACGGCGCGAACGGGTCACCGAAGCGCTCCACTCGGTCGGCCTCTCCAAGCACGCCGAGAAGCGGCCCCTCGAAATGAGCGGCGGGCAGCGGCAGAGAGTGGCCATCGCGAGGGCGCTCGCCAAAGCCCCTCAGGTGATTCTCGCCGACGAGCCCACGGCGAGCCTCGATCAGAAAACGGGCAAAGAGATCATGGAAATTTTTGAAGGCCTCGTGAGTAAGGCCGGTTGTACGGTGCTATTGGCGAGCCACGATCCGATGGCTCTCGGTTTTGCCTCGCGAATCGTCCGTCTCAAGGACGGAGTCGTGGAAAGGGTGGAAAAACAATGACCGCCTTCCGGCTTTGGACGTATCTCGCTTGGCGCAACTGCGTACGCAATTACCGGCGCTCGCTCGCGGTGGTTCTCACCGTCGGCGTCGGCACGGGCGCGCTGTTCACCTTCAACGGCTTCAACACCGGCATCATGAACCAGTACCGGGCGAACACCATCCGTTCGCGGTTCGGCCACGGCCAGATCAACACCGAAGGCTACCGCGGCCAGGTGTACGAAAAACCCTGGGACCATTGGATCGATAATCCCGACGCCCTCATGCAGAAGCTGAAGGGCATCGACGGAGTCACCCACGTTTTCCCGCGCATCGAGTTCTATACGCTGCTCACCAACGGCGCGACGACGCTGAGCGGGCGCGGCCAGGGCGTGGACGGAAAGTCGGAAGCGGAATTTTTCACGGCGCTCAACATCGAGGAAGGGGTCGCGCTCACCGAGCAGGCCGACGGGATTCTGATGGGGCAGGGGCTAGCGAAATCGCTCCGCCTCAAAGTCGGAGACCGGGTCACGGTTCTCGCCAACACGATTTACGGAAGCATCAACGGCGTGGATTGCACGGTGGTCGGCATCTTCCACACCGGCGCGAAGGAGTTCGACGACCGGGTGTTCCGCATTCCGCTGAACGTCGCGCAGAAACTTCTCGATACCCCGAAAGTGGAGAGCATCGCCCTCGGGCTTCGCGGCATCGAGGACTGGGATCGGGTCGCTTCGGCCATCGCGCCTCCCGGATCGGGTTTAGAGGCGGTTCCCTTCGCCGTTCTGGACAAGGTTTACTATCAGAATGCCGTCGATTGGCTCGGATCGCAGTTCCGCATCATCCGTCTCGTGATTCTGTTCATCGTCGTGCTCGGCATCTTCAACACGGTCTCGACCGGGGTTCTGGAGCGTAAGCGCGAGGTCGGAAACCTGCGCGCCAACGGAGAGTCGGCGAAGGACGTGATGGCCCTCTTTCTGACCGAAGGCACGCTGCTCGGAGTGGGCGGGTCGCTCTTTGGAATCGTCGTCGCGACGGCCGCGAATTTCACCATTTTGAGCAAAGGCATTCTCATGCCCCCGAGCCCGGGGCTCACCAGGCAGTATCACGTACTCATTGAGCTTCAAGCCATGAGCGGGCTTCAGGTGTTTTTGCTCGGTTCTTTTTGTGCCCTCGTCGGAACTTTCCTCGCCTCCTACAAGGTGACGAGGATGCCTATCGGGGAAGCGCTGCGCTCTACTTGAGGAAGGAACAGGTATGAAGTTGCTGATAGCTCTTTTGTGGACGGCGGCGGCTCTCGCGGAGAGCCCGGAAACCATTTTGAAGAATGCGGACGACATCCGCAATCCGGATCAGTCCTTCGTGATGACCGTCGAAGTGAAGTCCACGCACTCCGGCGATACCGAGGAACACCTGTTCGAAGTTTCGCTAAAAGGTAACGACAAGACGCTCGTGCGGACCCTCGCTCCGAAGCGCGACGTCGGCCGCGATATGCTCATGATCGACGAGAACATGTGGGCCTACGTGCCGAACCTGAAGCGCGCCGTCCGCGTGGGGCTGAATCAGAAACTCACCGGCGAAGCGGCCAACGGCGACATCAGCCGCATGCGCTGGGCAGAGGATTACAAGGGCGCCATCGAGAAGGAAGACAAGACCGCTTGGACGCTCATGCTCGAGGCGAAGAAGAAAGGCCTCACCTACGAAAAGATCCGCGCGGTAGTCGAGAAGAAGACTTTCAAGCCTCTCACCGCCGAGTACCTGACGGCGGACGGCAAGATTTTGAAGCGGGCGACGTTCAAGGATTACAAGCCGATGGCCGGTAAGTCCCGTCCCAGCCTTCTCGTCATCGCCGACGCCGTCCGCTCCGACCAGAAGTCGGACGTGCGGATCAAGGACATGAAGGTGAAATCCTTCCCGGACACGTTGTTCAGCTTGGAGCGGTTTCAAAGCAAATGAAGTGGCTCATCGTCATAGCGGCGCTCCTCGCCGCGGCCCCGCTGAGAGCCGAGCCGGAGATCCGTAGCGAAGTCTCCTACGAATCCGCGGTGCGCGACTCCGGCCGCTTCGACACGAACCGGTTCATGGGAGAAATTTCGGGCAAATGGGCCGGCGAAAAAGTTCCCGTGGAAGTGAGGGGCGATCTTCGCGCCTTCTTCAATGCGAGTAGCCACGAGTATGGCCTCACCGACACCCGCGCTTCCATCCAGACTCTGTCAGCGAGCTACTGGGGCGACAAGTGGGGCATCACGGGCGGCATGCAGCAGGTAAGCTGGAGTGAGACTTTCGGTTATCAGTCGGTGGACATCGTCAACAGCCGCGATTTTCGCGACTTCGGCCCCCTCGATCACGGAAGAAACCGCCTCGCGGCGCCGAACCTGAACGGATTTTTCACGGCCGGTCCTTTCAAGATCGCCGGTTACCTGACTCCCCAGGGCCAGTTGCCGAGGCTTCCGACCGGGTACAAGGGCGCTTCCATTCGTAACGACGAGCCCTCGGGCCAGTTCTTCACCTATCCCGAAGGCGGCATTCGCGTGAGCACGACTCTGGCCGACGCGAACGCCAGCGTCTTCGCGTACCGCCACTTGAGCCGTCTGCCGGTGCTCTTGCCGATCGGGCCCGCCGCGCTGACCGCGTTTTATCGCCCCGTTATTTCTTACGGCGCGACTTTCTCCCGCGGATTCAACGAAGTCGTCTTTCGGGCGGACGGTATCGTAACTCAGGATCAGCCCGTCGCGCTGCCGACCCTGACCGGCACCACCACGCAGGTCACTTATTCGGGGGCCGCCGGAGTCGATTGGAGCCCGAGCGCGATCTACGACTTCACCGTCGGCATGCAAGCCAACGTGGATCGCTTCGCGATTCTTAACGCGGACCCTCGCTTCGGCGCGTCCGTCATGGTGAGAAAAGGTTTTTTCAACGGAAAGCTCGAGCTCGAAGGAAAGGCCTTCAGCCGCTTTCGCTCCGGAGACTACTGGTTTCAGCTGAACGGAAAAGTCCGCGCCGGAGACAATTGGGAATTCAAGGCCGGCGGCGAGTGGCTTGGGGACGACCCCACGACTCCGACGAGCTTGCTCGGATACACGAGCCGGGCGATTGCCCAGGTGATTTTCGTTTTCTAGAGGATTTATGCATAAGGTCCGCGTTTTTCTAAATGGAGCCGCTTCGAGTAGTGGCGCCTATGACTGGAGAGGAAAGATTCACGAATTTCTCTTCCGCAGTCAGGTGGATTTCGTGAGCCCTTCCACGCCCGAGATCATGAAGGAAGAGCTCGAGCGGGCTTCCCGGGAAAACATCGACGTCATCATCTCGGTCGGCGGCGACGGTACCTTCAACACCTTGATTCAGAGTCTGGCGAAAAGCCGGACGGCGTTTCTCGTGGTGCCGGCGGGAACGGCGAACGATCTGGCGCGCGAGCTGGGCATCACGCCGAAACTTCGCAAGGCGCTGGAGTGCGTTCGTAAAGACGAGACCCACAGCATCGATTTGCTTTCGGTGAATGGGCGCTATATGGCGACCAACGGCGGAATCGGCGTGGTCAGCGACGTGGCCCTCAGCGTGAACGAGCTGCGCGGCAAGATTCCCGGCTTTCGGTCCCTGATGAAGTCCCTGCACCACCACATTTACGGCGCGGCTCTCGTCGCGCATCTTGTCTCTCAGCGCTACCGCTACTACAAGCTATGCGTGAAGTCGGCCCAGTACGAAGGGGAGGTGAGAACGCCGCTTCTTCTCATCAACAACCAGCCTTACATCGCCGGCACTTTCCCCGTGGCGCCGGAGACGATGAACAACGACGGTAAGTTCAATGTCACCCTTTTCGCCCACGAGGACTGGACCTCCTTCATCGGTACGGTCATCCGCGTGAAGAAGGGGCTTCCCGTCGATCACGATCCTCGCGTCATTTCCTTCGAGACCGACCATGTCGAAA
Organism: uncultured Pseudobdellovibrionaceae bacterium; assembly: GCA_964653655.1. GTDB lineage: Bacteria > Bdellovibrionota > FAC87 > UBA2466 > UBA2466 > CAZZHG01. The sequence continues at coordinate 90,720 of CAZZHG010000001.1, forward strand.
TCGAGCTTCTCGAGGGGCCCGACTTCACTTTCTTCGGCGACGGTGAATTTTTGGCTCAGGGCCGAAAACTCGACGTCCGGGTGCTTCCGCAAGCGCTGCGGGTTTTCCGCCTTTCGATTCCGACCTTCAAGGATGCCAGCGGCTTCACGGCTCAGGCGGAGGGCATCCAGTGAATACCTGGCTAGTCACCGGCGGAACCGGATTTCTGGGCGGTCAGCTGCTGAAGGAGCTTTCCGAGCGCGGCGACCAGGTGTTCGCCCTCGCGCGCGCGTCCAGCCTCGCCAGAATGAAGAGCGGGCTGAGGCTCAAGAACGTCGAGTGGCTTGCCGGCGACATTCTCAATCCCGATGTGGTTCTGGACGCCTCCGACCGAAGCCGCGTTCTGGCCGAAACCACCGGCGTCGTTCACATGGCGGCGCTCTACGATTTGCAGGCGAGCCGCAAGGACCTTTACCTTTCGAACGTGGTCGGCACCCACAACGTGTTGCACCTCGCCGAGGACATACCGACGCTCAAGGAATTTCACTACACGAGCACCATCGCGGTCGCCGGAAACTACAGCGGCCTTCTCGGCGAAGAGATGTTCGACGTGGGCCAGAGTTTCCCCGACGGTTATGCCGCGACGAAATTCGCGGCCGAAAGCGCGGTTCGGGACTGGGGCGCGAACGTCGCTCGCGTCGTCCATCGTCTGGGTATTCTGGTGGGCCATAGCGAGACCGGCGAGATCCCGAAAATCGACGGGCCGTACTACCTTCTGCGGCTGCTGAAACGGCTTTCGATTGCCAAGTCCGTCCTCAACGCCGCGAAGATTCTTCCGTTGCCCTTCAACGAGCGTACCCGGGTCTACATGGTTCCGGTCGATGTCACGGCGAAGGCGATGACGGAGCTGATTGCGTCGGGACACGAGCCAGGCCTCCACACCTACCACCTGACCGGTGATCCGCACGGAGCGCCGATTCGGGCCGTAATTCGCGAGATGCTGGAAGCGTGCGGTTTCGACGTGCACGTGCTCGCCGTTCCGAGCGTGCGGCTTCTCGGCAAAGCGGTCCGTAGCCTCGATATTCCGGAGGAGACGCTCTTCTATATGAACTCGGGGGCCCGCTACGACAACCAGCGCTTCTCGAAAAAACTTCCGCAATTTCAATTTCCGCTGTTTGAGAGCTACGGCGAGAAAATCTTGCGCTACGCGGTCGAAAGCCTGTTGAAGGGGGGCGCCCGATGAAGCACGTCGTGAGCATTCTTTTCACCTCCTCGCGGAACAACTACGAATTGGTGGTCGATTTCTTCGGAGAGAAAGTCCGAATTTCCCAGTTCGGCGCCGATTTTGATCCGGAGACGATGGAAGCTTTGCTGCGCCAGCACGACGGCAAGTGCGACATGATTGCGGTTGGCGGTTTGCAGATGCCGGTCAGAGTGGGCCGCCGGCTGCATTACCACCCTGATTCCCAGCGCTATATTCAGATTCCGCAACAGACGCCTGTCACGGCCGGCTCTCTTCTTCGTAAAGTCTTCATCCCCTGGGCGATTCAGAACCAGGTGCGCGAGAAGAAGATTTGCTTTGAGAACCGCAAAGTAGCTTTTGCCTCGGGTCTGGTCGATCAGGAGCTGGCCCACGTCATCTCTCAATATACGGATCGCCTGTATTTCGCCGATGCCTTCTACCACCTGAGACTTCCCATCATCCTGAAGGGAATGGACGAGCTCGCGCGCTACACGAAACGGTTGCTGCCCGTTCTGAAGCGCGTGCGGCTGGGAAGCGCTCCGCGCAGCATCGATTTCCGCGGGCTGCCGCTCACGAAGCGCGTGAAGGAGGCAGGCCGCAGCGACTTTATCGTCGGTTCGTCCACGCTGCTGGAGCGGGTCGACCCCAGGGTCTTCAAGGGCCGCACGGTCATCGTCGATACGCTTTCCCATGCGCTCGAGACGCAGCTTCGCAACGCGAAGGTGAAGGACATCATTCAGATCGTTCCGCGCATTCCGGGGGTCGATATTCCGGCGGGCCTGCGATACGGCGTGCTCGAAGCGCTGATTCAGGTGACCCAGAACAACGGCAACCCGATCGAGGAGGACGACATTCTGGAATTCATCATGAAGTCGGATCTGAAAGCCGAGCTTCAAAGCGTCTCCCAGGAAGTTTACCGCCCGGTCCGGAAATTCGCCTTCATCATCCATCCGCTCAGTGTCGGCGATTTCTTCCGGCATCCCGTTCTGCGCCCTTTGAGCAAGTTTGCCCGCTACCTCGAACGACCGATTGAAAAGGGCCTTACGTTTCTTCCCGGCGCCCGTTACGGCACCATCCGCGGCATCACGAGCACCCATGACGGCACGCGCGTCGAAGGCCTCATTTACACTCTCTTCGATACTCCCCGCGAAATGCTGAAAGCCGAGCCGCAGGCGGTTTACGAGAAGCTAGTGAAGGTCGCCGAACAGGCGGCGGCGGACGGTGCGGACATCATCGGCCTTGGCGCGTTCACCAAGGTCGTCGGAGACGCCGGCGTGACGGTGGCTTCCCTTAGCCCCATTCCGGTTACCACCGGCAACTCCCTTTCCGCTTCCGCCGCTCTCTGGGCGGCTCGGGTCGCGGTGGAAAAGCTTGGCTTCGTTCCTCCTTACGATTTCAAGAACCGCAGGCTCACCGGCACCGCCATGGTGGTCGGCGCGACGGGCAGCATCGGCAAGGTCTCGGCGAAGCTTCTCACCGGGGTCGCCGAGCGTCTCATTCTCGTCTCTCCAACGAGCAGCAAGCTCATCGAGCTGCGCAACGAGTTTCAGAAGCTCAATCCCCGCTGCAAGGTGGAGATCGGAACCAATCCGGATCGGTTCGCGGGCGAGTGCGACCTCATCATTTTGTCGACGAGCTCTCTCGACGGCGGCGTGATGGACCTGCAATCGGTAAGACCCGGCTGCGTCATCTCGGACGTCTCCCGCCCCCTGACCTATTCCGCGGAGGAAGTGGCGAGCCGGCCTGACGTTCTGGTCATCGAAAGCGGTGAAGTGGAATTGCCGGGCAAGGTCACCATCAACTGCGACATCGGCCTGGAGGAATCGGTCGTGTACGCCTGCCTCGCCGAAACGGCGCTGCTGGCGATGGAAGGACGCATGGAATCCTTCACGCTTTCCAGAAACATCAATTTCGAGCGAGTCCGCGAAATTTACGACATCGGCAAGCGCCACGGAGCGCGTCTCGCCGCCATCCGCGGACCGGCCGGCATCATCACCGATCAGGAGATCGCCCTTTGCCGCGAGCACGCGGAGATTGCTCTTAAGAAATGGAAGTCACGGAGAGAAAATGTCTAAGCAGTACTTTTCCAAGCTGAACTACACGCTGGCCAACGAAGACACCGCGCTCGAGTACGCGATGGTGAAGAGCCTTCAGCCCAAACGGGTTCTCGCCGTTTGCGGCAGCGGCGGCCGAAGCCTTCCGCTTCTCGGCGGAACTCTCGAAGAGCTGGTTTGCGCGGATCTTTCCGGGCAGCAGCTTCTGCTCACGAGCCACAAGCGGGCGGCCATCGAGGCCCTGTCGCACGAAGAGTACCTCATGTACTGGGGCTTTCCTCCGTTCAGAATCGAAGAGAACCGGGACTGGCGCAAAGAGATCTTCGGAAAGCTGAAGCTGGATTCGGCGACCCGGGAGTACTTCCAGGCGCTTTACGAATCGCTCGAGTGGAAGGGGCTCATCTACGAAGGAAAGTGGGAGAAGACCTTCACGGCGGTTCCGAAGCTTCTACGCCGTATTTTCGGCGACAAGTACGACCGCATTTTCGAGTTTACCGACATGCGGGCCCAGACGGAATTCTTCGACAAGGAATTGCAAAGCACCTGGTGGAAGCTCCTGCCACGTCTCGTGCTGCGGGCGTTCGGTAACGCCGCCTTCTTCAATGCGTTCCTCTATAAGGGACACTTCGTGAAGAAGAATGTTCCGGAGAGCCATTACGACTATTATCGGCTCGCCTACCGACGGCTTTTCTACCAGGGACTGTGCCGCGAGAATTTCTTTCTTCAGCTCACCTTTTTGGGACAGCTCCGGTACCCGGACGCCAATACGCTGGAGGCCCATGAGGACAAGTATGCCGAGATGAAGGAGTCGCTGAAACGGGTGGAGGTGAGCCTCGTAAATGCGGATCTGCTCACGGTTGCCGCCAACAGCGAGAAGAAGTTCGATTTCGTTTCGCTCTCCGACGTGCCGTCGTATTTTTCCGAGCACCTGGACAAGATTTATCTTCAGAAGCTATCCAAGGGATTGAGCAAGGGCGCTCTCGTCGTCGTCCGTTGTTATCTGCGGGTGCCCGAGAATACGGATCTGACGGGCTACAAGGACGTTACGTCCCGCTACGCGGATCTGATCTCCGCCGAGAAGACGCAAATCTATTACACCTTCGTTTACGAGTACCAGGGATGAATGCGGTCGAGCTCATAGTCCAGCGCACTCAGGAGCGCCCGAAAGCTACGGCGCTTTGGCTTCCCGGCGGCAATCTCACTTCCTTCGGGGAGCTGGGAGCGCTCGCGGCGGGAACCCGCGCGCGGATGCAGAAGCTGGGCGTCGGTCCGGGCGACACCGTGCTCATGTTCGATTCCCTAGGCCCGCGCCTTTACGGCGCGATACTCGGCGTGGCCTCCCTCGGCGCCGCCACGGCTCTCGTCGAGCCGTGGATGCCGGTGGCGAAGATCAACCACGTGCTTCCCCACGTGAAGCCCAAAGTGTTTCTCACGAGCGGCATCGGCCGCATCTGGGGAGCCCGCGTCTCCGCGATTCGCGCGATTCCGCATTGGCTCTCGACGACCGACCTGAAACCTGACTCCGGAAAGTGGGAGGTCACCCAAGTGCAGGCGGACTCCCCCGCCATCATCACCTTTACCTCCGGGACGACCGGCAATCCGAAAGGGATGGTCCGCACTCACAAATACCTTTCCGATCAGCACACGATTTTGCAGGAAGCTCTGCACGGCGGGCACGAAGCGGGCGCCGACATCTGCATCTTCGCGAACTTCGCTTTGAGCAACCTCGCGGCCGGTAATCCGAGCCTCATCATTCCGCCGAAATGGAAGCCCGCGCACCTTGCCGAGCTTGGAGCTTTGTCGGGCGAGCTGACGGCGCGCTCGATGACCTGCGGCCCCGCGTTTCTTTTGAAGCTCATGGCCCATGGAAATATTCCGACTTTGAACTCCATCCATGTGGGCGGGGCGCTCACCGACTGCGCGATTTTCGAGCGCGGTTTCGCGAAGTGGCCCGAAGCGGACTGGAAACACGTTTACGGAAGCACTGAAGTGGAACCCGTCGCCGTGGTGGATGCGAAGGAAGCGGTCCGGAAAAGCCGGGAAGCCGGATTTTTTCAGACTTTGTTCCTCGGCAAGCCGATTTCCGCCATCCGCCACCGGCTCGGTCCGGACACGGTGTGGGTGAACGGCCCTCACGTCTGCCCGCGTTACCTCGCCAACGACGAGGAGAACGCGAAGTACAAGAAACAGGATCCGGACGGCTCCATCTGGCATCGCATGGGCGATCGAATCATCGATAAGGACGGCGGCTGGTGGTACTCGGGCCGCGAAAAGCTGCCCATCGAGGATTTTCTCGTGGAGCAGAAGCTCTATTCCCTTTTGTCGTCGAGCGCCGCCTTCACGGAACGAAACGGCAGCGGCATCCGCGTTTTCGTCCAAAAGGCGAAGCTGCGCGAGTCCACCATCCGCAACGGAATTCCCGGAGTTTCGGAAGTACGCAACGTCGTCATTCAACGGGATCGCCGCCATAGAGCGAGAATCGATCGGGCCGCGAGCCAAAAGAGGAGATTTCTATGAGTGCCTGGCTGACCTATTTCAAGGAACGGTTTCCTCTTCCGGTCTATTTGCTGCTAGTCGGCGGCATGGCGGGCTCGGGCACGAAGCTCACGGGCGGTAAGGCCTTCGGCGCCACCTTCTGGGCGTCCTTCTTCGGACTGATGGTGTTCTTCGCGGTGCTGCGGCTCATGGACGAGTTCAAGGATTACGACAAGGATCGGATCGCCCATCCGGAACGTCCTCTTCCCCGCGGTCTTCTGAAGAAGGACCAAGTGAATCGCGCCATCAACGGTTCGGTTCTCGCGATGGTCGGTATCGGTCTTGGCTTCCTCTATTTCTCGGTTTCGGCGGCGGGACTCTATCTCTTCGTCACGGGTTACCTGTGGCTCATGTACAAGGAGTTCTACGCCGGCGGCTGGCTCGGCAAGCGGCCTTTGCTGTACGCCGTCACCCATCAAGTGATTTTGCTTCCGCTCTGTGCTCTGCCCGTCGCCATGGTCGGCGGACCGTGGGCGCGCGAGGGGCTTCTTTACGGAACTCTCGTCCTCGGAAGCTTTTTCAGTTACGAGGTTTGCCGCAAGCTCGACCCCAAGGCACATCCGCTGCTTGGCTATTACGGCACCCTTTACGGCTCGCGTGGATGCCTCGCCATCGTCGGAGTTTGCGCGATTATCTCGGCCTGGGCCGCCTGCCAAATCTGGGTGGGAATGCTGACCATTCCGGCGTCGGCGCTGCTGCTCGTCTCCTTTCTCGCGCTCTCCGTTCCCCGCGGCCATAAGGCCGTGGAGGGAGTCGCCTCGTTTTCGCTGCTTGTTCACATTTGGTCGATACTCCTGATGGGGTGGTTATGAAATGGACCCTGGAATCCAATGCGTCTCTCTCCGAGCTTTCGCTCTTCGCCGGCGGCAAAGCCACCAACATGGGGCGGCTTTCGCAAAAGGGCTTCTCGGTGCCCGAGTGGTTCGCTGTCACGAGTGAGGCGCTTCGCGCCTTCGTCGACGAGAACAAGCTCGCCGACGTGCTCAAACCCACCACCGATTTGGCCGCGCTTTCCAAACGCGTGGAAGACGCCTTCGTGAACGGCAAGATCTCGGACGGCCTGAAGCAGGAAATTCTCGCCAAGATGAAGGCACTCGGCCTCGATAACACGTTCGTCGCCGTCCGCTCGAGCGGTCTCGACGAGGATTCCGCGCAGAACTCGTTCGCCGGCCAGTTTTCGTCCTTTCTCTTTCAAAAGGGATGGGAGCAGATCGCCGATTCCCTCAAGCGCTGCTGGGCCTCGGGATTTTCCGAGCGCGCGCTCAACTATCGCCTGGAACGCGGGCTTGGCCTGCAAGACATTCGCGTCGGAGTCGTCATTCAGCGCATGGTGAACGCGGACGCCGCCGGCGTCGTGTTCTCGCGCCATCCGATCAAAGTCCTGAACCGGGACGAAGTGCTCGTCAGCTCCGTTTGGGGCTTGGGCGAAGGGCTCGTCAGCGGCGAGCTGGAATCGGACGATTTCGAAGTGAGCCGCAAGGACGCGAAGGTCACGAAAAACGTCGTAAAGAAGAGCCACGCCATGCGCCAGGACCCGAAGGGTGGGGTAGTGAAGCTCGCCCTTTCGGAAGAAGAGGGCAAGAACAGCTCTCTTACCGACGATCAGGTGAAGGCGATTTCCGATCTCGCGGTGAAGTTGGAGGACGCTCTCGGCTCTCCTCAGGATTCCGAATGGGTGTACGAGAAGGGTAAGCTCTACCTCGTTCAGACGCGTCCCGTGACATCGCTTCCTCCGGCCGGCTTCTACGCCGCCGACGTGAACGGTACCGATCCGATTCTCTGGGACAACTCGAACATCATCGAGAGCTACAGCGGCGTGACCTCGCCCCTGACGTTCAGCTTCGCGAGCCGCGCGTACCATCTCGTGTACGTGCAATTCTGCGAGCTCATGGGCGTGCCTCAGGAGCTGGTGGACGCGAAGGCGAAAGTGTTTCGCAACATGCTGGGCCTCATCCGGGGGCGCATCTATTACAACCTCGTGAACTGGTATCAGCTCGTGCTGATGCTTCCGGGCTCTTCGAACAACAAGGGCTTCATGGACACCATGATGGGGGTGAAAGCCCAGATCCGGCCCGAGATGGCCGGCATTTTCGATTTCGTGAAGGAGGCTCCGAAGTACTCCCTCGGAGCGCGGATGCGGCTGCTCGCCCAGACCATTTGGCGCTTCATCCGAATCGACACCATCATCGGCGACTTCAACGCCCACTTCATCCGGGTCTACGAAGGCACGCGAAAAATCGACTACAGCTCCTGGTCCCTCACCAAGCTCGCCGACCACTATCATTACCTCGATGAGCAGCTTCTCAAGCAGTGGAAGGCCCCCATCATCAATGACTACCTATGCATGCTCTTTTTCGGACTCCTTAAGAAGCTCACCGAGAACTGGGTGGCCGGAAAAGATGCGGCCGACTCCCTTCAGAACGATCTTCTCTGTGGAGAAGGCGGCCTTGAAAGTACGGAGCCCACGAAATTTCTGATGCGCATGGCGGGCCGAGTCGACAAGGGCGATCCCGCTTTTCGCGAGTGGCTCTTGGCCACGACTTCCGATGACGCCTGGAAGGCCCTGCAGAACGAGAAGAAGGGCGCCCCCTTTGCCGCCGATCTGGCGGAATTCCTCGATAAGTACGGATTCCGCTGCGTGAACGAGCTGAAGCTAGAGGCTTCGGACCTGCATGACGATCCTTCCTTCGTCATCAACTCGATTGCGAGCTATGTCCGCACCAAGTCCTACGAGATCACCGGCATGGAAGAGCGCGAGCGCGCCATCCGCCACGCGGCCGAGGAAAAGGCGAAGTCGAAGCTCACGGGCCTCAAGTGGGGGCTTTATGCTTGGGTGCTGAACCAAGCCCGTCGTGCGGTGAAGAACCGCGAGAACCTGCGCTTCGCCCGCACGAAGGTATTCGGCGTCTGCCGCCATCTCTTCCGGGCCATGGGCCGCAAGCTCGCCGCGATGGATCTCATCGACACGGAACGCGACATTTTCTACCTGACGGTCGACGAGATTATTTCCTTCATCGAGGGGCGCGCCATCTCGACGGATCTCCGGGCCATCACGCGTTCGCGCAAGAAGGAATACGAGAATTACGATCAGACGCCGGCTCCGCCGGACCGTTTGATTACGATGGGCGCGGCCGGCGTCTCCAACGGCCATACGGCGGTGCTCGCCGAGGGCGACTTGCTCCGCAGCACCGAAGTGAACACCGATCCCAACGTTCTCAAGGGAACTCCCTGCTGTCCGGGCGTCATCGAAGGCGTCGTACGGGTGGTATCGAACCTCAAGGACGCCGAAGGGCTCAACGGCGAGATTCTCGTCACGGGCCGCACGGATCCGGGTTGGGTGCCGCTCTATCCTTCGTGTTCGGGACTGCTCATCGAGCGAGGCAGCCTTCTTTCTCACTCGGCCGTCGTCGCCCGCGAGCTCGGGCTTCCGACCATCGTGGGCGTCAGTGGCGGCCTCATGACCCGTCTGAAGACGGGCGACCGGGTCCGCGTGGACGCGGGCAAAGGGGAAATCCGAATCCTGGAGTAAGCCATGTACTTGAAATCGCGTTCCGACAAGCAGGCGTCCTTCGCGCAAGACTTCAGCTCCCTGCCGCTCGGCACTCCGCTGAAGGAGGTGTGGGCCAGGTTTCTGGAGTTGGCGCCCTCGGGATTCGCGGAGTTCTGGGTGGCCTATGACGATGGAAAGCCGGTTGGTCGCGTGGGCGCGAGTCTGATGCCTTCTTACCCCGGTACGGGCGCCATCGGTTTCTTCGAAGTAATCGGAAACCGCAAGGACGTCGCAAGCGCGCTACTTCTCGCCGCGGAGACCTGGCTCAAAGGCAAGAAGTGCAGTCGCGCCGTCGGCCCGATGAACCTCAACACCTGGTTTCCCTATCGTTTCCGCACCGACTCTCACGATAACTCCTTTATGTGGGAGCCGAATAATCCGCCCGACTACCCGAAGTTCTGGGAAGCGAACGGGTACACGACTTGCGAGGAGTACACGACGGTTGCCACCGCGGGGCTCGGCGCTTACGTCGATAAAGTGAAGCCGGCTTACGACAATGCCCTGAAGCTGGGTTACACCTTCCGTCCCTTCGACGGCCCGAATTTTCTCGAGAAGGAAATCCCGGTCCTCTTCGAGCTCAGCATGGTGGGCTTCAAGGACAACTTCCTTTTCGAGCCCATCAACGTGCAGCAGTTCCGCGAGCTTTACGTTCCCATCGTGAAGAAAATGGATTTCAGCTGCGCCTTCTACGCGGTTTCTCCGGAAGGCAAGGAAGTCGCCTTCTTCTTCGCGTTTCCGGAGCCGGCGGGCTATCTCGTCTTCAAGAGCGCGACGGTGCTGGAGTCCTGCCGGGGCAAGGGCATCTCGAATGCGCTTACGTACCTCGTATCCAAGCAGGGCGTCGCGATGGGAATCGATAACTTCATCTCGGCCCTCGTCAAAACGGGCAACCGCAGCGAGTCCTAC
>CAZZHG010000002.1:0-93144 GCA_964653655.1 uncultured Pseudobdellovibrionaceae bacterium
TGCTCGCCGAGGCGCAGGAGACGGCGCGCAAGGAGGAGAGCCTAAACAGGTACCAGAAGATCATCAAGAACATCATCCAGTCGAACATGCTGGCTCAGAAGGAAATCAAGAGCCGCGACAAAGTCATCCGGACGAAGTCGGAAGCGATCGAGGAGCTGCAGACGTCCATCCGCCAGAAAGAAGCGAACATCCGAAAGAACCGCGACCGCATCGCCGAGATGCAAAAGAATTTGAAGGACTCCATCCACAAGCTCGAGACGGCAAAGGCCGTGAACGCGCGCACCCGCAAGGAGATGAAGACCAAGATCGCGCGCATGCAGCAGGACACCGCCCGCCAGGTGAAGGCGTTGCAGGCGGAAAATAGCTCAGCCGAGGCCCAGCTCGCCAAAACGCGTACCGTGATGGCCGCGCGAACGAAAGAGCTCGAGCAGACGCAAGGCCAGCTGCAAAGCTTGGAGGCGGAAAAGCAATCGGTACTGGCCGAGCTGGAAAAGGAGAGAGAGTCCTATCAGCTTTCTCTCCAGCAGGTGAAGGCGAAGCACGACGCGAAGCTCACCGAGGAAAGGCTGCTGCACGAGGAAAGTCTGCGTAAGGAGCAGCTGTCGGCGCAAGAACAGCTGAAACGCGATCAGGCGTATCAGAAGAAGATCGAAGCCGAAAAGGTCCGCTACGCCCAGCAGCTCCAAGACATCGAGGGAACCCTCCGCAAAGCGAAGGAGATGGCCCAGGCGAAGGAGCAGGCTCTCGGAGAGGCGATGGAACTTCGCCAGAAGCGACACCAGGAAGAGCTCACCCGCGTGCAGGGCAGTTACCAGGACAAGCTCGAGGAGCAGCGGGAAGGTTTCGTCGCACAGCTCGAGAGCCGCGAGAAGGACTTCAAGAAGCAACTCTCCGGGATGAAGGAACGCAACGAAGCTTTGCGGGCCGAGAAGGAAAAGGCGGCCCGCGCTTTCGCCGAGCAGGAGACGGGTTACCGCGGCGCCATGGCCAAGCTCACCTCCGAGCACGAGGCGTCGTTGGCGGCGGCTCAAGCGAGATTCGAGGACGGCCTCGCGAAGGAAAAACTTTCGGGCGAAGAGCGCCTCGGGCGGGAGCGCGCTCATGCGGCCCGCATGCAAGGGGAGCGCGACGCGTACAACTCGAAGCTGCGGGGACTGTCGGATCAGCTGGAAGGCACCCGCGCGGCGGCGGCCCGGCAGGAAGCCGATTACCGCGGCAAGCTGGAAGGGCAGCGCGGGATGTACGAGAAGGCCATGGGGGATCTCAAGGCCATGTACGAAGGAAATTTGGCGAAGGAGCGAGGCGCTTTCGAAGCGGGGCTCGCAAAAGAACGTTTGTCGGGAGCCGAGCGAGAGGCGCGGCAGAAGGCGTACGCGGATAGGCTCGCCCGCGAAAAGGACGAGTACAACTCGAAGATGCGGGGCCTGAGCGATCAACTCGAGGACACGCGCAAAGCCATCGCCGCCCAGGAAGGCCAGTTCAAGAAGCAGGTGGCCACTCTCTCCAACGAAAACCAAGTGGCGCAGCGGGAGCTCGCGGCGCTCCGACAGCGGGAGATGGAGCGACATGCGCTAGCCAAGAAGATCAAGGCGAACTTCGCCCGGTCAGGCATTCAGGCGACCATCAACGAGAAGACCGGCGAGGTGCTGATCCACTTCGGCGAGGAATACTTCGACACCGGGAAATCGGGGCTGAAGGACGGCATGAGAAGCGTCTTGAAGAACGCGATGCCGGTCTACGCGAAGAGCATTCTGGAAGACGAGAAGCTCGCGCGCAATATCGCCTCCGTCGAAATCGTCGGATTCGCGTCCCCGACCTACAAGGGAGCCTTCGTGAACCCGAAGGACCTCAGCCCGGCGGCGAGAAAAGCCGTCGACTACAACATGGATCTCAGCTATCAGCGCGCGAAATCGATTTTCGACTACGTTTTCGATCCGAAGCGTTTCTCCTACAAGTACCAGCAGGAGCTGCTTCCCATGGCGAAGGTCACGGGGCAGGGCTACCTGAAAGCCGAGGGCGCCGACGGCAAGCCCATGAGCGGCGAACAGTACTGCGCGAAATACGATTGCACCAAGGCTCAAAAAGTCGTCATCAAGTTTCATTTCAAGGAGTAGGTCCGTATGTGGGCGGTCTTCAATGCGTACATCAATGTCGGGGTGAAATGGATGGTCGAGGTCGGCGCTCATGCGCTGCTTCCGATTCTGTGCGCGGCCTTCGCCGGGGGAGTCCTGGTGCGCATCATCATCTACCTCACGGTGAAAGCGGAAGCGGCTTTCGCTCTCGAGTTCGAGAAGCGGGTGCATAAGCACCTCGCCGACCCGAAGTACGAGCCTGGGGTGACGTCCTTCCACGAGCTGACCCGAAAGCTCCTGGAAAGAACGTTCGACGAGCACTACAACATGCGCCGAAAGCACCGGCGCCGGCGTTTCGATCAGATCACGTCGATCACGGACAGGATATTTCTAGTAGTCGAAGGGGCTTCCCGCCTCATCTCGGACACTTTGAGCCAGACGAAATATCTGCGCAAGGACGGCCAGCCGCCCCGTTTCGTCGATATTGCGAAATTCGTTTTCGAGTCGAACCCGGTCTTCAACCGCGTTCTCGGCGTGCTTCCGCTCGGCATGTTCAACGACATGCTCAACATCCTGCCGGGACTCTTCGTCGTCGGCGGCATTTTCGGAACGTTTCTCGGCGTCATGAGCGCGCTTCCGGAGCTGAGCCACATCGACCTGAACGACGCGGCCCTCACTAAAACGGTAATGGACAAGTTCCTTCTCAACATGGCCTTTTCCATGGGGGCGTGGGGCATCGGCATCATCTTCGGCGTCATGCTCACGGTCATCAATGCCATGCTGAACCCGGAAGGCATCTACTATGCGATGGTGAACAAGTACACGAGCGCCCTCGAGTTCCTCTGGAACGACACGACGACGAACGAGGTGACCAACGATGCGGCGTATCCGACTGATCGCCGCGCGGTCGCCTTCAGCAATCTGCCGAAGAAGGGACAGCCGGAAGCGGCCGCTTCCGCGCCGGCTCCCATTCGCGCGGAACAGCCTAGCCGTACGATGGCGGTCGCGCCCGCTCCGCCTCCGCCCGAACCTAAAAGCGCTCCGGAAGTAATTTACGCTCCCCCGCCGGCCCAGCCTGCGGCATCCGTGTCCGCGCCCGACAACCCCTTCACCGAGGAAGAACTGCAAGGGCTCGGGGACGTATTCGAGAAGATGGACGCCGCCTTCACGGAGCTCGACGCGGAAGCTGCCCCCGTTCCTCCCGAGGAAGATAGGCTCGCGGTGCTGCGCCACCGGCTCGCCGTGCTCGACTCGTATCTGGTGAAAGCCGACGAGGACAAGGCCACGGGGCTCATGAGTGAAGAGATGTGGAAGGATGAGACGCAAGCGTACCGCCAGGAACGCGAGCATGTCGAAGCGCAGATTCGCGACATCGAGACCAAACGAGCCGCGTAGTTATTGCGGGCAGAGCGAATACATCTTGGCGTGGATTGCCCGGCCGTTCTTCAAATAGTAGTTCTTCAGAAAGCCTTCGTAAGTGAAGCCGCACTTCTCGAGCACCCTTGCGCTCTGGGAATTCTTTTCGAATATCGTCGCCGTGATTCGGATGAGGCCGAGAGTCTCGAAGCCGTAGCGGGCGACCGCCTCCACGGCGAGCGGCATGATGCCCTTTCCCCAATAAGGTTTGGCGATCCAGTAGCCTATCTCGGCGCGGTGAGAGCCGGGCGCGTAGTCGTTGAAGCCACAGCCCCCTATGAGAAGTTTCGCGTCCCGGAGGGCGAAGTTCACGACCTTCCCGACCCGATCGGTTTCCTGCGCCACGTGGTTCAGCCACCAGTCCGCGTCCTCCGCTTTGTACGGATACGGAATGCGTAGCGTCCAATCATAGATTTCCTTGTCGGCGAGATGGGCGAGGTAAGCGACCTTGTCCGACTTCTGAATGGGGCCGAGGTGGTACGGGCTTCGAAGTGCAATCTCCATGGAAAGGGTTTACCGCGACCCGGGGCCGGGGTGGTACACTTTTTCCCTAAGTGACCCGCCGGATTCTTTCTCTTTTTCTATTCTTCGTTGCCGCAACGCCCTGTTTTGCCGTGAAAGAGTATTACTCGCTGTCGCGCACGCCACGGGCCCAGGCTTTGGGAAACGCCTTCTACGGTTTGTCCGACGACGAAGGCGCGATGTTCTACAACCCGGCGGGACTTTCCCTCTACACGGGAGGCGCCCAGTTCCTGCCCATCACGGTGGCGGGCGCTTTCTCCTCGGAAGCGCCGGGCGCGCTGAGCGAGATCAGGACCGCGCTGCAGGGGAACCCGGATACGGCATCCGTCGTGGGTCAGATCGCCGACCTCCAGGGCAAAATCGTCTCGGTGGAAGCCGGCGTGTTTCCCCATTTCGCCAAGCGAGGGTTCGCCGTCGGGTTACTCCTCGCCGACGTGAAGGGAAATTTTCTTCTCGCCGGACGAGAGATCGACTCCGACCTCGACGTGACCGGCATATCGGACTCCGGCCTTTTCATCACCAAGGCCTGGCAGATGGGAAAGAGCCCGCTTCACGTCGGCATAACGGCGAAACTTCTCGGGCGGGTCGGCGGGCAGAAGCGTTTCACCGTCGTCGATTTTATCGGCCAGGACGCTCTCGGGCTGGATGACCTCGGCGGGTTCGGAGCGGGTGCCGACTTCGATGTGGGCGTGGTCTGGTCGCCCAAGGGGACTTCGGGCGTCGGGGTTTCCTTGAACAACGTGCTCGCGACAGAGTTTCCGTGGGTCCGTTCAGGAGAGACCCCTCCTCCCGCGCTGGCCCGAATGGTTTCCCTTGGAGTTTTCACTACGACGGGAGCCCTCGTCTGGCGCGCGGACCTCAGCGAGATCCAGCTCGGGGGCGAGTCCGATCCGGAGCTGGGCCACCGAGGCGGATCGCTTTTCAAGCACGTGAACGCGGGGGTCGAGTGGAAACTCTCCCGCGGCTTCCAGTTGCGCGCCGGACTCCATCAGGGGTCGGTTTGTGCGGGCTTCGGAGTGACGGCGCCTTTCCTGCGCTTTGACGTGGCGACGTGGGGTGAGGAGCTCGGCCTCAACCCCGGTACGTTGAGCAACCGGCGCTTCGGTCTGCGCCTCGCACTCGGCTACGTCGGTACCGGAAGGTGATCGTCATCCCGAGGCCACGAAGTCGGCCGATGGGAACTTTGGCCATGGAAGGTTGCTTCACGATCGGAATCCGCTGTGCCCAAGCCAAAGGTTCCTAGGCCTTGCTTCGCTCGGCTGCGGAATGACATCTTGGAAACGAAGCTTAGTAGAACGACTTCCACTTGAAGTTGTCCCCGGTCGCGTCTTTCAGGATCATTCCGACCCGTCCCTTCGCGAATCCGGCGGTGGAATCCGCGGCGGCCGCGTAGAGCTGGTTGTCGACGTACGCCCGGAGCTCTTCCCGGTGAAGGGTGAAGCGGAGCGTGCCGGTGGGCTTCGCCGGAATCGTGAACGGTCCCGATATCGGCGCCGTCTGGTTGCTGCGGTAGATAGCAACCGTGTAACCGCCGGCGCCGAGGGCCACTTCCGCCCGGTAGTTGCCGGTGGCGTTGGAACGGGCCACGAGTGCCGCGGTCGGATTGTTGTACGAAAGCTTGAAGTCCATCGACAGGTCCGAGTCGGCGACGTCCACCTGACGTAGCTGAGCCACCGCCTGGGTTCCGCCGTAGGGGACCACTTCGTTGTTGCCGATGAGAGCCCCGCCGCCCGTCACTTCCCACTGAATGGGGAGCATCGCGCCCGACGGATACGTGAACTCGTTTTCATAAAAAGTGATCTGGTTCGTCTGGCTGAGCGTATCGAGGTTCGCCGCCGACAGAGAACGGAACCGGCCGTTGAGGGCCGAGATTCCGAACAGGGCCTGGCGCGCCACCGGCTGAGGATCCTTCGCCGCGATGGCGAGCTTGCCGTTGATGTACATGGCCAAAGTGTCTTTGTAAGCAACGCATTCGACCGCGGCCCGGGGGCTCATGAGGTACACCGTGCCCAAAGTCGTGGTGGTTCCGCTCAAATCGCTCGTGATGCGTCCGACGATCTGGCCGTTCTCGTTCTTCAGCTGGCAAGAGGCCAGGCAGTGGCGAGTGCGGTTCGGATCGTGGTGACGCGTGAAGAATTCCGCCATCGAGCCGGGGTAGCTCACGTCGAGCTCGCCGCCGATGTAAACGTGCTCGTTCGAACGGCCGAGGTGAGCGAGAAACGGCTGACCGAAAGCCGGCACGAGCTCACCGTTATTGACCGTGAAGGATCCCATCATCCATTGGAGGTCGATGGCGAGGCCCTGGCTCGCGGGCTTCATGAAGAGCGAGCCCGCCAGGATGTCACCGAGTCCGGGGTAACCGACGACGGCGTTGGCGCCGAATCCGAGCGTCGGGTCGTTGTAGCCCTGCGCTTGCGCCGCCACTCCGCGGGTCGTCGGTTTAAAAGAGGAAAGTCCGTTGACCATCGACTCCGGAAGGAGCGGGTCGTTCGAACCGGAAGAGCCGCTTCCGCTGCCGGAGCCGTTTCCCGATCCGTTGCCGGCGTTGAGATTCTTCGAAAGCGTTCCGCCGCAACCGGCGAGAAGCGCGATGAGTCCCGCGGCAATGGTGTTTTGAATCCAGTTCGCAACCAATGAGGTACGTCGAGTCGTGTTCATTGTATGAGTCTCCGAAGCTATGACAAAAAGGTTGGCTGCGATCGAGGTGCGGTAACCAAGGTGCGGATGATTGATGAAGCGTCTGAGGGATTACTTTGCAAGGCGTATACCAGCGGTATTCGTGGGTAGCGTTTCAGCCCGAATCGTATGGACTGCTGACACCCTCAGGAAGAGTGGGTCCAGGAGTTTAATGAATTCAGATACTTAAAGTGTATACTGTGTGTACTCGGTTTTGTTGAGTGGCTGTTCACTGGCACCCTGAAATTGGAGCCACCAGGTCCCGCCCGTTCCTTCGCCTTCGAGCCTCCAGCCCATCGATTTCACTCCCTCCATGGTTTGGCCGTACTCTTCGAATGGGCCTGGAAGGGGCAGCCGCTCATCGCGGGCGTGAATCTCCACGCGCGCGAGTACTAAAGGAGAGAGGGACTCGGGAAGATCGCGGGTCGCGTAGGACTTCGGTTCGCGGTTCCAGACAATCGAATCGCCGGACTGCAAATACTTCGCGAGGTTTCGCGGAAGCTTGTCGCCGCCGACGGTTTCGATCTCGGGAAAGGGAAGGGCCATCACTTCGCGCTTGAGATGAAACGACAATCCGTTTCTCCAAAGGTGGAAGAGCGAAAAGTAATCGTCTCGTTCGTGAAGCAGATGCTGCGCGGGGCGCACGGGATAGAAGGGGCCCACCCAAACCACGCGCCCGGTGCGGGAAAGCGCGGAGGCGCTTTGGGCAAGCCGCTCGCTCTTCGGCTCCCGAAAGACGGGATCCTGAAAACGGGCAAGCTCCAACAGGCCCGCGGGAAACGCGAGCCACCACGCGACCGCCGCCCAGCGCGGAAGCCTCTCGAATCCATGCACCGCAAGCAAGTAGATCGCCGGAAGCGCGGGAAGAAAGTAACGAGTCTCTTTTCCCGCCACGAGCACCGTCTGCACGAGCGTGAAGACCGCGGCCCAAAGGGCCGCGAGCTTCGCGCCGTTCGAGTCGAGGCGGAGGGCCCCGATGGCCGCCGCCACGGCTACGGCCACGGGCACGGCCGCTCCGAGCAAGACGATGGCGACCGAGGGCGGTTGCCAGGCCTGGCCGTTGTCCTTCCACTGAGTGAAGAGGTTCGAGAAAAACTCTGGAAGCCCGCCGATTCTCGCCCACGCGTAAACGCCCCACGCGAGCGCCAGAGTTCCGAGCAGCCAGCCGCCGTAGAGCCGAAGCGCGCCCCGCTTCTCTCTCCTATAAAGGAGAAGTGTGAGCACGATTGCCGGAATGAGGTTCGGGCGCAGACCGCCGGCGAGCGTGAACCAAAGGGGAGCGAGGCCCACCGAGCCCTTTAGCACCTGCGCGAATCCGAGCGTCGTGAACAACGCCGCCGGAACGTCCTCTTTCGCGAAGATTCCGTAATGAACGAGAATCGGATTCAAAGCGAAGGCGACCGTGCCGGCCCACGCGTGGCGCGGGCTTACGAGCGTGGCGAGTTTAAAGAACGCGCAGACAAGCGCTCCGGCGAAAACGGCGGAGAGAAAATGCGCGGCTTGAAAAAAGGGAAATGAGGGGAACCAGCGTTCGACTAGAGCGAGCGGAGCAAACAACGGCCCCGCGGCGAGGCCTCGATGCTGGACGTAACTTCCGAAACCGTTTCCCACCAGCCGGCGCGCGTTGTTCAGGATGTCGTAAGAGTCGAAATAATCGACGGAGAGCCGCCACGCCAAAAAGGCGGCTACCGCTGCGAGCCCGAGGAGCACGGCCTGGGCGATTCGTTTGGGCATGCGGTGATTCTACGATTGCCGCCCGGGCCGCACAACCGATAGAGTTTCGCAAGTGACACGACTGCGCGGAGCTTGCCTGGTTTTCTGCCTCGTAAGCCTTGCATGGCTCGGCCTCGTGCACGGTCAATACCTCTTCGACGACGCCCAACTCATCGAGACCAACCCCGCCCTCGCCGCGGTGGGTAATTTTCCGGAGACCCTCGCGTTTTCGTTGAAGCCAACGAAACCCGTCTCCAACTGGCTGCTGGCCGGAGCTTATCTCGCGGGCGGAGGGCGCGTGGAGGCGCAGCGAATTTTATCGATCGGGGTGCACTCGTTCGCGGCCTCGCTGATCTTCTGGTGGCTCGCGCCGCTCGTGTCCTGGCAGATGGCGGGGCTTGCCGCGCTTTGGTTCGGCTGGCTTCCGCTACACGCGGAAGCTCTCTCGGTCGCGTGGTTTCGGATGGACGTCGCCGGAACGGCGTTCGCGCTGCTAGCGGTTTGTCTGGCGAGCCGGGGAAGGTGGCTCTGGTCGTTCGTCTTCGTGGGACTCTCGGCTCTCTCCAAAGAAGTGTTCGTTATACTCGCTCCCGCGGCGGTGTTCGCGGCGACCGGGCGAAAGTCGGCGCTCTCCTGGGCTCTGCCTTGGGGCGTTTTGGTGGGCCTCCTTCTGATTCTTGCTCCTTCCACCGAGTACACTTACGAAGGCGTTCTTGGGTTTGGGGTGCTGGGGCTCAAACAGATCGCTCTCGCGCCGGCGGCCACCGGCGAATGGGCGATGAAGACGCTGACGGGGCTCGGGCTCACGACCACTTCGCTTGCCGATCGCTCGGCCTCCGGCGAACCGCTGGTTCCCTGGATGGTTCTCGGGGTCGCGGTTTGGGCGGCCCTCGGCGCGGCCGCGTTCCGGCGAGGCCGCGAGGCTCCCTGGGCGGCGGCCACTCTCGCGGGGCTTCTTCTTTACGCCGCCATTCCAAACTTGAATCTCGGCGCCGAACGTTACGGCTATTTCCCGGCGGCGTGTTTCGCCATCGCGTTGGCTTTCGCCTTCGCTACCTTGCCGCCGAGGGCGCGGGCGCTCGCCGGCCTGTACTGCCTCGTGCTTCTCGTGCCGCTCGCGAAGAGAGTAGGGGAGCTCGATACTCGGTTTTCCCATTACGCGCACGAGGCGCGCCGGCATCCCATGGTTCCCGAGAGCTGGAGCAACGCCGCGGTCGCGGCGCTCGAGCTTCCTGGAGTTCAGTTCCTTCCGCTCGCGGAAGGCTTTCTAAAGGAAGCAAAGGCCCTTGGTCCGGACCGCCCGCGAGTTTGGCTCGCGGAGTTCGCCTACCTTTATAGGGTGGGAGATACCGAGCGCTACTCGGAGCTTTGGGAGCGCAGGGGCCCGGCCTTCGCCTCGAATCCCGTCCTATCGGGCGGGCTGGAATTTCAGCTGGGTCTTCTTCAGGCGGCGTCCGGCCGTTGCACCGACGCCCGGAAATCGTTCCAGTCGGCGGAGCAAAGGAATCGAAGACTTACCGCCCACCCCCGCCCAATGTGCGGATAAAGTCACAATCGCTTCGTCATTGCTGAACCCAAAGCCTCGATCCTGACAGCGGGATACTTAAGGAAGAGTGAGGGGTATATGGAGAAGCAATTCACCCGAAAGGGGTGGGTCTTCTCTGGACTCATCCGGTGCGTCCCGATTGTCTATCTGTCTCTGCTCGCAGCTTGTGGCCAAGATCTTCAAAAGCAGCAGGGCGTGCTTCCTGCAGCCGTACTGAGTGTGTCCGGGGGGCCCGTTTTGGACTTCGGTCCGGTAACGGTGGATACCTATGTCGATAGGGAAATCACCATCACCAATATCGGAACTTTGAAGGCGACCGAACTGTCGGCCGCGCTTTATCTTTCCGCGCACTTCGCGATAGCCGGCGGAACTTTCCCGGGAGAAGGGGGCACCTGCACCGCAGACCTCCAGCCGCGGGAACACTGCACGGTGGTCGTGAGGTTTTATCCGAGATCGACCGGTACGCTCGATTCGTTTCTGTCGCTTAGTTTCTTCGACGGAAACGCGTCCCGGAACAATTCGGAACTGATGGTGCGTGGCAAGGGCGTGGGTGCCGGTTCGTAAAGTCTTGCGGAGGAAAAGGTGGGACTCGCGGCGGAACGGCTCTCCGAGCCGGTGGTGTTGCAATATCGGCCTCACGTTCGCTGGATGTACAAGGCGGGGATGGTCGTCGGGTGGCTGCTTCTAGCGGTGGCGCTCGCGCTCGGCGCTTACGCCGCGAGCCGGGGCTCGAACGCCATCATGGCTAGCGCCGGCGTGACCCTCTTCTTCGCGCTCGAGTTTCTTCTCCTCAGCTATTTCCTCATGCGGCCGCTCGCGCTTTGCCGAGTGGAGGTGCGCCCGGACGGGTTCACCACTCATCGGGTCAACAAACGAATCGACGTTTCCTATGCCGATGTGACGAGCTTGAAGTTCTCGGCGCTCGCTTACACGGGTGGATGGTTCGCTCTGAAGTTCAAATCGGGGAAGGGGCTCAAATTCACCGTGGTGCTCGAGCGCAGTGACCTGCTGCTCGACGCCGTTTATCAGGCCCGCCCGGATCTTTGCTCCGCCAAGAAGTTCCACGCCTACCGCCGTACGGCCGTCTTCGCCGATCAGAGCTGGTCCCGCCTCTACGAGCGGGGACGCCAGTGGTTCCGGCTTTCTTTCAAGTACGTGTTGTTTCCGCTCGCGTGCGGAGCGGCGGCCGGAGCTTGCCTTACGATGAAATGGGACGAGAAAGCGGCTGGGGGAGTGGCCTTGCTCGTGGCCGGTCTGCCGCTCTACTACGGCATCGCTCTGTTCATGATCGCGGAGTATTGGATGGCTTGGCATCTGAAGGGAGTGCTCACGCGCGATCCCGGCGCGATCCGACGCGATATTGCCTACGAGAGAAAAATTCAGCGGGTGGCGGGCTTACTGTATTACTTGCCGATCTTAGGCGTGACGGTGGCGGCGGTCGTATTCGCCTTCCTGTGAATCACTTACGGGCGATGTCGAGGCGGACGAGGTTGTCGAGGGGATTGCCCTTGTCCGGCTGATACAGGCGCCGGTACCAGAAATAATTCGAAAGCACGAAGCCCACGTAGTTGCGCGTTTCCCGGAACGTGATGAGATCGATCTGCAGCATCGGATCCGAATGGGGAAAGCGCCCTATCCACGAGTTTGTCGCGAGCTCGCCGGCGTTATACGCGGCCAGCGCCCAGTACATCTTTCCATCCAGCCTTCTGAGCAGCTCGGTCAGATAGTGAGCCCCGAGCGTGATGTTCACGTAGGGGTTCGTCAGATCCACTTCCGCTCCGCCCGTGAGGCGTTTGGCGGTGTCCGGATGAATTTGCAAAAGCCCCTGGGCGTTCGCGGGCGAAACGGCGTAGGGGTCGAACTTGCTCTCCTTGCGGCCGACGGCGAGTAGAAGCAGCGGATCCAGATCCATTCCGTCGCGCTCCATGAGCGGCCAGTAGGCGAGCGGATAAGCCATCTTGAAGGAGTCGACGGACATGAGCGCCCGGCGCCGGATGAAAAGCTCCGTAAGGCGCGTGACCTTGAAGAGAGGGCTTCCGAACTGGGCGAGATAGAGGCGCACTTCGGGCTCGAGACGGGTCGCCTTCGCTGAAACCCAGAAGGTGAGCCGTTCCGTCGTCGACAAAAAACCGTACCGCTTCAACGTTTCGAGTGCTTCCAGCCAGGCGTTCGCCCAAGTCACGCGCTTCGAGCGTTTCTTCGGAGGCGTCGCGGGGCGCAGGAAAACGTTTTCGGGGGCCTGGCCCATTTCGAGGGTGGCGACGAGGGCGTGAAACGAAAGCGGGTGGTGCCCGATCAAACGCTTCAGGGCCTTGTCGGCCTTGGCGGTATCGCCGAGCGCTTTTCTCGAGCGGTACAGCCAGAAGAGCGGGCGCCCCTGTAGCGCGTCCGTGGGGTCCACCTTGGATAAAACTTTTTCCGCCGAAGCGAAGTCGCCGACGAAATACGAGAGAAGGCCCGACCGGGTGAGAAAGTGCTCCCGGTTGCTGGACCGCTTTGGAAAACACATGCCCACGCGTGCGTAGAGCGCGGCGACTTCCTTCGGGTTCACGAGGCTCGGCATGCCGTCCTCGAGAGTGGCCGCGATGGCGACGGCCGCGTTGTCGGGGCAGCCGGTGGCGGCGAGCGCCTTCTCTTTGACGGCGACGATATGCTCGGGCGGAAGCGGCTTGAAGCCGGCGAGGAGGCTTTCGACGTCGGCCCGGCGCAGCGCGGGATAGTTCGCCACTTTGCCGCCTTCGATCAGGGGAGTGATAGGCGTCTTCGGTGGCGCTTCGCGAAATTTGTAGGGACGTTCATTTTCTTCCCAAAAAACCTTAAGACGTTTTGCGTCACGGACGATAGGGCAGAAGGGGTTCTTGTGGCGGCGGGTGCTGCATTCCTTTTTGAGCGCCTGGGCTTCTTCGTTCGACGCGAGACCCTTCATCAAACGATCCAGAGCCGCCGCCTGACGAAAAAGCGGAGTGTCTTCGGAGGCAACCGGATCGGGCGGTATCGATTCAGCGGGCTGCATCTTCAAGGACTCGGCAATACCGGGCAAAGCTCCGACGGGGCCTCCGGCATCGAGAGTTCTCGGCGGAGCGGCGGCGCAAGCGCAGACGAGGGCGAGTGGGATACCAAGCTGAATGATCCAGTTGTGGGGCATGAAGCCGTATCTTCTCATACTTCGAAGCCCCGGTGAGAGGCATACGGCTTTCGCGACGGGTCAACGAGTCGGATCGTTAACGGGTGATATGGGCGCTCCCGCGCGAAACGAGCGCGAATCGGCCGCTCATGTCATCCTAGTTTCATTCCTCCGCATTCTCCTTAAAAGAAAGGGACTCCCGATGAATCGAATTTTCGGTTGGATCGGTTTGGGTTTGGCCGTCGCGAACATCTCGATGGCCGCTACCGAAGGGCGCCATCGCGCGAACGTCTCACGGGACGGTCTATACACGCTCGAGGCCCTGAGTCTCGCGCTTCCGACGGGCTGGACGCTCGCTCAGGATGCGAGAAGCAATCAGACGACGATACTCAGTCTCGTCCGCGGCACCTCGGCTCTGAACTTCCGTATCGTGCCGTCGGGCGCTTTCGATTTGAAGGCCCAGGTCGACAAGAAAGCGGTCATCACCTCCGACATGAAGGGGGAGAGCGCGGGCATCTTCAAGTGGGATGTCCTCGAGTACCGTTACCAGGCTCCGGGCGCCGCGGCCGCGGCGTACGTGAAGGCCTTCACGATGGAGTACCGGGGCAGCCGTTACTACGGCTGGGCGAAAGCGGATTCCGCTCCCGAAGCGGCCTCCTTCGCGCGGGAATTCCTGCTCGCCCTTCGCGTGCAGCCCGTCGGCCCGGATCGCTCGCTCACCGCGGTCGGTTATATCGGCAAGAAGTACTACGTCGGTTTCGGCGATTCCCTCAGCGGCTTCATGGGCAATGAAGTGAAGTACGACATCACCCACACCCACGACATCTTCACGAAGGACGTCGGCGGAAACTACATCGGCACGAAGATAAACGGCTCGGGCCAGAACAGCTCGACGCTTCGTAAGAAGTGGGCGGAGCTGAAGACGACGATGACCAAAGACGACATGTACGTCCAGTACTCGAGCGGACACGGCTCGACCACGGGCCTCATGTTCGGCGTCAGCTACGACGAGATCCGCGACAACGCTCTCGCGTACCCGGCTTCCGAGATCGTGGTGTTCATCATGGCCTGCCACTCGGGCGGCCTCGTGAACTCCTTCGACAAGAAGAAGGCGGATTGGCAGAACTTCCAGGCTCAGGGCCGCACGCTCTTCGTGCTCGCCTCGAGCAAGGTCTCCGAGAACTCCTCGACGGGCCCCGGCACCGACGGCGAAGAGCCGGGCGGACCCGAAGGCAGCGCGGGCAGCGCTTTCGGACACGCTCTTTGGAAGGCCCTCATCGGCCACTCCGACGGCCACGTGGACGGAATGAAGGACGGGTTCATCGGGCTCGCCGAAATCCGCGATTACTCGACGTGGAAGACGAAGGATCTCGCTGGTCACACGCCGGTCTCGACGGGCGCCTATCAGGGCACGCTCGTCATGAACCGCGTCCCGAGTCCCGCGGAGCTCGCCCGTTTCGAAGGCGGCACCGAAGGCCTCAGCGATGATCAGATCATGGATCGCATCCGTGAACTCGACGAAGCCATGCACATCCGGTAACGACAGCTAGTTGGTTCTAGGATTGTTGACGGCGGCGGATCGGGGAAACCCGGTCCGCCGTTTTCATTTTTCACGTAGAGCGCGAAGCGCTCAAGTCCATGAATACGTAAGCGCTCACGTCTACGTATACGGAAACGTATGCTTGCCCATATGCGTGAACGTGCTCCTATACGGAGTAAGAATCGTTAGAAGTGAAACGCTAGGAGCACTTTGGGATATTTTTCGGGCGCGGGTGGGTTTCGTAGGCATACGGAACCCACCCGCGGAGAACGCGTAGGGCCAGCCCTTTTCAGCTCGGGCTTCTAGCGAGTCTTACTCCGTATAGGAGCACGTTCACGTTTAGGTCTACGCATAGGTAAACGTATACGCACAAGCGTTTGCGTATACGTGAGCGTAGACGTTTTCGTGGGATCTACTTAGTCGAAGCCTGACGAGGACCGTCGGCTTCCTTCTTCTTCTCGCCCTGCCACTCCTTGCAAGCGGCGGACAATTCCTTCTTCTGGCCCTTCTTGGCTTTCTTTGCGGCCTCGGCGACTTCCTTCTCGCACTTCTTCACGGTCTTCCGGCAAGATGCCTTCACTTCGCCGCGGGCCTCTTTCGACATCTTGCCCCATTCTTTTTGAGATGGGCACGCATCGAAGAAATCCTTGTCGAGGGCGCCGAGAGAAGATGAGCCCGCGGCTCCGTCTTCCGACGAGGACGAAAGCCCCGCCGAAGCGAGTGCCCGCCCGGCGCGCGTGGCTTTCGCCGCGGCTTCGTCCTTGGGCGCGCCCCAGATGTTGGAGTCGCTGCCTCCGCCACCACCCGATCCGGGAGAACCCGACACGGAGGTGCTGGAGGGAGTTCCGCTGGAGGCGGAAGTCAAAAGCCGGTATTGGGGAGTGTCGCCGTTTCCGGTGCCCGCGCCGGAGCTCGAGGCCTTGGCCCCGTCCTGGAAAACCACGCTCTGCCGATCCATTTTCTCCAGATCGCCGAGAAGGTGATTTATCGTCTGAGCCGGCGGCTCCTTCGGCTCGGGCGCTTGAGGAGCGGCCGCCCGGGGCTGCTCCGTAACCTGAGGAATGAGATCTCTCGTGAATCCGGAAAGGTCGGCGAGCTCGGGGGACCTCGCGGTCGGCGAAGTTTCCGTCGGAGCCGGTTCCGAGCCGGGAGCGTTCGGGACTTCCCCGTTTCTCACCGTGCGGACATCCGGGTTGTAGCCGTTTTTCTGCTTACCCTTTGGCTCGTCGTCTTGCTTCAATTTGTTGGCGCCGTCCTGGTTCTGTTTGGCCGACTTGTGGTTTTCTTCCACTTGCTTCTGGAGCATCTGGACTTTCGTCTCTTCCATCATCGCCATCTGCTCTTCCTGCTGAGCGGTGCCCTCGTCCTGGCGGCTTCTCGCCTCCTGGGCTTTCTGCAGATGCATTATCTTCTGCATGTTGTGCTGCTCGCGGGACTGCTCCACTTTCTTGGTCTCTTCCGTGCCCTGGCGGACGGCCTCTTCCTGGTTGTCTTTGCGGTCTTTGTCGTCGGCGAAAAGCGCAGTAGTGGAGAAGGCCGCGAAAGCGGCTGAAAGAAGTAGGACTTCGATTGTGTGGCGATGACCCCTCATGCCTCACTCCGAGTTGAAAATCCGGTTGCTGTCTAACTAGACGTGTTGCAGGAGTCGGACCAAATCGCCCGCACGGTTTCGGGGCGGCAGAGGGGTAATTTTGTCGGGTTCGTATACAGCGAGGGCGCAAGGGCCCAAAACCGCACGGGTCGTGCGGGGATAGGGCTGTCTAAAGCTTGGACGGGTCTTTCGGCTAGAGAAAACCCGAGGTCAACACCGCGATCTCGGAGGCGATCTCGTCCAGTTTCTTCTCTCCCTCTCTAAGGAGAGTGGGGCGGGAGTACTCGCCGGGAAGCTGGCCCGCGGGCTTGCCCATGGCCTGGGAAGACTCGAGAATTCTCTTCTCCCGAAGTTCCGCGAGAAACGCTTCCAGGTAGCCTTGTTCGGAGCCGTCTTTCAGGTGCGCGGCCTCGACGAAATCCCCGAGCTTCGCCGGGTTGCGGAAGAAATCGAGAAACTGTTTCGTCGTTCGGTTGAAGTAGTAGAAGCTTCCGGTATCGACCTGGATGACGACAAGCTCGTCGCCCACTTCCCGGTAAACCGCTGAAACGCTCGTCTGGTAGCAGGTTTCGTTCATGGTGTTATCCGGTTGCCGTTAATGAGATTGAAGAAATCCTTACAAGAGTACCGACGAGTGACAGGTGAGCCAAGAAAAATTGCGTCAAATCCCGGTGGAACGATCGGGCGCGGCGCGTTGCCTCCAGGCGGCCCCGGCGACGAAGGCCGCTTCCCGGGAAGCGCGCACGGCCCGTGTCAGATCGTCGGCGGCCCGCGGCGCTGGAAGCGGAACGCTTCCGACGCAATTGCCGAGAGCGGCAATCTCGACGGGTGCGCGCATGAGCCAAAGTTCCCGATCGGCGTCGCAGGCGAGCAGCGCCCGGGCCGGAAAGACGGTGACGGCGTCATGGCAGAGCCGTTCAACGAGACTCGCGAACAGCTGACCCGCGGCTTCCGTTTTCGGAGCCGGCGAAAACCAAGCCAGGGGCTCGGCCGTCCACCAGCCTCCCCAACCATTTTTCTGGCAGGCTTCCATCGCGGGGGTGAGCGCTCCAATCGGATACGGTTTTCTTCCGACAACGAAAGGCAGCCACGCTCTTGCCGAGTCCCGAGCGCCCACGACAGTGAAGGGAGCCTCTCCCGCTTCGAGCAACGGGCTCGCACGGGTCACTTCCCGTACCGCCCAGTCGCTCAAGATCCGCTTGGCGTCCTGGTCTTCTCCCCGCGGGCGAATCGGCAGGGTTTGCGGAGGGCGCGGAGCTTTCCAGTCGAGGGCCCGGAGCGCCAAATCGTCCAGTGCCTCCAGAACCCGGGCGGTTTTGTCGACCAAGGAGCCCGTACCCGGCTCAGTCCCGGCAAGGCTCGCGCTCTTGGCGAGTTCCTTTTCGAAAACGATTCTTCCGTAGGCGTTGCCGAGAGAAAGCGCCTTTTGAGCGAGAGAAAAGTGATCGAGGGCGAGGGAGAAAAGAGACGCGCAGTGAGGGGAGCCGGCGCTGTCCACGGCTGCCCATTGCCCCCGGCGGTACTCGAGCTGGCGGCGGTACCAATGAAGAGGGCCGGGGGCGATCGTTTCGAATAGCGCCCAGCGGGAAACCGTCGTGAGAGTCAGCTCCCCAAGCATAGGAAGGGCGCGCTTCAGATTGCGGAAGGCTCCGAGCACTCGGCGGCAATCCCTCGTCTCGCCGGCCTCGTCCCCGTCGTTGAGCAGCACCGTGAAATCCAAGTCGGAAATGCCGGGGCGGCACCCTCTCAGCATCCCGCCCCTGAGGCGCACGGAAACGACTCCGGGGAGGGCGGACAATTTCGCGGCGGCCGCTTCAGCGGCCCGCCAGTAAAGCCAGGTTCCCGCGCGGCCGAGCGGGGTGTGCCGGCACACTCTATCGACGAGAACGCGGAAATTCGTGGGCACCCTCAACGGGCTCTCCCGGCGAGGTTGGCAAGCCACGTTTCGGCGAGCACCGAGCGGCTTTGGCGAAAAGCCTCTCCCTGCACCCGGGTGTGATTGCCGGCGTGGACGCGGTACTCGACCGTCCCCTTGGCGAAAAAGGGAAGGCTTTCCAGGTCGAGCGAGCGTAGCAGCAAATCCGTGTCGGGATCGAACTTCAGGTCCTCATTGAATCCGCCGAGCTCCAGAAAATAGTCCGAGCGAAATAGGATAGACCACGCGGCGGTTTGGATGCCGGGCTGACTGCGCGCCCATTCCCGGGTGATTTCCGCCCCGGGAACCGCGTTCACCCACGGAAAACGAAACCCTCCCGCGGGCGCTCCCGCCTCGTCGATGACCCGCGCTAGAATTCCCGCGACCGCCCGCTTTCGCGGATTGGCCTCGAGAAAGGCGAGCCGCCAGCCGAGGCCTCCGGCCACGATTCGGTCGTCGGCATCGAGAAACGCCAGATACTCGCCGCGGGCGGCCCGGGCGCCGGCGTTTCTCGCGGAGGCGACTCCGCGCCGCTCGGGCATCGACAGGTATCTGACCGGATGCCCTTCGATCGCGCCCAGACAATCGTCCGTGGATCCGTCGTCGACGACGAGGATTTCGGAACCCGCGATCTCCTCTCGAAGCACGCTTCGGATGGCTTCGCCGACGAAGCGCGCCTGGTTGTGAACGGGAATGACGACGGAAAGTTTCATGGAAGGGCTCCTTCCGACAGTCCGTGAGAAGCGTTCACTAAAAAGGACTCGGCGAGCGCCCGGGGTCTCGCCCGCGGGGTGCCGCCTCCAAAAACCGAAATATTGTCCGCGTGCCGGCGGTAGAAAAGCGTGGCGATGGGAAGGATTTCGATAGGCCCTCTGGCGAGAAGCCGGAAGAGGAGATCGCTGTCGGAAGCGAGTCTCAGATTTTCGTCGAATCCGCCGGCTTCGGCGAGGGCGCTTCGGCGGAAGACGTAGAGCCACGGCCCGCAGCAGTAGCGGCCGCCCCGGCGGAAAAAGTCGAGAGTTAGCGGTGTGCCGGGGGGAAGGGGACAGGCAAGGGCCTGGAGTATTCCGTTCTCGTCGATTTCTCCGGCGAGCACTCCTCCGACGGCGGGACTTTCGGGCCGCGCCTGAAGGGCCGCGCGTCGAGCCGCGAGCGATCCCCGCACGAGAAGATCGTCGCTGTCGAAGAAGGTGATCCACTCGCTGTTCGTGCGCGCGAGTCCGAGATTGCGGGCATGGCTCAGGCCGCGGTTCGTCTCGCCCCGGATCGTTTTGACGGGAAGATCGGAAATCGTTTCCAGGGATCCGTCGGTACTGCCGTCGTCGACGACGCAGACCTGCCCCGCCCCTTCGTCGGCGAGCACCGAAAGCACGGTCTCTCTAAGGTAGCGCCGGCGGTTGAAAACCGGGATGACCACGTCGACTTCAAGCATGGGCGAGCTTTCTGAGCCGATAGACCGCGTACCCCAGTCTCGATTTCCAGAGCCGCTTTCTATCCTCGCGCCGGGAAAGTTCCGTGGGCCTCTTCTCGTCGCCCACGCGGGTGACCTTTCCAACGAGCCGGTACTGGGGAATCCAGCCGTCGGGAACTCCCGTGTTGTCCGGTTTCAGGAAGAACCACCAGAGGTCGTCCTCTTTCCTCTTATAGAGGACGCGGTGGCAAGCGTGGACTCCCTTCAAAGTGAAGACGACGAGCTCGCCGGGCCGAATGGTTTCGGCGGGCGCCGACTCGGCTTCGATGACCGTGCCGTTCACGATGGTGGGGGCGAGGCAATCACCCAGGCAGACGAGTTTCATCCTTGTCCTCCAGCCATTCGGCGATGCGGGTTAGTCCCCGCGGGATGCGGCGGCGGGCGCCGAGGCGCTCGGAGAGTCGGATCAAATCGTCGCCGTGGTCGATATCGTCGAGAGTCTTGAGGCGCCGGCACGGCCCCAGCTTCTCGAGCTCGGCGTAAAGGATTTCGCAAACCCGGGGCGTGCTGAGCGGAAGGCTCTCCCACAGTGCGTCCGGTAGCTCGAGATTCGAGCCGACCAGATAAAACCCTCCGTCCGCGGCGGGCCCGACCACGGAGCCGGGCATCTGCAGGGCGCGCCACGCTGAAAGCCAGAGGGCGGGGCTCATTTCGGGGGAATCGGCCGCGGCGAGCACCACCGAAGGGTGTCTGATTTTGAGGCGCCGGTAAACTTGCGCGAGGCGGGAAGCGAAATCTCCGCCGCCCTGATGCAAGATGGGAAATCCCTCCCACTGCGAGAAGGCTTCGGGAGAATCCTCGGCTACCGCCCAGTAGGGAGCGATTCGCTCGGGAAATTTCTCCTGACAAACTTTCAGGGAGTCCGCCATGGCGATGGCGGAGAGGCGGTGAAACTCGTGGGCCTCTTCCAATCCAATGGCTTGGGCGAGCCGCGTTTTGACGGGGGAATGCCCAGGTGTTTTCACCAGGAGCGCGATGGCGGTGGCGGCATCCATGGGGGGATGGCCAAAGCCTAACTGCCGCGCGGGAACCCATCAAGGTTTTCGGTACGGCGCGGGGCTTCAGCTTTGAAGCGTCCGCGGCGGAAACAGAACTATGTTGTCGGGGAGCTTGGGGGCGGCGGCCGGGGCGGCCGGCTGGGCCAGGGTCCGTTCCGCGTCGAAAACCCCTCGGGCGACCTGCTCAAAGGCCTCCCGGGAGAGCTTCACCGTGACCGGCCCGACTCCAAAGTAGATCATGCCGCAGTCGCAGAGGTCGATGTGGGCGACCCCGCTGCGCGCGAGGGGTTTCAAAGATTTACCGTGTTCCATGTTGTCTCCTCCCTACGATCTCAACCGTAGCAAAGTTGATAATGAGTATCAATATCGAAGTTGACGAGGCGGAAAGACGTCCCCCAGGCCCCGGAAATTGCTTGAATTTCCCCGCTAAACGGGTAGCTTCGGCGCATCCATTTTCTGAGTTCACGGAGGCGCAGTGAGCCTGTTCGGCAAGAAATCATCGGGACCCTTGGAGATCGGACTTTGTAGGGGCGATCGCCCCGGGCATCTGGGCGTCTACGCGCGCTTCGACGCCAAGACCTCTCCCACGGAAGTGTTCGCCGTTCGTTTTACCGCCGCGAGCCGCTCGGGCGGCCTTCGCCTCGAGCCGTGGAGCTACACCTTCTCGCCCGCCCACGACGAGCCGTTCTTTCACTCGCTCGAAACGCCGTACCTCTTCAAAGAGTTTTTGACGGGCGCACGCCATGTGATCGAGGGCGAGGTGCACGTGGAGTTCGCCGTTTCCGGCGAACGCGTGATCTCTCAAAAGTTCCAGGTCGGCGAAATTTTGAAACTGTACCGGGGCAAGGGTCTGACACCGCCGGAAGGCGTGAAGGTTGCGCCCCACTATCAGGTTCCCGACGAGCCGTACCTCGGCGGGCTGTCGTTCGCCGATTTGAAGGCGAACAGCGAAAAGAAAAAGGCCGAGATTGCCGCCGAAAAGGCGAAGAAGGAAGCCGAAGCGAAAGCCGCCGCCGACAAAAAGGCCGCGGAGGAAGCGGCGAAGAAAGCCGCCGCCCAGAAAGCCGCGGCGGGTGCCCCCGCGGCGGCCGCGAAACCCGGCGGACCCACGATTTCCGGCGGCAAATGCGCCATTTTCTTCGGTTCGACCACCAACAACACGGCCGACATCGCCGCGATGCTGAAGGAGGAGCTCGGCTCCTCCGTCGATCACCTGGTGAACGTCGCTTCGTGCAGCCCCCAGGATTTCACCGTCTGCGAAAATATGATTCTCGGCGTGCCCACCTGGCACATCGGTGAAATGCAGGACGACTGGGCCGGAATTCTTCCGTCGCTCAAGGAACAGAGTTACGCCGGCAAGAAGATCGCCATCTTCGGTCTCGGCGACCAGAAGGGCTATCCGGAAACTTACGTCGACGCGATGGGCGAACTTTTGGAAGTCTTCGAACCCAAGGGCGCGAAGCTCTTCGGGCTGTGGCCGACGAGCGGCTACGACTTCAAGAAGTCGAAGGGCATGCGCGACGGCAAGTTCATGGGTCTCGTCATCGACATCGAGAACCAGAACGACAAGACCCCGGCCCGCGTTAAGGCCTGGGCCGACCAGCTCCGCAAAGAGATGGGCCTCTAAAGATCCGGGTCACAATCCTTTCCGATTAAGAGTCTCTTCAAGACCTAGCCCAGGCTCGACTAAGCCAGGGCCTGGCGATACTATTTCCGTCACTTTTTCGAATCCCTTAGGAGGCCGTTCATGCCCGACGCCACTGTGAAAACGAAGAAACCCCTGTGGAAGAAGCTCGCGATGGTCGCCGGAGGGCTCTTCGGACTGCTTCTGGTCACCGCCATCGTGCTGCCGCTCGTGATCAACGTCGACAACTACCGGCCCCAAATCGTGCAAACGGCGAACGAGCAAATCAACGGCAAGCTCGAGATGGGAAAACTGACGTTGTCTCTCTGGGGCCAGATCAAAGTCGTCGTGGACGGTTTCACTCTTTCCGACTCCGCGGGCCGCAAGGTCGTCGCCGCGAAGGACGTTTACTTTCATCTGCCGTTTCTCTCGATCTTCTCCGGTTCGCCGGTGCTGACCTTCAAGATGGAGCAGCCGGAGGTGAACGTCGTGAAGGACAAGAACGGAAAGATGAACGTTCTGAGTCTGATGAAGACGAAGTCCGCCGCGCCGGCGGAAGCGGCCAAACCCGCCGCCGACGGGGGAGGGGGGCTGAAGAGCCTTCCCGCAGTGGTCACCGCCGCCCGCCTCGGCGTGGAGCTGAAAGACGCGCACCTCTCCTACACGGATGCGAAGACGGAGCTCGTGAGCAAAGTCGAAAAGCTCAACGTGCAAGTGAAGGATATTTCACTTTCCAAGACGATGAAGATCGCCGTATGGGCCGATCTCAATACCAAGATGGGCAAGCTTCTCGACGTCAAAGGGCCGTTCCGCCTGACGGGCGAGATCGCGCCTCAGTTCCAGGGTACCGAGTTCCAGTCGGCGACGTTGAGCCTCAACGCGGATGCCGATTCCGTCGCCATCACCGTGCTTCCGGACCTCTTCATCAAGAAGGCGGGCCTTCCCACGAACGCCCAGGCGAAGCTGAAAGTGACCCTCGACTCCGCGAACATCGAAAATGCGGAAGCCAATTTTCATAACGCGAAGCTGACTCTGAAAGGAAACGCGTCGGGTTTCTCGAAGCCCGAAGCGGATCCGGCCTTCGACATGCAGTTTCAGTCGAACGACGTGGCTCTTGCTCCGTGGGCGGACCTCGTACCGATGCTGAAGGAGTACAAGCTCGAAGGCGCCGCCTTCCTGAAGGGAAATGCGTCCGGCACGGCGGCTAAACCCCAGTACGCCGTAGACATGGGCATGAAAAATGTGAGCGCGACTTCCCCCATGCTGAAGGCGAAGCCCGAGATCAACGCGGTCGTGAAGATCGTGACCGATCAGGTGAAGCAGATGTCGCTCACGATGAAAGCTCCCGGCAACAACCTGAACGTGAACGGCTCGGTGGTGTCCTTCACGAAGCCGCGCTTCGAAGTGGCCGTGAACTCGACGGGAATGGACCTCGATCAGCTGATCAACCTTCCGAAACCGGCTCCCGCGGCGAAGGGCGCGGCTCCGGCCCCGGCGGAAACCGCGAAGGGCGGCGCTCCGGCCGCCGATTTCGACAAGATGCTCGATCCGCTGCGTGAGAACGAAATCGCGGCGGCGACTTCGGGCGCCATCCGTTTCAACCTCGCTTCGCTGAAGATTCACGAAGCGTCCATGACGGAAATGAACGGTTTAGCGACGATGAAGGACCTGGGCTTCGCGCTCGAGAAGTTCAGTATGAAGATGTTCGGCGGAACGATCGCGGCCACCATGGGCGCGCAGCTGAAGCCGAAGGCCCCGACCTACCGTTTCTCGACGGATGTCGCCAATTTGAATCTTCAGAAAGCGGTGGAGTCTCAGTTCGCGTTCCTGAAGAACACGCTGCTCGGCAAAGCCAACTTCAAGATGGAGGGAACCGGGGTCAGCTTCAATCCCGAGCCCGCGAAGAGAAATTTGAACGCGAAGGGGTCGATGAAGGTGACCGAAGGGTCGTTCGCCACCATCGACGTCGGCCGCATGACGACGGAAGCCCTGAACAGCTCCATCGCCAAGACCGCGGAGAAGGTCGGCGCGCTGAAGGGCAAGAAGATCAATCCTCCAGGCAATCAGGAAGCGGCGTACGAGGTCATCTCCTCCGACTTCACCATTTCCGGCGGCAAGTTCGTCGCGCCGAACTTTCAGGCGGTCTCGAAGCCGGGCAAGGGAATCGATCTAAGGGGTTCCACCACGGTCGATATCACCAACTACGCGCTCAACGCGGATTGGGTGATCGCCGACACGCACAACCTGACTCACGCGAAGGATCTGTCGGTGACGGAAGGGGGAGTGACGGTGAACAACATCCTCGCGGAAAAAGGCGGCACCGTGAACTTCCCGGTGAAGGTGACCGGCACTTGCTTCGAGCCGAAGGTGAACTACACGGCCGTTCCCGAAGCGCTCGCGAAGGTCGCTCTCGACAACATCGCGCGCGCGGCCGGCGACAAAGTGAAGGCGGAAGCTCAGAAGAAGGTCGAGGAAGAGCTGAAAAAGGCCGCGGGCAACAACCCGGCCATTCAGCAGGCCGTCAAAGGCTTGGGTAAGAAGTTGTTCGGTAAATAAATCCTCTACGTATGCGACCCGCTTCAGCTTGTGCTTGTTCGTGTGCGTAAACGCAGACGTGAACGTGAACTTATACGCTCACGTAGGCTTCGCGGATCGAGACGACGACGCAGACGTGAGTGTATAGGTTCACGTTCACGGCTACGCGGACGCTTAAGCGTACGTATACGTTTGCGTGAGCGTATAGGTCTAAGTCTGAGATTTCAGCCTACGTCGCGCACGGCGACGACTTTCGCGGTGGGACGGCGGAGCGCTTCGGCGGCTCGGTTGAAGGCCATGCTCCATTCGCGCGACAGCTCTCCGGACCATTTGTCGCGCCCGATGGCGGCGATCGTTTTCAGCCACGTTTCCCCGAGGGCCGCGAAGTGTACGTTGCGCACGCCGTTCTGGCGCAAAGACCGCGCGTAGGGAGCAAGCTCCCGTGAAAGCTCATCCGGATTGTCCAGGTGCTTGAGAATCAGGTGCAGGGCTTCCACGGTCGCGCGCTCGAGATTTCCGGCGGCGAACGCGGGGAGCAGCCGTTTCATTTCGGGATAAGTCTCAAAGAGAAGCCCGTAAAAGCGCGCGACGATTTCGTCTTCCGAAACACCTAACGCGCGAAACGAGTTTCGAATGATCTGGTGGTTGACCGGCATCGCTCTTTGGCTCCCCCTTCTTTTTCGGAAAGAGCCAGAGGCGTCTTAACTTTAACGTTGGGCGACGCTTTCGATCCGGCGGGCCGGGCGAGTGTCTTTTCGGAGCATTGCGGCAAATTCTTCCATCCCCCCGGAAACGCGTAGAGAATCGCGCAGAGAGAGCAGGCTCTTCACCTGGTCGCGGTGGTGGGAAGAAAGCCCCTCAAGTTCCTTGGAAGAGGGCTGCGACAACTTCGTTTCCGGGTGGGCCCGAAGCGCCGTTTCGAAGGCTTTGCGCTCTTTATCCGCCCGGCTTAGCCCCGGATCGGAAGCGAGCGAAGAGTAGCTTTCCGCGTAGGAAACCAGAAAGTCCGCGGACTCCTGAGCCGCCGTGAGAGCCGGCTCCGAAAAAACCTGTCCGCCGTAAGCGGCTTCCTTGTCGCGGTTCTGCCAGCCTTCGATTTGACCCTTGAGCGCGACGAGCGCGCCGCGGGTGTCCGCCGTGAGCTCGTTCGCCTTTCCGGGAACGAGAGACTTCACGCGGCCGAGCAAGTCCGCCTGATCCTTTCGCCATTCGGTGAGCTTGGGCTCCCAGCTCTGGCGCTCGGATTCGTTTTGGGGCACGACCGAAAATTGAGTGGCGGAGGGAACGCCTCCGAAGACCGTGATGAAGTCGACGACCGCAAGCGCGGGAACGCGGCTGTTTGCCGTTTCCACCGACTGAGGAGCTCTGGGTCTCGAAGTGATTTGCCCCGTTTGAGTGGGGCTAGAGTGGGAGGGAGTCACGGCGAAGGCGCCGCGCATCGATCCGTCCATGATGATTAGTACCGAGAGCCACAAAACGTTCCGCTTCTTCATGAGAACCTCACCGTATCCACCCGCAAAGAGTGCATCAGGTATGCCATTTTGCCAAAGGCTAAACACCAACTCTCATTTGTCCGTATTCCCGACGAGTAGACCCCCGAACGATTCAGAATACATCGGGGTTGCGGGATCTTGAGCCGCACTGCACTCGTCTCTGACGGTGCCTATGAGATCGTCGCCGTTGTCATCGTGAGGAGCTTGAAGCACTTGTTCCGATGCTGCCAGAATCGCCGCTCCAGATCGGAATTAACCCCGACGTATAAAACGGTTCTCTTCCAGTTAGTCGCAATGTAGACGTACCCTCTTTTTTCGCTCGGCATGGGCCAAAGCTTGCTCCGTCGCTTCGCTCCTCACAATGACATGTGGGGAGCGTGTTTCCCCGCTCCTCTCGATGACAAGGGGGCGCAGGCTCTGCTATCTCTAAGCAATGTCCGCCCCCTTCTTTCTCGCCGGCGAGGTCGCCGCGCTCAGCGCCGCCGTCGTCTGGTCGGGTTCCATCGCGGGCTTTCGGTACTATGGGAGCGGCTTTCCAGCTCGCGAGGCGAATCTTTTCAAGAACGCACTTTCCGCGGCGGGACTTCTGCTGCTGCTCGCGTGGTTCGGCGGAACGCTGCCGCCGACGGCCCAAACTTGGTTCTGGCTGACGGTGTCGGGTTTCGTCGGAATCGCCGTTGGAGACACGGCATTCTTCGCCGCTCTCTCTCGGCTCAACGTTCAAGTTACTTCCGTCACGCAGTGCTTGAGCCCCGTCACCGCCGCGGTTCTCGCTTGGGTGTGGCTGGGAGAGAGCCTTCGCCCGAACGAGATTTTCGGAATGGTGCTGACGATCGGCGCGGTCGCCGGCGTGATTCTTCTGGGCGGCCACTCCCGTTACATTTCGAAGGCCCATTGGCGGTCGGGGCTGGGCTTCGCGGTGCTCTCGGCGGTTGCGAACGGTTCCGGCATCGTGATGGCGAGAAGCGCCTTCCAGGAAGTGGATGCGGTGACGGGAACCTTCATCCGCGTGGCCTCGGCGCTTCTCGTGCTCATTCCCATCGTGCGGTACCAGAAGCCGACCACGTTTCGTTACCGCGACATTCTCACGCCGCGGGCAAGGGGAGTGGGACTGACTCTTTCGGCGCTTGCCGGGTCTTTTTTAGGACTGCTTTTGATGTCGGTGGGCATCAAATACGCGAAGGCGGGGGTGGCGGCGGCGCTGAGCCTCACCTATCCCCTCTGGGTGGTCCCCATCTCGAGGATCTTTCTCGACGAGCGCTCCACCGTCGCAGGAGTCGTTTGCATCCTCGTCGCCGTTCTCGGCGTCGCGCTGATGTTCTACCGCTGACTATTTTTTCTCGGGAGCCGGGGCCGGGGCGGTTGCCGTCCCGGGAGCATGAGACTCGTCCGTAGTGCCGGACGCGCCTCCGCCGGCCGTGCGGGGGGAGGGCTCGTAGTAAATCGCGAAGTTTTCGAGTTGCGGGTGGGAGTACTCCTTGCGCCCAGTCCAGACACAAGCCTGCTGGCTATCGGGGTTGGGAAAAATCGCCCGGAGCTGGTAGTCGACGGGGTCGCCCGTGCGTGCATCGACGCTCCCAAATCCGCCGGGAATCTTTTTCCACTGGATGGCGGCCATGAGTTTGTCCAAGTCGTCACCGTAAATGCGGCGCAGGAACCCGTGACGCTGGATGCGGGACTCGAGATCGTCCACAAGGTTTTGATTTTTGTCGCCGACGCCCGAGTTGAATCGAAGGCGATTGTACTCGTCCACGAAGTCGTTGTAGGCCTCGCGTAACCGATCGATTTCCTTCTCGGGTTTCTTGTCGCGTTTGGCTTTCTTGTAAGCCTCCGAAGCCTCCTCCATTTTGGGCTTCAAGGCATCGGCCTCGGCGGCGGCCTTTTTACCGTCCACTATCTGCCGCCTCACGGTGGCCTTGAGGTCCTTGAGCCTTCTCTGCAAGGCCGGCAGGTCCTCGTTCAGATCCTCCTCGATTTTTTTCCGGAGTTTTTTCTTTTCCGATTCGATTTGCGCCTGCTGGTCCGCTTCCGAGACGTCGATCCACTTGGTGTGGTCGTCGTTTAGCACGCGGGTATTGATGTAGACGTCTTCGAAGGGGTGGTATTGCTTTTTCTCGCAGTAGTAGCGAGTCAGCTCCGGGCCGGTGACTTTGCCGTCCGCTTCATTCTTGTCGTTCGCTTTGTCGGCAGCGGCGAAGTTGTCCTTGTTGCACATCACCTCCAGCATATCGAGTGTGGACTGGTTGATGTACCCGTTCTTCTTGGGCATCGTCACACTCTGATCACCCGCGCAGGTTGCCCCCATGCAGAAGTTGGGCGAGCAGGCGAGCCCCGCCTGGCAGGCGCTCAGCCAGATCGAAGGCGTCTGCATGTTGTCGCCGATGGCTTTGAGCAACTGGTCCGTCGGTACGTCCTCTATGCCCCGGCCGATGCTCAACGATATCGATTCAATTTTGCCGGCGGGGGACCACTCCCGGTGCCTTACGCCGTGGCCGGAGATGAGTACCGGAACGTTTGCGGGCAAGTTTTTCTCTTTTAAGAAGGCCGCGACCTGTTCGGCGGTCGGTTCGTAGATCGGCCGGCCCGAGGCATCGGTGGGCTCAATGACTTCCATGGGGTCACACTTTTTCGGATCGGCGAGCATCTTTTTGATGCTCTCGCAGGCCCTGCGTACTTCGTCACTGCCATAGCAGATCAACACCATCATCCGATTCGGGGTGGTCTTGCCTTCCACCATGCTTTTCGGGGGCGCGGCGAAGGCCGACAGAGAAAGCCAGGCGAGTGTGAACAGATGCATCGAGTTTCCTCGTGGATTGATTTTCAACCGGGGAGTTCTCTCATTATATACGGCTCGCCGCGTTCCAAGCCAGGGGGCGGTTGACGAAATTTCGGCAAACGGTAAAGTTAGGAATTCCAAGTCTGCAATTTTTAGATCCATCATTCGGGAGGCTTACATGATTCGTCGGTTGGGCATCGCCTTGTTAGTCGCGCTTTTTGGATGCGCCAAGTCGGGAGATGTAGTCTCCACGGATACGGGCGAGAAAGCCGTGGAAGGGTTGCCGACGCCACCCCTCGGCATCACCTCTAAATTGAGCGAGCTTCCCGAACCGCCGACGCCCGCGCGAGTCGCTCTCGGCCGCCATCTCTTCTTCGACAAGCGGTTGTCGATAGACAACACCGTTTCCTGCGCCACCTGCCACCGTCCCGAGAACGCCTTCTCGGAACCGACGCCCGTATCGACCGGCGTGAAAGGGCAGAAGGGCGGCAGAAAATCTCCGAGCTTCGTTAATCTCGCGTGGACTCTCTACCCGCACTTTTTCTGGGACGGCCGGGCCGCCTCCTTGGAAGAGCAGGCGAAAGGACCCATCGCCAATCCCATCGAAATGGGCAACACCCACGAGAACGCCGTGAAAACCATCGCGGGCATCAAAGGGTACGAACCGTTTTTCAAGTCGGCCTTCGGCAGCGCGGAAGTCACAATCGACAAGATCGCTAAGGCCATCGCCGACTACGAGCGCACCCGCATGAGCGGCAACTCGCCCTTCGACAAATGGCAGGCGGGCGACATGAAGGCGGTTTCCGCCCAGGTTAAAAAAGGCCACGAGCTTTTCTTTGGAAAAGCCCGCTGCAACCAGTGCCACCTCGGCCAGAACTTCACGGACAACCTCTTTCACAACTTAGGTGTGGGCTGGGACAAGAAGGCGAAGAAGCACAAGGACTCGGGCCGCATCGTGGTCTCGAAAAAGCCCGAGGACGAAGGCGCCTTCAAGACTCCCACGATTCGCGACATCTCGAAGCACGCTCCTTACATGCACGACGGCTCCATGAAGACGCTTCGGGAAGTGGTCCAGCACTACAACAAGGGCGGAAACAAGAACCCGACCCTCAGCCCGAAGATCGAG
Source organism: uncultured Pseudobdellovibrionaceae bacterium (assembly GCA_964653655.1). Lineage (GTDB taxonomy): Bacteria > Bdellovibrionota > FAC87 > UBA2466 > UBA2466 > CAZZHG01. The sequence goes on from CAZZHG010000002.1 coordinate 30,139, forward strand.
CCGCTGAAGCTGACCAACAAGGAAGTCGACGCGATTGTCGCCTTCATGCAGGCTCTCGACGGGGAGGGCTACCAGGATAAGGCGCCCGAACCGGTAATGTAGAGCCTGTTATTCCGGCTATTTACCGTATCTTTAACAATTCTTTAAGAAGCTGGGTTATCTCTGGGGAAACCTTTACCCAGGGGGCACCTTGGCAGGCGAGCCTAAGCACTCGAAAATCAAAGTTCTTATCATCGAGGACGACCCGGACATCGTGGAGCTGCTCGAGTACAACCTCGAGCGCGACGGCTTCGAAGTCGTCACGGCCCGGGACGGAGAGCTGGGCATCCGGGAAGCGGAACGCTGCCGGCCGGCGGTCATTCTGCTGGACCTGATGCTCCCGCGAGTGGACGGCCTGGAAGTCTGCCGCACCTTAAGGGGGCGGCCGGCCACCAAAGACACCCCTATCATCATGGTCACCGCGAAGGGCGAGGAGAGCGACGTCGTGCTCGGTCTCGGCATCGGCGCGGACGACTACGTGGTCAAACCCTTCAGCCCCAAGACCATCAGCGCCCGCATCCGGGCGGTCCTGCGCCGCACGGGCTCCCGCGGCCGGGATACCGACGGCACGCCCATCAACGTGGGCCCCGTGAACATCGATCCTTCCCGTTACGAAGTAACCGTGGACGGCGAGCCGGTCTCCATGACCCGCGCGGAATTCCGACTCCTCTATACCTTGGCCTCCCACCGCGGCCGGGTGCTTACCCGCGATCAGCTTCTCGATAAGGTGACCGGCGGGGAAAGCATCGTGATCGATCGCAATGTGGACGTGCATATCGGCGCCATTCGCCGTAAGCTCGGCAACCATAGCGAGATGATCAGCACCATCCGTGGGGTGGGGTACAAGATGAAGGACTAGGGGTTTGTTTCATTCCCGCTTTTACTGGAAAGTTTTCGCCAGCTACGTAGCTCTGGTCGGTATCACGAGCGCCTTGCTCGGGGGGCTGGCCTATAGCCGTTTCCGCCACACTCTGCGCGATTCGTTCGAGAGCGATCTGCGAGGCCAACTCAACTCGCTGGCCGCCATGGGCCCCGAGGTTTTTCTCAATCCGCTCCAGGAAGATCTCGAGGAGCGCTTCACTCAGCTCGGTAAAATTTCGAAGTCCCGCTTCACGATCATCGATCCGAAGGGCGTTGTGCTCATGGACACGGAGGCCGATCCCAAGGGAATGGAGAACCACGGCTCGCGCCCCGAGGTGATGGAGGCCTTGCGCTCGGGGGCCTCCCTCGTGCGGCGCCATAGCGCTACTCTCAAGAAGGATGAGATTTACGCGTCCCAAGCCGTCTACCGAGAGGGAAAAGTCCTCGGCGTGCTGAGGGCCGCGATGCCAATTGAGAACGAAAGCACCGTGCTCAACCAGCTCACGCGAAATATCCTCGCCGCGGTCGGTGCGTGTGTTTTCATCGCGCTTCTGCTGGGGGCGTGGGTCGCCGTGCGAATCACGGCCCCACTCAACGAAATGCGCGCCGTGGCCGAAGGCATGCGCGTAGGCGAGTACCACCGCCGGGTTACGAGGCTTCCGCGTAACGAGATTGGGCTTCTCGGGGACACATTGAACCGTCTCGGGGCGGAGCTGACGGTGAAGATTTCGAACCTCGCCCACGAGGAAGCGCAGCTTCGCGCGATTCTCTCCGGCATGGTGGAAGGGGTCATCGCTGTCGACGCGGGCGACACGATTCTCTACCACAACCGCGCCGCCGCGACCCTTCTCGGCCGAGAGGGGGAAGGCGGGCTATCGGGAAAGAAGATTTGGCAGTTTCTCGAGCTCCGCGGGCTTCGGGAAGTCGTCGAGCAGGTACGGGAAAAACGCGAGTCCGTGCAGAAGGAAATCCGTCTCACGCTCGAAGCGGGAGATCGGGTGCTCAACCTTCACGCGACGCCCTTCGAGACGTCCGTGTCCCGCGGCGTGATTCTCGTGCTCCACGACATCACCGAGCTCAGGCGGCTGGAAAGCGTGCGCCGGGACTTCGTCGCCAACGTTTCCCACGAGCTCAAGACGCCGCTCACTTCCATCAAGGGGTACGTCGAGACGCTTCTCGAAGGCGCCATCAACGACGAAAAACACAACACCCGCTTTCTGGAAAAAATTCACAAGCACGTGGGGCATCTGACGGATCTCGTGCAGGACTTGCTCGCCCTCGGCGAGATCGAGTCGGAGACCAAGCGGCCGACGCTTTCGACCGTCGATTGGAATCCGGCCATCGATGAAGTCGTCGGGCGTTACGAGCTCGAGCTCACGCGCCGAAAGCTCACTTGCCGGCGGGATCCTTCGGGACCGGTTCGCGTGGTCGCCGACGCCGACGGTCTTTACCAGATCGCAAGCAATCTCGTTTCCAACGCCATCAAGTACACGCCGGAAGGCGGAAACATTCAGGTGCGGTGTTACGAAAAAGACGGCTTCGGCTGCCTCGAGGTCGTGGACACCGGCGTGGGAATCCCTGAAAAAGACCTTCCCCGCATCTTCGAGCGGTTCTACCGGGTCGACAAAGCCCGTTCCCGTGAAGTCGGGGGCACCGGCCTCGGACTCTCCATCGTGAAGCATCTGGTGGGGTCCATGAACGGCGAAATCCGGGTCGAAAGCAGGCTCGGCGGGGGCTCCAAGTTCACGGTCCGCCTGCCGCTAAGTGCCGAGACCGCTTGATTATCCCTCCCTTTAAGGCGTCTTTTTAGAATCTTTACAGTCTCTCGATAGATCAGTGCGGTATAGCAACCCGCTTTCTTCTTAAGGAGTGTCGCTCATGGTTCGAATTGCGCTACTAGCTCTGGCCCTCGTGTTCGTCTCCCCGGCCACTCAGGCTGCCACCGAGCTTACCGGTCAGCTCCGGGTCGACGGTTCCAGCACCGTTTATCCGATCACCGCCGCGATCGCGGAGGAGTTCAACAAGCTGCCGAACGCCAAGCAAGTTAAGGTCACCGTCGCGTACTCCGGTACGGGCGGCGGCTTCAAGAAGTGGTGCCTCGGCGAAACCGACATCAACGACGCTTCCCGCTCCATCAAGGACGAAGAGAAGAAGTGCGCGGCCGAGCACAAGATCACTTACATCGAGCTGCCGGTCGCTTATGACGGTCTTACGGTCGTCACGAGCCAGAAGAACAAGTTTCTGAAATCGCTGACCCTCGCTCAGCTCAAGAGAATCTGGGAGCCCAGCTCCACGGTTAAGACTTGGAAAGACGTCGATCCCACGTGGCCGGCGGACGAAATCAAGCTCTTCGGGCCCGGTACGGAATCGGGAACGTTCGACTACTTCACCGAAGAAGTGAACGGCAAGGCGCGTGCTAGCCGCTCCGATTACGTCGCGAGTGAAGACGACAACGTCCTCGTGAAGGGCGTGGAGTCCAGCCCCAACACGCTCGGCTACTTCGGTTACGCCTACTACCTGGAAAACCAGAAACTCCTGAAGGCCGTTCCGCTTGATAAGGGCAAGGGCGCCGTGCTCGCTTCCGACAAGACGATCGAGGCGGGTACGTATCCGCTCTCCCGCAAGGTATTCATCTACGTCAGCAGCACCGCGGCGGAGCGCCCCGAAGTGCAGGCCTTCGTGAAGTATTACCTGGAGAAGGCCGCCGAGATCGCGCACCAGGTCGGCTACACGCCCCTGAAGGCGGCCGATTACAAAAAGGCTCTCCAGGCTTTCGAGAAGTTCATTCCCGGTAAGGCCATCAAAGGCTAAGAGGGGATATTTCGATGGACGTGGGGCTTACGGAATCGGCGCAAGGCGCCTCTCGAAGAAAGCGGAACGAGTCGATTATCCGCATGGCGCTTTTTGCGTGCGCCTTTCTCTCGGTCGTGACGACGGCGGGAATCATTTACGTCCTCGTCTCGGAGTCGATCCATTTCTTCGCGCACGTCTCTCCCTGGGCGTTTCTGACGGGGACGAGATGGGCGCCGATTCTGGAGCCCCAGTCTTTCGGATCCGTGCCGCTCCTGTGGGGCACGCTGCAAATCGCCATCGGTTCGGGGCTCATCGCCGTGCCGCTGGGCCTCGGCTGCGCGATCTTTCTGAGCGAGTACGCCTCTGACGGCGTTCGCATGATCGTAAAGCCCGTTCTCGAAGTGCTCGCGGGGGTGCCCACGGTGGTTTACGGCTACTTCGCCGTGACGACGGTCACGCCGTGGCTCTCCAAGTTCATTCCTCAGATAGAAGTATTCAACGCACTCTCGGCGTCCATTGTGGTGGGCATCATGGTGCTGCCTCTGATCGCGTCCCTTTCGGATGACGCCCTTCGCGCGGTGCCGAAATCCATCCGTTACGCCGGGTACGCGCTCGGCGCGACGAAGGCGGAAGTGTCGACGAACATCGTCGTTCCGGGGGCGCTCTCGGGCATTCTCGCCTCCTTCGTGCTGGCATTGTCCCGCGCCATCGGCGAGACGATGGCGGTGACGCTCGCCGCGGGCGCCAATCCGCACATCAGTTTCAATTTTCTGGAAAGCATTCAAACCATGACGGGATTCATGGTGCAGATTTCCATGGGGGACGTAGCCATGGGTTCGATTGAGTACCAGACGCTGTTCGCGGTGGGGCTCACGTTGTTCCTGATGACCCTTGGCATGAACCTGCTGTCTCATTGGGTGGTGAGACGGTTTTCCCGGTACCCCCAGGTTTGATGGACGACCCAAAAGGAAAGCCGATGTCGGACGGATCAAAAGTCGAGTTGACGCTGAGCCCGAAGCTGATGGTGCCCGCTTTCGCGAGCCGCCCGGAAGTGGCCGAGCGCCCTAGAGCGAAGGCCGAGGCTCCTGTTTTCACGGCGGTGACCGGCACGTTTCGGCCGAGGCTGGCGTACCGCCGCTGGAAGGCGAGGGCGTTCTTTTTGCTCGTCGTCGGCGCGGTGACCATCGGCATTCTGTCGCTCGGGCTGCTTCTGATGGAAGTCTTCCTCGGCGGCTTCGATTCTCTCAGCTGGAGCTTTCTGACGAGCTTTCCGTCCCGTTTCGCGGTGAAGGCCGGCCTTTACTCCGCCCTCATCGGAAGCATTTGGACGATGGCGCTTACCGCCGCCATGTCGGTCCCCCTCGGAGTGGGAGCCGCCCTCTATCTCGAGGAGTACGCGAAACGCGGCAAGCTTTCCAACTTCATCGAGATCAACATCGCGAACCTCGCGGGCGTGCCCTCGATCATCTACGGCCTTCTTGGCCTCGTGGTCTTCGTGAGAGGGTTCATGCTCGGCCGAAGCGTAATCGCCGGCGCGCTCACTCTCACTTTGCTCATTCTTCCGGTCATCATTGTCGCTTCGCGGGAAGCCCTGCGGGGCGTTCCCACTTCTATCCGGCAGGCGGCTTATGCGCTTGGAGCCACGAAATGGCAGACGCTTTGGGCCCACGTATTACCGGCGGCGACCCCCGGCATTCTGACCGGCGTGATCTTGTCTCTTTCGCGGGCAATGGGTGAGACGGCGCCTCTCATCGTCGTCGGAGCGGTCGCTTACGTCGCATTCACGCCCGATAGCCTGACTTCAGCTTTCACGGTGTTGCCCATTCAAATCTACGACTGGACCTCCCGTCCCCAGGAAGCGTTCCACGGCCTTGCGGCCGCGGGCATCCTGGTGCTCCTCGCCGTGCTCCTCTCTCTCAATGCGGTCGCGATCGTCATCCGCAACCGTTATCAAAGGAAATACCGATGGTAGAAACCGCCGTTCAAATCGAAAACCCGGTCCTTGCGACCCGCGGCCTCAATATTCGTTACGGCTCGCGCCCTGCGGTGAAGGACGTGACTCTTGAGATTCCGAAGCACGCCATCACGGCCATCATCGGGCCGTCCGGCTGCGGGAAGAGCACGTTTCTTCGCACGTTCAACCGCATGAACGATTTCATCGACGGCGTCAGCATCGACGGCGACGTGCTTTTTCAGGGGCGCGATATTTTCGAAAAAGGCCTTGATCCCGTGGAAGTGCGCCGGCGCATCGGCATGGTCTTCCAGAAGCCGAATCCGTTCCCCGGCTCGATCTACAAGAACGTCTCCTGGGGACCTCAAATCAACGGATACAAGGGCGATCTGAACGAGCTCGTCGAACGCTGCCTGACGAAGGCGGCGCTCTGGAACGAAGTGAAGGACAAGTTGAACGAAAGCGGCCTCGCGCTCTCCGGCGGCCAGCAGCAGCGCCTTTGCATCGCGCGGGCCATCGCGATGGACCCGGAGGTGATTCTCTTCGACGAACCCTGCTCGGCCCTCGACCCTGCGTCGACCGCCAAGATCGAAGAGCTGCTTCTCGAATTGAAAGAGCGTTATACAATCGTCATCGTGACCCACAATATGCAGCAGGCGGCGCGGCTATCGGATTACACCGCTTTTTTCTGTCAGGGTTTTCTCGTGGAGTTCGGGGCCACGAGGGACATCTTCACGGCGCCGAAAAAGCGCGAGACTGAGGATTACGTCACCGGCCGTTTCGGCTGAGGAAAGGTTGAGGGTTCATGTCCAAGCATCTGCACCACAGCATGGGCGAGCTTAAGAAGTCGGTTCTTACTCTCGGCGGCCTCGTCGAGGAGTCGATCGAGCTAGGCTCGCGGGCCCTTCGGGACCAGGACGCGAGGCTCGGCGCGGTGGTCGCGGCCGACGACGACGCCATCGACAAGATGGAGCTGAAAATCGAGGACGACTGCCTGAAGCTGCTCGCCCTCTATCAGCCCGTGGCCGAGGATTTGCGCTTTCTTTGCGCCGTCATGAAGATCAATAACGACCTCGAGCGCCTGGGCGATCTCGCCGCCAGCATGGCGCGCCGGGGAGGGCGCATCGGGCAGATGCTGCCCCCCGATTTGAGCGAGTCCTTCGATACGATGGCGCGCGAAGTGATCCGGATGCTCCGAAACGTCCTTCAGGCTTTCGTCGAGCGCGATCCGGCCGCGGCCCGCCTCGTCGTCAAGTACGACGACATGGTGGACGGGCTCCACCGAAATCTCATCGATCGCATCATCGCTTACATGAAGCAGCTTCCGGCTCACGTGGAACCGGGTGTGCATCTCGTTTGGGTTTCCCGCAACCTCGAGCGCATCGCCGACCACATCACTAATATCGCCGAAGACATCGTCTACATGGTCGAGGGCGAGACGATTCGCCACCAGCTGCGCGGCCCGCGCGCGGATGCCCCGATCGATCCCAATAGGAACGTGCTGACTCTGAAATCCCCGGAGCGCTGAGGCTACCACTCGGCAAGCGAGAAACCGGCGGGCGGCGGTTGCGCGTCCGCTAACTTGGTTCGGATGGCGAAGCACGAATAGATCTCTTCCGGAATCCGGCGGGGAAGTCCCCGCTTCAAATCAACGAACGCCCAGATCGTTTCGGCGCGCGCGATCACGCGCGGCTTTTCCCCTAGCCGTTCCATGGTGTACCGGCGCAAGGATTTGGCGCTGTTCATGTCCTCGACCCAAGTTCTCACCCGAAGCTGGTCTCCGGGGTTTGCCTGTCCCAGATAGGTGATCCGGTGGGAGTGGACCATGAAAGCCGAGCCGTACGCGACGTAACGTTCGGGGGTCCAGCCCACGTCGCTCGAAGCGGCGATCGCGGCCTTCTGAACCCAGTCCACGAAAGCCACGTTGCTCGCGTGTCCCAGCCAGTCCGTTTCGCTCTCTAAGACCGTGTGATGCCAGTCGAAAAACATCGTTCGGCAGTTTCGGTCCCAGGCGTTTGCCGGTCAAGGATTAGACCTTGCCCGGCCCTACCCAGCGGGATATAGCTCAACGCGTTAGGGTCGTACCTTATTTGGGAGTGTGTATGGGAATGCGTGCCTCGGTTTTGCTTGTGGCTTTGTTCGTGAGTTTCGCGGCTAAGGCCGACGGGTTTCGGGGCGGAGACGCCCGGGACCTCTACTCGCTCCTCAAGCCTTTCACGACGACAAATGGCGACGGCAAATACCTCATCCGGCACGTTAGTTCCGTCCGCTGCACGGAACGCGACGACAAGCGCGTCGCCACCTGCACCTTCTACGACGCCAACGCCTTCGGCCGCGGGCCGCGCCTTCTCGTCACCGGGCGCGACGGTAAGCGGCTCATGCTGATTCTCGCGAAGAATTTCCCCTGGTCGGTCGCCAAAGCCGGCGGCTCCTTGAAGGTGGATGCGATCCGTTGTTACCTGGAAGGCCTCGGCCAGAACAACTCTCTCGACCACCGCTTCTACTCCTGCGTCTCGCCCTGACGGTTTCGACCGGACGGGGGGACTGTGCTAAATAGGTAGCGTGTCTAAACCCTCGGAAATTTTAGTGGTAGGCGGTGGCCTGGTGGGGTCGCTCCTCGCCGTGTACCTGCGCCGCCGGGGTATGGAGGTCGAAGTCCGCGAAAGGCGGCCCGACCCCAGAAAAGCGCTCGCCGACGAAGGCCGCAGCATAAACCTCGTGGTCACTTCCCGCGGCATCGCGGGGCTCAAACGCGTCGGCCTCTGGGAGCCCGTGAAAAATCTCAGTGTCGCTGTCCGCGGCCGGCGCATGCACGCCGTCGACGGCACCCAGGTTTTTCAACCCTACGGGCGCGACGAGTCCGAAGTGAATTATTCCGTCTCCCGGGGAGAGCTGAACAAGTTCCTCGTCGACACGGCGGAAAAGGAAGGGGCCCGTTTTCTCTTTTCCCAGCGGCTCGCCGGAAGGCGGGACGGGCTTTGGCGGTTCGAAACGCCGTCGGGCGACGATTTTTCGAGCGCGACGGTGGTGGTCGGCACCGACGGCGCCAACTCCCAGCTTCGTCAGGAGCTGGTAAAGAGCGGGGTTTGCGACGCGGTCACCGACAACTTGGACTACGGCTACAAGGAGTTCGTCATTGCGGCGGCTACCGGCGGCGGGTACCGCCTGGAGTCCTCTTCGCTTCATATCTGGCCGCGCGGCCACTTCATGATGATGGCGCTTCCCAACCGGGACGGGAGTTTTACGGTCACGCTCTATCTTCCCTACAAAGGCCGGGAAAGCTTCGAGACGCTTGCGCCGAAAGGGGCCGCGACCGAATTTTTCCGGACCCATTTCCCCGACGCGCTTGACCTCATGGAAGATCTCGAGGGGACCAATCAAAAAAATCCGGTGGGGGGCCTCGCGACGGTCCGCTGCGACCGCTGGCACCGGGGCGGGGATACGCTGCTTCTCGGCGATGCGGCCCACGGCATCGTTCCTTTCTTCGGTCAGGGAATGAACAGCGGCTTCGAGGATCTGATCGTTTTCGATGAGCTCGTCGAGCGCTGGGGCTCCGACTGGGGTGCCGTTTTCCCGGAAGTCTTTCAGTCGCGCAAGCCCAACACGGATGCCATCGCGGACATGGCGCTGCAAAACTTCGTCGAGATGCGCGACAAGGTCGGCGACGCGGAGTTTCTGCTGCGTAAAGGAGTGGACTCCGCTCTCGAAAAGAAGTTTCCGGCGAAGTACCGCACCCGCTATGCGCTAGTCGCGTACACGCTCGTTCCCTATGCCGTGGCGCTCGAGGCGGGTACCATTCAGGAGAAGATTCTGTCGGAGCTGTGCAAGGGGCTCAAATCCCCGGATGGCTTGGATTTCGTAAAGGCCGAAGCTCTCATCGACGGCCAGCTCGTGCCGTTCTGGAAAGAGCGCGGCGTAAGTTTCACTTAGGAGACTCCAGTGGCGAAAAGACCTCTCTATTACGGCGACTACCTTCACCTGGACGCGCTGCTGGGCGCCCAAAAGCCGAAAAGCGCCGAAGGGGGCACCGCCGTCCACGACGAGATGCTCTTCATCATCACCCACCAGGTTTACGAGCTCTGGTTCCGCCAGATCTTGCACGAGCTCGACTCGTGCCGGGCGATTCTCGCCGAGAAAGAACTTTCCGACGCGCGCATTTCGCTGCTCGTGTCGCGCCTTCACCGAGTCACCGAGATACAGCGCGTGCTGGTCGATCAAATCAACATTCTGGAAACCATGTCGCCCATGGATTTTCTGGAGTTCAGGGACATTCTAGCGCCGGCCTCCGGCTTTCAGAGCTTTCAGTTCCGTCTGGTCGAAAACAAGCTCGGCCTCAAGGGGCGAAACGAGTACGTGGCGGGCGGCTATCACACGCGGCTCAGCGAGCCCCATCAGAAGGCGGTCGTTCTCTCGGAGAAGGAGCCTTCGCTCTTCGAACTCATCGATCGATGGCTGCAGCGCACGCCTTTCCTGCGGTCCGACGAGTTCCAGTTCTGGGACATGTATCGGGAGGCGGTGGAGAAGGTGCTCGCCCGCGATGAAGCTCACATCAAGGCGGATTCCGAGCTCACGGCGGCGGAACGCGAATCGCAACTGAAGAAGGTCGCCGGAACACGGTTGAACTTTCAGGCGGTCTTCGACCGCAAGAAACACGACGAGCTGGTGACCAAGGGCGAGCGGCGGCTTCACCTGGAGAGCATTCAGGCGGCGCTTCTCATCACGCTGTATCGGGAACAGCCGGTGTTTCAGGTGCCGTACCGGCTTCTTTCCCTGCTCGTGGATATAGACGAGGGCTTCACGCAATGGCGGTACCGCCACTCGCTTCTCGTGTTCCGCATGATCGGGACCAAGGTCGGAACGGGCGGGTCCTCGGGCTTCGATTACCTGCGCCAGACGGCGGAGCGCCACCGGATCTTCTCCGATTTGGCGAACTTGTCGTCCTTTCTGATCCCCCGCTCGGCCCTGCCGGAGTTGCCGGATCGGTTCAAGAAATTGCTCGGTTTCTCCTATACCGCCCCTAATTGAGTCTTGCGCGGATAGAAATTTATTTAGAGTTATTGGTTCTTTTACCGCATCCCTGCGCACGCCTTCCATGATCTGGAAAACGACATCAGGGGGGCGGCTATGTCTATCCAACGGTGGAAACGGTGGTGGAACTCGCTCGAGGGAACCAGGAAATGGCTCCCGCTGCAAATTCTTCTCTCGTACTGGGTCGTTCTCTACCTGCTGAAGGGGCTAGGTTCCCCCGGAAGCTTCCTCGCCGCGTTTCCGGTGATTCTCTACTACCTCGGGCCGGCGGCCGCGGGTCTGTTCCGATTCAGCCTCCCGTTCTTTCTCGCGTGCGTACTTTACGACGGGCAACGGTTCGTTACGGATCTCTGGCGCGGAGAGATTCACGTCAGTGAAATCTATTTGCTCGAGAAACAGCTCTTCGGACTTGGCACGGGCGTGAGCCGCCTTACCTTGAACGAATGGTGGCAGACGCGCACGCACCCGGTTCTCGATTTCTTCACGGGGTTTTCTTACATCGCTTACCTGCCGATCTTTCTGCTCTGCACCGGCTACTTCTTTTTCGTGCTTCCCCGTCGGCAGCAGAGCGCGCGCGCCAGATTCTACGTTCACGCGCAGGCTCCCCAGATGATGTGGGCGTTCCTCGCCGCGAACGTGCTCGCTCTGTTCACTTACTTTCTCTATCCGGCCTCGCCGCCCTGGTACGTGGAGGCCCACGGCTTGGGACCGGTGGATCTTTCCGTCGGCGCGAATGCGGCCGGCTGCGCGCGGTTCGACGACCTGCTCGGCATCTCGCTTTTCAAGAGCTGGTACGGGAACTCCCCTAATGCTCACGGAGCGCTTCCTTCCATGCACGTGGCTTACCCGTTCATCGCGATGCTCTATGCGTGGAAGTTCGGATCGCTTCGGTTGGTGACGACGTCGGTGTACGCGCTCGTTGCTTTTGCCGCCGTGTACCTCAACCATCACTACCTGATCGACGTACTGTTAGGATCCGGTTACGCGGCTCTATCCGTGCTCACGGTGGACACGTTGTGGAGCCTGAGCCTTCGGACGAGAGAAATCGTGTTCGTCGACCGGATGAGAGTCCGGTTGAAGACTGCCTAATCTATGTGGCTACTCGCCTTCGCATCGGCTCTTTGTTTCGATTTCAGCCGTGCGGATTGGAAGCCGCTCGCGGAGCCCCTCGCTTCGACGGGCAGCGGCCCGGTGTCGGCCCGGGGAACCAGCAAGGAGCCGAACTTCGAGTGGGGCGCGGCCCGTGGGCTTTCCCCGAAGGCCCCTTCGGAAATTCTCGATTGGCTTCTCGATCACCGGAATTGGAAAGATCCGAAAAAGACCGAAATGGTCGTTCAGGAGGAGGCGAGGGAAGGGCTCGCGGCCTTTCACCGCGTCTCTTCCGAAGTGCGGGTCTTCGCGTTCATTACCGTGAGCTGGACGGAGGAGTGGGCGTATAGAGTTATGGCTGGGACCCGGGCCTCTCCCCGCCAATTTCAAGTCGCCTATCAGAAGACGGATGGAACCGGCCATATCCGTTCGCTCTGCGGATTTATCGACGGCAAGGACGTGGCCGGCTCCGGCACCGATCTGTCTTTCTACGAGCAGTCCGACGCTTCTCACTACTCCGCCGAGGATATCGAAAAGATGCACCTCGATAATCTCGCCAAGCTCGGCGTGAAAATACCTCGCCCCTGATCCACGGATGGAATGATTTGATCCGCAATCGGTGGAAACCCGCCTGGCGTTTTGCGAACCTGATATCAGAAACGAAGATCCCGTTAAGAAACGGTTAGGGACTTACGCGGCGTTTTACTCAACCTTTGTTTGATCGCAGGGCATCCTCCGAGAGTTAATTAACTAGAAAGATGACTATCGCATCACCAACTTCGGGATCCATTCTTTTCATATGCGGATCTTTGAACCAGACGATGATGATGCATAAGGTCTCGCGCTTTCTCGTCGACTACGATTGCCAGTTCACTCACTTCTACACGACGGGCTTCTACCGTTTCATGGAAAAACTGGGGCTTCTCGACTTCACTATTCTCGGGGAGAGGCAGAAAAGATTCGCCGATGCGTATCTGCGGGAGCACAACCTGCCTCTGGATCCCGGCGGCGAGTCGAGGCGGTACGATCTCGTCGTTACGGGGACGGACATCATCGTCCAGGACAATATCCGCTCGCCGCTTCTCTTGATCCAGGAAGGGATGACCGACCCGGAGGACGTGTGGTTTCACGTGGTCCGGTTCGGGGCGAAGCTCGGTGTGCCGAGGTGGATTGCGAAGACCTCCACGACGGGCTTGTCCCACGCTTACGATCGTTTCTGCGTCGCCTCACCGGGGTATCGGGATCACTTCATTCGTAAGGGTGTCGACGCCAAGAAGATCGTCATCACCGGCATTCCGAACTGGGACGATGCGAAATCCTATTTGAACAACTCGTTTGAGCATCGGGACTACGTTTTGGTGGCGACGAGCGATATCCGGGAGAATTTCGGATTCGACAACCGGAGGAAGCTCCTCGAAAGGACCCGGGATATCGCCCGTGGCCGCCAGATCATCGTGAAGCTTCACCCCAATGAGGATGCCGGGAAACGCGGGGAGGAAGTGAAGAGGGTACTTCCCGAGGCCCTCGTCTACTCCGTCGGCAACTCTCACGAGATGGTGGCGAACTGCAGTTGCCTTGTAACTCAATATTCGACTCTCGTTTACACCGGCATCGCCCTGGGAAAGGAAGTTCATTCCTATTTCGACGTGGAAGAGCTTCGGCGGCTTTCACCCATTCAGAACGAGGGACGTTCCGCCGAGAATATCGCCACGGAATGCCGACGCCTGCTTGCCCGCGCTCCGGCCGAAGCCGTGAAGGAGCTCGCATGAAAGCGCCGGTCACGCTCGTCGGCATTCAGGCGAGAATGGGGTCGTCGAGACTGCCCGGCAAGGTGCTCCTCCCCCTGAGCGGCGTTCCCGTGCTGCTTCAAATGGTGCGAAGGGTCCGCCTTGCGAAGCATGCGGCCCTTTGTGCGGTATTGACGACCACGCGCCAAGACGACGACAGCATCGTGGCCCTCTGCGAGTCCGAAGGCATCCCGTGCTTTCGGGGGCACCCGACCGATTGCCTGGACCGGCACTACGAGGCGGCGAAAGCGTTCGGTGCCGACCTGATCGTCAAGATCCCTTCCGATTGCCCGCTCATCGATCCGAAAGTGATCGATTTGGTGATCGGCACATTTCTGGCGAACCCCGGAAAATGGGATTACCTGAGCAACCTTCACCCGCCGACTCACCCGGACGGCAACGACGTGGAGGTCATGACCGTCGAAGCCCTGGGCGCCGCTTGGCGCGAGTCGCGGGACCTGGTGGAGCGTGAGCACACGACTCCCTTTCTGTGGCGCAACCCGAAAAGGTTTCGTATCGGCAACGTCGTCTGGGACCGCGGGATCGACCTCTCCTCGACCTACCGTCTCACCCTCGACTATCCCGAGGATTTGGATCTCATCCGCCGAGTGCACGCTCACCTCAGCCCGCTGCGCGCATTCGGAGTGGACGAAATTGTGGAATTTCTAGCTTCCCATCCGGAAGTGAGCCGTCTGAACGAGCGGCGCGCTGGGGAGTTTTGGTACCACCGTCAAAAATTCGCGAATGGAGAATCCCGTGATCGAAGTAAGTAGAGAATCGGATCGATCGGCCGGCGCGGCAAGGTCGCGCTGGGAGCACTTGGAAGCCCGCGCTCAGCGCGTTAGGCAGCACATTCTCAGGATGGCAGGGAGGGGCGGCTGCTTCGTGGGGGCATCGCTCTCCGCGGTCGAACAGGTCGTTTATCTGTACGGGGAGTGGCTGCAGGGAGGGCCCGAGGATCCGAACCGCGACCGTTTCTTCCTCTCGAAGGGGCATGACGTGCCGGCTCTCTACGGGACGCTGGTGGAAATGGGGGAGCTCGACGAGAGCCGTCTCGAGGCGCATCTCAAAACGTCTGATTCCATCTACTGGCACCCGAATCGAAAAATTCCGCGGGTCGAGTTTCATTCCGGATCTCTCGGGCACCTGCTGTCGGTGGCCGTGGGAACCGCCATGCACGCGAAAATGGCGGGCCTCGGCTACCGCACGGTCGTTCTGCTCGGAGACGGAGAACTGAACGAGGGTTCCAACTGGGAGGCGCTACTCGTGGCCTCCGCGTACAAGCTGGACAATCTCATCCTACTCATCGATCGAAATCAGTTTCAGGCGAACTTTGCGACGGAGGAGTTGATCCCGCTCGAACCGCTGGCCGACAAACTGAGGGCGTTCGGCGCCTCGGTCGAGTCCATCGATGGGCATTCGTTTTCCGCGCTCCACGGGGCGATGCGACCCGGCGACGATGGACGACCGCTCGCGGTCATCGCTCGAACGGTGCGGGGCAAAGGAGTACCGAGCCTCGAAGGGCGCAGCGATCGGTGGTTTTGCAAGTTCAGCCAGAAAGAGGTTGAGAGCCTCATCGGTGAGTTGAAGGGTGGCGAGCGCGGACTAACGAATGTGAAAGGTGAGGTGGTTCGGTGACCCCTTACGAGATCACGTTGAAGCGCCTAATGGCGCAGGACGAGCGCATCGTGGCTCTGACGGCGGAAAACCGGGCCCCACTACGCTCTTTCACCCACGGTTTGGGTAATCGGTTCATCGATACCGGAATCACGGAGCAGACGATGATCGGAGCCGCGGCGGGACTCGCCCTCCAAGGCAGGCGGCCCGTGGCCCACGCTCTCGCGGCGTTTCTGACGATGCGGGCCTTCGAGTTCATCCGGACGGACGTCGGGCTTGGAGAGCTTCCCGTGGTACTCGTGGGGTTCATTGCGGGCCTTCTTTCCGACGGGAACGGGCCCACTCACCAAGCTTTGGAAGACGTGGCGCTGATGCGCTCGATTCCGGGCATGCAGATTTTTTGTCCGGCGGACCGGGACGAGCTGGCCATGGGCCTCGAGCTCGCCCTTAAGACGGAACGGCCGACCTATATACGCTGGATGGATCGCCCCGCGGTGTTTCCGGTCTCGCCGTTTCACTGGGGAAAGGCGGACCTGCTACTCGAAGGGCACGAGGTTTGCCTGCTGACTTACGGAACGCTTGCGACCGAGGCCTGGCTCGCGGCGAAAATCCTCGAGGAGCGCGGCGTTTCGGTTCGGTTTCTCAATCTTCGCACGATCGTTCCCTTCGACGAGGGGGAAGTACTGCGGGCCATCGAGTCTACGGACGTCGCCTTCACCATCGAGGATCACTTTGTTACGGGAGGGCTCTACACCCAAGTGGCGGAGATGCTCCTTCGCCGCCGGGTCATGGCCGACGTGGTGCCCATCGCTTTCAACGGCAAGTGGTTCAAGCCCGCGCTTTACGACGATGTGATCGCCTTCGAGGGCCTCACGCCAGAGGCGATCGCAAACCGGGTCCTCAAAAAACTCGATCCTAGGAGGAGAGATGTCCAAACTACCCACGATTGAGGCGTCGAACAAATGGCTCGCCCGAGCGGAACGAGTCATTCCCTGCGCGACCCAGACCCTCGCCAAGGGCCCCACTCAATACGTCCGGGGCGTCGCCCCGGTCTTCGCGGCGAGAGGCGAGGGAGCTTATCTTTGGGACGTGGACGGAAATAGATTCCTCGACTTCAACATGGGGATCGGGCCGCTGGTTCTTGGTTACGCGTACCCGGCCGTGGATGCGGCCATACGAAAGCAGCTCGGCTCGGGGATCACCTTCTCCCTGATGCATCCACTGGAGGTCGAGGTCGCCGAGATGCTGGGCGACATCATTCCGAACGCGGAGGCCGTTCGTTTCAGCAAGACCGGCGCGGATGTCGCGAGCGCCGCCGTTAGGCTCGCCCGGGCCTACACCGGCCGCACGAAGATAGCCTGCTGCGGGTATCACGGCTGGCACGACTGGTACATCGGAACCACTCCTCGCAAAGGCGGAGTGCCGAAGGAGATCGCCGCCCTCACGCGGACGTTCAAGTACAACGATTTGGACTCCCTGAAAGCCGTCGTCGATTCGGATACTGCCGCGGTGATTCTCGAGCCGATGCTCTTCGAAGCGCCGACTAACGACTTTTTGAGAGGCGTTCGCGAGCTGTGCCGGCAACGGGGCGCTCTTCTGATTTTCGACGAGATGTGGACCGGGTTCCGTCTCGCGGAAGGCGGGGCTCAAGAGTGGTTCGACGTGAAGGCGGATCTCGCGATTTTCTCGAAGGCGATTGCCAACGGAATGCCCCTCTCCGCGATCACCGGACCCCGGGAGATTCTCCGTTTGCTCGACGAAGAAGTGTTCTTCTTCACTACCTTCGGCGGCGAGGCGTTGTCGCTGGCCGCCGCGAAGGCGACCCTTCTGGAGATCACGGAGAAGGACGTGACCGGAACCATGCGCCGGCGGGGCGGTCCCTTCGTGCAGCGAATTCAGGAAGCAGCCGATCACGAGGGGCTGGGTTTCCTCAGAGTTACAGGGGAACCCTGCCGCTCGATGCTCGCCATCGGAAATTCCTCGGAAGACCCGATGATAGTGAAGTCGTTTCTGCAGCAGGAGCTCATTCGGCGCGGAGTGCTTTGGTCAGGTCAGCAGGTGCTCAGCTACTCCCACACCGAACAGGACTTGGACCGGGCCGCGGAGGCCTTCGAGGACTCGTTCAGGGAGCTTGCCAAAGCCATGGAGGACGGCGGAGTCGCGAAGGCGCTTCGGGGGGCTCCCGTCCAGCCGGCGTTTCGAACCACGACCGCGAGGTAAGAGATGGACTCGTTTTCTCTCGACGGAAAAACCGCTCTCGTGACCGGCGCCTTCGGGCTGCTCGGGCGCGAGCATTGCCGGGCTCTCGCCGGAGCGGGTGCCTTCGTGGTCGGCTGTGACTCGGCATTGACGGGGCAGGGGGCACTTCGCGACGAGCTGGGAGACCGGTTCATGGCGGTGCAAGCGGACGTGACGGATCGGTCGAGTTTGGAGCGAGCGTTATCGGCGGTACTCACGGAGCGGCGGCGGCTCGACGTGGTGGTGAACAACGCGGCTTTGAACGATGCCCTCGAGCACGGACGCCAGGAAAAAACCGATTTCGAGACTTTCTCCGAGAGCGCCTGGCGCAAGTCTCTCGACGTCAATTTGACCGGAGTTTTTCTCTGCTGCCAGGTATTCGGCGGCAGGATGGCGAAGCAGGGGCGCGGTTCCATCGTCAACATTGCTTCGACCTACGGAGTAGTCGCTCCGGACCCGTCGCTGTATCGGGACGAGTCCGGAGAAACGATGCACGTGAAGTCGCCGGCTTATCCGGCGACCAAGGCCGGAGTCATCGCTTTGACGAAATACCTCGCGGCTTACTGGGGGAGCCGGGTGCGCGTGAACTCGCTCTCTCCGGGAGGAGTGGAAAACGGACAGCCGGCCCACTTCATCCGCAATTACAGCGAGCGCACTCCGATGGGGCGAATGGCTTTGCCGTCGGATTACCGGGGCGCGGTGGTTTTTCTGGCGAGCGAAGCTTCCGCCTACATGACGGGCGCGAATCTGATTGTCGACGGCGGCTGGACTGCGTGGTGACAACGAAACTTTTCAAGGAGGCCCTATGACGGCATGGCAAAAACGAGAGTCCATCGCGATTGGCGAGCGGTTGATCGGAGCGGGGCAACCCACTTACGTCATCGCCGAAATCGGAATCAACCACAACGGCTCCCTCGAGATGACCAGAAAGCTCATCGACGGCGCCGTGCTGTCCGGCTGTCAGGCCGTGAAGTTCCAAAAGAGAACGCCGGAGCTGTGCGTGCCGCGGGATCAATGGGATATCGAGCGGGATACGCCGTGGGGACGCATGACCTACTTGGACTACCGGCGGAAAATCGAGTTCGGCGAGGCGGAGTACCGGCAAATCGACAAGTACTGCCGGGAGCGCGACATTCAATGGACGGCCTCCTGCTGGGACGAGCCGAGTGTCGAGTTCATGGAGAAGTTCAACCCGCCTTTCTTCAAGGCCGCCTCCGCTTCTCTGACGGACCACTCGCTCCTGAAGAAAATGAAGGCGACCGGACGGCCGCTGATGATTTCCACCGGTATGAGCACGATTGAGGAGATCGAAACGGCCGTGAGCGCGATCGGGACCGATCAGCTTCTCATCGCCCACTCCACGTCCGCGTATCCGTGCAAGCTGGAGGAGTTGAATCTAAAAATGATTCCGACGCTGCTCAGCAAGTACCCGGGGGTTCAGGTGGGCTATTCGGGTCACGAGACCGGGCTCATCCCTTCGTGCGCGGCGGTGACTCTCGGCGCGAGCTTCATCGAGCGCCACATCACTCTAGACCGCGCGCTTTGGGGGACCGATCAGTCGGCGAGCGTCGAGGTGGTGGGGCTCCACCGCCTGGTCACCTACATACGGGATATCGAGAAGACCCTTGGTGATGGAGTGAAGCGCGTCTACGAATCGGAAGTCTCTTCCCGCAAGAAATTGCGCCGGGTCCCGGGCGCGGCTCCCGCCGCCGAGGCGCGGGCTTGAGTCTCAATCTCCTGCGGCTGGTCACCCCGGTGGCACTGGTAAGCGCCGGGGTGGCCTTCCTCCTGCTCGAGCGAAAGTTTCCTTACAACAAGGGGCTTCGTGCGTTTCGGGAGGAGTTCTGGAGTGATTTGCTGCTCTACGGGCTCCTACAGAGTTACCTTCTCGGGCTCATCATCTCGGGAGTGCTCGAAGGGCTCGACGCTTCGACGGGGTTGTCGAAGTTGAGACTGCTCGCCGATGTGCCGATCTGGGCGCAAGCGGTGTTTTTCATACTGACCCATGACTTTGTAACTTATTTAATTCACCGTGCCCAACACCGTTCGCCTTATCTCTGGCGCCTCCACGAAGCCCACCATTCCTGTTTGAGCGTCGATTGGCTCGCCGGTATCCGTTCGCACTCTGGGGAGATATTGCTCTATCAGACCGCCGAGTACCTTCCCGTGGTGCTTCTGGGCGCCGCTCCCGAGATTCCGCTCATCAAAGCGATGGCAAACGGCATCTACGGAATGTTCATCCACTCCAATTTGGACGTGCGGCTGGGAAAGTGGCTGCTCGTTTTCAACGGACCCGAGCTCCATCGCTGGCACCATTCGGGCGACGATGAGAGATTCTTCGGGAAAAATCTCGGCACCAAGTTCACGATCTGGGATCGGCTTTTCGGAACCTTTCAACCGCCAGGGGATCGCAAGGCTGCCGTGTACGGCCCGGACGATCCCGGTTTTCCGGAAGGGTGGGTGGCCCAACACATTTATGCTTTTCGACGGGGCGTGCGCTCTTCCTAGGCCACTTCGAACTCGGAGAGTACTCCGTAGTGATCGGAGATGCGGGGCGGAAGTTTTCCCGCCGCGGGGAGGGACTCACTCAAGGGCCGGTCGAACACCACGCGGGAGCCGACGGTTCTGACTTTCGGGGAAGGCGATGCGAAGAGGTAGTCGATGCGGACGTCGGGACTTCCCCGGAAGTGTCCGCTGTTCTTGTAGGGATTGCGGGAATCGTCGGTGGCGCCTTTTTCATCCGCCGCCGCTCCGGCGCGGAAGGTGTCCTGAAAGAGTCCGCCCCGTTCCTGACCCAGCAGAGCGTACTCGCCCGTGGGCCGAGTCTCGCCGCCGTGGCATTGCTCCGGGGCCGCATTCAGATCGACGCCGAGAAGGGCGAACTCGGCAACCCGGGTCTTTTCAATCCAGCGGGCGAGCTCGCCGGCTTGCTGCAGGCGGTTTCGGCATTGGTCCGCGTCGTAGCTTTGCGTGCGTCCGTCGTAGGAAACGGCGCCCAGGTGGCTGTTATAGAGGTCCACCCAGCCGAGCGAGGGCAACTGCACTTGCGTGTGAATGGCGCCCTTCGCGATGAAAACCTCGTCGTGCCTCGTCCAGGTCGAAAAATGCATCACGTCGGTTTTCGACGAGAGAGGAAAGCGGGAAAAGATCTGGAGGCCATTGCCCATCTTCTTTCGCATTTGATCGAGCGCGATGGAGCCGGCGGCGAGCGCCGCGAGGCTGCTTCCTCCGAGGGCGAGTAACGATCCCGTGCCGGCATCGCCGCCGGAAGCCGCGAGAGTGAAGGGAAGCATGAGGCCGACGCTCGCGAGATGGCCCGGAGCGAGGCTCGGAAAAGTTTCTCCCAGCTGGGGGGCCGCCGAGGTCTCGTACGGATAACCCTCGCGGGCGAAAGCTTCGCGCAGTTGGCGGCGGTGTTTCGGGTCCCAGACTTCCTGGCAGAACACGATGTCCGCGCCGGTGCTTTTTACGAGGGAAGGAAGCAGCCGGGCCCGTTCTTCGACGGCGGGAGCGAGGTTAACTCCGAAAGGGAGCCTCAAGAGCCAGGTGTTGATTGTGAGAGCTCGAAAGCGAGGTCGCATCGGCTTCTCCCGTTGGCGGCGCTTTCTTCGCCGCTTGTTTCACCTTAATTGTCGGTTGGGAGCACTAAGGATTCGGGAAGGTACCGTTATTTTTTCGATAAGAACGATTTTCCTTTGGGTTCGGACTTTTAGATCGACGGAAAATCCATGCTGCTGCGTGCGGCGGCGCGATCTTGACCGATCCTTTATGGGAGATTGGATTGGGTTAGTTGAGTTCGTTGAAGCTTCGGATCTTGAGGGCGGGCTTTCGCAAGGGAGCTTCGTTGGTTCCCGAAGGCGTCGCTTGATTCACCATCTCGCGCTCGCGGGGAGGCGCGGGCTGAGTGGCCGCGGCCGGTGCGGCGGGAGTGGCCGCTGCTGCCGCGGCTTCCGCCGAGGCGTTGGTCGACGACACGAAGGCATTCTTGAAAACGTCGCTGTCCTGGCAAGCGGCGCAAGCCAAAACCCGCGACGCGGGAAGCAGCAGCACCACAATTAAGGCGAGCCTCGTTCTCATATGCTCACCAAGAGGTACAAGTCCCAGGCCAAAACCCCCAGCCTTGAGGCAAGGTGTATTCGGGCGGAATGCGCGGCCATCTTCCAGCCACCCGCCCTGCGTCGGGACGGAAGGGCCCCGCCCCGGTATCGTTTTCGGGTGCGGATTCTCATCGATGTCGTCCATCCGGCCCAGGCGCATTTCTTCCGCCCGATCGTCGAGCGGCTCGGAAAACGCGGGCACGAAGTTCTGGTCACCTCCCGTCAAAAAGACTGCACGATCGATTTGCTCGATTCCTTCGCCATCGCCCATACGCCGCTGACTACGGCCGCGCGCACGAAGCTCGGTCTCGTGAAGGAAATGCTCGTGCGCGACGCGCGCCTTGCCCGCGTGGCCAGAAAGTTCCGCCCGGACCTGGTCGTCGGAAAGGAAGCCGCCTGCGCCCATCAGGTCGCGTGGCTACTCGGGATTCCTTCTCTGGCTTTCGACGACACCGACGATGCTCGCTGGCAGCGCCGTCTCTCTTTGCCGTTCGCCACCCGCCGGGCCGCGGACCCGCGGGCGGGGGTGCCGTCTTCCACCGCCGTTCCCGGTGTGAGCGCGGTCGGATATCTCCATCCCAATAGGGTTTCCTCTTCCGTTTATCACGGCTCGGTTCTCGTGCGTTTGGTGGGCTGGACGGCGAGCCACGATGCCGGAGCGACGGGGATTGAAATCGAAAAGATAGCAGGGCTTGTGAAGAAACTCTCCGCCTTCGGAAGAGTTTTCGTGAGCTCGGAGAGGCGCTTGCCCGCCGACTTGCAGCCGCACCGCTTGAAAATTCCGGCC
Organism: uncultured Pseudobdellovibrionaceae bacterium; assembly: GCA_964653655.1. GTDB lineage: Bacteria > Bdellovibrionota > FAC87 > UBA2466 > UBA2466 > CAZZHG01. The sequence continues at coordinate 52,426 of CAZZHG010000002.1, forward strand.
GCGCACTTTCACTCGTGGCTTGCCGGTTGCCGCCTTCAAGTCGGCGAGAGCGCGACGCTCGCCGCGGAGAGCGCGATCCTCGGGGTGCCGTCGGTTTACTGCGGCTCGCGCCGGCTCTGGTACACGGATCTTCTAGAAGCGAAGGGGCTCGTCACTTGCGTCCGATCCGCCGGGGAAAGTGCCGCCGCCGCCCGCAAATGGACGGAGCTCCCTCGTGAGATTTATCTCGCCCGGAGGGACGCCTACCTCGAGGAGGTCGGCGATCCCGTGGATCGCTGGGTCGAGACCATTGAAAAGGCTGGATTTTCAGGCCTTTCCTAGCGTTCCAGACCTGGATCAGAATGATCCAAATAGAATTGATCCGCGACGCGCGAATATGCGATTTTGAGTACATGCTTCTGGAACTGAACTGCTACCGGACCTTCCTGTCGGAGGAGCTTGCCCGGCGGACCAAGGCCCACCCCAGGTACTCCCAGCGGGCCTTCGCGCGCGACTTAGGCATGAGCGCGGGCGAACTTTCCGAAGTCCTCCAGCAAAAGCGCCGCCTCAGCGTGCGCTCGGCGCTCAAAGTCGCCCGTTACCTTTCGCTCAATCCCACTGAAACCAAGCACCTCCTCTATCTCGTGCAGCTCGACGGCGCCGAGGAGACGAAAGAGGTTTTGGATCGTGGTTCGTGGCAGCCGCTTCCCGGCGACGGCGCGACCGGGCTCGATCGGTTCCGGCTGGTTTCGGATTGGACATGTTTTGCGATCCTCAACCTCGCCGAGTGCGACAATTTCCGCCCCCGCGAAAGCTGGATTTCGCGCCGGCTCGGCATTTCCGCCGCCCAGGTGCGAGTGGCTCTCGGAAGGCTGGAGCGGGTGGGGCTTGCGAAAAAAGTTCAGGGACGCTGGCTCTTTCCGAAAGGCGACATCGCCGCTCCCGAGGGAGTGCCGTCGGAGTCCATCCGCGCGTACCACGCGCAGATTCTCGAACGCGCGGCGAGAGCCCTCGAGCTGCAGCCCGCCCATGAGCGGGAGTTCGCCGGCGTGGGATTCGCCGCGGATCCGAAGCAGCTTCCCGCCATGAAAAAAGACGTGAGCCACTTTCTCGACGAAATGGTCGCGAAATACGGCAAGGGCAAGAACCGCACGGAAGTTTATCAATTGGAAATGGCTTTATTTCGGCTGACCGAAGGAGACTCTAATGGACACTAAATGGGTTTTGGTTGCGCTGCTCGCCGCTACCGCCGCGCAGGGCGCGACTAAAGTAGGCAACGGGGACGACGGCGCCGATCTCGAGGGTGGCGCGCCGGTCACGGACGGCGTTCTCATCGAAGCCCGCGATCTGGCGGTGAAGCGTCTCGAAGCTTTGAACGTGTCAGGCATCGCCGGGCTCGGCCAGCTCCTTCCGGAAGCCCGCGGCGCGAAGCTCGTCATGGCGAAGGAAGACGTGGAAGCCCGCGTACTCGAGGACGAAGGCGCCTTCCACGTGAACCTCATGGGCAAGGTTTACGCGCGCACGTTTCCCGAGTCCCACGCGGCCACCCGCTTCTTTCCGGCCGCTTTGAAGCTCGACAAGGATCAGTTGGTCGCCCTCCACATTCACGAAGCTTTGCACCGGGCGTTGCCGGAGAGCGCCCGTGAGGACGAGCAGGCGGTGGCCGAGATCACCCTCGCCATCACTTCCTCCGACTCGAACCACGATCGGGTCCGCCATACCGTCGAGAAACTCGTGCCGGAAGCAAGCGCTCCGGTTGCCGCAAACGGCGGCAAGCCGCCCGAAGTCGAGCATTTCAAGACGCCGTCTGAAATCGGCTACAAGTACACGCTGTACCAGACCGGCAACTCGGACTCTCGTTTTCCAATTCAGGCGATGCACTCGGTGGTGAGCGATCTGTATCCCTTCGGCGGAATGAACGCGCCGTTCGGGTTCGGCATCGAAGCTTCGCTCGTGCGCGATTCGAAGGGCAGCCACATGGGCCCCCTCGGTCTCTCGATGAAACTTCGCGCCTGGACGATTCGTGATTTCGCCATCGGCTTCTGGGCGAACGCTTCGCTCAACACTCTCTCGGCCGACGAGCTTCGTAATTCTCCGTTCGGACGCGACGTAGTTTCGGCCGGCATCTCGATGCGCAAGGAGCTGAAGCATCTATACGTCGAAAACCGCATCGGCATCAGCTTCGCGGGCGATGCATCCCATCATCTGGGGAAGGTGGACTATACTTACGACTACGGCCACGTGTGGGACGTGCAAGTGAAGGCGGGCGCGAGAATCTGGAAGTTCGATCTCGGTCTCTACGGCGAAGTGCACCTCGCCGACCACTTGCGGGTTTCGGGCGGCGCATTCAATTATGACAGCGGAAGATACCGGATCGTCTCCGGCGGACCGGAAGTCGCGTTTCGCACGGACGACATGGTGGCGACGGTCTTCGGGCGCTTCCTGGTGGATGCCACCAAGGGAGCGAACTTCGACTATCTCGGAAACCTCCTCGGCGCCGGCGTGGCCCAGGGCGGAGTCGGAGCGAGTCTCGGATTCTTTTTCTAAGGGGTAGGGGCGATGAAGCGCGTTGGTTGGTGGATTGAAATTGCCGTTTTGGTTTTCGCGCTCACGGGCTGCGCGGACTGGTCGATCGGCAAGAAGGAGTACCCGACGGTCGCCGTCGCCTATTCCCTCGATGCCGTCAAACAGATCTCCCCGACGATTACCGACGGAGACGATCCGCTTACCTACGGCCAGGCCCGTTACGACGTCGGCCCCGCCAGCCGGCTGCTTCTGCGCTACGAAAGTTTCGCGACCTACACGGATAAAGTGGATGTATCTGGCGCCAAGAAGGTGAAGGTGCAGATCACCGTCGAATCGGATCCCGCCGAAGCCCGTACTCGATTGAAACTCTGCCCGCTCGTCGCCGACTGGATGATGCTTGCGACGTGGCGCTCTGCCCATCCTTTCGGTCCGGGCGGCCAGTGGCAAACCCAAGGGGCGGACTTCGAAACCGTTTCCTGCATTTCGGCCGATGCGGTGCCCGCTTCGCCGGACCCTTCGTTCAAGCCGGAAGACCTTCTCTTCGACATGACCCAGTGGTTCATCGATTTCCCCCGGGGCCGCGGCCTCAATTACGGTTGGGTTTTGACCGCCACTTCCGACGTTCGTCTCGTTGGCGAGACCTCGGGGGCCCATTCGCCCCGCGTCTTCTTCGAAAAATTTCTCGGCTTCTGAGTTACACCGGATTGTCTTGCCCGACGCTCCAAATCACGCGAAAACCGCCTTGGAAAAGGCTGTCCGAACCCAGCCATTCCGGCTAGGATTTTGCGGATATCCCGGAGGCATCCATGGCGTCTAAAACAGCCCTGATAACGGGGGCCTCGAGCGGTCTCGGGGTCGAGTTCCTGAAACTCTATGCCGCGGACGGTTACGATCTGATTCTGGTCGCCCGCTCCGAGGGAAAGCTGAAAGAGATAGCGGCGGGCCTAGAAAAATCCCACTCCATCAAGGCTCATGTTCTCACCTGCGATCTTTCGGAACCCGGTTCTCCGGACACACTGTTTGCGCAAATCGAAAAGAAGGGACTCACCGTCGATGCTCTCGTGAACAACGCGGGCTACGGAGACTTCGGATTTTTTACGGAGACGAGTCTCGAGAAAGAATTGGGGATGATGCAGCTGAACATGGTTTCGCTCGCTCATCTCACGAAGCTCTGCTTGAAGGGCATGAAGAAACGCGGCTCTGGAGAAATCCTCAACGTCGCTTCCACCGCGGCCTTTCAGCCGGGGCCCCTCATGGCGATTTACTACGCGACGAAAGCGTTCGTGCTTTCCTTCTCGGAAGCTTTGAACAACGAGCTCGCGGGGACGGGCGTGAAGGTGTCGGCGCTTTGCCCCGGCCCAACGGAAACCGGATTCGTGAAAGCGGCCGCGATGGAAGAGTCGAAGCTCTTCAAGCAGGGCGGAGTAATGGCGGCCGATACCGTCGCGCGCATCGGCTACCAGGGAGTGAAGGCGGGCCGACCGGTCGTCATTCCCGGTTTGCGCAACAAGGTGATGGCCCAGGGTCATCGGTTTTTTCCGCGGACGTTGCTCACCAGCGTAGTCCGGCGCGTGCAAGCGAGGGCCGGTACCTAACGTGCGCTGGGCGGACTTTCAAACCGAGAAAGAGATCGGGCGCGGGGCGACCGCGCGGGTCTGGCTCGCCCGGCGCGTCGGCGAGCCCGATCCGATCTGTTTGAAGGTCTTTCACCCGGGACTCGGCGAAGCGGCCGAGCGGCGCATTTTGCGCGAAGCCGAGCTCTCGGCGAGCCTCGTCCATCCGAACATCGTGCGCGTGATGGGCCCGGTCGAGGAGCACGACACGGCGGTTCTCGCCCTAGAATATTTCGACGGCGGCAATCTCGAACTGTTTCAGGCGAGTCTTCCCTACGTGCTTCCGGAAGTTTCCGTCGCGCTCACCATCGAAATGCTGAAGGCGCTCGAGTTCGCTCATTCCCTCGGCGTCATCCACAGGGACATGAAGCCCGCCAACGTTTTGCTCGATAAGGCCGGTCGCGTGGCGCTTGCCGACTTCGGTCTCGCCAGAATCACGGGCAGCGAATTGACCACGTCGCTCGGGCTGCTCGGTTCCGTCGACTACATGTCGCCCGAGCAGGTCATCGGCGAGTCCGCCGCGGCGGCGTCCGATCTGTTCTCGGTCACTTCCGTTCTTTACTACCTTGTCACCGGCACGCGCCCGTTCACCCGGGTCACGGCGGTCGCCACCATGAACGCCATCCGCGAGGAAAATCCGGAGCCGCCCCAGAAGAGAAATCCGAAAATCAGTGCGGAGCTTTCCCGGCTCATTTTGAAAGGGCTGCAAAAGAACCCGGCCGCGCGTTTCAGTAGCGCCGCCGAGTATCGGGCCGCCTTGGAGCAATACCTTTCGGAAATCGGGCTTCGCACTTTCTCCTTCGCCGAATGGAAGCGCGATCCGTCCAGTCAGACGATGGCGAATCTGGAGCTCTCGGCCGAGGCGCTCATTCGCAACGCCGAGGGCTGGCTCGCGAAGGGGCAGTGGGGGAAATTCCTGCAGACTCTCGGGCATCTTTCGCTGAAAGCGCCGAACACGCCGGCGCTTGCCCGCCTCACTAAGGCTTACCGTAGCGTTCGCCGGCGCCGCCGCAAGGCCGCCGTCCTCCTCTGGTCCGGCGCGGCCGCGGCCGTGTTGCTTTTGGTTTGGGGCGTATGGTTCCGAGCTCCTTCGGCGCCTCCCGCGCCCCCGGTGGCCGCCGTTCCGGCTCCCGCGCCCGCTCGTCCGGCGAGAGTCGCGAAAGGGGCGAAGGTCGCCAAAGTGGAAAAGGCGCCCGCGCCGCCCAGTGGAAAAATCGATTTCCAGATTCCCGAAAACGTCACTGCCTACTGGGACGGCAAGAAAATCGATCCGAAGAAGGGCCTCGTCGGAGAAAAGCTCGGCGAGCACTGGATTTTGCTCGAGCGCGAGGGGTTCGATCCCATTCGAAGCAAGGTTCAAGTAAGAGCGGACGTTCCCACGGTCATCAAAGTCGATTGAGCGGAGAAGAGTATGTGGCTTCACATCTGCGAGGGCGGAGACGAACGGCTGGACAAACCGGTGACCACGGTCGGCGTCGGGCAGGGCTGCGACGTTCAACTCGATAGCCTCGCCGACGGCACTTGGTTTTCGCTGAGAAGGGAAGGGGACGCGGTCGAAGTTCTCCCCGGTGAGGAATCGGTTCGGGTGAACGGCAAGCGCGTCTCCGGAAGCCGATTGCTGCTCGACGGAGACCGGCTCGAGGCGGGCAATCAAGCCTTCTTGTTTTTGCGTAATCCGATCAAGTCCGGCGACGGAAAAGAAGTTCTCGCTTCCAAGTGCCTGGAACTTTTGTCGGGGCTCGCCGCGGGGATCGGGCGCGGGGCGGACGTCGCTCTGGAGGACACTCTCGAAGCGCTCGTGGAGCTAGCCGGAGCGGAGTCGGGTCATCTCGTCGTCGAGAGTGAGCGCAGCGGCGGCTGGGCCATCGCCGCGAGCGTCGGCACCGAAGGGACCGGGCGCAAAGAGCTTCTTTCGAACACGGTGCTTAGGGAAGCCATCGCCTGCCGGCGCGCCGTACACGTGGAAAGTATCGTCGGTCATCCGTGGGCGGCGAATGCTTCGCTTCTCGGAACGCGGATTTTTTCCATCGCCTGCTTGCCGCTTTTCGTATCGGGGCGCTGTTTCGGTTGCGTCTACCTATATACGCGTACTCCCGGTAAATCGATTCAACGGGAGCGGCTCGACGATCTCGCGGTGCTCGCGACGCAGGCGGCTCTGCTGCTCGCCTCTGAAAGCCGCGCTGGACGCTCGCGCGGGCGCGCGCCGGAAGCACCCAAGCTCTCTTTTTCGGAAGGGCCGATGCAGGCCTTGGAAGAGCGTCTCGGCAAGCTCGCCCCGAGCGATCTCAATCTTCTCGTCGTCGGCGAGACGGGAACCGGCAAGGAACTGATCGCCCGCGCCATCCACGGCCGGAGCCGGCGCGCGAGCGGCCCTTTCGTGGCGGTGAACTGCGGAGCCCTCCCACCGACTCTCATCGAATCGGTTTTGTTCGGCTACCAAAAGGGTGCTTTCACCGGGGCCGATCGCGATACGAAGGGAAAGTTCGCCGCCGCCGATGGAGGAACCCTCTTTCTCGACGAGATTGGTGACTTGCCGCTGGACCTCCAGGTGAAACTCCTTCGCGCCCTGCAAGAACGGCAGATCGAGCCGCTTGGCGCGACTCGTCCCGTGTCGGTGGATTTGCGCGTCGTCGCCGCCACCCACCGCGATCTCAAGGGGCTCGTTAGAGACGGAAAATTCCGCGAGGACCTTTTCTATCGTCTGGCCGGCGCGGCCCTCGAAGTTCCGCCGCTAAGGGAACGGGCCGGCGACATTCTGCCGCTCGCGAAGCTCTTCCTCGCGCGCGCGGGCGAGGGGTTCGCGCTTTCGGAAGGAGCGATCGAGCGCCTTGTTGCCCATCGCTGGCCTGGCAATGTTCGCGAGCTGGAGCAGGTGATCGCCCGGGCCGCGGCCCTGGCCTCGGGCCAAACCGTGGAAGTGGGCGATCTGGAAATCCAGGAAACCGAGTCACCGATGGCGACGGAGTTTCGTCAGGCTCGTGGCGCGTACAGCATTGAGCTCGTGCAGCGCGCACTCGCCCGCATGGGCGGAAGCAGAAGCCGTGCGGCGGCGGCTCTCGGAATTTCGGAGCGGACCCTATATCGGATCCTGGCGTCAGACATCGAAGGCAGTTCGGTCTGACAAATTTGTCAGACGCGAGGTGACAGCCAAGGCTGCCCGGCCCGGCACGGCCGTTGCACAAGTGCCCGGCATCGAAAGGAGGCTCGGATGAGCGTCGTTAAAAAGTGGAAGGGCCAGATTCCCTGGCCCGCAATCTTTGCCGTATTTGTTCTCGGTGCCCTCGGAATGTCGGTCAGCGGTTATTCGGAAACTTATAATTTCTATTTCGAGAAGAAGAAGCCGGATGCCGAGGAGGCGGGTCCCGCGGCACCGCCCACGCAAGTCGTCGCTCCGGCGGCGGCGCCGCAGCCGATAGTAATCAACAACACGAACAACGTCGGCACTCCGACCGCGGTGACGACGAACAACACCGGTGTCGCGCCGATCGCCCCGGTGGCTCCCGTCGCCCCCGTGGCGCCGATACTTGCGGCGCCTCCGGCGGCGATCGTGGTCGCCGATCCGGCGACTACGAGAGACGTTTTTCAGAAAGCGGAAGCGCGCTCACCGTGGCACATGGGCCTGACCGGAATGGCGTTCCTTCAGGAGTATCCGAAGTCCTACGTCTCCCAGGGGGAGAAGCAATCCTACAAGAGCCTGGAGCCGACTTGGGGCGGGCTCGTGTCGCTGGGGTACAACTTCTCGAAAACGGTCGGAATCAATCTCTACGGCGGCCTCCGGGTGGCGGACTTTCAGAATAAGAGAACCTACGCTCATTTGGGCGCGGACCTCGAGCTCATCCCTTTCCGCATTTCGATCTCCGATCGGCACGATCTCTTCGAGCTCGGATTTCTCTTCGGAGGAAGCACGGCGCTCGCCGCGAGGGACAATGACGCCCAGCTGGCCCAAGGCACGTTGACCCCGTCCCAAAGCTCCATCGCCAAGGGGTCGGGCAACTGGGGAACGATTCACGCTGGCGTGAGAGTGAATCTCAACGTCACGCCGGAGTTCGGCATCACGACCTCCGCGCGCGCGAACTTGGGCTACATCCTCTTCGAGGGCGGCCTTTCGGCCCGCCTCTAATAAAGGAGATTTGCGATGAAACACTTATTGATCCTCATGGCTCTGTTGGCGCTGATGATGCTGGGAGGCTGCCGGCTCGATCCGGACGGCCTGCTGGGCAACGACCCCGCGGACAAGGAAGAGGAAGTCCTCCACTCCTCGGATGCGTACTCTCTCTGCCGCGATCAAAATGTGATCGTCGGTGAGGTGCAAAACGCCGCGAGCTGCGCGACCCCGGCCAATCTTCGGGAGCTGCTGGCCGGTTTCGTCGCGGGCAAGAACAACATGGTCCGCCTCTCCTTCAATAAGATGTGGGATGGGACGTATCCGAAACTGATTCAGCTCCAGTACCACACCTGGGAAAGCGGGAAGTCTGGCGCCGCAAAAAATACGACGTGCCAGCTTCTGACCGGGACGTCCTCCACGCGGGAGTACGAGTGCAAGCTCGATCTGGGGGTTAACGCCAGCAGCTGGGCGCACTACACCTTCCAGTCGATGACGTTGGGGCACGACACCTGTGCCTCGAAAGCGGTGTACACGGCAAGCTTCCTGTACGATCTCTGCAACGAACCGGGCGTTTACTATTCCACGTCCGACATCACGGTGTACTTCAACCGGGAACCGTGGCCGGCCCTCAACCCCTGGGAAGAAAAACCCTAAACACGGAGAGAGAGCATGAAACGCGCAAAATGGCTGTTTGCCGCCGCGATCTGCCTCGCGGGTTGTTCGAGTGAGTTGAAGATTCAGTCCGGGAGCGACGCGGAGAAATATTGCCGGGAGCGGGAAATGTACCGGCAGACTTATTCGCTGAACGGGACGTGCCTGGCTCCTCCCGAGCTTGAAACCTATCTCGAGCCGAGCGAATCGATTCCGACCGCGGCGAAGCTGACGTTTCGCCGGTTGCTCGACGGGTCGCTTCCCACGCTCGAGGAGGTTTGGTACAGCCACTTCGATCAGTCCACGCAACTCGGCGTGCCGTTCGCGCTCGATTGCGCGGCCGCCGTGACGAGCGCCGACGGGGAAAGGCGTACCTACGAGTGCAAGGTTCCGAAAGCCTTCCAGCAGCCCTCTGGAAAATTCGTGATGAGCTCCTTGAGTGTCGCCCATGAGCACTGTGGGACGTCGGCGGGCTACGTCTCCCAATACCGCAATTCGGGGTGCGAACCGGATCACAAGGGTTACTCCCTCGCGCTCTCGAGCCTCGCTACCTACGCGGGATCGATCCGGCTGCCCGACATCCAATGGGAATGAAATAAAAAAGGGGGAGCAGCCTTTCGGCCGCTCCCCCCACCGGATAAACGCCTTTTACGCTTCGGCCGGAGCGACGCTCAGCACTTCGACTTCGAAGTGGATCGTCTTGCCGGCCAGCGGATGGTTCGCGTCGATGGTGACTTTGTCGCCCATCGCCGTGACCCGGAACGGGACTTCTTCGTCCATCGTTTTCAAAATGACTTCGTCGCCGAGCTGGATGCCGGGCTCCACCTGGTCTTTCTCGATCTGAAAGACGAGGGCTTCGTCGCGGGTGCCGTAGCCGCGCTCGGGCGCGAGCTTAACGTCCCGCTTTTCGCCGGGTTTCATCCCCACCATGATCTCTTCCACGCCGGGAATGAGACTTCCGTCGCCCAGCTCGAACTCGAGCGGGTCGCCGTCGTAAGTCGAGACGAACACCGTTTTGTCCTCGAGGCGACCCACGAGGTGAACTTCTACTTTCGATCCGTCGGTAACCGTACCATCAGTCTTCTTCATGGGACCCCCTCCCGTTTAGAATCTAGGAACCTCGGTTTTGGACTAGAAAAAAAGCGATTAGGCCGGGCGCGCCGACATGGACGGCTTATTGAGGCGCTCGCGGCTGAGAATCAAACCGTGCGTGAGATCGTAAGGCGACATCCCAATTGTCACCTTGTCTCCGACGATGATGCTGATCCGAAACTTGCGAAGGCGGCCGGAAAGCTTGGCCAGGACTTCTTTCCCGTTCTGGAGTTTGATCGCGAAGAGACCGCCCGACTTGATGTCGGCGACGACTCCCGGAATCTGTATCAGGTCCTCGCGGCTCATGGGCCTCCTCGCCGAAGGTAAACTCGTCCGACCGGCTGGTACCGGATGGGAGGGCTTCCTTCGCATAAACAGGGAAAAACGACTATTGGAACCAGAAAAGACTCTAGCAGAAAGGTTTCCAATTGGGACCAAAAAAGACCGATATCAGGAGTTTATAACGCCAGGCTCAGGCGGCCTTGGGGAGGCTTTTCGGGGTGACATCCCGGTTCGTGACTTCGCGGTAAAGGTCCAAAGAATCGGCGCTTTCCGTCCCCATCCACCGGTCCCAGAAGGTGAAGTAGAGGCCGTAGTTCGAGCGGGCCCGGTGGTGGTGCAGGTAGTGGTGGGAGGCGTTTATGAACTCCCGGCCGAGGAAAGTCTTATCCAGTCCCCGGGGGTACAGCTCGTATCCGACGTGGTTGATCACGCCTAGAACGGTCATCACCATCAGGAAGGTCAGAAGGATGATTGGGTGCGTCGGCACCACAAAAACGAGAGCCGGGACGATGAGCGCCTGAATCAGGGCCTCGGTCCAGTGGAACGAAAAGGCCGCCCAGGGAGTCGGGTTGTGGGACTCGTGGTGGACTCGGTGGACCCAGCGGAAGATCGCCTTGTGATGGATCCAGCGGTGGGTCCAATAGAAGTACGTCTCGTGGAGAACCATGAGCACGGGGAGGCTTACGAAAAACCAAAGCCATCCGTAGTCCTCGATCTTCGAGTAGAGGAGGGTGCGGCCCTCCGCCCACTGGTGCACCATCCACGCTCCGGAAACCGCAAACACGACGCAAGTGACGAGCGACCAGAGAATCTCCTGGCGGATCATGCCGGGGGCGGGCGGCGCGGGGTTGATCTTGCGGGAGGCGGCGAGGCGTTTCTTGTAGAGAAAAAAGTAAAAGAGCCCGGCGAAAAAGAAATAGCGGACCGTCACGATCGCGAACAAGGCGAGGCTCGTGATCCAAAATCCGTGCAGCTCGAAAGGTAGAGGAGCAGAGGGCATCCGCTCTACTTATCGGCAAAAACGGGGGCTCACTTCAGAGGGGTAGTGCGAAGCGTTATTTGGCGAGGTAGCCCTTCAGCTGGACGTAGGCGCGGCTGCCGTTTTTGAAAGCCCCGAACTGGCTGCGCACACCGCCGAAGAGGAGATCGGCGCCGAACATCAGCTCGAACTGCTGGGAGGTCGGAATCGTGTACTGAAGACGCGTGAGCGTGCCGCCGTCGTGAATCGCCCAGCTGACGATGGCGTCGAGCGTCTGCTCCCGGTAGATCGGCGCCTTGATGTTGGCCGAAAGCAGCTCGCGGTTTTTCGGAGTGGTGGAGGCGGCGTCGAATTTCGGGATGCCTTGATAGGCGAATTGCATCGCCACGCGCCAGGGCAGCCAGCCCGTGTACTCGGTCTCCACCGCGACGGTGACCTCGTCGCCGCGGTAGCCGCCGAGTCCCGCGGCGTCGAACTTCTGAAACATCTTGTCCTTCGTATAGAGGCTCTCCCAGCGGACGAGCCACGGCGAAAAATCCTTCGAGAAGGTGATTCCCGCCGAGCCGATTCGGTTGTGGCTCGCCACCAAGTCGAGACCCGTCGGCCCGGCGACGCCGGTGTAAGTCGGGCTTCGGTCGAAATAGGAGAAGAAGAAGAACGCGAGATCGTAGCCGCGTAACAGCGTCGTGACCCGAACGCCGACTTCCGGATCGCCGAAAGAGAGATTTCCGCTCGATTTGTCGACGAAACGCATCGGCGTGCCCGGAATGAGCGAGGGCCACGGGGAGAAATCGCCGTCGATGGCCGGAACCAGATTGAAGTAGGGCTTCGGCGCGTAGAGCAACTGAAGGGAAGCGTTCGTGAAAAACAAGACGGCGTTCACCATCGGCAGCTGCAGGCGCTGGGCGGTGAGGTCGCGCAGGCCGAAGTCGCGCAGGTCCTTCGGGTTGATGAGATCCGCGAAGTAGAAGCCGAAGGCCTCGCCCCATACCACCTGCTGGTTGCCGACCTTGAGCAGCAGCGATCGAATTTTCGCTTGAAGATAGAAATCGCGGATGCGGATGTCGGCCGACTCGTCCTTTTTGACGGAGGGGCCGTAGCGGGCGTCGTTCGCCGCGAACGCTCCGTCGGCGTAGGCCCGAAGCCCGAGCACCGCGATCCAGTTGGGATCGAAGGTGAGCGTCTGTTCCGCGTCGAGAATGTGGCGGTGCGAAGCGAGATCGCGCTGGTTGACGAGGTGGTAAGCGAGGCGGGACTCCGCCGTGATCTTGTAGGTCGCGTTGAAGCCCCACCGCCCGAAAGCGGGAGAGGCGGCAATCAGCGCGGCGGCGGCTAAATTACGGCAGAGATTCTTTGTTGAAGAAGCTGTCATCCAGCTTTGCCCGCTGGTAATTGCTGTAGCGCAGTTTGGAACCGCGGGTCGACTGAACCGCGTCTTTGATGATCATGCGGGAAAGCACTTCCCGGTCGAGCGCCTTGATCGGCTCCGAGTACTCGCCCGTCTTGAGAAGTTTTCCGGAGAGAGCGTAGAAGCCGGCGCGAAACGGCGTGTAGGTCTTGGGATCGACGAGCAGCTCGATGCGCCGATAAGTCACGTCCGGCCGGCGAGCGGAGAGATTCAATTTCAGGTACGGCTTGCCGTCCACCTTGATTGTGCCCTTTTTCGAAGCTTTGTAGTCGACGTGAAAGCGGACGCGGGCGAGATCGCCGTTCGAGACTTCGCCGGTGAGGCGCTGCTGAAAGCTCACGCGCGTGGGGCGCTTGATGCTCGGCAAATAAAGCCAAAGATCGTTGTCGCGCATGAGAAGTTTTCGGCCCTTCAGGCGCTCGGGCGCGGTCGTTTCGATGCGGGCCAGGTGGTCGCCCTTCGCGTAAACCTTGTACTCGGTCTCGCGCACGACGGAATTTTCCTCGACGTCCTCGACGGTGACCGAAAAGGAAAAGTCGCCGACCGGAGAGCGCATCTCGTCCACGCGCCGGAGAATCTGATCGGCCGTGGGGGCTTTCGCTTTCACGGGACGCTTGGCCGCGTGGGAGGTTGACGCGACCAAGCAAAGGGCGAGAATCCATTTCATCCCTTCAGTTTAAACGGAGTTAACCGGCGGACGAACCGCCACGAGTCACGTTTTTAGCGGCTCTCGGAGGATTGGCTTGCCGTGAACCAATGGGCGGCCCGGGGCAGGTCCGGCTTGTGGATCATGAGAAAGAAGATGATGAGCAGCGGGGCAAACCCCAGAAAGTTAATGCCCATTCGGCGCCACAAAAGCCGGCTCAACTCAGGGGGGAGAGTGTCGGCCCCCTTCGGAACCGCGAGAAAGAGGCGGTTTATCTTGTGCTGGTTGGGCAGGTCCGCCGACAGCCACACGAGTCCCGAAAGCAAAAACAGCAGAAACGCCGCCGACAGCCAGCCCATCGACCAGATGCCGCCGAGAATCGTGCCGAGGGTGATCCCCGAAAGGACCGCGATAAGGATGAGCGGAGCCGTGAAGACGGAGTCGAGCCAGAGCACCGTCTTGTAAGTGTGCTCGATGATCTCGGGGCGGCCGCTTTGGAGGCTGCGGATCTCCCAGAGGCTTCCGATGACGGTGTTCGCGAAAAAGAGCGTCACCGAAAGGATGTGGATGAACTTGATGTGAAGGTAAAGCTCGGGCCTTTCGAGAAATTGTGTGAAAGGCTTCGGGAAAATCAGTCCGAGCAGAAGCAAAAACCCCATGACACCGACGTTGAATTTCAGAAACGTCTTCGACTTCATGTTCGGTTCAGGGCATCCACGAGATAAGAGATGTCGCCTTGGTGAAAATAGATCTTGTCCGGGCCGCGGTCGAAAAAGGGAGAGCGAATTTTGGCTCCGTCGGAGTCGAGCTGCTGGAAGCGGGCGGCTCCAAAACGGCTGTCCACGTTCACCCGATCGAAAGTCTTGCCGCCGTTGAAGAAGGAGAGGTCGTTGAAGACCTGGTAATCGGTGGAGAGGGCGCGTTCGGCGCGCTCCGACTGCCGGTAGTTCACCGCCATGGCGTGGTTGGGCTCTTCGAAATGAATGCAAACGCGGCCGCCCCCGGTCTCGTAGACGAGCGGCAGAAGCTCCCCGCTTCCGTAGATCCAAAGCACCAGACGTTCGGCGAGCTCGCAGATCCGGCCGATGAAGGTCGGCTTATCCTCCTTTGATACGAGCGGCGAAAAAACGTAGACGCCCCGGCGTCCCTTCGGGTCCGTTACGAAAGTGTTCACCTCGCAACGGGCGCGGCGCACTCCGGCCAGCTCAGGCTTCGGATAGCGGATGTGATAGAGGTTGAAGCTCACCCAGTAGCGGGCCTCCTCATCCTCGTCGGTAAACCGGATTTTCTCGAGCGAGAATCCCGCGGGCAGGGCGGCGCGCACGCGCTCGGTCTCCTCGCGGCTTAGCGCGAAGTTCAAAAAGATCGGGTCGCGGGTTTCGAGCGAAAAGTAGGTCTTCAGCCCGAGGCCGAGCTCCATGAACTTGAAGATGAGCTTCTTCGGCCAGCTCAGCCCAATTTCAGAACCAGCTTGTACAGCGCCCCGAATACCGGAATGACTCCGATCGACTCCATCGGGTCGTAGTACTCCCGCTGGTACACGATCCGGCCGTTGTCGACCTGAGCGTGAACCAGACCGTGGATCTTGAATTGGAACCACGTGAACCGGATTTTCAAGCAGATCGTCCATCTCCAGATGACTTCCCTTTCTCCGTCGGTGACCACGTTGAACTGAAACTGATCGTTGGCCGCCCGCGGAACGTATTTCGCCAGCATTTTCAGCACGGCTTCTTTTCCGTGCAGCTCGTGGACCGGGTCGATGTAATGGACTCGGTCGCCGAGAACCTCACCCATGAGGCGCACGTACTCGTCGAAGCGCTTTGCCGGCAGCAGCACGCGCGACAGATACTCGACTTTTTTTCCGACGGTGGTGGCCTGGGGAGGAAAGCTCATGGCCCACCACTCTAGCAACGAGTGGGGCCGGATCCAACTCTTAGACTACGTTGCGGCGCAGGGCGTCTGAAATCTCCAGGCGGGAGGCCCGCCAGGAAGACAGAAACGCCGCCATGGTGGAGGCGAACAGAGATAGCCCCAGGCCCGCGAGGAACGCGCTCACGAAGAGCGAGACGTGGACCTTCAGGACGCTGCTGGCCCCCGGCATGATGATCTCGATGCCTAGCGCGTTCAGGGTCGTCGCTATGGTCACGCCGCCGACCAGTCCGATGAGCGAGCCGATGACGCCCAGTAGGACGCCCTCCCGCAGGAACTGCTTCACGACGCTGGCTTGGGTTTCCCCGAGCGCGCGGATCGTTCCGATCTCGCCCGTGCGCTCGAAGACCGACATGCCGATGGTGTTCGAGATGGCGCAAAGGGTGAGGACCGCGATGAGCAGCGCGATGAGCAGGTTCTGAACGCGCAGGAAACCCGAAATCTGGTTATAGAGTTTCGCGACGTGGTACCAGGCTTTCACCTTCACGTCGGGAGAAGTCTCGCGGAACTTCGCGCGCAGCGCCCGCACCGTGGTGTCGGTCGCGGCGGTGTCACGCAAGCTGACCAGAATCTGCTCGACGTTCTTCGTGTCGAGGAGGATCTGGGCGGAGGTGAGGGGAATCAGGAACGTCAGGTCGTCGAACTCCGCGATGCCCGTCTGAAAGAGCCCGCAGATTTCCACGTCGAGCGCGTTGATTACGCCTTCGAAGGTGTTCGCGATGATCGTGAGCGAATCGCCCGTCTTGACCCCGAGGCGCTTGGCGAGGCCTTTTCCGATCATCATCTGAAAGGGATTGTCGGCGGTGAGCACGTGGCCTTCGGTGAACTTAAATCCTTCACCGCGCTCTTTTTCGAGAGTCGGATCGAAGGTGATTCCGCGGGCGCTGACCGACTGGTCTTTTGTGCTGACGAGCCCGTAGAACGAGAGCCGTCCGGCTGCGCTCGTCACGTTCTGGTTCGCGCGGATTTCCTTAAGCAGAGCCGGATAGTCCTTGAGCAACCCCTCTTTGGGCTTCTTCACTTCGCTCTCCCAGAACTTCGTGTTGGCGATCTGGATGTGGGAGGTCTGCGTCTTGATGGTCGTTTCCCTCAGCGACTCGACCAGGTTCTTGGTGAAGCCCTCGAACAGCAGGATGGAGGCGACGCCGGAGGCGATCATGAAAAGGTTCAAGGCCGTGCGGCGGCGGTTACGGAAGATGTTTCTGAGAGCGAGGCTCCAAAGAAGTTTCACGCGGCCTCCCGTTTCAGGCTGGTCGTGATGGAGCCGTCGCAAAGACGGACTCCGTCACTCGCCCTATCCAGTACGAGCGGGTCGTGGCTCGCGATGACCAAAGTCAGGTTCTCGTTTCGGCGCAAATCGTCCATCAGGGCCAGAATCTCTCTCGTCGTCCCCTGGTCGAGGTTCGCGGTCGGCTCGTCGGCGAGAATCACGCTGGGTTTTTTCACGATGGCGCGTGCGATGGCGACTCTCTGGCGCTGGCCGCCGCTCATGTCGCCGGGCCGGTGGTGGCCGAACTTCGCTAAGCCCACCTTCGCGAGCGCCTCTTCCGCGCGGGCTTTGCGTTCCTCGGCTCCCACTTTGAGAAGTAGAAGCGGGTACTCGACGTTTTCCCGGGCGGTCAGCACGGGGAGCAGATTGAAAGTCTGAAAGACGAATCCGATTTTTTGCGCGCGAAGGGAAGCCTGCTGAATCTGAGAGAGTTTTCCGAGCTCGAGCCCGTTCAAGAACACGCGGCCGGCGGTCGGGCGATCGATGCCGCCCATGAGATTCAGCAGAGTGCTTTTGCCGCTGCCCGAGCTTCCGGCGAGCGCGTAGAAGGCGCCGGCCGGCACTTCGAGGGAAACGCTCTGCACGGCCTTAACGAGAGTGCGGTTCAATTTGTACTCGCGGCTGACTTCTTCGACCGCAATGGGGGGCTTGGACGGAAAGGAGATGATTTTGGCAACCATACCTAGTCCTTATCGGTAAAAACCGACGTGAACTGGAGCGAATCGACGCGGCTGGCTAGAAGCTGAGTCGAAGGGTGGGCAGCCGGAAAGCCGGTATCCGGGCCGGTGTGCGGATGGAGAGAGATCCGCAAAAGGTGCCAGGCACCTTTTGCATTAGAAGGTTAGGCGGAGGGTGGGGAGACGGAAGGCAGGGACCCGGGCCGGAGTGCGGATGTAGGACCCAAGAAAGAGAAAGAGGTCGTACCAGGCGTGAATGAACATCGACTCGCCGAGAGTCCAGCCGTTCTGTTGGGAGACGTAACCGAAGTAGAGACCTCCGGCGAGCTGGGGCCAGGGACGGGAGTTGGTGCCCAGGTGCGCGGCCGCGAACACGACGGAGGTGAGGACGTTGGAGGCAAAGTCGCTACCGGTGTAGTGCTGGATAACGGGCATCATCCAGCCGCGAAAAACCGCCTCCTCCCAGGTGCCCGCGAGATAAGAGCGCGAGGCGGCCCGGTAGGCGTCCGTGCCCGTCAGATTGCTGAAGCTCTTGGAGGAGCTGTCCTCGATAAACCCGAGGCCGAACGCGATGACGAGCGGAATGAGCGTCGTCACCCGGCCCATGTAGCTGACGCGGAACGGAGCGAGAGCGAGCTCCGCCGGCGACTCCTCTATCTTCATGAAGGCGAAATCCTCGCGCGTTCTAACCGCCGACTTGAAACTGTGGAGGAGACTGAATCCGGCCGCGAGCGTGAACCACTGTGAAATGTCGCCCGCTCCAGTGTCGTGCAGGCCTTCTCCGACGATTGCGCCGGCGGCGATCCCCGTATAGAGCCCGGCATAGCCGTGCTGGCCCTCCCACCACTGATCGAAACCGGGCAGCAGAAACGATGCCATCGGGGGCAAAAGGAAAGTGCGGGAGCGTTTGGGTTCCGAGGAAACGGAGTAGGGCGATTCCGCCGAGCGCGCGGCGGGGCCCACGGCAAGACACGAGGCTAGTAACCAGATCGTGAGGGCTCTCATGTTCAGAAGAAGCAGTGCCCGAGACCGCGGTAGGTGGGCGCTCGGCCAACTATAGCGCCTTTGCGGAGCAATAAATAGTCGGGGAACCGCTCGCCAATCTCCCCCGCCTTGGCCGGACGGCAGAAAATCGGATCGCCGAGACCAAGCCCGTCGGCGGCGGCG
The DNA here is from genome assembly GCA_964653655.1 of uncultured Pseudobdellovibrionaceae bacterium. Taxonomy (GTDB): domain Bacteria; phylum Bdellovibrionota; class FAC87; order UBA2466; family UBA2466; genus CAZZHG01. Next base: position 70,750 of record CAZZHG010000002.1, read on the forward strand.
CCCCGTAGAGGAGTCTGCACTTCGCCGAAGCCCTCGAGCGAAAGGGGCTCGAGGCCCGCGGGCAAAAATACGGTCGGCTGTTTTTCGCGTCCGATCTCTCCGCTCGCGATGAAGCCGCCGCTTTGGCAAGTGACGACCCCCGCCTCCGGTCGGCGGCTCACCGGAAGGGCGAAGGCAAAAGCGGGAAGCGAGGCATTCGCCTCGAAATAGTCGAAGAGCTGCGACTGCAAAATCCCGGAACCCGCCGTCACTTCCGTAAGGCAGGTTTCCTCCAGCGTGGATCGAAAGGATCCGGACCCGCCGCCGTTGAAAAAATCGATCTTCGTGCCTCGGCTCTGGAGGAAGGCCGCGATTTCCGCGCGCCTCATCCGGATTTCCCGGCGGGAGGCCGCCTTCATGAGCCGCTTCGCGAAGTTCATCACGCCCGCTCCGGGAACCTTGTCGGGCACGCCGGCTACCTGCGCCTCGTAGGCCATGACCCCGTTCAGGCGAACCCGATCGCTCGAGAGAATGCGATCGTGGAGGCGAGTGAAGCCATTGAGGTCGCGGATGGGAGAGCGCTGCACGCCGATGTGAAGGGAGCCGAGCGCACGGTAGCTGAGATCCACTTCGATGCAGACCGCAAGTCTCGCGCCCTTGGATACCGCTTGAAGAATCTTTTCGATCCGATCCACGTGCTCGATCGAGTCCACGACGATCGACACCTTCTTGCCGCGGACGGAGAGACTGTGGAGCGCCTCGATGTCGACGGACTGAACGGAAGGGTAGGCGACGAGTAAGTCGTCGAAGCCCAAGTCACCGAGGAACGCCGCCTCCCTCGCCGAGTAGCACATCAGTCCCTGAAAAACGGGAGACCCGGCGGCGAGAATCACGCGGATGAGGTCGGGAACTCGGACGGACTTGGTGGCAAGCCTGATCCGCTTGCCTGAAGCCTGCGCCCAGTCGCGAAAACGGCGGGCGTTCTCTTCCAGGGTATCGAGGTCGACCAGCATCGCCGGCAGAGGTTCTTCCTTCAGAAGCACCCGTAACCGATCGTAGTTCCAGGAATTATTTTCCATGGTCTCTCCCGGTTTTTTGTCCGTGGGATTCGAGCTTCAGGGCGATGGGCAGAAAGCGCAGCCACCGCAGCCAGCCCTCCTGAAAGAGCGTGACCGTCAGCTCCCGAAAGAGGCGGTACTTCTCGCGGGTATAGGGGAACCAATTCGCCTCGAACTTTTTCGAGCTCTTGTCGTAGAGAACCGACTTCACGTTCGTGAGTTCCCTCAGCCCGGTGACCCCTTTCGTGCGGCCGAAGCCGCTCGATCCGACTCCGCCGAAAGGAAGCCACGGATTTCCTTCCGTCAGCATCACGTTGTTCACGGACACGTTGCCGACTTTGAGTCCCGCGACGAATCGATTCGCCCGAGCATCGTCCTTCGTCCACACGCTCGCCGACAAGCCGAAGGCCGTGTCGTTGGCGAGCGCGAGCACTTCGGCCTCGTTGTCGAAAGGAACGAGCGGAATCACGGGACCGAAAGTCTCCTCTTTCAGAACGGCGGCGTCGTCGGCGACGTTTTCCAGAATGAGCGGCGGAATGGCGGGGTTCTTTCCGTCCCAGGTTTTCCCGGTGAGAAGCCGCGCGCCCCGAGCCACCGCCTCGTCGAGGTGGCGCTTGATGGTCGCCACCTGAAAATCCGTAGTCATCCGGCCCAGATCGGCCGCGGTGTCGAGGTCTGACTTTTGCGTGAGCCGCGCCGCGCGGGCAAGCAGCCGTTGCTTGAAGTCGCCGAGCACCTCCCGCTGTACGTAAAGCCGCTCGACGGAAGTGCACGACTGGCCGAGGTTGGTGAGCCCGCCCCACAAGGCCCCCGCCGCCGCCCGATCCAGATCCGCATCGGCGAAAACGATCATCGGATCTTTTCCGCCGAGCTCGAGAGTAACCGGGATCAGAAGGGGCGCCGCTTGGGCGAGCACTTTCTTTCCGGTCGCGACACTTCCCGTGAACACGATGCGATCGGGGCGGGTGTCGATGAGGGCCGAGGCCGTTCTCCCGTCTCCTTGAACCACCTGAATCCATCCGGCTTCGATTCCGGATTGAGTGAACAGACCTTCGAACAGGCCGTCGAGAGGAGTCCACTCGCTCGGTTTGAAGATTACGGAGCTTCCGGCGAGAAACGCCGACAGTACCGGCACGATCCCCAGATAAAAAGGATAGTTCCACGGGGAGATGACGAGAATGGTGCCGAGCGGATCGTAGCGAAGGCGCGACTTCTTTCCGAAGAGTACCGCGGGTGTCGGCACTTTTTCCTCGGCGAGCGCCTCGGGGCCGTGGGTTTCCAGAAAATGCACGTAGTCCAGCGCGGAAAAGACTTCCGACACGAGGGAGTCGGTCCGGGGCTTTCCGGTCTCGCGGCTGATTCGATCCACCAGCTCGTCGATTCTGGAAAGGATGGCGCGTCTGACGTTGCCGATTTTTCGCGCGCGTTCGGCGAGCGTAAGCGCCGAAATCTCGGCGGCGGCCCCTCTCGCCCTTTCTCTGACCTGGCGTGGATCGATCACGGCTTACCCCGCTGGATGTGAGTGTCCCAGCCCAGCCGCTTTCGGATGGAGGGGTCCGAGTAGTACATCGTGTAAACGAAACCCTTCAGGCCGACGTCCACCTGCCGAAGCATCGAGCCGAGAAAATCCGGGAACCGATCCCCTCGCGCCGCGAGCCAGAGAAGCATTTGAATGGCCCACTTCGGCAGGATTCTCAGAACCTGCGCGAGCGCGACGAGCCCGGACCGGTCGCTTTCGGTCATGTACGCGAGCATTCGGTCCGCGTCCTTGATGAGTCCGCTTGCGGAGAACGAGGGAAGCCGTTGGTTGCCGGGCACGAGAAGGTCGCCGGCTTTCAAAATCCCCCTCACGGCATTCGGGCTGAGCCACTTACTCACGGCTCGCCTCCTTTTAGGATCTCGGAGGCGGCCCGCAGGGACAAAGCCAAAATGGTGAGCGAAGGGTTGAGGCCCGGGGCGCTCGGAAAAATAGAGGAGTCGGCGGCGTAAACGTTTTTTTCGCCGTGCAAGCGGAAGTCCTCTCCGACGACGCTCGTTTCGGCATCGGTACCGAGCGCGCAGCCGCCCATCAGATGGAGGCCTATCGCGAACTTTCCGGGTAGCACGCGCTCGGCGCCGGTGGACCGAAAGATCCGGCCGATGGCGTCGAGTCCGGCCGCTCGCCGTCTTCTATCTTCGGCGTTCCAATCTTTTTCAATCCGGGTCGCGCCCTTCGGGCCGAGCGAGATGCGTCCTTCGCAAGTGTCGCGCACGGCTACTTCGATGCAGGCGAAATGCCGGAGCCGTTCCATGAGCTCCTGATGGCGGGCGCCCATCTCCGGCAACAGCATCGCGAGCCCCACCGGAGGAGCGAAGACATTTTCCAGCTTGAACCCGTCGCGCCGGAACCGAGGCTCGTCCGACTTCATCGTCTGAAACGCTCCCTTGAAGGCGTCGACCGGTTCCGAATACAGCGCGAGCACCATTTCCTGAGGGTGAGTGAAAAATCCGCGGCCCAACCAAGGAAGCTTTGCCCCGTAGCCGCTGGCGAGAAGAAGCCGGCTGTTGCCGATGGCTCCCGCGGCGAGCACCAGTCTCTTTCCCCGATACTTGCCTTCGGAGCCGTCTTTCTCGCGGGTGGTGATCTCGGCTCCGTGAGAGTCCGAACGCATTCCCACGACCTCGCACTCGGAATGTAGCTCCAGCCCCGCTTCGAGCGCACGTTTCAATGTGGTGACGGGCGTACTCTGCTTGCTGTCGAGCGGGCAACCCTGCAGGCACTCGATGCAGTCGTTGCCTTGCTCGTTGTGGCAGTCTTTTTGCGCGCGGCGAAGGGATCCGGATCGGTATCCGTTTTTTCGAAAGCCCTCCTCGAAAATCCGGGCATTGCCGTTGCGCTGGGAGGGCTCGAGGGTTTTCAGGCAAAGCTGGCTCTCGGCCCTTTCGTACCAGGTTTCCATCTCGTTGGGGGAGAAGAGCCCCGCCCCCGAGATCTCGTGCCATTCGTCCAGGGCGAGGGAATCGAATCGGTCGGCGGGCGCTTGATTGACGATGGTTCCTCCGCCCACCGCTTTCGGGCGGAGCAGGCCGATGTCGGCGCGGTGGTTCAGCTCTACGCCGCCAGACCAGTAGAGCTGGCTGCTACCGTCGATTTCCTCGCGAGGGTAAGTGGCGGCGGTGAAGTGCTTTCCCGCCTCGAACAGCGCGCATTTCCAGCCCGCTCGGCAGAGCTCCTGGGCAATGGCGGATCCGGACACGCCGGATCCCACGATGAGGGCGTCATAGCGCGGCACCCCCACATTCTAATGGCGAGGCTAGAAATCGGCGAGCGTGATGTTGGCGAGGTTAATCTTGTTGGCGAAGACGGAGTAGCACAGGTAGGCGGCGAGCGTCTTTCGGTTCTGGAACCAGGGCGGCTCGTAAAGCGGAATTTTGATGAAGCCCGAGGCGAAGTAGGGCTCGAGCTGCACGATGTCCGAAAGCGTGAAGCGTCCCGCGAAAAGATGCTCGGCGTAATGGAACTTGTTCTCCTGGATCGCTTTGCGAAGGAACGTGTGCGTGAAGATGAGGCCTCTCAGGTAAACGCAATCTTTCGTGAAGACGACTCCGCCTTTCGGATTTCCTCCTCGGAAGATGCGGGCCGCCGACTGAAAGCTTTCGGTATCGTCCTGTCCGGCGGCGAGGAAATACTTGAAGACGTCGATGAAGTCCGCGCCACCCAGCGCCATCTGAATGCCGTGGATGCGAAGAGCGATCCTCTCCAGGCGGTTGAGATCGATGGTGGAGGTGAACAGCTCGGCGAAGGTCGCGATGCCCTCCTGAGTAGCCGTCGTGCGCGGGGAGCCGAGGCCCAGACTCGGCAGATTTTCCTGCGCGAGCCCGTTGAGAGCCGTAAGCATGTGCACGTACCCTTCGTGGTTGAGAAGCTGCGGAAGATCGAGCGCGGAAAAGCACGTGGCCCCGCGCAGCCGCACCCGGCTCGATCCCGCGGCCGCTTTCGACGCGAGCTGAGGATCCACGATGATCTCAATCTTGTGGTGCTTGAAGAAGGGGACGAGTTCTTTGCGAAGCGTCTCGGCGGCGGTCTCCGCGGGAATGCAGTATTCGTTGTCTTGCACTTTGTACGCGGCGACGAAGTCCCGGGTGCTGTCGATGAAATGATCGGCGGCCTGAAGGCTCGAGAGCTGATTCGGGCCGATGGGGTCGCTCGGCTTTCCGTAAAGCTGGATGGAAAGATCGGTGAACACCGGAGTGCCGATCGCGCTGAGCAGGCGCGCGGCCGTGACGTAACTTTCCGCCGTCTGGTGGATGTAGTTGCCGACAGGGTGTTCCCGGTCGGTCTCGTTCATTATCTTAGTCAGCTCGCGGACGTTTCCGGCGTAGTCGGGCACTTGGTAGTCGATTTTGGGGACCTTCGGCTTGCCCGCCCGCCAGGACTTCACGAACGCTTCGAGCTTCGACTCGTTCCACGAAAGCGTAGTGAGCACCTTGATGGGTTTCGCGGCCGCGACGAGGCGACGGTCCAGCTCAGTGAGCCGGGCCAGCTGCTTCGAGGCGGAACGGTCTTTGGCGGCGGAAGAATCCACTATGCCTACTTATCGGCATTTCGGGGCAACGCCTGTAGTCTAATTCAGGGCGTTAGAGGGGTTCCGCGCCGGGGGGAAAGTCCTCCCCTTCGGGCTCGCCGTGTTCGTCGTAGTAGCTGTCGCCGGTTTCCTCGTCGGGGCCGACATCCGGCGGATAGGAGACTGCGGGCGGAGGGGCGAGGGGTTCCCCTCTCGTCGGGAAAATCACATGCAGAAGCACTCCGCCGAAGATGAGACCGACCGCGAGGCCGAGACCGACCAAGGCAACTCTTTGCTGCTTGGAGAGGGCTGGGTTTGCGGGCGCGTCGTTCATGGGGCGGTAGCCTAGCCGAGGCTGCCGAACTTGGAAAGTTCCCATCCCCCGGAGTACACTCGCGGGGATGGTTTCCTCCGCCGAGCCCTTCTTCGTGACCGAGCCCCGGAACCGGGTGCCGGTTCTGCTCAGCGTCCCCCATTGCGGGGTGGAGTTTCCCACGGAAATCGCGGCCCGCCTGAAGCCGAAGTTCGTGAAAAATCCCGAGGACACCGACTGGTTCGTCCACGAGCTTTATGGCTTCGCCGGCGATCTCGGCATCACGATGATTCGGGCGCGCTTCAGCCGCTACGTAATCGATCTGAACCGGGACCCGTCCGACAAAAAGCTGTATTCGGACGGCCGCCAGGAAACGGAGCTCGTTCCAACGAAGTCGTTTGCGGGGGAGTCTCTATACGAGGGGAATCTTCCGGACGCGGCCGAGCGCGCGCACCGGGTGGCCAGGTTTTACGCCCCCTATCACGCGAAACTTTTGCAGCTGCTCGATCGGATGAAAGAGGATTTCGGGGGGGCTCTTCTTTACGACGCGCACTCCATCGCCCGATTCGTGCCGACCATCCGGCCCACGCCCTTTCCGGATCTTATTTTGGGGGATCAGCAGGGTAAGACCGCCGACCAAAAGCTCATTACGACCGCGCTGGAAAGCCTCGGCATGGGCGGTTACCAGATTTCCCACAACGATCCCTTTCAGGGCGGCTACATCACCCGCCGCTATGGGCGGCCCGACTCCAATTTTCATGCCCTTCAGCTCGAAATGTCCCAGGATGTCTATCTCGACGACAAAGGGGCTCTCGATCGTAGAAAGCTCGAAAAGCTGCAGCCCATTCTGAAGCGCACCTTGGAAAAGCTCGCGGCTCAAGTGCGGGCGTTGAAGGGAACGCGATGAAAAAATTCGCGTTCGACGGACTCTGGCAGGGAAAGAAGTGGATCGAGTCCGCGGTGGTTACGGTCGGCGCGAAAGGAATCATCGAGTCCGTGGGCTCGGGCCCCGCTCCTTCGGACGCGGAAAAAGTTCCGGGCTTCGCGCTTCCCGGCGTTCCGAACGCCCACTCCCACGCTTTTCAGTTCGCGCTCGCGGGCCTCGCCGAGCACATTCCGGCGGCCCAGACCTCCGACGATTTCTGGAGCTGGCGGGAGGCGATGTATGGGCTCGCCCTCGAGATAGGTCCCGAGACCACGGAAGCGATCGCGGCCTACCTCTACGGAGAGCTCGCGGCTAAGGGATTCACGTCGGTCGCCGAGTTTCACTATCTGCATCATCAGACCGACGGAACGGCTTACTCCGATCGGACGGCGATCGCGGAGAGCCTGTGCCGCGCGGCTACCAAGGCCGGCATCCGGCTCACTCTCGTTCCGGTCCATTACGCCCATTCCGATTTTGGAAAACCCCCGACCGCGCGCCAGCGGCGCTTTCTGTTCAAGGGGGCGAAGGACTATCTCGATTTCGCGGGGCTGTGTGCCGCTGTCTGCAAGCGCCACGGCCACGGGATCGGGGGAGGGGTGCACTCCCTTCGCGCGAGCTCCTTCGAGGAGACGAAAGAAATTTTCCGCGCGCTTCCCGCCGAGTGGCCGAGGCATCTGCATATCGCCGAGCAGAAGAAGGAAGTCGACGCCTGCGTGAAGGCGAGCGGCAAGCGCCCCGTGGAATGGGCGCTCGAGCACTTGGGTCTCGGTGAGAAATTTCATCTCGTCCACGCGACCCATACGAACGAGGCGGAGGTGAGCGGGCTTGCCGCCTCGGGGGCGAACGTCGTGCTTTGTCCCACGACGGAAGGAAACCTCGGCGACGGGTTTTTCGATGCGGCGGCGTATCTGGAAGCGGGAGGAAGGTTTTCGATTGGGACCGACAGCCACGTCGGCATCGACCCCTGGGAAGAGTTCCGGCTTCTCGATTACGGTCAGCGTCTACGCTTGGAGCGGCGCAATCCCCTTTGTCAGCCCGGAAAGAGCAGCGGCGAGGTCCTGCTCCGGGAAGCGGTGCTGTCGGGCGCACGCGCGATGGGCCTCTCGGGAAAGAGCTTTCTCGAAAAGGGGGACTTCCTCGACGCCGCCGTTCTAGCCAAAGACGATCCCTTTCTGGGGGCGCTTCGCCGGGAACATCGGATCGACACCCGAATCTACGCGGGCGGGGCCCAACCTCTCTTCGGCACGCTCGTCGCGGGAGAGTGGGTCTCGAAAAGCGGCCGCCATGTCCGCCGCGACAGCCTTGCGGAAGCGGCGCGCGCCGCCTTCGCCAATCGCCGATAAATCCGCAAAACCTCGGATCGAACCCGAGGCAAAAGTCTTTCCTCTGTCAGCACATAACGAACGTTATACGACCTTCTAGAGGCACTCCGATTCCGACCCAGCCGGCGCGGGAAGGAGGGGGAGCTTTTTGGAGAAGACAACCCGCCGGAAACCGGCTAAAAAGTTCACGACTCTTGATGGGGCGTAGAAAAGCGGTAATTCACTGGATTTTGATTCCAGCATTCCCAGGTTCGAATCCTGGCGCCCCAACTCTCTTCTATTTTTTTGCCAGAAAATCCGTGTGGAAGGCGATGACGAGGCGAAGCCAGGCGGCAAGTCTCGCTTGGTAGGCTTTCGAGATTCGGTACTTTCGCCGCTCCTGCAGCTCGATCGGCCGGACGAACTGGTGGGTCATGGTGCCGTCCGCGGCCTTCAGGGTGACCAGAGCGTTTTCCCCGCACGGAATAGAAAGCGTGGTCGGCGTCAGGCCCCCGGACCAGAAGCGGTTCACCCGGACCTGGACGCCGGAGGGCGAGGTGTCCAGCTCGACGAGGCAGCGGCGGCCGGCGCCGGGAACTTCGTAAACGGGCGAATTGTGTCTGGTGTCCACGCGCTCGCTCGGCGACTCAGACAGAGGCGCGATGAAATTCAGAAACGAGACGAGCCACGCGCCCGCCGCGATGGTGAGCATCCCGGCCACTACCCAGCGTTTTTTCACCGGCCCGGAGACCCGGCGCTGCCGGTAACCCATTTCGGTTTTGGTGCGGACTTGCTCACGCCTCGTAGTGAGAGTCGGGGCGCCCGCTTGCGTCTTTTCCCATTCCGGCTCCGGCGGCGCCGGGTTGTAGCTGCGGCTCTCGGAGATTTCATCGCCGGCGGGAAGATTGGGTGTGTAACTGGATTGTGGCGCCGCCGGCGAGCGTTTCGCCGCGGAGGACGCGAGCAGCCGTTTCCCTTCGTCGAGCACTGGCTGCGACAGAAGCGGCTTCATGAGCCCGTACATCTCGGCCACGGAGCCGAATCTTTCCTCGGGGTTGAGCGCGAGCGCCCGCCGGATGAGGGGGACCAGGGCGGTCGGAACGTCCGGATCGACCAGAGACATGGGATTTTTCGCCGTCTGGTTGATGAGCTTCGCGCTTTGAAAAGGAATACCCGTCAGCGCTTCGGTGAAAATGCCGGCGAGCGAGAAGAGGTCCGAGCGGCTTTCCGCTTTCTTGCCGCGGATTCGTTCCGGCGCGAGGTAGGCCAGATTGTCCGACAGATCCGCTTCCGAAGTCCCCGCGTCGATGAGGCGCACGCTTCCATCGGGCCCAATTCGGATGTTCTGCGGAATCACCTCTCCGTGGGGGGCTTCGATCAAGAGTTGTTTGCAGACCTCGGCGAGCACGAAGGCGCACGCGGCGAACGGCAGCGTGCCCGTGCTGGGATCGAGAATATCCTTCAGCGTGCACTCGCTCTCGGGATCAAATTGATAAGCAGGCTGAGCCAAAGTGTTCTCCGTCAGGCGGCGGTTTTGTCCTTGCCGAGCGCCGAAACCATCCACGCCCCGCCTTCCACCCAGTCCGCGTCGACGGTCGCTTGGGAAAGGCCGAGGGCCTGGGCTATCTCTCTCAGAGAGAGCCCCACGAGCAATTTCAATTCGGCCACGTGGCCTTCGTCCGCGTCCTTGCCCTCGAGACTCTGAAACGAATCGGCGAGGTGAGTGGCATCGGTCCTCTGGAAAGTGACGCCGTCGTCGAACGAAACTTCAATCGGGGTCGCGCGCCCCTTCATGTCTTTGGTCATGTCGCGCAGAATCCACCGCATCGTCTGCCCGGCCGCGACCGAGAACTGCAAACGATCGCCCGCCTCCATTCCTTCCGACGTCCGCAGTTTCAAAAACAGCTCCCGGACCACGTCGACGGGATGAAGGGGCCGGTGCGTGAACAGAACTTGCTTGTTTGCAATCCGGCGCAGCTCCTCGTAGAGGAGCGGGCGCACTTTATCGAGCGCGCGGACGTCTCCGTCGCGGGCGGCACGAATGAGGGCGGTAATGGTCGGTTTTCGATGCAGCATGATAAATCCAGGGGGCGCAGGGACACCCTCCCGGTATCTTTTCGGCGGAAACTGCTTAGTTATTAAGCTTTTCCAACCTGCCTCCAGGGGACGTCTTGACGGTCCTGCCCCGAATCGCTTTGATCCCGCCGTGGAGTTCTCCCCGTACCATGTTCTTGGGCTCTCGCTTCCGACGCTGGCGGTTCTGTTCGCCTTGGCGACGCCGGCCTTCGACTCGTCGGCTCCGCACCGGGAAATCTACCGAAACGGCGCTTCCGAGTTCGAGGCCCGCTTCGAGCTCAACCCGGACGGCTGGCTTCGCCGGCGCGATCCCGCCGGCGTGAAGTTCGCGGGAGTTCTGAATCAAAACGGCGAGCGTTTCGAGGTGAAGGGTGTGCGTCATCTGGTGAACGGCAACCCGACCTACCGGTTCAGCGGGGCGGGTGGAGAGGGCGACGGAGAGATCAAGAAAGGCCGCCCGGGTTGCCCGGGCGAATTGCATTTTCGCTGGCGCAAGCTCGGCGGCGCGATTCGCGAAGGACGGCTCGCGTCCGGTCCTTGTTACTGGTTCTGAGGTTCCAGATCCGCGAGGCGGAAATCCCAGTTACCCAAAGCATCTTTCGAGAGTCCCGACACCCGGGGCGAAACGAGCGCGGCCTGTTTCGCGCCTAGAAGAGGCAGCACGAGCGCTTGTCCGCGAACGAGCTCCTGCTCGACGGTTTCCAGCACCTTCCTTCGCGTTTCGGCGCTTTCGGTGGCCTCCGCCGCCGCGAGCTTTTCTTCGAGGGCGCGGGTCTTCGAGCGCCCCCATTTTTCCGCAAAGCCGGCGAGCCAGGATTTCAGATCCGCTTCGGGATGTAGCGCGTCGAGTCCCGCCTCCACGATCCAGCCGGGCGAACCGGCCGATGGCGACAGGGAAAGACGCCGTGCCCATTGGGCTTGAAGGTTCAGAGACAAGGTTTCGGGGGCGGACGCTCCGGAATGTTCCAGCAGCGGAAAATAGCGTTCGCCATCGAACGGGTCCTCTCCGGGCATCTTGGTGGTTTCCACCGGCGTTTCCGGCCAAGGGGAGATGGCGCCTTCCACGGCTGAGGTGAGCCGCTTCAGCGGGTGGTGGGGCCAGCGCAGAACCGACACTGTTTCCGAAACGTCGACGGATCGAATGAGCGAGCGGCGCCAGCTATCGGATCCCGTGGAGGGCGTCAGTACGAGAAACCAGCCTCTGGGCTCCGGGAAAAATTTGAGCCGGGGGTCGTTGGAGAGCGCCGCGGCCGTCGGCTCGCTCAGCTGGTCGACGGCGTCCGTTTCTCCCGCCAAAAACCGCATGATGCGGTGAGTTGAGTTGGTTCCGCCGTTCTGCAAACGCACTCCATCGAGTGCCGGAGCCTTGTCCCAGTAGTTCGGGTTGCGGGGAAAGCGGGATTCGCCGGCGGCCGCTTCCGAGGAAACAAGAAAGGGCCCGCTGCCAGTTCCATTTTTGAAAGGCCACGCGGCCGGGGAGGCGAGCCAGAGGGGAAACTCGGGCGCCGGCTGCTGCAATCGCACGATGAGGAGGCGATCGCCTTCCACGTCGATGCCGACACTCGAATAGGGAACCTTGCCGCCGGCGAAGGCGCGGCTCTCGCGGACTCGGCCGAGCGTTTCGATCGCCGCGGGAAACGTTTTTGCTTTGGCGAGGACCTGACGCCAGCTTTCGCTTACGTCGGACGCGGTGAGGGGGGAGCCGTTACTCCATTTCAACCCTTCGCGAAGCTCGATCTTCCACACGAGGGGTCCGTCGGACTCGATCTTGCTCGCGAGCCGCGGCTCCGCCGTCCAGCGCTCACCCGACCACGCCGCGCGAGTCAGGCCTTCGTCGGTGAGACAAGCATGGCGAGGAAGGTACGGATGGGATCGCAACGCCGGACTCGGACAAAGTGTCGCGGCATCGCCACTCCATCGCAACCACTTCGGTTCTATCGTCGATAAAGCGGGCTCGGGCGTCTTAGTACATGCCGATCCGAGTAACAATAGACACGGAAGTAAAAGATTTTTCCTTGACAGTTTCACTGTGGACCAATTCTAGCAGTGGATCTGTTCAGGATCTCTGGGGAAATGATTTGACCGTCTTTTTTCGTCTTGCTAAATCCTCCTGAAGTTCAGTTCCGATCTTTTCGGCAACTTGTTACCAGTATGGGGAGGAATCAGATCAATGAATAAGGCTCAGCTTGTGGAACATCTCGCCTCGGAAGTTCAACTCACCAAAGCGGATTGCGAACGCATTGTCGATACGGCACTCGACGCGATCAAGAAGACCGTGAAGAAGGGCGATGATGTGACGCTCGTTGGTTTCGGTACCTTCACGCGCAGCAAGCGCAAGGCCCGCAAAGGCCGCAATCCCCAGACCGGCGAGGCCATCAAGGTTCCCGCCCGTACCGTCCCGAAGTTCCGGGCCGGCAAAGGCTTCCGGGATTTCCTGAACTGATATTTTTTCGATTGAGCCTCCGGCGCAAAATTTCGCGCCGGGGGCTTTTTTTTTGATCTGCTCGCCCCGCCCGTCAGTTAAGATTTAAGGGTAATCCCAAAAAACCCGAGGAGGGGCTTGATGACCGTAACGGAACTCATCGTAGATGCCTATGGGTGCTCGGCGAACTTGAGCGACGCGGACGCGCTTATCAAAGCGGCCCGCGAAGCGGTGAAGGCGGTTGGCGCGACCATCGCCGAAGAGTCCTGCCACCGTTTTCAGCCCCACGGCCTGACGATCAGTTTCATCCTGAAAGAGTCGCACCTCGTAATCAGCACCTGGCCCGAGCACAACATGGCCATCGTGAACGTGTTCCTCTGCAATCCCGACATGAGCACCCACAAGGTCTGGGAAGGCCTTTCGAAGCTGCTCAAACCCACCCGCACCACGTTCCACTCCGTGGAACACAAAATCGGCAAACCGGCGAAAGCGATTTCCGCCGCCTGATCGCCCGAAAACCGCCCGCGAATTTGCTTCGCCTTTCACAATTGGCCCGCGCTCCATAGAGGCCTCGGCATAATAAACCTCTCCGCGTTCCGTGAAACCCAAGCCTATTTCCCGATAAATAGCGGGATTTCCTTCCTATCTTCGTCTTTGATACGGCGCATTTTGGGCGGACAATAGAGGGAGCTGGTCCTTATTCTAAGGAAGGCTTTCTTGATGACCTGGATGTGGAAAGGTTGGACGTTGGCTGTTTTGCTTCTGGCCCTTGGGGCCTGCGGCAAAGCCGTGCCCATTAATCCGGAGGGAGACGCGGGCGACGCGGTTCTGGGCGAGGCGGGCACGAGAACCGACGGCTCCAATCTCGGGGCGATTTATCCTGTGGCGATGTTCCACTCCGCCACCGGAAGCGGAAGCATTCCCGGCTGGACGTTCTCCTCGGGCGGGGGCGACTATCCCTTCGTCGGTACGCCGCTTTCCATCGGTCAGTTCATCACCGACCGTCAGACCCCTTTCTATTTCACCTACGTTTATCCGCCGAACAACTTCAAGCTGTCGAACGCGCATCTGTTCATCGATACGCAGCGGGACAGTTCCGATACGGAAGGCATTTTTCTGGACGGCATCTTCACGGGAACGCCGGCCAACCAGCACACCACCTCGAAAGTGACCGCCGCCTATCACGCCAGCGCCGGCGGCACGGGCGAAAACCGCTACTACAACGACTACTCCATCGCTCACTATGCTCAGCTGCAGCTGAACACCTTCGATCTGGATATCTCGAAGCTCATCACGCCGAGCTCGATGTCCGTCTCCGACATCGTCAACGACGGGCAGGTGAACGTGGTGACCGGCGACGATTCGCCCGTTTACCAGGCGTTTCTCCTGATAAACGGCTACACGATTTCGAAAACGGCGCTCAGCTGCGCGAACAGCAGCAGCAAGACTTTTCAGAACATCTATCTCCACAACGACGGCAACTCCATCGGCTCGGCGGCCTTCAGCGGAACGGTGGAGACCCCGTTCCAGTCCGTCTCGAGTGTGGCCTCGGGCTTCAAGAGCATCGAGTTTTACTTCGACCCGGCTCTGCCGAGCGTCAGCTCGGCGGCGCTTACCGTGAGCACCGCCCAAGTCACGATGACCGTCCGGCGCAACAGCGACCCGGTCGCGGTCGTGATCAACGGCATCGGTGTGTCGGAAGCGGGCTTCGACCGCAATCTCGCGAGCTCCGTCGTGGAGCAGTGGAACGACTCCGCCACCTCGTACCTGACGACCTTCCTCGCCGGCATCCCCACCAATCAGACGTCGACCGCCGTGACGTTCGATCTGAATCTGCTTCTAGGCGCGACGAAGATGCGAGACCTGCTGCTTCAGGGAAAGCTGAACCTTTCCTTCGCCGGAGGAATCCGCTACGTCAGCGCCGCGGGAAACACCAGCGCGCGGGCCGCGGGCGTTCCCATCGCGGGACCGCAGCTGGGCCTCAACGGAAGCTACTACGTTGAGGTATGCACGGTTCCGAACAACCCGGACTCTCCGCTGAGCGACGACGATCCGCTGCCGTCGGGCGGCCTCGACGAAACGAGCCCTAACGTCAGTTCACTGCAGGCGACCGAGATCACTTCGTCGTCCGCCGCCGTCCAGTGGCTTACGGACGAGGGAGCGACGTCTCAAGTGGCCTTCGGCGTAGGCAATACCAGCCTCCTTTCGACGCTGGATAACGATTACGCCACGTTCCATCGCGTGGTCATCACCGGCCTTCAGCCGTACAAGTACTACTATTACAAGGTCCTCACCGCCGACAGTAACGGCAACCTCACGACCTCCGGGACGAAGATCTTCCGCACGCTGCGCTAAAACAGGCTCCACCCCTTAAACTTCCCTCGCGTAATTTCCGATAATGAAGAAGAGCACATAATTCCCGGCATGACGCCGGGATCTCTTCCTATGAACCAAGGACGGCGCAAAATTCTCCGGGCGCTCACTATCGCGCTCGCTCTTCTGCTGGGCCCTCCGGCTGTCGCCGGAAGCCGTGGCCTTCACGTCGCCGCAACCGGAATGCTTCTAGGCAGCTCCGCTCGGCAGGGCGGTCAAGGCCCTTCGGGGATGTCCTTCCTCACTCATTCGGATGTCGTTTACCATTTCTGGCACGTGGGCCTGGGGCTCTTCGGCCAATTCGATTTTCAGGGATCCGCTCAAAAGGATATCGCGTACGGCCCCAAGTTCGAGGTTCACGTGGGCCCGTTCTATTCGGAAGTCGGGTGGGCGACCATCCAGCGTTCCTATACGGATCGCTCCATCGCCGGTGACACGGGTACCGGTTGGGTGGTCGGAGTCGGCGTGCGCTTCAGCGCGGGCGGCGGGCCTTCGAGAAGCGGTGGTGGTGGCGGTGGCGGCGGTCAGTCGTCGGGGGGAGGCCAAAGCTCTTCCCGTAGCTCGCCCAAACAAAGAGGCTGGTTCTTTCAGGCCACTTATCGATATCGCACCCAGCACATCACCAAACAGGACGGGCTGCCCATCGGAGAGACCATCACTCAGACGGACGGTTATCCGACGCTCGGTTTCGGTTTCATCTTCTAGTCATGAAAAAAGCTCTCTTACTGGTCGCGCTCGGCTTTCTCTTCTTCGCCGCGTGCGGCCGCTCTCCTTCTCGCCTGCTGCGCCAGGGCCTCGCTCCCGTTTTCGATTACCCGTTGTTCATGAGCGAAGGCGCGCCTGGAAAAATCTGGAAGTTCGATCGGGACCGCAACAAGACGCTGGTCGCCGAAGGGCTCAGCGACCCGAGAGGGATAGCTACCGATCGCGCCAATCATCTCTACGTGGTCGAGCAGGGCGCAAACCGTCTCGTCCGGGTGAACATCGAGACCGGCGAGGTAACGGTGGTTCTGGAGTCTCTCGATATTCCGACCGCGGTCGCGGTCGATAGCGTCGGCGAGGTTTACGTCACCCAGGAAGGTTCGAAAACGATTCTTCGGGCGAGCGATCGGTCCACCCGCGCCACTTTCACAGAACGTCCCTCGGCGCTCGCATTCGGGGTGAACGACATACTGCTGGTCGGCACTTTCGATGACAACAAAGTCTACTGGGGAAACACATTGGACAACTCCGCGACCGTCGAGCAGCCGGTAAGCATCAGCACCGACTCGAACGGCCGCGTGTTCGTCGCGGAGGGCTCCACCACTAACGCCCGTATCCTCCGTTTCCATCAGCAAGGTCCCACGGGCGAGACGGTGGTCGCCGACGCCCTTGGCGGCGTCTCCGGCATGGCCGTGGATCCGGTGGGGAACCTTTACGCCGTCGAGCAGGGCTCGGCACGCATCATCGTGATCACCTACGACAATCACCTTCTCGTGTGGTCCACCGACGTCGTGGACCCTCAATACCTCGCCTTCACTCAATATTGAACGGGTCCGCCTGAAGAGCGGGAGCGAGAGCGAGTCCAAGGAAGACATCTGATCTTCCGAATCGCAATTGCAGGCTCCGCACCCCCAAGGATTGGGCCATCCAGATCTAATAGACTTCCTTGCGCTCGCTCCCGCTCTCGCTCTTCCCTTGCGGCCCCGTCATATTAAAGAGTTAGTTCCGGTGACAATCTTTGTCCTCGAAACGGCACCTCCAAGTTAGCTAAACTGCCCATCCTTTTCGTTGGGTGTGTAAAAATTTTGGGGGTTACTGAATGCGGTCTTTCCTGATCGGTTTTCTTTCGCTCGCGCTCTGGGGATGCTCGGATTCCAAGGTGTCGGTCACGACTCACAAACCGCCCGCCGGCTGGCGCGGCGTCTATATCCTTGCGCCAGAGGAAATTGAATCCCGGCAAGGTCTCGCGTATTCGCAGGTCCTCTTTCTCGGAGGCGGCCAGGCTCAGGTGATGGGTTACGATAAGGCGCTTCCGGATTGGGGATTCACGGTCGTCGCCGACAGCGCTCCCGCCAAAGACAATGGATTCCAGCTGAAGTGCCGCGCAATCTTTCTCTACCGCACGGAAGGCAAAGCCAAAATCATCTACCACCAGGTTCAAGGCGAAGCCGGAAAATACATGGAAGTCGACAAGGCCACCGAGGAAGCCGCGAGAAAAATCATGGCCGGCTCGGCTCGAATCGACTCCGTCATTCCGAAGGCGCTTCGCCACTGCGAAGACACGGCGGTTTCGTTCCATCCGCAGGTAAAGCCGGGTGGCGAAGTCGTTCTGGCTACCGACGGCCTGTCCTTTCAGACCCACGACTCCGAGGAGTTCCGCGCGGTCGTGAAGAAGCTACCCGTTCTCGCCGGCGAGCTGAAGGCGTGGACTGGAATCCCTCAAGGCTTCTCCCGCGCGGGAGAAGGCATGTACGAGGCTCCCTCCAACGAATATCTTCCGATGCCCCAAACCAAAAAGTTTTACGGTCCGAGGATGTGGTCGGCGCAAACCCGCGCCGAGGGCGGGCTTCTGCTCAAGGGTTCCGTGCCCGCCCGTCCGAACGTGAAGGCGGCGAAGTCGGGCTTCGAGACAAACGAGTTTTTGTATAACCTCATCGAGCGCGGCGAATGGGTCGAGCCCCGGCTGGTCGACGCTCACCTTTACTCCACCGCGAACGGCGCGGAACGCGAGCTTGGCAAACCTTCCGTTTCGGCCGACGGCCTCGAGATCTCGGCCGCCGAGTTAGGTGAGGGGATGCGGATGGAGATCGATTACTCCATTCCGGGCGACGACGCTCACGTGCTCGTGCAGACGCTCACTCTCTCTGCTGACGGCAAGCTGACCGCCTCGAAAGTGGAGCTCGTACTGAAATAAGGAACGGGCCCGTTAGAAGAGCGACAGCGAGAGCGAGCGCAAGGAAGACATCTGATCTTCTTCGCCCGCAATTGCAGGCTTACGCCGTCGCTTCGGATTCTGGAGTTCGAGATCGAATAGACTTCCTTGGGATTAGAAGTAGGTGTTGCGGAAAATGTTCTCGGCGATTCGATCCTGCCCGATCGCGCTCAGGTGGTAGCAGTCGATGGCGAAGAAGCTGGGAACGAAATCCAGCGCCGTGACCTTGTCGAGGTACTCGAACCGGTTCGATTTGGAGTCCCGGTTGTACTTCTGGACGAGCTTTTCCAGGGCGGCGTTCATGCCGTCCACGCGCGGCTGAAGAAAATCCACGAGCTTTCCGTCCTTCAGCATCTGGTAGTAGACCGGGCAGTACGGGAAGAACTTGCGCCAGTTGTCCTCGCATTTGTAGCTGGTACTTTTCCCCTGATACCAGCCGACTCCATCCAAAGCGACGAACACTTTGTCCACGCGGGTCACCATCATTAGGTAGGCGCGCGACCCGGTGTGGGTCTTGTCCCATTGGGCGAGAACCGTGTCATACGCCCGCTCGAACTCCTGCACGACCTCGTCCGTGGGCTTGGAACTTCCGCAGATGTCGTTGTGACCGGAGAAGAAGAGGGCGCCGACGTCGTCTTCCTGCTCCCCGAGCTGGTCGAGCATCCCTAGCACTCCGGAAGCGGAAACGCCCCGGTTGACCAAATCCACGGTGGATCCGTCCGCTCTCAGCCGCTCGGCGAGCTTCGCCGGCCAGGCGAGGTCGGGACGGAGATACGGCTGGGCGTACTTGAAGTCGGTCGTGAGCGAGAACATCGCCAGATCGGAGAGGATCTTGCTGAAGCCCTTCAATGTGGGCGGCGCCGTCACGTTCGTGCCCGCCAAAAAACCGGCGGTCAGAGAATCGCCGTAGGCCTCCAGCTTATGGCCCGGGTTTGCGAGCGCCAGCTGAGGCACGAGAAACAAAATCCCAAGGGTAACTGCCTTCATGGATTTCCTCCCCCCAAGCGCGGAAATTACCCCCGCGTCAGTCAGCCGGGTAGAGAAAATCCTAACTTGTTAACGGAATCTTTTTTCCCCTTTAGGGAAAAACTTTTCCCCCTCCACCAAGTCCCACCGTCACAATTTCAACGGTTTGAGCATGGCACCGGGGTTGCAGACATTAAGGGGGCACCCGTTTCGGAATCTCCACACTAAAAGTTGAGACAAACATGGACAAAGGCATCTACACGGCCCTTTCGGGCGGCATTGCGCGGGCTCACGAAGTGGAGCTGCTCGCGAACAATCTAGCCAACGTGAACACGCCCGGCTTCAAGCGCGACGCCGGCACGTTCAACGAGTACCTCACGGGACTGCGGCGTAACGACTCCGTGGAAGGCTTGAAGCGGGAAGTCGAGAACGCCGCGCTTGGCACGCGCACCGACGGCGACAAGAGCTTCGTCGAAATGGACGGCGTCTACACTGATTTTCGCCAAGGCGCGCTCCAGAAGACGGGCCGGGACTTCGACATGGGCATTCAGGGCAAGGGCCTGTTCGAAGTGCTCACGCCCGCGGGCATCCGTTTCACGCGGCAAGGCAACTTCACCGCAGACGGCGACGGCCGGCTCGTGACAACCTCGGGACACTTGGTGCTCGCGCGCGATCCCCGTCTGACCCAGCCGGTGGAAGGGCGCTACGAGCCCACGGAACCGGCGGCTCGGGTGATTCAAATCGGCCGCATCGGCAAGATCGAAGTGACGCCCGATGCGCGGGTCCTACAGGGCGGCGCCGAGATAGCACAGCTTTCGATCGTGGAATTTCACGAGCCGCAGTGGCTCGAAAAGCAGGGGAACGGACTTTTCCGAAATACCCACGAAGACAATTTGAAGCACATCCCGCCCGAGACCCAGGTGATTCAGGGGTTTCTGGAGGGCTCCAACGTGAATCCCATCCATGAAATGACGAGGCTCATCGAGGCGACCCGCGCTTACGAGTCTCAGCTGCAGACGATCAAGACCTACGGGGAGATCGACTCCCGTTCCGTGAACGACATCGCCCGCCTTCGTTAGGCGCAATCCCTAAACCGGAGACCCTATGGTAAACGCCCTTCACTCCGCCGCTTCCGGAATGGAAGCCCAGATGGAACAGATCGAAAACATCGCGAACAACCTCGCGAACGTGAACACCACCGGCTACAAGCGCTCGCGCGCCGAGTTTCAGGATTTGCTTTACGAGACCCTTCAGGAGCCGGGCGCGAATACGTCGGCGCAGACGCAAGCGCCGGTGGGCATACAACGCGGCATGGGCGTAACCGTGTCGGGCACCCAGCGTAATTTCGAGCAGGGCTCGCCCCAGGCGACGAGCCGGGACATGGACGTGATGATCAAGGGGGACGGCTTCTTCGTCGTGGCGCTGCCCAACGGGGAGACGGCGTTCCGCCGCGACGGCGCGTTCTACAAGAGCGCCTCGGGCCGCATCGAGACCGTGGAAGGGTATCCGGTTCAGCCCGAGATCGTGGTCCCGGCCAATGCGAAAAAGATCGAGATTGCCGAAGACGGCGTAGTGCAGGCGGTCTTCTCCGAGATGGAGCGCACGCAAATCGGCCAGATTCAGCTCGCCACCTTCGTGAACAACGGCGGGTTGAAGGCGATGGGGAAAAACCTGTTCCTCGCCACCGAAGCGAGCGGCCAGGCGAATCTCGCGACCCCGAACGACGGCATCGCCGGCGGGCTTCTCCAACACCATCTGGAAGCCTCCAACGTCGACATCGTCCGGGAAATGACCAACATGATTTCCGCCCAACGGGCCTTCGAGCTCAACTCGAAGGTCGTCCAATCCGTCGATCAAATCCTTCAACACACGGTGAGCGTCCGATGAAACTAGTACTCCTCTTCCTGGTAGCGGTTAGCAGCGTGTTCGCGGCCACGACGCCCGAACAAGCCCTAGAGAAAGCCGTCCGCAAGGCTATCGGCCACGCGGCGAAAATCGAAGTGCGTAAAGTGAGTCTCAACAGCCCGTGGCCGAACGGGGCCGAGGCCCGCATCCTCAACCCCGAGCACCCCTACGGTCTCGTCGCCTTCGAGAGCGCGGCCGGAGGAGCTGCCGGCGCCGTCGGCGGTACGGCCGAGGTGAGGGTGACGACGAAAGTGCTGGTCGCTGCGGGATCCATTTCCGACGGCGCGTCCTTCACCTCGTCGAACACGCGGCTCGAGGAACGCGAGCTCAGCCGGATGGCCTCCGGCGGTTACCATACTTCGCTCACCACGCTCGAGCCGATGCGCGCGCGCGGCCGGGTTCCGGCGGGGGCCGTAATCGGCATCCGGCACACTCAAGCACCGGTGTTGGTTCAACCAGGCCAGATGGTCGACCTCCTCGTTCAAAAAGGGGGGCTCACGGTGAAGGCCCGGGTGGAGGCGCTGCAACGGGGACGGGATCAGGAATGGATTCGGGTCCGCAACACGGCGACCAAAAAGATTCTACAGGCGAAAGTGGTCGACGAGAGCACCGTCTCTCTCTGAGGAGTGAACATGCGCTGGATTTCCTTACTGCTCTTTGGCTGTTTGTTCGTTACGGCGCTCGTCGGTTGCGCCACCGCCGATCTTCGGCCCGTGCTGGACACGACGAAGAAACCCAAGCCCGTGGCCGTCGCCCCGTCGAAGCCGTGCCCGAAGGAGCTCGGCTCCATCTGGTGCGACAACTCCGACTGGAACGACATCTATTCGGAGTCGCCGAACCGCTTTCCGGGCGACACGATTCTCGTGAAACTCTCGCCGCGCTTCCGCCAGCAGATGGCTCGCCGGCTGAAGCGGGAATACCCGGTTCGGGTGAAGACGAAGGTGGAGGGCATCGAGAAGGGCAAGCCCAAGGTCGTCGCCAAGGTCGAGAACACGGGCGAGCAACTCTTCGAGGACGACACGCAGCAGTTTTACGTGACGATCACGGAAGTACTTCCGCGCTTTCTTTATAAGGTGCGGGCTCAGGAGACCATCCGGCTCGGCGGCCGCGAGCCCATCGTGACCTTAGAGGCGGAAATCCGAAACCGCGACATCGAGGCGGACGAAAGCCTCAGCTCGGACTCGCTCCAGAACACCGCTTTCGAGATCAAGCCGTACGGAGGCGATCGTCAGATCGCTTCCGAGGAAGCGGCGGAGGAAAACTCATGAGATTACTACTTCTGGCACTACTGGTTTCGGGCGCGGCTCACGCCACCCGCATCAAGGATCTGGCGAGCATCCGCGGCGCCCGTATCAACCAGCTTTCGGGCTACGGAATCGTCGTGGGCCTTTCCAACTCCGGTGACAAGAGCTTCCCACTGACGGACAACTCCCTAGGTCTCGTCGTCAAAGGGCTCGGGGTCGAGCAGCGGATAGGTAAGGGCGAAAGCAGGAATGCCGCGGCCGTCATGGTGACGGCGACCCTTCCGGCCTTCAGCCGGGTTGGCTCGCAAATCGACGTGACCGTGTCGAGCATCGGCACCGCGACGTCGCTCGACGGCGGGACCCTCGTGATGACTT
>CAZZHG010000003.1:0-89827 GCA_964653655.1 uncultured Pseudobdellovibrionaceae bacterium
AGCGGGAACGCACCGTTGGCATGCTGAACGAGTCGGATCTGACGGACGAGCCGGGTAAGCACAGTCCGATTCTGACGCGGTCCTCTCAGTCTCCGGGAGTCGATCGGGTCATGGAGGCTCGGCAGGAGCTCAAGCGTATCGAGACTCATTTCTCGGCGGACGCGAACGTCATGGCCATCCTCCATGGGTTGAAGGATGGAATGAGCGGCCCGGAAATCCAGGCGGCGTGGAAGATGCAAAGAATGGATTACGAAAGTGCCCTGAAGCGGATGCGACGGGGCGTGGAGCGGCTGAGCCGCCAGGACATTTAGCAGGGAGCAAGTATGGGAACCGACGACGGAGCCAAACTGATCCAGCAGAGAGACACAATATACGGATTTCTCGCCGAACAGTCTCTCGTCGATATTGAAGGCGAGGCGACGGACGGCGATCAAAGCGAGCGAGCCGAAAACGTGCGTCAGCTTCTTCTCGGCGCCGTGAAAGAACACCGCCAGCGCGCTTTGAACCGGGCCCTCGAGGTTTACCGCGACGAAGTCCGCCTGTACCAGTCCCGCCATTTCCAGCCGCCGACGAAAGCCGCCGAGCGCCGGGAGCTTCTCGGCACGATCCTCCAGCGGTTCGGCGAGGGGGAGCGCAGCTTTCTGACTTTGCAGCACCGGGAATTCAAGAATCTTTCGGACGCCGACGTGGAGAGCCTTCTCAAGCAGCTAGAGGCTCTGGGAGTTCTCAATGCGGGCTCACGGTAAAGGATCGAGCCAGCCTATTCCGCCCCACTTTCAGTCTCCCGATGCCCTGTTGCGGGAACTGGGAATCGAAGAACCCGCCGACATTCACATTGAAGCCATCGCCCAGCATTGCGGTGCCACCGTTTTGTACGAAGAGATGGAAGGTAGCGAGGCCCGTCTCATCGGATACGGAAAGCGCGCCTTCATCACGGTGAACAACCGCTCCGTGGTTCCACGCCAAAGATTTTCCGCCGCCCACGAACTTGGCCACTGGATGTGGGATCGGGGGAAAGCGGCTTACGCTTGCGGCGGCGAGGCTCTGTCTGCGGCGCCCGCCAAAGGCGGACAGAATCCGGAGAGGCGCGCGAACCGATACGCCACCGACTTGCTGCTACCCAAAGAAATGTTTTTTCGTGAAATGAACGGGCGAGCGCCGAGCTTGCGCGCCATTGAAGGGGCCGCCGCCGTTTTCCGTACCAGCCTTTCCGCCACGGCCATTCGTTGGGTGGAGCTCGATCCGAATCCGGTACTTCTGGTCTGCTACGGCCCAAAGGGGCGGCTCTGGTGGGCGAAGAGCTCCAACATTTCCGGCGATGTTAAGCTGAAGAAAATTCCCGACAAACTTTCGGCGGCCCACGAACTTCTGACGACCGATCACGTATACGCGGAAAGCAATCCGCTGGAAGGATCCTTCTGGCTCGAGAATGTCGACGATAAAGCCATCAGCGTCACCGAGGAGTCGGTGCGCCTGTCCTCCGAAATGGTGCTGACACTGCTTCATCTCGAAGGCGAAGGCTGACCTCGCCGGGTTGTCGGCACGGCGTTTGCTTTTCCTCCCTCCGGAAGGAGACTCCTATGAGACGCTTCAAGAAGAACAAGTTCAACCGCGCTCTGGCCAAATACCGGGCTCGTCTTTCCGTCGGCACCGATGGCGGCGGCGAAGGAGGCACATCCGGAAACTGGGGTGGCGGCGCCACCGCGGGCGAAGGATCGGAAGAGGGCAAAATCCCCGAAGGCAAGGCGATGGTCGATCCGAGGGATCTCAGAAAAAAGGTCTCCGGGTTGCCTGTTTAGCGGATCGAAGGAGCTATTCCATGACGTATCGGTTTGCGAATCGTGTCGAGGCCGGCAAAGAACTAGCGAAGAAACTCGTTCGGTTTTCCAAGGATTCGCTCACGACGGTCCTGGCTTTGCCGAGAGGCGGTGTGCCGGTCGCCCATGAGGTTGCTCGAGTCCTTCGGGCGCCCCTCGATGTTTTTGTCGTCAGAAAATTGGGAACTCCGGTGGATCCGGAGCTCGCCATGGGGGCCGTCGCCAGCGGCGGAGTGCGTGTGCTTAACGATCAGGTCATTCGCATGGCGCGCGTGACGAAGGAGGCGATCGAGGAGGTCACGAAAAAAGAGCGGGCCGAGATCGCCCGGCGGGAAAGCTTCTATCGAGGCAGGGCGCGGCCGCTCTCCCTGGCCGGAAAGACGGTCATTCTGGTCGACGACGGGATCGCGACCGGGTCGACCATGCTCGCTGCGGTGCAGGCCGTGCGCGAATTGAAGCCCGCGGAAGTGGTGGTCGCCGTGCCGGTATCCTCCATCGAAGCGTATCGATCGGTCGAAAGCGTCGCCGACGGGGTGGAGTGTGTTTTCGTACCCGAAAACCTTCTCAGCGTCGGGCAGTGGTATCAGGACTTCAGGCAAACTACCGACGAGGAAGTCCGTTTTCTTCTGGAGGAAAGCCTCGAGCCCTCTCAGACCAGGGAGGGCCCGGGAGAAGGAAGGGCCCGATGCGCGAAAGACGCGTGACGTTTTCCGTCGGCGATTCCTGTCTCGTGGGCGATCTGAGCGAGCCGCCCGGTGCCGAGGGGCTCGTGATCTTCGCTCACGGCAGCGGCAGTAACCGAAAGAGCAGCCGGAACCGATTCGTGGCGGCTCGCCTCCATGAGGCGAAATTGGCCACCTTCCTCCTCGATCTGCTCACCGGTACGGAGGAAAGCCTGGACGCGAGAAATGGAACTTTTCGGTTCGACATCCCTCTGCTCGCCCAGAGACTGGGCCGGGCGATCCGGTGGCTCTCGGAGCAGCCGAGGATCGGTAGACTGCCGCTGGGACTCTACGGCGCGAGCACGGGTGCGGCGGCGGCCTTGGAGGCCGCGGCCGAAAATCCGCTGGCGGTGCGGGCGGTGGTTTCCCGGGGAGGGCGGCCCGACCTGGCCGTCGAGTCGCTCGCGAAGGTACGCGCGCCGACTCTCCTTCTCGTTGGGGAAAACGACGGAACCGTCATCGATTTGAATCAGGCGGCGTTCGAACGGCTCGGCTCGGCTCACAAAAGACTCGAGGTGATCGGCGGGGCTTCGCATCTATTCGAGGAGCCGGGCACCTTGGACCGAGTAGCCGAGCTATCGGCGCAATGGTTTTGGACGAATCTGGCTCCGTCGAAAAGGCGGGCGCACGAAGTTCCGGCACTTCGCTTGCAGCACGAAAGCGTGTGAACCAAGGCAGGAGGAACGAGCTCATGGTGAAGCCAATCGCCGCTATTCTATTTCTCACTCTATTTCTGATTCCGTCGAATCTGAAGGGCGCCCGGCCCGACCAGTTCAAGCCGTTCGCGAGAGCGACACTGGTTCCGAAAAGTGACTCCGGGGTCAGCGGTACCGTGGATTTCACGCTCCGAGGAACGGATCTGCTCGTGAAGGCCTACGTTTCGAACCTCGTCCCGGGCAAGCACGGCTTTCACGTGCACCAAAACGGAAGCTGTGACGGCGAGCAGGCCGAGAAAGCGGGCGACCACTACAATCCGACGGGTTCCCGCCACGGAGGTCCCAAGGGGGACCATCGCCATGTGGGCGATTTCGGAAACCTTCAGGCCGACGGCAAGGGAAACGCCGTTCTGGAAGCGAAGATCGCCGCCCCTAAGGGGAACGGTTTCAAATCGTGGAACGATTTGGTGGGCCGGTCCGTGATTATCCATCGGGATGGGGATGATCTGAACTCGCAGCCCGGAGGAAACTCCGGGGATAAGATCGCGTGTGGGGTAATACAGGCGAACACTCCGGAAGGGGAATGAGGGCAAGGCAGGTAAAGTTCGTCGCTCTGGGGCCACGTACGACTCGAGGACCACGTTGGCTCGCGGCCGCTATCGAGGAGGCGAAAAGGCGGGCCCGGTACATTACCTTAGCGGCCTACCGCTTGAAGGGCCGAGGTTTCGGGAACGTCTGCAGACGAAGAATTAGGGTCGCAAGTGAGATGGCTAGGAAACGCATTGTTAACTCCTTGTGGGACCAGGGTTTACCGAGAAACCCCTTCCCGCCGGAAGAGAGACTAATGCAGGGCGTCATGTATTGTGGGGCGCCATACCCCTCAGATTTAAGTAGTCGATTTCACAGATAATGCATTCCCGCCTTTTCGCCGATAAGTGCTTGTGGCAAAGGCACGCAAAAAAAGCCGCTCGAGCTTCGACGTGGTCTGCATCGGAGCGGGGCCCGCGGGACTGACCGCGGCTTACGTTCTGTCGAAGCAGGGTAAGAAAGTTCTCGTGCTCGAAGGCGATCCGACTTACGTCGGGGGAATCTCGCGTACGGTTCAGTACAAGGGCTTTCGCTTCGATGTAGGCGGCCACCGCTTCTTCACGAAATCGAAACCCGTTCAAGCTTTATGGAACGAGCTGTTGCCGAAAGGCATGCTGGTCAGGAAGCGCAAGTCGCGCATCTATTACCGCGGCAAGTTTTTCTCCTATCCGCTGAAACCGGCGGAGGCGCTCTTCAATCTCGGTATCCTCGAGTCGGCCATCTGCATGCTTTCGTATGCGAAGGCGAAACTCTTTCCGGTGCCCAATCCGAAGAGCTTCGAGGATTGGGTTTGCAATCAGTTCGGCCGCCGCCTGTTTCAGATCTTCTTCAAGACCTACACGGAAAAAGTGTGGGGCATGGACTGCAAGGAAATCTCCGCCGACTGGGCTGCCCAGCGGATTAAGGGGCTTTCTTTGGGCAAAGCCGTTTGGAACGCGCTCGCGAGCCTGCTTCCTTTCCGCGGCGCCAACAGGGTGAAAACTCTCATCGAGTCTTTTCATTATCCGAAAGAAGGCCCGGGCATGATGTGGGAGGCGGCCGCGAAGCTCACCGCCGAGCACGGCGGGGAAATCCGCATGGGTTGCCGGGTCACCGCCCTCGAAATGGAGGAGGACGGCCCGCAGAAGGTCACCTATCACGACGGAGAAGGAAAGAACGTTACCGTCACCTGCGATCACGTGCTGTCCTCCGCTCCGCTACGCGAAGTGATCTCGATGCTCGACCCGAAGCCCCGTTGCTCCGCGCGCGTCCAGCAGCTTCGTTACCGCGACTTTCTCACCGTCGCGCTGATCGTGAAAGACAACGAGCGTTTCGACGACAACTGGCTCTACATCCACGATCCCGGCGTGAAGGTCGGCCGCATTCAGAATTTCAAGTCCTGGTCCCCCCATCTGGTTCCCGTGAAAGGACAGGCCTGCCTCGGTCTCGAGTACTTCTGTTTCGAAGGAGACGGGCTCTGGGAGGCTTCCGACGAGTCGCTCATCCGGCTGGCGCGCAAGGAAGTGGAGCGGCTGGGTCTCATCGCGGCCGAGGATTTCGTGGAAGGGACCGTCGTCCGCCAGCCGAAGGCCTACCCGGTTTACGACGGAATCTATTCGGGCATTCTCGAGGAAGTACGCGCCGAGCTGGAAGGGCGGTTTCCGCAGCTTCACCTCGTGGGCCGCAACGGGATGCACAAGTACAACAACCAGGACCACTCGATGATGACGGCCCTTCTCACGGCGGAAAACATCGCCGCGGGAACCCGCCGCTTCGATCCCTGGGCCGTGAACGAGGACGCCGAATACCACGAGGAGGGGGAATCCACCTCGAAGGGCGCGAGCGGGCTTCGTTTGGTTCCGATGCCGGTGGAATCGCCCGCCGAAGCTCCGGCCGCGCGAGTGCCGATCATGTCGGATTATTCGAGGCGCCGGAAACTGAAAATTTTGGAGGAGTACGCCCCCACCGAGGCCCGGATTCTGGAAGTGGGGAGCGGTGCCGGCTGGATGTCCGATCGCTTGACCGAAATGGGCCATGAGGTAACGAGAGTCGATTTGGTTCCGGGTCCCGGTACGGTCGTCGGCGACATCCGCAAGTGGAAGTCCATGGGTCTGAAAGCCGACACCTACGACGTTGTGGTGGCCATGGAGCTCATCGAGCACGTAGATTGCCTCGACGACCTCGTCGCTCTCTGCAAGCCGGGCGGGCTCATTTTCCTGTCTAGCCCCGCCCCGAAGTGGGACTGGGCGATGAAGATTCTGGAAGCCATAGGCCTCAATCAAAAGCGCACCTCGCCCCACGATCACCTCGTCGATTTCACGACGATTCCCCTCGAGCCGGTGATGGTCAGACGGCAGCTCGGCATCCATCAGCTCGGCCTTTTCCGTAAGGCCGTTCCGCCCGCCAAGGCCCTTCGCCGCCGCGCCTAAGCGCGTCTTTGACAAAATCCATCCGGCCCCTTTAGGTAAGCCCAACGTTACCTTTCTGGGGGATTTCGATGCGTCGTTTGCTGATGATTTTGGGTCTCGTGGGTTTCACTTCCGCGTCTTTCGCGGCCATTCCGTTCGCCAACCGCGCCGGCACTTATGAAGGACAGGGAACCTGGGCGGGCCGGGTCGGCGCTAACGGAACGCTCGCGGTCACCGCGACGATCAAGATCAATCGGGACGTCCGCGGTCACGTCGAGTCCATCGACGTCGCTTCCTCGTATCGCATCGTCGGGCTTCCCATGGGAGACGCCTACCAGATCCGTCAGGAGAAGAACGGCTTCTTCAACCTGTACGGAATGAACAACAAGAAGCGCGGCACCGGCTACTGCGTGGGCGATCACTGCCACATTCAAATGCCCGGCGATCAGCTGGAAGAAACCATTCTCTTCGAAGGTGCTTGCATGAGCCGCTTCGGTTCCAAGGTCGAGTTCGGCATGTTGTGGAACTGGGACGAAAAGCTCTGCCTCAAACCCTGAGTCCGCTGGAGCTCTGGCACATGAGCTGCATTCCATCCTCTTGCGTAGCCGACAATGCGGCCGCGGGAGGAGGATAGGACCATGTCATTGGATAAAACACGGGCGCGCCGCGTGGCGGGATTCATCATCGGCGGTTTTCTGGCGACCTGTTTGATTACGGTGGTCGTCCAGCCGGTAGCGCGCTTTCTCAATTTTCCCGAGTTCGACTTCGCGAGAAGTTTGATGCAGGGATTTACCGACCGGCCCGTGGAAACATTCTCCCTGACCTGGTGGGGAGGGCTCGCGCTGCATTTCTTCAGCGGGACCGTCCTCTTCCCGCTGCTCTATAGCGCGTTTCAAGCCCGTTTCTTTCCGAGGGACAACGTCATCGGCTCGGGCGTGGGTTTCGGGGTGGGGCTTTGGTTTCTAACTCAGCTCGTGCTCTTTCCGCTAGCGGGCGTGGGCTTCTTCGGAAGGCTTACTCAGGATCCGGCGCTTCTGGGGTTTGTGGGGTTCAATGCCCACGTTCTATATGGGCTGGTCTTAGGCTTCACGGCCGCGTACCTGGAGCCGGTGCAGCAGGCGAAGGTTATCTACTTGGAGCGCAAAGCGGCTTGAGGCGACAAGCCGTCTCAATTCGCTTCATTTCGCCACAGTCCGTTTACGGCGTGAAGATCTGATAGAGCCGAAGCGAGATGAGCAGGAGAAACTGGAGTCTGACAATCCAGGATTCCAGTACGGGTCTGGGAACCCATCGCCTCATATAAAAATAGGTAAATAGGGGCATCAAACCCAGGCTTGCCACCCAGGCGAAGAGAAATGGGCCCATTGGCATGGTGCCCGGTTTCGTCGGGTCAATGAGAGATACCACCGAGTAAGCTATGGCGTAGAGGCACGCCCATACGAAGACGAGAAAAAGCGCCCGCACGACGTAGGTCGCCGCTCTTTGATTCTGAAAGGTGGCGAGAACGCCGACCATCCAGATGATGGCCAACGTCATCGTGGCGCTGTCCTTCATTTTTTTACCTCAGGGAACGATTACGACGGTGAAGTTGGCGCGGCAGCCGTTGTCGACCCACAGGATGGTGTTGTTGTTCTTCATGCCGTAGTCCCGGTTAACTCTGCAGGACGCGGCCGACACCTTGTCGACGGTCACGATCGAGAGGATCGTGCCGCTCTGTGGGCATTCGGTGTATCTGTGGCCGCCGCTCGCGCAGTGGAAAGTTCGCGTCACCGATGGAACGACCACGTTCACTTTTGAAGAGATTTCGCCGAGAGCGCTCTGGCAAGTTACGGTGTATTCCGTCGTGCCGAGCGGTCTCGCGATGGAAAGATTCACGTCCGTACCGGCCATGCCGCCCGGGTTCACGGAGCAGCTATCGACGTCGGTGGCGGTCCACTTCAAATTGAAGTTCAGAGTGGCCGGCGGAACCGTGTAACTGCTCGCGACATTGTTGGCGGTGATCGCGACCGCCGGGCGCAAAATTCTGATTTGAACGGTTCTCGTCACGAGTCCTTGATTTCTGTCCTTGCAGGTGACGATGAGGTCCGTGTCCGCCGTCACGTTCGTGCGGTTGAACGTTCCCGACGGGTCCACCATGACGGGGGTTCCGTTCGCGCCTTCTTGGCGCGTGCATCCGCCCGTGGCGAACTGACTCGCCCATTCGACGTTTACGTTGGCGCCGACTCCGACCTTAACTAGAGCCGTGCCGCCGACCTGATTGAAACTGAGAGTGGGGACCGGGTTGACCCCGACCCGCACCGTCGAAGAACGAAGTTCCGTCGAGCCCGTGCCGAAGCAGGTGACCACGAAACTGTGCTCCGCGAGAGTGGAGCCGGCGTTGGTGAAAGGACCCGCCATGATTTCACCCGTCGGGGGAATCTGAATGCCGGGCGCTCCGTCCTGGGAAAGCAGACAGTCGCGGGTGTTCGCCGAAGTCCAGCTGATCCGCACCGCTTCACCGGTCGAAAGCGGCATCGGGAGAACCGTTTCCGCGCCGTTCGCCCGAGTGACGATGGACGGCACGGGAGCCGGCGCTCCTTCGATGATGAAAGAAGATCCGCAGGTGGTGACTTCCGCTCCGTTACGAACGGTGACCCCCACGGGAAGGATGCCGAGCTGGAGTCCGCGGATGAGCACCGAAGCGCTGCCGTCCGGGTTCGGGGTCGCGGTGGCTTCCACGCGAATCGCCGCCGGGTCCCGCAAAACGTCCAGGACTTCGAAGGGAACGAGCTGGCCGCCTTTGCCCGCGAAAATCCGAAGGGGAAAGGCCGGGGGCTCGAAGCCCTGATAGAAGCGAAGCTGGGAGTCGACGAAAACCCGGATGCGGCTCGCGAGCGCTGGAACTTCAAGAACGCATTTGAGCTCACTGTTTACGAAAGTCTTGGGGCTGAAGCCGCCCGTGCCGCCTCCGCCACCGCCCGAACCGGATTCGGCATTCGATCCGGAGCCCGAACCCGATCCCGCGCCGGGAGGTCCGCTGAGCGCGGAACTACGGCTGCTCTCCAATTTGCCGCCGCAAGCGAACAACGTAAGGGAGAGAACGAGGGCCGTGAGAATTCGAGTAAGGCTGTGCCTCATAAGGGATTTCATTTTCTTCTGAGAGGCGCGGCGGAAATTCGACGGAGGCTTCTGTGTTACCTAGGTGAGTATGCGACGGCTGTGGGCGATTTAAGATATTGCAGCATCCATTCCACCCGGAAATCCCGCACGAGCAGGCATACGGAGGCGATCAAAGTTTGGACAGACCTATCTGTAAAGATGGCGAAAGGGCGGGAAAACGAGGGGTTACGTCGACCAGATCTTGGGCGGAGGTTTCGTATACCGCTAGTGCGCGGAAATCACGGGAGTTCCGGGCCGGGACGGGACCACCGCGAAGGCGGCCCCGTCCCCGGAAATTTAGCGGACCAGTTGGCGCCAGTAGAGCGTGGGCGTTGTACCGAGGCAGGCCCGCGCGCGGTTGCCCCACTCCGGATGGTTGGGGTCAGTAATGGTCAGGCCGCAGTCCGGGCCGTCTCCCAGTGTGGAACTGGAGGCGCTCGTGAAGTCACTGGTTCGGGCGAAACCCGTCACCGTGCGGTCCTGGATCGGGCGGCAGTTCGTGTAGTCCGCGTCGCACGTCCACTCGCCGTTTTTGAAGGAGAACGTGGCGCCGCTCTTCGAGAAGTCGGACGAAAACTGCTGAAGGTCACCCGATGCGCCCGATGAGTTCGTGCGGGTTCTCGCATCGAGAAGCGTGCCGTCCGACTTGAAAGCGAAGGAGGTGATGGCGACCGACTTGTAGTCGAGGGTGGAAGCCGTCAGCGTGGACTGATTCTGATGGGACGCATAGGTTTCCGCCGTCGGAGCCGCTTCGCCCGCGGTGGTCGAGACCCAGATGAAAATCGGCACGTAACCCATGCCGAAGTTCGGGCTCGCGTCCGGGAAGAACGACGTTGCAGGGATGCTATTGTTGTTCGTCCAGTTGAACGGCGGAATGGCGTTACTGCCGCCGACCGTGCTGTTTCCGTCGTAGCAGGTCACGAGATAGGACGGATCGAACAAGATGGAAATCTGCGGGGCCGAGCTCTCGGTAATGGTGTAGCTGCTGTTCGTCTCCGCTTGGGCCTCATCCGTTCCCGCCGTCGCGCTCGTTACGGTCGTAATCTCGGCGAAGGGGTACGCGTAGTAATCGTAGTCGGTGGGCATCGAGCCCGGGGTGCTGCCGATCGCTACTCTCGTGATACCGGAAGCCGTCGTGTACACGAAATAGTTCGCCGTACGGCAGAACGCCTTCACCTGGAACGAGTTCTTGTAGCGGACTTTCATGCCGGCATAGGTCCCGGCGGGGATGCTGACAGACTCGGAAATGTCGAGGGTGTTGGCTGAACCGGGTGCTATGACGACTTCCTTCGCCGGCGACCATTCGACGATGTTGCTGTTGTTCGTGCCGTTCACGGTCTGTAGCGAATTGAGTTGAAGCTTGATGCCATCGACTTTGGCGAAGGCATACTCGGTGGAGCTTTGCACCGCGTCGGTCGGCACCGAGCGGCCCGAGTGCAGGCCGCGCACGGTAGCCGCCGTCGAAATGGCGCCCACCTTCACGGTAGCATCGACTCCGCTGCCGCAGGATGCCATTAGCAAACCCAATCCAGAGGCCGCGAAGGCAAACCACAAGGCTCGTTTCATTTTGATTCTCCGAAAATGTTTTGGGGGAGTGGGGGCGAAAATAAGATTATAACTCATCCATGTTCGATCCCTGGCTTAAGGCTACTTATCCCTATGACGCTTTCGGCAAACGGCTGAAGCTCCAAGTTCCCCACGACGTCTTTTCGACTCAGCGGATCGACGAAGGTACGGTTTTACTGCTCGCCCATCTGGCGGAAACCGAGCCCGCCTACGTTCTCGACATGGGATGCGGCTACGGGGCTCTCGGTCTTCCGATTGCGGCGAAATTTCCGGCGGCGAGGGTGGAGATGGTGGACCGGGATTTGCTCGCCGTGGAATGGGCCGGGCGAAACGCCAAGGAAAACGGACTTTCGAACGCGGAGGCTTTCGGAAGTCTCGGATTCCGAGACGTGAAGGGCTCGGTCTACGACTGGATCCTTTGCAATGTACCGGCCCGGATCGGGCGGCCGTTCATCGAGAACCTGATTCAGGAAGGGCGCTCGCGCCTGACTTCGAAAGGGGACCTCCGCCTGGTCGTCATTCACGATCTCGCGCCCATTCTCATCGAGCTGAAGGAGCACCACGGCTGGCCGCTAAAGGAAGTCGCCCGGGGGGCGAGGCACACGGTTTTCTCCCTGGGGGCCGCGAAGTCTCAGGTTCAACAGACGGACCTCTACCTTAGAGACACGGTGGAAGTGGACGGTATGCGTCTCGATCGTCCGTTCGACCTGGGCGGGGACGATCCGAAGCGGCTGACGAAGGGACTTCCGGTTCTCTTCGATGCGCTCCCGAGGCAAGCGCCGAAGGTTCCCTTCCGTTCAATCCTGACTTTCCGTTGCGGCTACGGACCGATGCCGCTGGTCGCTCGCCGGCGCTGGCCGGAAACGAAAGTGGTGGCGGTCGATAGAGATCTTCTGGGTACGGCCTTCGTACGCCGAAACGCGGAAAAGCTGGGGCTCGGCGGGCCACTGCTCGAAGTTCGGGAAAATTCCCGCCTCGAAGGCGCGCTTACCGCGGGAGAAACCTTTTCTCTCGTCCTAGGCGAACTCTCTCCCTCCGCCGGAGAAAAAGTGGCCCATGCGGAGCTCGAGGCCGTCCTCGGTTCTCTGGAAAAGGGCGGGCGCGCCTACCTCCTCTGTCTCGACAAGATTGAGAAAGAATGGGTGCGTCCCTTCGCCGCGAAAAAACGGATCGCTCTCCTGCCGCTCATCTCCCGCGACGGGCACGTCGTTTTGAATTTTACGAAAGACTGATTGAGTTAAGAAGAGGGGTCATGCCTGTTTCGCGCGTTCGGGTATCGGAGAAGTAGCGCGGATCTAGCCTCGCGCGACCTACCTTCGGATCTAGAAAACGGTTGACGGAATTTTGCCGCGGTTTCTCCCACCGTCGGGAATCGGCGTTATGCGGGGGTCCTATGCCGCCACAACACTTGCACCTCGGAAGGTTTCTTCGTGCCCGTACCTCAGGGGTATTTTGATCCTGAGAATGCGGCAGAGAGCCATGGAGAGGGATTGTTTTTTTGGATGGTAAGAAAGGGGAATGAAAGACACCGAACTCATTCAAGCCCTGAAAAATTCGATGGCCGAAGAGAGAAAGACTCAAGCGAGGTTTCTTTCGTATCTCGCTGAAGTCGATCTTCGAAGACTCTTCCTGCCTGAATATTCCTCTCTCTTTCAATTCTGCGTGAAAGAACTCGGCCTGTCCGAGGCGAGTACCTGCAAGCGCATTCAAGTGGCGCGTTTGAGTAGGCAGTTTCCCGAGATTCTGGAAAAGATTGCCTCGGGCAAACTCACCATGACTAACGCAAGCCTCTTGGCTCCGCAGGTCACGCAAGAGAATCACCAGGAGCTAATTGCGGAAACGGAAGGCAAGAGCAAGTACGAGCTTCAGAAGAAGCTGGCCCCCGTTACATTCGCCGGCGAATGTAAGGAGAAGCTGAAGCCCATCAGCAAGACCCACACGATGTTCGTCTTCTCCGGCGACGAGGAGACTGTCGCCCTGTACAAAGCGCTACAAGATCGTCTTCGGCATAAATATCCCAGAGGAAAGCTCGAAGAAATCGTGAAGGAAGCTTTCAAACTTCTCGTCGAGAAAACTGACCCGACGAGGGAACCTACACGGAAAAGTCTGCCGAGAACCCCAAGCAAGGAAACGAGAGCCATACCCGCTCAAGTGAGACGGGCCGTTTGGCGCCGGGACCGCGGCCAATGCCGGCAGTGCGGGAGCCGCGGCTTCCTCCAAATCGACCACATCGTCCCTTGGAGTCTGGGCGGTTCGAACAACCTTCAAAATTTGCAATTACTTTGCGGGGTGCACAACCGCCTCAAGGGGTTTTCTAGCAGGCCGCCCCGAGGCAAGGACGAAGCTCTCCTCGGATACCCGCCGGGGCGGAACGGGTCACATGCCGTGCCGTCGTAACGACTACATCGCCCCGTATCGCGGCACCCAACCCGAGCAACGCTACTGGCTGATGCAATAGAGCCGGTTAAGGACGTTGCACTTGTTCTTGTTGTCGCTGAGCCAGTCGGCATCCGTCTCGGTCGTGTCGCCGATGCGGCCTCGGGTTCCGTCGGCCAGCGAGTTGGTCCAACTCACGCAGGTGTCGGCGTTTCTCGTGCCGTTCGCGTTGGTGCCGGTCCAAACATCGTCGGAGCCCACGTTCTTCGCGTACTCGTCGAATCGCACGGGCTTATTGATGCTCGCGTCCCATAGATCCGAGGTGCTGTTCGCTACCCGGGTTCCATTGAGAGTGTAGATCCGGCCGGTGATCGTGATGGCGTCCCGGGCGTCCACGTCAGCCGTCGATAGAATCGCCTTCCAGCTCGGGCCGGGTAGCCCGGCGGCTCCCGCCGCTTGCGTGCATTTCAGGTCCGCTCCCGCGGTTCCGCCGAGATCTCCCTGCCATCTCTTCGAAGTTACGAACACATAGTGAGGCGCTTTCGCAATGCCGATGGTGCTCGTGCTGGTCAGCGCGGTGCCCGAAGCGTCGAAGACGCACGCGCGATAGCCGAACTTCTTACCGGGTTCCGCCGTGTCGTCCACCCATTCCCGGTCGGTGTTTCCACGCATGGTGGCCACTTCGGTGGAAAGTAGTCCTAAGCAGCCGGGGGGCTCTGATCCCACCGAGCGAAAGACGCGGACTACGTCGTAATTGTCTAGCGCGGCGGGAAACTCGAGCTTTAGCTTCACTTCGCCGTTAGAGTCTCCGGTCGAGGCTGTAAAGGATTTCAAACGTGAGAAATTCGCATCGCTGTTCACGCAGTAGAGGCGTCGGGAAGCCAGACAGGTGTCGTCGCTCTTCGCGAGCCAGTCCCGGTCCAGCTGGTGGGAGGATCCCACTTTGCCTGGGAGCAGCAGCGCCGACGAGTTCCAATCGACACAGTTCTTCCACGAGGATTCGCCGTTTCCGCGTGTTCCGGTCCAAACGTGGTCGGCGCCATTGTCGGTGCCCGTTTCGTCGTAACGAACGGAAGATGTGAGATTTCCCGTCGTCAGGTCGGACGTGGACCCCGCGACCACCTGGCCGCCGAGATTGAAAAGCGTGCCAGGTAGCGAGAGGCGATCGAAAGCGTCGGTTTCGAAGCTCGAGAGAACGGCCATCCAAACGCCGGTGAGGCCTCGGCTGTCGGCGTGAATTTGGCACTTCTCATCGGCGCCGGTGGTGCCGCCGAGATTTCCGTCATATTTGGCGGAGGACACGAAGACGAGGCGCTTGAAGGCTTCTCCCGACAAGGCGAAACCATAGGCCATCGCTCCGGTGCCCGATTCGTACGCCGCATCCATTCCGCTGGAGAAGAGGCCTTCGTCGGTCGGCTCGAAGCGTACCGTGACGGAGCACGTCTGAAGCGGAGCGAGAGTCGAGGGGCACGTGTTCGATACGATCGAAAACGGAGCGCTGATGTTCTGGAAATTGAGGCCGGTCGCTTCGCTTTCCCCGTCGTTCTTCAAATCCGCGGAAACATCGGAGGTGAGTCCGACCGCGAGGCGCGGGAAGTTGAGCGAAGCCGAAGGCGTGACCGAAATCGATGCCGGTGAAAGAGAAAGGGCCTGGAAGTCCTGGGTCGCCCAGTTGAGATCGAGCCCGTCCTGATAAGCGAGCTCCACCAAACCGTCGTGGGGACCTGTCACGGAGGGCGTGAAGGCGAGGATCGCCTCGCAGGTCTCTCCCGCATCCAGATCCCCCGTGCAGGTCGTGCTGACAAGCGAGAAAGGCGACGGAAGTTCTTCAATTTCGATATCGCCCGCCGGCCATTCCCCCTGGTTCTCGAAAGTATAGGTTTTGTTGAGCGTCTGCCCAATGGTGACGGAACCGTAGCGGTATCCCCCAGTGACGACCACGCTCGCCGGTGTCGCTCCCGATCCGATTACGTCGAAGGCCGCTTGAGCCGCCGCGAAACCGTTCTGGTAGTCCGCCGACATCGTACCGCTCGTGGTGCCGGAGGCAGACGGGACAAAAGTGATTTCCGCGCTGCATGAAGCGCCGGCCGCAAGAGTCGTCCCGCAATCTCCCCCCGTCACGAGGAAGGGAGCGCCGGGTGCGTTCAGCGCGATCCCTGTGGCGGACGCGCCGCCCGAGTTGGTGAGGGTGAGAATGGTCTTCTTGACTGTTCCGATGACCACGGTGCCCAAAGCGGGGCTTTGCGTGAAAGCGAGGCTCGCCGGAGCGACCGCGCGGCCCGTGATCGTCACGGAGGCGTTAACTTCCTTCAGTCCGTTGTTGTAAGAGACGTCCACGGTGGTCTCAAACTCGCCCGAGGCGGTCGGCGTGAAGCTGACTTCGAGCTCACACGAAGCGTTCGCGGGGATCAGGCTCCCGCAGGTGTTGGAAACGAGAACGAAGGGAGCGTCCGGAGAGGTGAACGTGATGTTCACCGCGGCCTCGGTTCCGTCGTTGAGAATCGAAACGTGCGTGGTCTTGCTCGTGCCCACCACGACGAGATCGAAATTGAAGCTCAAGTTTTGAAGGCTCGTGAGAGTCGCCGACGGCGGAATTTCTTTGTTTACCTTTACGCAGGCCGAAAGTGCCAGAAGCGCCGCCGCTCCGAAGAGAACCCGTTTGATTTGAAAGAAGGTGTTCATGGGTTTCTCCGATTAAAACTCGTACCCCAGGCCAAACCTGAGAAGAGGTTGAGGTCCGTCGAAGAGAACGTCTCCGATATTGCGGCTGAAGTTGTGAACGTATTGCCCGCCCGCCGCGATGGTGACCGAAAGGTTGGAACCGACGTATTCGGTCCAGCCCGCCGCCATGGAAAGGGCCATAGGGGTGGCCAGGGACGAGCGGTAGATCGTCGTCGTGGTCATCTTGTACGCCGCCATTCCGAAATCGATGAAGGTTCCCCGGAAAGCCTTTCCGGAGAGGAAGTACGTGGCGCTGAGGCCTCCGCCAATGGCCGCCGCCTTCGGGCCGCCGAAAATATTTTCCACGTAGGTGAAGTGGGCGCCGATCGTCCAGTGGTCGTTGATCGCGCCCTGAACCTTCACGAAGGGAAGGACGTAGGAAAAGCCGACATCGAGCCCCGCCGAGACCGCCGTCGGAGAGGAGTCTTCGAAATAAGTACCCGTAACGACCGTCGGGGCCTGGTTGCCGGGCGGACGGTACACGGCGACGGCCTGCCTGGTGCGGGGTGCCGGGAGCCGGGGCGAAAGAGTTTCGGCTGCGGAAAATTGGGCTTCGATTTCCGAAGGCGTCGTCGCGAGCGGCTGAGATTCCACCATGTCTCCGAGAGCGGAGAGTTTGAGGGCCGCGCCGGAGCGATCCAGGTAAAGACTTACCGCGGCCGTGATGCCGAAGGTGAAGAGGAGAGCCGCCGCGGCCATTTTGGGTGCTTTCATGCCGTAACCTCGAGCTATTTCTGGGATGACCGGGTAGGTACGCGCAGCAGGTCTAGGCTGGGATAGAGCAAGGGTGGTGCCACGCACGAATCCCGCACGATCGATCTGTAAAGGCTGTGAACGGACCGCCTAGACGGTGAGCGCGCCCGGGGTAACTAGCGGCCCCGAAAGGGGAACGCGGTCGTCAGAGTCCCGCTGGAGCCCTGTTCGCGGCAAACGTGCGGAGGGAGCGGAAAAGGCGAGGAAATCCAGCCTCGTGGACGGCTCGCGCAATTGTGGCGACTAGGGAATATACGCCGGTTTTCAGGCAGTATTACGTGCCGGCGACGGAGACGGTTATATCGACGAGCAAAGACGTAGTGCTCGCGGCACTCGCGGTTACCTGCCCGGTCGCGGGACCAATCGTCATCGAGAAGAGTCTCACCGTGAAGGTGCAGCTCGAGCCCGCTGCGAGAGACGAGCCGCAGGTGTTGCCGGTGATCGAAAAGCCGCTGCCGCTGATTGTGACGTTCAGAGACGTCGCCGCCCCGGCGCCGTTATTCGTGAGCGTGATGTCACGGGTCTTGGCGATACCGAAAAAAGCGATGCCCATGTCCACCGGACTCGACTCCCCGATTGAGAGAGCCGCGCCCGCGGTACCCGTTCCGACTAGAGAAAACTCGTAGCGGCGCACTTCGGCGCCGTCGTTGAACTCGACGAGAACGCTTTGGACCACTTCTCCGGGCGAGGTCGGCGAGAACGCGACTGTCAGATCGCAACTCTCCCCGACTTCGAGGGACGTCGAACAAGTCGTGCTGACCAGAGAGAAAGGCGCCGAGATCGTCGGTATAGAGAACGCCGTCGCTTTGAACTCACCCGAGTTGCGGATGAGGTACGAAATGTTTTTCGTCTCGCCCACTCCGATGGTTCCGAAGTTCTGCAGCGATTCCACGATGAGCACCGCTCCGATGCCGTCGTCGATGCGCATGCAGGCGCTCAGAGAAAAGAAAATGCCGAGCGCCAAAGCGGCCAGTCGTTTAGAATTCATATCCCACCCCGAGTTTCACGAGAGGACGAAGGCCGTTGAACTTGATGTCTCCGATGTTCCGGCCGCGGTTGTGGGCATATTGGAGCCCGCCGTTCGCCGAGAAGGTGATCCTATCCGCGATGGCGCCGTTCCAGCCCACCGTTGAGGAAAGGACGATGGGATCCGCGGTCGAAGCGCGGAACTTGTTCGTGCCTTCCATGTGGTAGAGCGAAGCTCCCAGGTCCGCGGACAAGCCGCGGAAGGGAGTGTGATTGAAATAGTAAGCGCCGCTGATTCCGCCGCCGTAGGCGGAACCTGTGTTGCCGAAGGCGTTCTTGATCGCCGCGACATGGGCGCCGACGGTAATCGAATCGGAAACGGCGACCTGAAAGCGCGCCGTCGGAAGCAAAAACTGATCGGCCACGTCGAGACCGCCTTCAATCCGCGCCGAGTGTCCGGCGCTTCTCGCGATGGTCACTTGCTCCACGTTGGGAGTGTTGGTGATCGGCATCGACGTGGAGTTCGAGGCGACCCGCACCGAGCGGCGGCGAGCCCTGCGTACCGGTTCTTCCCACACTTCCGGGATATCCGAGATACTTTCGTGGGTCGGCGGCGGCGGAATCACTTCGGACATTCCGAGCGCGGCCACTTTCGGCCCCAGGAGTTGGTTGCTCGCCATGTAACGGTTGCCTCGCCACAGGATAGCGCCGACCACAATAAGGAGAAGTACAATCAGGACGCCGGAAATCTTATTGTCTGACAAAGGAACCCCCCAATCGAACGTCGTCCCTTGCCGTAAGAGCAACTCGCGTGCCGGTAATTCGTAGCCGCTCGGATTCCGAACTCGCCTACGGATTGGTCGATTTTTCCCGCGACGGAAAAATTGAGCACGGAATGGTGCCGAACATCGGGTATTCACCGACTCATTGCTTTAGACGAGAATTCCGCGCGAATACGGCACAATCCGAGGCTAGTTTCGGATTCCGAACGCGGTGGTTTTCGCGCGGATGAGATGTTTCAAGGCCTTCATCATTCTCAGGCGCATCGGATAATCCGTCCGGCGGAGAGTTTCGGCCGGGATCGAGTCCAAAACGCGAATCAGATCGAGAAAGCACGAAGCGACGCTGGGCAAACGGGACTTGTCCACCCACCGAAAGGCATCGTCGTCGGTGAGAAGGTAAACCGGATTGCTGATGAAGTTGATGAGCGGAACGCCGGCCTCGTACCAATCGCCTCCGTCCGTCGGCGGAAAATCGCCGAGGGGACCTTCCGCGGGAAGCACGAGGGAACGGCGGAGGTCCCACCGCCGGACGGCCTCCAAAGTGGTTTCCCGAAGCGCGCGGTTGAAGGGGACGAAAAATCCGGCCGGCTCGCTCAGTCCCGTCGCAATGAGCTTTCCCGCGGCATCTTCCGCGGCTTCGAGGGCTACGTGCTCGATGGAGATCTCGAGGGCGATTTTCGACAAACCCTCTCGATTGGATTGAATGAAACTTCTCGTCCCGAGGGAGCCGTAGAAGTGTCCCGACGTGAAGAGCACGATGATTTTGCGCCGTAGCTGCGGAAGTTTCGAGAGCTTTTCGGCGAGAGCCAGCACCACGGCGACTCCGGTGCCGTCTTCGACGGGCGAGGTAAAAGGGGAATCGTGGTGGGAACTGAGAACGACCGCTTCCCCGGTCTCTCCTTCGATTTCTCCGACGATATTGTGGGACACGACCGAGGTCTGGGTTCCCCTCACCAGGAGCCGCGCCTGTTTTCCGGACTTCGCGGCGGCAACCAGCTCGGCCCCCGCATCCCGTCCCACCCAAACTCCGGGTAAGGTTTTATCGAGAATGTCCTTCTCGCGAAATCCGTACGGTGCGTACATCCGGCAGCTGCCGCCGGGTTGATCTTTCAGAATTCCCACGAAACCCACGGCTCCCTGTTTCGCGGCCCAGCCGTAGAGGTGCCAGCCCAGCCGGATCCAGGTGGCGGGGTGTTTGAGATCCCGCAAAGTGTTCTCGGGATCGTGGGCGCCGAAAGCGAGGGCCAACAAAAGGGAAGGGTTCAGATCCGGAAAGGAGACTTCCGTGACGATGATTTTCCCGCGCCAATCTTTTTTCGCGCTAAGCGCTTTGGGAGACGCGAAGGCGAGGGGGGCTTCGACGCCCGCGGCGGGAGTGAACTTCGCAAACGGGATCGGAAAACATTCGATTCGCCGGCCTTCGACGGAAAATTCCGCCTCCGACGGATTCCAGTAGGTGACCGGAACGGGCTCGCGGCGGACGCGGTGAAGACCGAGCCGTTTCAGCTCCGCGAAAAGCAAATCTTCGTTGGCGATCCCCGCGGGACTTCCAGGGCGGCGCGGCCCAAGGGCCGCCTGGCGCTCCACCCAGGAGAACATTTCGGATTCGGAAAATTCCACTCAACCTTGTAACTACCCGCCTCTCGCGCCGCGGCCAAGGCATTAACCATGGTTAAGAGCAAGTTCAGGGCAAATCCCGGCAATGCCCGGCCCAGAGCGATACTGAACCCAATCCCAAAATCTTTCCGGAGAAGAACGATGGCGCTCATTCGTCTGATCGGCGTATTTGTTTTGTGTTCCGCCGCAGCTCATGCCGCGTCGCGCGGGGTCAATCTGATGCCTCCGGCAAAGGTTTCCCTCTACCAGGCGTTGCTGCCCTCGGTGAACGACGCCGGAGTCGATGCGGTCCTGCATTCCTCGGAAACCATGTGGTACGACGCCGAGTCCATCGTTCCCGGCTACCAGGACTCCATGGGCGATCCGAAGGGATTTCGCCCGAACACCATCGAGTCCCAGCTGATCGATCTCGCGGTCCCCGGCGGCTGGCGAACCCTGTTCGCCGATCGGGGTCATTTCAATTTTCCGTTTCACAGCGGCGGCGCGGATCTTTCCGACAACATGGTGAAGATCAACTTCTGGTCGGCGCCGAAACAGAACGGGCAGGTTCTTCCCGTCGTCTACTGGAAGCTGAACTTCTCGCGCTGGCGCTGGATGTTTCCCGTGGGCACGCGTCTCGGCGAAGTGCTTCTGGTGAAATTTCCGGACGGCGAAATGCGGATTTTCGAAATTCGAGTGCGGACCCGCGAGCTGGACGGCTGGCGCAACCACGTTTATCGCCCGTTTCCCTCGGCCGAAGATCTCGTGGACGGGATCAAGCTCCGGCGCCCGAACTGGTTCATGATTCCCGCCCTCAAAAACATGATTCAGTTTCTGCTGAACAATCAGACCCCCACTCCCCGCAGCCTCAAAACCGCGAGCTTTCCGGGGACGTTCACCACCGCCGACGGTCAGCTCGATTTTCTCCCCGACTTCGGTGACACCGCGCTCGTGAAGGAGCTGCTGAAGGAAACCACGTTCACTAACGTCGGAAGCACGCCCTGGAAAACGAACGGAGCGAACAAGGTCTTCGCGGCTAGCGCGAAGGACGGCGCTTCCATCGTTCCCCGCAACTACGACGGCGGCATGCTTTCCGTGGACGACGTTTCCTGCCGCCGCTGTCACAAGGACGCCGGCCGCCAGATCGGCGAGTTTCACTTCAACCTGATTCTTTACGGAGAGCTGTGGGGCGAGGACGAAATCTTCTCGTGGCATCCGTTCGAAAATTCCGCCTTCGTTCAAGCCGATGGGGGCGTGGCCAACTTCAATAACGACAACCGCCGCCTTCGTCAGGACTTCGTGTCGGCGGGGCTCGTGAAGGCCTACGATCCCGCCAACCACGGCGGTTCCGTCTACAAAGAGCTGCCGAGGGACTGGAAGTACAATCCCGTCCGCGAAAAATACAACGACACCCCGGATCGGCTTACTTGCCGGCCGAACGGAA
Organism: uncultured Pseudobdellovibrionaceae bacterium; assembly: GCA_964653655.1. Taxonomy (GTDB): domain Bacteria; phylum Bdellovibrionota; class FAC87; order UBA2466; family UBA2466; genus CAZZHG01. The sequence continues at coordinate 21,513 of CAZZHG010000003.1, forward strand.
GCAAGTACGATCTCGCGCGCGTTCCCGACGGCAAGGTGCTCGACTCCCACGACACTTTCGACGCCTGCGACGAGACGAGGCTCGCTGCCGCCGGAGGAGTGGTCTGCGTCTGGTTCACGCCTTCGATGCCGGTGGGCCCGGGGGGCTGGAACGAAGTCGGCTGGCGCCCGACCAATCTCGAAACGGGGATGGGTCTCGGCCGCCGTCCCCATCTCACGCGGCAGGACTGTCTCGATGCCACCCGCGCGGCCGGCGGCGGAGTGGTCTGCACCAACACGGGACTCGGCGCGAAAGCGGCCAACATCCGAACCAACAACTGGTGCGGGGCTTCTTCGCAGCTGAATTATTGTCTCGAGGCGACCCGCCACGCGAAGGACGAAACGGTCTGCTCGTTCCCAAGTTCCGGAACGGGCGCGGAAGCGGGTTGGGTGAAAACCAAAGTCACCGACACATGTGATTATCAGAGCTCCCAAACCTCCTTAAGTAGCTGCAATTCTTCCGTTGGCGGTCCCTGAAAATATTGCGTTGCCGAGGATGACACGCCGGGCTAGCTCTCTCCGAAACCTTTTGGAGGCTAGCCAATGAAGCGCATCGGACTCGTTCTTTCTCTCGCCCTTTTCGCCATGCCCGCGTTCGCGAAGCTCGAGCTCACCGACATCGTGGTCGGGTACGACTTCGCCGAAGGCGACTACCTCTTCCCCATGAAGGCCACCTCCGGCTACGGCGAGCTGTACATCGACCGGGTGAACGTCGCCATCAGCTCCAATTGCCGCGGTCACATCACGGTCGAGAAGAACGCCGTCTTCTGCGCCCCGAACGGCAATCTCTCGAAAAAGTTTTCCTTCGCCACTTTCGCCCGCAAGCAGCAGGGCTCGGACATGGATGCCTCGTGGACGGTGATCTTTCTGAACTGGGATCGCACCCGCGTTACGCTGAAGGCCAAGGCGAACTCGGCTCAGGAACGGTTCGAGTACACTCTCGACATTCGCGGTTAATCGCTTAGTATTTCCCCATGAACTCATACTCTCGTCCTCACGCTCCTTCGATAGCCCGTACGGAAGCCGTCGCGGCTTTCATGAGTAAGGTCTACACCTGGATGACCGGGGGGATTCTTCTCACCGCCGTGGTGGCCAGCTTTGTCGGCAGTACGCCGGAGCTGGTGATGACCATTCTACAAAACCGCATTCTGTTCTACGGTCTGATGATCGCCCAGCTGGGTGTGGTCATCGGAATGTCGGCGGCCCAGCAGCGGATCAGTGCGGGGACGGCGAGCCTTCTCTACATCGTTTACGCGGCTCTGACCGGGGTGACCCTCTCGGTGATTTTCATCATCTATACGAGAGACAGCATCGCGAGCGTGTTCTTCACGACGGCTTGCGGGTTCGGCGGATTGAGCCTGCTCGGTTACACGACGAAGCGGGATCTCGGTCCCGTCGGCGCGTTCTGCGGGATGGCGCTCTTCGGCCTCATCGGCTGGGCTATCCTGTCGTGGTTCTTTCCGTCCATGATGGGCGGACAGGCCCAGATGGTTTATTCCATCATCGGCGTCCTCGTGTTCGCGGGCCTCACGGCGTACGACACGCAGAAGATCAAAGCGATCGGCTTCGAAGTGGCAGGGGGACCGGGCGAGCTCTCAGGCGTGGCGCACAAAGCGGCCATCTTCGGCGCCCTGAGCCTCTACCTGGACTTCATCAACTTGTTCTTGAATCTGCTCCGGCTGGCCGGCGATCGCCGCCGCTGAGATCGGAAGTTTAATGGGAAGCCCCGCCGGACTAGCGTCCGGCGGGGCTTTTTCTTGAAGGCACACTTTTTTTAACGTCCGCCGGTAACCGCGCCGCGTACCGCGGCCATCGCGTTCTGGCATCCCTGGAGGAAGCCTCCGGCGGATGCCATCTGCGGCGACTCTTCCAGCGCCTCGCGGGCCTCGGCTACTTTTTCCGGATCCACGCCCAAAACTTCCTCGATGTCCTTCGCCCCCGACGCAAAAGCCCGCACCGCGGTGCGCTCCATCGCCGCGTGGATCGCGTTCTGGCGTTCCACCGGATCGATGTGGGCGTTCTGTTCGCGAACCACGACGTCCAGGAACGCGGGCGCGGACCGCAGCCACGAAGTAATTTTCAAGCTCGTCTCGATGCCCGGAGGCGATTCCGAGGCGCGTTGGTGGTCCGCCGTCGAAGCGACGGGGTACTGCACGCGGTGAATGTGGTTGCCCCGCTCGTCGGTCTGGATCCATTTCTGGAGGGCCAGGTTCACCGGAGGAACGATCGGGCTCGTCGGATCTATCGCTTTCGCGTCCGGAATGGGAATCCACTTCGCCATGAACTTCACGAAGCCGGCCCACTGGCCTTCCTTTCCGGGTTCCTCCAGAGGCAACCCCGTCATGCGGATCGAGGCGATGTCACAGCCTTGAGAGCAGTAAGTTCCCTGTTCCCAGTAACGGCCGGGGACGTTCACCTTCTTCGTGGATCCGTCCTTCTGTTTAATCTCGATGGTGCCGGCGCCGTTGTCCACCCAGCTGAAATGAGTGCCTTCGAGCATCATCAAGTACCAGCCGCGGGCGACGGCGGCGCGCCACGCCGCCATCCACTTCTTCGGATCTTGTTCGGCGTGCAGCTTTTCGAACTCTTCCTGGGTGATGAGCTTCATCCAATCCGCGCGGGGCGGATCGAGCACCGTCTCGACTTTGCCTTCGGCGTTGACGGTGGGCTTGTAGGATTTCCACGCGATGGGATCCCAGCCCTGTTCCCGGGTCCGTTTCACCATTTCCTGAGAGTACTCGTGGAACTTCTCCGGATCGATGTTGGCGATACCGAGCCAGCCGTAGTCGTTTTCGTTGCCGAAGTGCTCGAGGCCCACGAAGCGAACGCCAGCGAGGCGGGACTCGTCGTGGTACGGGTAGTTGTCCGCGATCAATGTCGACTTGATCCCCGTCTCGGCGTCCTCGTGCACGATGAACTGGCCGACGTGGGAGAAGCCCGGGCTTTGTCCGTTGAGCTGGGTAATCCCCAAGCGAAGCCGTGCGAGAGGAGACAGGTTCATCGTGGCCTTTTCCTCTTTCACCGGGACGAAATAGCTAAGGATGTTGCCTACGAGTCCTTCTTTTCTCGCTTGCTTCACGTCCGCCGGCAATGCGGCCGATGGAATCATGATGGACTCGCGGGTGCGCCCGCGCCCGAAAGCGAAGCTTCCGGTGTGCACTTCGTTCGAGCGGATTTTTCCGTCCGCGTCCCGGAGCTTGATTTCGTTCGAGACGAAGTTTTCCAGGAAGAGATCCTGCCCCCGAACCGCTTCGGCGAAGCTTTTTTCGAGCTCCGTGTCTTGGTTGCGACGGGCGTGCCGGACGACGCCCATGGCGACGCCGCGGCCAAGCCACTGGGTCATTCCGATCTGCGGATCGAGATGAATCTTATAGAGGTACTCGGCGAAGAGTCCGCTCACTCGGGAAACGTCCTGCTGAATGGCTTTCTGAATCCGTTCGAACTCCTTGCGGTCTTTCGAGCTGCCCGAGCCTTTCGCTCCGGGAGAGAAATACTTTTCGAGATACTCTTCACCGTACATGGTGCGCAGGTAATCCGAAACCAAGCGTTCCAGCTGCTGGCGGCCGTGCTCGAGCTCGGCTTTCTCGAAGTAGCTTTCGACCTCCTCCGCGCGGGCGAGCAGATCAGGGTTCTGCCGGACGGCCCACGGTACTTCCTTAACGGAAGCTTCGGGCTTCACGTTGAGAAGGCCGGCCGCGTACTTCACGAAACGCTCGCGGAAAGCTTTGTCTTTCATGTTCGGCTCGGCGCGCTCGAGAATATGCGTGGCCAGATCCCGGGCGGTGTCGACCATCCGGAAGCGTTCGATGTTCCCTTTCAAAGTCTGCGCGGCGAGTTCGTTCACCGTGCCTCTTTCCTTCTGCGCCTGCTCCATGTCGGCCGAATAGCGGGCAAGTCCCATGCGCTGCAGGAAGGTCTGCATGTCGGTCGCGAAGGCGGATTGTCCTTTATGGGATTCTTCCGTCACCCGCGTAACGCGGTCGCCGATCTTGTTGTTGTAGGCCCTTTCCTCGGGAGCTTCTTCCCCTTCCGATTCCTTCGCCTTCTGCTCGCGCTGCGCGCGGGCCCGGGCGGCGTAGGAGCCGCCGAGAACTTTGCTGGGGCCGCTTTTGTCCAGAGCCAGCCGATACTCGCGCACGTTGTCCTCGACTCCCCCGAGAAGGTCCCCGAGGAACGTGTCGTCGTGGCCGCCTTCTGCGGTGGCGGACCAGGGAATCGCCTGAAGCTGGTTTCTCAAGACGGGATCGGCGAAGGGCACGAAAGGTTGCGTCCGGGAAAGCTGCCGCTCGCGGTCCGTCATGGCCGGGTAGTCGAGTACGGTTAGATCCCCGACGGTCGGCTGAACGGCGAGGTTCACCGGCGCGACGAAACGGCGGTCCCAGGGCAAATCCTCAAGGCCTTTGACGCCCCAGCGGGAGAGAAAGGCGAGAGGGAAGGAGAGGCGGCTGTGGACGGGCTCCACGTCGAGGCCCATGGTCAGCTTCGGCGCGAGGACGCAGCCCTTCGCGCAGTAACCGGCGCCGAGAAAATCCGTAAAGCCCGTGTCGAAGTGAACACCTTGCTTGAGGAAAAAATCCCAGCCAATCCTCGAGCGCTCGGCATAGAGGTCGGCGAACTTCTTCGGATCGGTTTTTGCCAGCTCCACCCATTGCTTGATGTCGGCTTCGTTGAATAGAACGGGCCATTGCTTCTCTTGCTTGTTGCGTTTCGCGGAGACCGTATCGTCCTTGAGATCGAGCTTTGAAACTTGGGAGGACCACTGTTTAAGAATGTCGGGTGAGCTCTCCACCTGATGGATGAATTCCTTGGCGAGCTTTTCCGCGTCTTGAGTCGATACGGCGAGCCGACGGAAGGGGCCGTCCTGGGCGAAGTTGCGCATGGTGATGATGCGCTCGCCCCCGAACACCGGGTCCGGGTAGAGATCGCGCACTTCGACGTGCACCAGGCCCGTTTCCGGATCGACGTTATGGAAAGCCTGTCCCACGTGGGAAATACCGTGGTTGAAAAGACGGGAGTCGGCGAGCCAGTTGCGGAGGCGGCCCTTATAGGTGCTCATGTCGGGCTCGTTGCCGTCTTCCCAGTGAACCATGCGGGACACGAAATTGCCCAGAATGCCCTTGAAGAAGGCTTTCACCTGGCCGCCCGGTAGGTAGGGCTTTCCGGCGAAGGCGATATCGGCCGCTTCCCGATGCCCCGAGTACTCGTATACGAAGCTTCCGTTGTTCACCCTCACGCGGACTTCCTTGCCGTTCGCGTCCTTGAAGACGGGTTCCGCCGTGGTGGTGTTTTCGAGGCGCGTTCCGTGCTTGATGGCGCTCGCGGCCATCTTGGCCTCCAGCGGCCCGTTCTGGCCGGATTTCTTGCGGGAAGCACGCACGAGGCTCAGTGCCACGGCGTCTCCTAGATAGTTCGACTGACCGAGTTCCGTATCGAGCTGCATGAGAGACACGTAAGAAAGGGTCTTCGCACGCACTTCCGCGAGGTCTTTAAGGAACTCCGTGTGCTCCGGGGAGCCGGGCTTGGAGAGAATTTCCTTCACCCGATCGGCGCCGTAGGCGGTGGTGATGAAATCGTTGGCGACACGCTCGGCGCCGTTCAAAATCTGTTTGGCCACGAAATTAGTCGTGAAGGCTTCCCGTTGGGCCGCGGTCTGAACGTCCGCGGGCCATTCGTCGGGCAGCTCTTGGGGCTGCAGGATGAGCATGCGGGCCGCGAAGTCGGCGACCGCCTGATCGGACGCTTCGGCGCCAATGCGGTTCGAGACTTTTTCGTGCATCCAGGTCGCGAGATCGCGGGCGTCATTGACCGCCTGATAGCGCTTTTCGGAGAAGGCCATCACACGGCCGGCGACCGGGGAGAGTCCAACCTGTTTGCGGTGGCCCTTCTTTACTTCCTTTTCCTGCTGTTTTCGCGCTTCGGCGATCTCCGCGGTGAAGTCCCGAAAGCCCATGTGGCGAAGCCATTGGTCCATCTCCGCCCGGGAACCGGTCTCCGCCCGCGCCGACGGCGCAAGGCAGACGAAAAGAAAGAACACCACACCAATAATTGAATTAGCCTTCAAGAAACCCCCCGGAAACCCGGACCCGAAAAATGCAAAGGGCGAGCCACGGTAGGCACGAATCCGTATACTCCTAACCCCTATAACCGGTGGGAAAGGTACAAATTTTCTCTTCGTATTCTTCGGACGAAGGGCGGCGGGCCGAATTCAGAAAGTGTCCGGGTCTCAAACGTTCCACAGGTGCCCAGACTTTCACCACGAAAAAGAGAAGCCCCGGCCGTTTCCGGCCGGGGCTTCGAAGATGGCTTACTTGTCGCGGAACAACGACTCGAAAGTCGTGTGGTACTCGAATTTCAGCTGGCGGCGCGGGCGGCTCTTCACGGTGTCCGCGCTGAGGACCACATCTTTAAAGGTGCTGCCGCTTATGCTGAGCTCGTCGTCGTCATCCGTACCCTTGATCTTGGTGACTCCCGAGTACGACGTTCCGTCCTTCTTCAGGAACTCCACGACCGACTGGTCGGGGTTCATGATGTAGAGAGCCCCGCTGTTGGAGAGCATCCACGTCTTGTTGCCACGGATAAGCACGTCCTTCATGCCGGCCCGGTCAATCGTGTACTTCACGAGCGGGCATTGGCCGCGCGAACCGGGAACGGTGTTGCCTTGCTTGTCCTTACCCTTCGTCTGGAAGACGACGAGCTTGTCCGACTTATCGAGGAGAAACACTTCGAGCTGAGTCGTGTTTCCGTTGCTGTTGACGTGCTTGCACTCCTGCACGTTCTCCCGGATGCGGGACATGTCGTTCTTGGACAGATTGCAACCGGCGGCCACGACGCGGTTGATGCATTTCGAGGCTTCGGCCGGGCTGGCTTTACCTGCGGTGAACTCTTCAGAAGGATCATGATCTCCGGCGTAAGAGATCGCTCCGAACGCGGCAAAAGCCACGAACATGCCTAGGAATTTGAATTTCATTTGTCCTGGTCCTTTCGAATAGGGGGTAAAGACCGGATAGACGGACTCGCCTATACCAAGGTAACGGCCCCAAGTTTTCGACGATTCCTAGTGCAACGAGGGTGCCGTTCGCCGTCCGGGAAGGAGAATACGAAAGGCTCCGTCGACGCTTTGGGCGCGCACTTTCGAAGAGCAGAGAAGGGCGGTTAATCCCGCCCACTTATCCCCGCCGCAACGTGTTCGAAAACCTTCGGCCGCCGGTACTCTCGTATTCCCCGAAAGCATTCCCTTTGTGCCTTCGCCGTAGACCGTGGTAGAGCAGGGCATGCTCAGGCTCAAAGCACTCACGCGAGGCGTTTCTCCGTCGATATCGCATTGCGAGCTGACTCACGTGGAACGGACGGTAATCGACCACGGAGCAGCCACTTCCCAACACGAAGTTTATGAATCTTTACTGCGGCGTCTTGCGGTAGACGTGGAAACGATCCCCGCCGATCCGAATTTTCCGGATTGTGTGTTCGTCGAAGATACTGCGGTGGTCGCCGACGAGTTCGCCCTCATCACCCGTCCCGGCGCCGAAAGCCGAAGGGGCGAGGGAGAGGCGATTGCGCAGCGGCTGTCGCACTATCGGGAAGTGCAATGGATGGACGGGCCCGCGACGCTCGACGGCGGAGACGTTCTAAGGAGCGGGCGTACTTTTTTCGTCGGGGTAGGAGCCCGAACCAACGAAGAAGGGGCCGCGGAGCTCGCTCGGGTCGCCGAGCCTTTCGACTATGAGGTGCGGGCCGTGCCTCTGGGCAAGTGCCTTCACTTGAAAACGGCGGTTACGGAAGTGGCCGACGGCGTGCTTCTCTATAATCCCCAATGGATCGGAAAAGGGGCCTTCGGAGGAGCGCTTGGGGGATTTGAATGGATTCCCGTCGATCCCAGTGAGCCCTTCGCCGCCAACTGCCTGCGAATAGGCGACTCCATTCTCCAAGAAGCAAGTCATTCCAAGACCAGGGAAGCTCTAGTACGGCGAGGCATCAAAGTAGTCCCCGTCGATATCTCGGAGCTAGCCAAGGCCGAGGCCGGGGTCACTTGCTGCTCGATCCTCTTTTCGGTCGGGAAATAAAAAAGCCGGCCCCCTTGCGGAGGCCGGCTCTTCGAAAGGCAGAGATTAGTTCTTTGCCGCGACTTCGGAGGGCGGCGGAAGGAACGCGTACGGACGGGCGTCGAGCCACCACCAGCCCTTGCCCATCTTCGTGAGGAGCGCGGCCACGTGCATTTTCTGCGGCTCCAGGGTCTTTCCTTCCGGCGTGGTCATGCCGGTGATTTCGATGCCGATGTCGACGAAGGCGAACCCGCCGCGGAAGCGGAACGTTTCCACGTTGAAGGTGGCGGTGGTTCCCTTCATGATCGTCGTGTGCTCGTCCTGAAACATTTTTTCGATTTCTTTGCGGCCGTTGGCGCGCCGGCCCTGGGGATTGATGATCGTCGCATCGTCCGCCCAGATGCTCGCCATGGTTTTCGTGTCATGCGCATTCCACGCGGTTTGGAACTTGTTCACGACTTCGCGAATCCATTTTTCCTCGGGATTGGTTTTCGCCGCTTGAGCTCCGACGCTGGACAACAGAACGGTTAGAAACAGCAGGGCTTTCATGGGATCTCCTGGTTGAAGGAAAAAGAAATATTCTCGGGGGCCGGCCGGATGCGGTCAAGAATCAGGGCGATAGGACCGTCTGAGGAGTTAAGAAACGTTTCTCCCCGTCTCCTTGAATATTCGTTCCGATCGCAAGTTCTCCGCTGCCTCCGAGGCCCCAGCATCTCGCCGTTGCATCGCCGAGGTAGACGCAGGAATGATGCCCGCCGGCCGAAACCGCCGCCACCCCGGAAGTGAGGCCCGCGACCGCCGTTGGCGAGACGCGCATCGTGAGACTTCCGTCGCCGATCTGTCCGCTTTCATTCAGTCCCCAGCACTGTGCCCCTCCGGAAACGAGGGCGCAGGTGTGACGGTAGCCCGCGGAGATGTCGGTCACACCGGACGTCAGAGTCGGTACGAGCGCGGCTCCCAGGCCGTTATTGAGAGTGCCGTCGCCCAGGGCGCCGTATTGATTCAAACCCCAGCACAAAGCTCCCCCGCTCGAAGTTATCGCGCAAGCATGAGAGCCTCCGGCGGAGATCTTGGTGATTCCGCTGGTCGCGCCGGTAACGTCCATCGGCGTCGTCTGGGTGGAAGTGGATCCGTTACCGAGCTGGCCCCCGCTGTTGCCGCCCCAGCATTTCACTCCACCTGCCGTAGTGAGATAGCAGACGAAGTCTTCTCCGACGGAGACCTGGCTGGCGCCGCTCGCCGCCACAACGACGGGAACTTTGCTGTCCGTGGTGGAGCCATCGCCGAGCCCGACGACACTGCCGCCCCAGCACGAAAGCGCACCCGCCCGGATGGCGCACGCCATCGACATTCCGACCGAAACGTCGGTTACTTGATCCGCCATGCCCTGGACTTGCACCGGGGTCAGGCTCGAAGTCGTGGAGCCGTCGGAGCCGGGGTAGTGCCCGATTCCCCCGGTGGCCCCACCCCAGCATTTGAGGGCGGAAGAAACGATGGCGCAAGTGAGGTACTGGCTCGCCTGAATCTTGGTGACCGGCGATCCGAGGCTGGTGGGTTGAATGGGGAGATAGTAGTTAGATTCGCTGCTTGCCTCGCCGTTGCCCATCATTCCCCAGCCGTTGAATCCCCAGCACCAACCTTCGGAGTCTCGGACGCCGCAGGTATAGTAGGCTCCCGCCGAAATCCAGGTCAGTGCAGAAAACGCCGCCGGTCCACTGGTATTGGAGCAGGCCGCCAATCCAAAGACGCCGAGAGCCAGAACCAGATTTTTCATGGGGAAATTATAGCTCAGTCCTTCCACTTGATGTTGCAGCCGAGACTCGCTTTTTGATCGAAGTCCGGCTTTCGCCCGGCGAGTACGTCGTCCATGGCGCGCTTCAAGTCGGAGCCGGTGACGGGAGCGCCGCTGCCGGGCCGGCTGTCGTCGAATTGGCCGCGGTACACCAGACGCAACTGCGCGTCGAAGAGGTAGAAGTCGGGAGTGCAGGCGGCCTGGTAGGCGCGCGCTACACTTTGAGTTTCGTCGTAGAGATAGGGGAACTCGTACTTCGCGTTTCTTCTTTCTTCCTTCATCTTCGCCGGGCTGTCGGCGGGATAGTTCTCGACGTCGTTCGAGTTGATGCCGAATACCGCGATGCCTTTGCGCTGGTACTCGGCGGTGACCGCTGCGAGTTGCGGGCGGATGTGGATGACGAAGGGGCAGTGGTTGCAGATGAACATGACGAGGAAACCCTTCGCGCCTTTGGCGTCTTGAAGGCCGATTACGTGGCCTTCGGTGTCGGGCAAGCGAAAGTCGGGAGCAAGCATTCCGAGCGGGGGCATGGTGGAAGCAGTGCGGGCCATGGGACCTCCTAAGCAGGAGTTTAGGATAAGGGCGGCCAAAGTACGAGTCCCGCCTCTACGCCTCCTCGATAGCGACCGAGTGCCAACGCAGAAAAGCAAGTTGGTTGGGGTGTTGGACGTTTTGCGTTGAGTGAGTCTTTCGCAAAACGGGAGCCCTCCCTTTTTGTTTCATCCACCGTCTCGCCTATGGCTGCGACGAGCTAGAGCTGGCTGAAGCCGAAGGCCAAGCCGAGGATAGTAGCGGAGAGAAAGCGTTACAGAGTCATTCGGAACTAGCCAACGCCAAGCGATCGACACCGCGGAGCCGTGCTCTTCACCGTGGCCGCTCTGGGGCCACGTACGAGTCGAGGACTTCAGTGGTCTTCGGTCGTTATCGAGGAGGCGAAGAGGCGGGACCAATACCGTGCTTTAGAACCCCAGCTCGCGGCTCACCGGCAGCGGCTTAGGCAGCGCCATCAACCGCTTCTGCGTCTTCTTGAAGAACGGCGTGTTCGCGAGCATCGTGACGAGCACCGGCAACAACCACCTTACCGGCAATAGATTCCCCAGGCCGCCCCCAGTAAGGCGCCGCTGTATTGAATGCACTACGCGCACTTCCGGCTCATATACTTTTTGCACTTCACTCAACACCGAAACCGGCAACGGCCCGCTGCCCGATTTCAGTCCGCGAAGTATTACATCCGCCGCAATAATCGCCGAGCCGGCCGCCATCGACACTCCGATCGCGCCGGCCGGCGAGAAACAGTGCGCGGAATCCCCGATGAGCAGCACTCCGTCTCTCGCCCATTCCTTCACGAGATGGAGATGGGCTTGCAGCGGATGAAAGGCGCTGAAGTCTTTCAGGGACGCGGCGAATCCTTTCAGCAGCGGATGAGCTTCGCTGATTTCCTTTTTCAGCGCCTCGATGCCCACCTGCTTCAGCTCCGCCATACCGCCGACGCCGGTGAGTATTCCCACCTGGATCGAGTCCGGATGCTTGGGCAGGAACAGGTAACTTCGCTTCGGCGAAAGCAGCACGCGGAAGGTGTTGTCGTAATCGGCGGGCTTCGCAATAGTGAACCAGAGCACGTCGAACTTGTGATCCTCGTACTCCATCTGGAACTTGCCGTCCTTGAGCACCGTCGAATAGCGGCCATCGCAGCCGACGACGACGCGCGAGCGGACTTCAATCTGTTTCCCGTCCCTCTGGACCACGACTCCTTCGACGGTTCCGTTCTGAACCAGGTGTTTCACGGAAGCGCCGAACCACATGTCGAAAGACGGGAACCCTTTCGCCTTGTCGTGGAGGCCTTGCAACAAAATGGGCTGGGGCATCCAGAGGGCGTAGGGCACCTCTTTCGAAGCGTTCGAAAAGGCGAGCCGCCCGACTGTCTTTCCGCCGAAGAATATTTCTCCGTATTTCAATTTCAGGTGGGGAAGTGTCAAGAGCCAGTCGTCGAGACGGAGCTGGCGCAGCGACTCCGTAAACCGGGGCATCAGGACTTCTCCGCGGTACTCGCGGGCAAAATCCTTATGCTGTTCGAGGACGAGAACGTTCACTCCCCGGTGCGCCAACAGCAGTGCCAGAAGCATGCCCGCCGGGCCGCCCCCTACGATGCAGACATCCGTCTGGTGAGTCTCCATCCTAACTTCCTCCGTTCAATGGCAAGTGCCGCGGGCCAGCGCGATTACTAAACCGAAGAGTCCGGCAGTGCGCGCCATGACGGAATGATAGCAGCCTTGCGCGCCTTCGAAAAACCGACCGAGGCCACCATCACCGTTAGTCCGAGCGCGAGAGCCGAGTAGAAGCAGCAAAGGGCCACCAGAAAGAATCTCGGGCGGTAGAAAAATCGCACCCGGTGGTGGCCGGCGGGAACCGTAACGGCTTTGAAATTCGCCTGCCACCTCTCCACGTGAATCGGTTTACCGTCGATTTCGGCCTCCCAGTGAGGATCGTAACCATCGGACCAGGAAAGCTTCGCGGAATGAGGGCTTCGCGTATCCACCGTCAGCGAATCGTAGTCGTATTGGACCACGTTCACTTGGCCTCCCTCCAGAGCGAGGGTCGGCCCTCCGATGGCGAAGCTCTGTCTTATCGCCTGAGAGTTTGGCGCTTGATGGATCCAGTCGAAGTAGCTGCGGGTCAGGTAGAAGCTGTTCCAACGGGAACCGCGCCAGGCTTCCTCCACGGGATCTTTAATAGCCTTGTGGGTCACCACTTCGGAGAAGGCGTAGGATTTTTTTTCTAGCAGAGGAAAGTAGCGCACCGGTGGGCGTCCGGATACGCGCGGCTGCCTGGGCGAGGCGGCCCGTGTCTCGGGAAAGACCGGAGACTTCGCTTCCGTCGAAACTCCAAGGAGCTGACTCGGGTGTTCCATGCCCTCCCGGAGCAGACGCGCGCGTGCCACGTGGGTGGCGAGGTCCAAGACTAGTACGGCCGCGACCACCGGAGCAACGGCGCGTTTCCATCCGAAGCGGGGAGCGAGAAGGATTACGGCGGCGGGCAAACCGAGAGTCCACGCCCACCGAAAGGCGAGCTTCCCCGGTTCACCGGCGAAGTAGAGAGCCGTGCAAAGCTGCGCAACCACCAAAACCAGAAAGAAGCCGAGGCCGATCGGGGAGAGGGGCTGTTTCCGCCGGAACACCCGATCGGCGCCGAGAAGAAAGAAATACAAAAATCCCAGCTCGAAGAACGAGACGAGAAGGCCCGTGTTTCGCAGCCCCCACAGCGGTGGCAGGAGCGGCCGAATCAGCGGAAAGAGCCCGCCTTTAAAGCCGAGCATGAGCAGCGCGAAGGCTACAGTAATCCACAACGCGAGAGATTTCTTTCGATGCCTGCCGAGGCAAAGGCCGAAGAGACCGAGCGCCCAAGGGATCAAACCGAAATAAATGTAACTTTCGGACGGCGCGCCCCAGCCGCCGTTCGGATCGCCATGGGTCGCGGGATTGCCATCGGGGGCCACCATCTGAAGCAGGTCCCAGGGCTGCACGCTTCCGCCCGTGTAGCGGACGAAATCCAAAGGCATCCACCAGCCGAAAGTTTCGAATGTCGGGTCGCCCTCAATTCGGACCGGCCCGCCGTAAGGGGGCTGCGTGCGAAAATCTGGCGGCGCCATCCGCAGCGGAAACACATAACCTTCCCGCTCCAGATAAAGCGCGGCGTTCGGCATCGCCATCATTCCAACGAGACAGGCTCCCAGCAGGGCGGGACCTCTCCATTCGCCGCGAAAAATTCTCCGCCACCATCTCCTGTGAAACACGGTCATTCCCGCGGCGGCAATGGCGAGAAACACCCACGTTCCGGCGAAGTGATACGACTGCCATCCGAGCCCCGTGGTGAGGGCGAGCCCGGGCCAATTTGCCCAGGGTGAGCCTTTACGGTGAACGAGCCGAAGGGCGAACCAACAAAGATAGGGAATCCAGGCGAACGAGGCGAGAATCCCGTCCTGAGGAAACGTTCCGAGCACGAAGGAGGAAAAGAGAAGTATTGGAAAGAGAGACAGACGCACCAGAGTTACGCGCGCAAGGGGCCGCAGGACCAGGTAGGCGCCGGTAGCCATCGCTACCGCCTGGAGCACACGTGTCCAGTTGAACCAGGTCGCAGTATCGTTCGTGAAGTAGCGGGCCACTAACGGAGTTAACGCCGCGATCGGATCGAAAAGCCGGATCTGCCCCATCAGGAGATAGAAGGGCTCCCCACCGTGCATGAACGGATTCCAAAGCGGCATGCGGCCCTGGGTGATTCCCTCCGCGAAGAAGTGGAAGATCGGATAGCACCAATAATAATTGTCGTGGGGAAGAATGCCGGCGCCATCGAGCAGAAGTCGGCGCAAAACGACTACCAAGGCCGCGAGCGAAAGGCCGACGACCGCGGTTTCAAGACCGAGGGTTTTCCGGCGGAACATCGAAAGGAGTTTAGCGGACCTACTTACAGAGGTCGAATTCCCGTTTCCAGCGGAATCCGCCCGCTCCGCCGCCGCATTCCACGGCGCCATTGCATTCCTGGCCTTTGGGAAACCGGGCGAGGGCGCAGTATGTCGAAGGCGTGCAGTCCGTATCGGCGGCGAGGCCCCCGTCCTTCAACCGGATGACTTTTACCACGCGGCATTGGGGCCCGTCGTATCCGATCGCCACGGCGCGAGAATCCTGTCCTTCCACCGTGATTTCCGTCGCTCCCGGGGTTTCAAACTCCAGGCGGACTTCCCCGTCCAACCTCAGCCTTACTTTGGGCGGCTTTCCTTCCTCCGGGCACGCGGCCGCCCACCATCCGCCGTCGAGCCCGGCGAACTTGCAGTCGAGGGGGAGGGGAAAACCCGTCTTCGGCCCTTTCGGCACGGGCGGCGTGCCGGCCAGGCGGTAACCCTTGCTTCCTTCGTTGCGGTACTCGGCTGCTTTCTCGACTACCTGCCCTTCGGCTCGGAAGGCGGCGATGAGGCTGATGTCCATCAGGCCGTCCTGGTCGTCATCCTTTAGAGTGAGGGATTTGAGCGTATCGAAAACCAGCGTGTCCTGCCCTTGCCCGCGGGGATCGGCGAGCAACTTCGGCCGGTCCCCTCCTTTATAGAGGTAGAGACGCAGCACCGGAGGAGTCACTTTCGTGTCCTTTACCGGAACCACAAAGGCCGGCCGAACCGGGGAGTCGGGAGGAGTCAGCCGGAGTATTTTTGGAACGATCGGTTCGCGGATGGCCTCCCTCTTAAAGGTGGAGAGCAGGCTCGCCATCTCCTTGTCCGCCGTCCAAGCTGGAGAGAACGAGAGTAATAGAAGGAGGGCGACGCGAATCATGAAGCTCCAGCTTGTAGTAACTTCCGTGAATTATCTCTCACTTTCCCTCTTTTCTAACGCCCGCTTTGAAGGTCAGTATGTCGGCGGGGTCAACTTGGCTCCGCCACCCTGAAAGGTTTTCTAAGGGTGGCCGTGTTAAGGGGAGTTTTTCCGCAGGCTTGCTTGGTACCGCCCTTGCAATATCCGCTGGCGGGGTCTTCCACAGGAGGGTGTCTCAATGGGACGTTTCAATCTCGGGGTAATGCTTCTTTCCTCGTTCCTCTCGGTCGGCCTCCTCGCCGCCGACTTGGACGTCGCCGGCGCGAAAGCCGCTTACGATGCCCAGAGACGGGTGGCCGACCAGGCCAAAGCCCGGCTCGACGGCAAAGAGCAAATCCTCCGGGAGGCCGAGCGACACCAGGCCACCGCCCAAGCCGCCGAAGACCAGGCGGTTCTGAACCGCGACCGCGCGGAACAACACCTTCGAGACATCGACGAGCTGATTGTGAACCACCAGGCGAGGCTCACGCAGCTTGGATACGATCTTCAGCAAGCCCAGAACTGGGTGAACAACGTCGATAACCAGCTTCAGTTGAAGCAGCAGGAGCAGGAACGGGCGCGCCGGGAAATCGAGCGGCTCGATCGCCAAATCCAAAACATCGCCCAAAAGATTGCGGACCTCGAAAACAAACCCCACCCCGGCGAGTGGGAATGCACCTACGTCGACAACGGCTGGGAAGAGCACGGCGGCGGCCACAAAGGCTGGGGCAAGCCGAGGGCTAAAGCCGAACAGGAGGCCAACGAGGCGTGCCTGAAAGTGCACGGGACCTGCAAGCAATCGGGTTGCCGCCAGGACGACACGCCCGAGCTCGCGGAATTGCGTCAGCGCAAGGCTCGTCTCGAGCAGGAGCGCCAGGCGACGTACAACGATTACACGACTTTCGGAAACCAGGTCGCGAGCCTTCAGTATGAGATGACGAAGGCGCAGAATCAGTACGCGAGCATCCAGCAGAATCAGCAGCAAACCGCCGCGTCTCTCGCTCAGTCTCAGCGCGATCGGGAATACCAAGTGAGAGTTGTCGATGACGCCAACTCGGAAGTCCGCCGTGCCCGCAACAACACGGATCTCGCCCGCCAGGAAGTGGCCGCCGCCCGGCCGCCCTACCTGCAAGCGAAGTCGGATTACGACTACGAAGAGAATCTCGCCGGTCAGGCGTACGCGTACTACCAGCAGGTGGTCGCGAACTACAACGCCGCTCTAAACGCGGTCTACGCTCAGGCCGACAACGCCGCTTACAACGACGGCGGTCGCGAAGCCGCCGATCGGGCCCCCGCTCCCGGTGCTTCCGACGGCGACAAGGTCGGTCGCGGAGATGGCAGCGCGAAGGGGAAGAAGGACGGCTCCGCACGTGACCTCTACAAAGGTTATCTCGACGGCCGCTCGGTTGGCGCGACGGACCAGGCTCTCGCCGTTCCCTATAAGGAGGGCATCGGCGCGGGCGAGCTCGCCGCGCGCGCGAAGGCCCATCTCGAAAGCTATCCGAAAGGATTCAACGACGCCCTCAAGGCTCACTTTGGAGGATTGCCCGCGCAAGCGGCGTCCGTCGATATCACCGGCTCAATCGGTTCCGATCCTGGCGGCAACGGCCAGTTCCTGAACCTGAAGGATCTGAAAGTGGGGATCGGTCAGGTTCCGGCGGCGAACACGCCGAAGGAGCCGCCGTACGGTCCTCCCGCCGCGGGAAGTCCGTCGGTATCGGTGCCGGCTTCGCTGAAAGCCTATTTCTCTCCGCCCTGCAGCGGCCTCGTGCTCGCCGAGTTCGAGCCTCTCTGCCGTTCGCGGTACGAAAACTCCTATCTCAGCCAGTTCGCGAGTCAGTACCGTTCGATCTACACGAAGGAATACCGCCGCACGTACGATCTTAGCGCGGCGTCTTCTTACCAAACCTCTCTCGCCGGAACCGATGCGGCGGCTTTCGTTCAGGGCCGCGGCCTCGGCGCGAAGGATCAGGGTCTGCTCGACGGTTTCGCGAAGGCGGAGCCTCTCATGCAGACGGAAGAGTACGGCATCGGCAAGACGACGTTCGCGAACGAGCTCAGCAAGGGCGCGTTCCTCGTCGTGCGCGGAGCGAAGATAGAAGAGACGTCCGGTGACGGGCTCTTCACTCCCGGCGAGCCGGTGAGAGTCTCCCTCGTAATCGACAACTACGGCCGCCAGGCTACCGCGCTCGGTAAAATCCGCGCGCGCATCAGCGGCGCCGCGGGACTCGGAACGTTCAGCGTAACGGTAAGGGATTTGCCGGCGCTCGCCGCCGACACGCGCACCACTCTGACCGGTGTTGTTTCGGCGCCGATTACGACCGAAGCGCCCGGAGACAAGATCCAGCTCGACGTCGCCCTCGACGTCGACGCGGGCGCCGGCTTCCAGGAAGCGGCGAAGGTTCGCACGGATGCCGAAACGGGATTCCCCCTCGAGTTGACGGCCATCACGCTTCCGAAGAACCCGAAGGTGAACGAAAAGATCGAGGCGAAGTTCAAGTTCAAAAACCGCACGACCGCGGAAATCACCGGCGCGAAGACGGATCTCAGCTCTTCGCCGGCTTTCGTCGCCTTCACCAAGCCTTCCGTTCAGCTCCCCGCCATCGCGGCGGGAGCCGAGGTGGAAGTGCCGGCGGAAATCGCTCCGGGGCCGTGGGTGGGGGACGACACGTACGTGCGTTTCCTTTCGCAGCTCACGTTCGCAGACGGGCGCCAGATGAAGCAGGCCCTTCGCCAGTTCCTGGCGATAGACCGGCCCATCTCGCTGCTGCTCTTCGACGGAAGCGTGCAGCCGGTGCCTTCGTCCACTCTGAAGGTGAAGGCGGGAAGCTCGTTCGCCATCAACGTGCAGCTGAAAGTGAAATCGACGAAGACGGTTCCGGGACCGGTCGTGGTTCGGGCGGGCAAGATTTCGAACCCGCTCATCACCTTCGGCAACGGCTCGACCACCTCGGTGAGCTACGGCTCCGTTTCGCCGAATCAGCAGTACAGCAAGATCCGCATGATCTACTCCGTTCCGGCCTCGCTGAAGGGAAAGAGCGAGTACGTGATGGTGGAAGCCAACGACGGCGGCAAGACGCAGCACGCGCTGATGGTTTACCTCGATATTCAATGAGGTTGCTATAATGGGCGGGTGACCGAATCCCTTGCCCGTCTCATCCGCGGTACGTCGAGCTTCGGCAGCCTTGTCTGGATTTCGCCGGGTAACCCGTCGTCCCAGCGCTGGTTCGAGGCTCTTCCCTCGGCGAGAAAACATTGGGTGCCTTGGGGGCCCGATCAGCCGATGCCCGCCCACGCTCTTCCGCGCGGCGAGGAGAGAACACTTTTTCTTTGGAATCCCGTGGTGCATGGGGCGAGCTCTTCGGCGCTTCGGGCGCTTTTTCTCGAGATGCGCCCGGGTGACAGGCTCGGCTTTCTGCTTCCCGAGCCGGCGCGTTCTTCCGACCTCTGGCGCTACGAGCTTAAGGAAGCCGGATTCGAAGTCTTGCGAACTCTCGTCCTCGGCAAATCTCCTTTCGTGCCCGGCACGAAGCTCTCTCTGCACTTTTTGAGGGCGGCGAAACCTTGGCTTTCCAAGCCGTCGCTTTCTCTCGTAGTTCCCGTGCGCAACGAAGCCGGCAAGATTCCGACTCTGCTTTCGCGTTTGACCGGGCTCGATAGAGTCGAGACTGAGATCCTCTTCGTGGAAGGGCACTCGAGCGACGACACCTGGGGCGCCATCGGGCGCAGCTTCGAGAACTACAAAGGTCCTTTCCGTCTTCGTACTCTGCGGCAACCCGGTCGGGGAAAGAGCGACGCCGTTCAATGGGGACTCGGCCGGGCGGAAGGAAAAGTGCTAGGCGTTCTCGATGGCAACTTGAGCACGCCTCCCGAGACTTTCCGCCGCTTCTACGAGGCGTTGGTCGAAGGCCGCGGGGATCTGATTTACGGCGATAGATTCCGCCTTCCGGTGGATCCGGGGGCGATGGCGCTGGCGACTCGGCTGGGATATCAGCTCATGGCGGGAGCCATGGGGCGTCTCGTTCGCCAGCCGGTGGGCGACGTTCTCTGCGGGACACGGGTGATTTCGGCAAGCGACTACAAGGGACTCGCGCGCTGGGCGGAGAAAGCGTCTCGCCTACCGCTTGCGGACTTCGATTGGATGATCGGCGCTTCCGCCCTAGACCTGAAACTTTTTGGAATTCCCGTCCTTCACAAAGGGGCGAGCGCTTTCAGGGCCGATCCCTTCCGGGAGCTCGTTCGGCTGGCTTCCGTCTGGTTGCGCTCCCACAGTTTCAAAGCGCTCCGGGATTAGCGCCTCTTGTATAATGTAATTATGAAAAATTTGAGCTTGCTGGTCTTTCTTGTCTTCGCCTCCCAGGATCTATTGGCGGGCCCAGCCTACTTGTACGCGAAGCAGACCATGGATCCCAAAGATGGCTTCAAGTGTGAGTGGCGGATTTTTGAAGCGGAGGCGAAAACCGACCGCTCTCTTCTCCACTTCTCCCATCCGTGCCCACTCGATTTCCTGTTCGATTCGACTGAGGCGAGGGCCTACTACCTCAACCCGCCGGATCTGATCGCCGTGAACTGGAAGGGGGACATGAAGCGGCAAAAGTGGGCCCTTCCTCGAGAGACGACTCCGGCCGAGGGCGAGTCCATGGGACCTGCCCAGATATGGAAGGATAAGACGACCGGCAAGATCCGCTTTGCCTTTTTTGACGCGAGTCCCGCGCGGGTGACTACGAAAGAGCAGAAAACCGACCCTCAAATGCGAACCGTACTTTATAAGGGAAAGAATATTGGAACGGCCTACGCCTTAGGCAGCGTTGGAGCGGCCGTCGCCTATGAGCTGGACGGAAACCAGTGGCGGGTCGTGGAAGTCAAAGCTACCAACGCGGAAGCTTGCGATACTCTTGGCCTCAGCATGTTGAAAATGAGCCCCGCTCCGGACACTGTTGCGCCGCTCAGTGCGGATCGCGAGGTCTTTACCTGTGCGGGGGACTCAGAATGCCTGAAGAAGAAAACGTCCCCCGTTGTTCAAAAACGGATCAAAGAGCAGTTCAAGACGGAGGGCGTGTATTTCCTGCGGACCGTGAAGGATTGGGCCCTGGTCAATGCTGAGTCCGCGGAGAGCGAGTACTCCTATCCGGGTTTCCCGGCTTTTCTGCTTTCTCCGCAAGACGGTAAATTGATTCCTCTTGCAGGCACCCCCGCTACCGGTATGTTTGCAATCGCCGTTTCCAAGAATCGGGAATGGCTTTCCTTAACCACATCCGCGGACAGCCCCCGCAAAACCTTCCTATATACGTACCGTGATCCCAGCCCCGTCAAAATCATCGAGGGAGCGGAGTATCGGTCTTTGTGGGTTGAGTAAGCCGCGAACCGGCTAGGTTCCCACAGGTTTAAAGCGCTCCGGGATTAGGCGCCGTCTTGGAAAAATTCTCCGCAAGCTTCGAAGCCACTAGCTCCGTTCCCGCCCGGGACCAGTGCCCGTCGGCATCCAGGTAGGTTCCGCGGGTTCCGGCGAGCACCGTTCTCAAGTCCACCACGTCGGTCTTCTCGGAGAAAGTCTCCTTCATGAAATCAAGGCCGTCGCCGTAACGGGCCGCCTGACGGCGCACGTCCCCGATGGGGGCCCAAATCTCCCGTAACCGTTCGTCGACGAGCTCCGCCGGCGGGATGAGAACCAAAGTCGTGTCGACGGCATTGCGTTTCGCGAGCCGCAGGGTCGCCCCGATCCACTTCGCCGTCGTTTCCCGGGACACGGTGGAAATCGGAGGCAACTCTTCTCCGACGGCCGATACCAAAAGCCGTTTCACGAAGGAAGCCTGCACGAAACCAAGGTCGGGGCGCGCGAGCCACTGGGAGAGGTTCTTCAAGTCCCGTTTCCCAAGGCGCGCCGCGAGCTCGTCGCGTTTGTTCACGGGAGCGAGGCTTGCGAGAATGCTCGCCAGATTCTCGGGCGTTCCCTCCGCCAGGCGGGCAGCGAAACCCTGGTCCGGCTGGAGCAGCGGAATCGGGAGCAACCGGTGGGCGAGGGAGGGAAACAGTTCCCCGAAGAGGCTCGCCTTCGGCGGCCGGTCGACGACGAGGCTTGCGAGATGGGGAAGCAAACGAGTTTCGGAAGCCTGGGGAGCCAGAAAATCCTCCACCGGATCGAAAAAGAGAACCAGCTTTCTCGCGCCGAGCGCAAGGGCCACCCGCTTGGCCCGCCAATAGAGCTCTCGCGGAGTGCTGCCGCGTACGCCGAGATTCACGAACTCGCCCGCCGTCTTTTCCTCGATGAGGAGGGAGACCGGTACTTTCGACGAGTCTTCCAGAAATCCGCCGCCGAGCACCGCGGCCCTCGGTTTCTCCGCGGCGGGAATAAGCGCGCGCGTTTCGTCCCGTTGTCCCCAAGGGTTCACGCCGACGGCGATGGGATGAAGCGCGTGAAGCTTTTCCGCCGGCGCGCCGGAAGCGGTTCCGTGGAGCAGCCTGGCCGGGAAGGGCGGCAGCGAGCCCCGGTAGCCGGCCTCGGCGATGCCTAATGCCGCGATGACGACGAGGATCGCGGCCGCCTGAAACCGGAGAAACGGTTTTACAAGCGTTTCTTCGAGCCTTTTTCCGAGCCACGCCAATGCGGCGGCAATAGCGAGGGTGGCGGTGAGGGTGAATCCCACGCGGTAGGGGGGCTTCAGCGCGGGCGCCGGAATCCAGAATAGGGCGAAGACCGCGAGCAGAGAGCCCACGGCAAGAAAAGAGAGGCAAAAGTAGCCGGACAGGGTGAGAAACCCGGTTCGCTTCTCGGAGTTCACGAGACCGGAGCCTCTTCGAGACGCCGCATCCGGAACAGCAGGATTAGGCCCGGGATTGCACAAAGTGCCGTGGTAACGAAGAATATCGGCCAGCCCAAGGCCTCCACCATGTACCCGGTGTAGGAAGCGATGATCGTACGGGCGACCGCGGTGAGGCTCGAGAGGAGCGCGTACTGCGTCGCCGAGAAACGTTGGTCGCAAAGAGCCATCAAATAGGCGACGAAAGCGGCCGTTCCCATGCCGCCGCAGAATTGCTCGACGCCGATACTCGCCACCATCCACGCGTAACTCTTTCCCCCGAGGGCGAGGCCGACGAAAACGAAGTTGGAAACCGCCTGCAGGATTCCGAAGATCCAGAGCGACTTATAGATGCCGTAGCGGAAGACCACTCCGCCGGCGAGCAGCCCGCCCGCGAGCCCGCTGATTAGGCCGAACACCTTGTTGACCGCGCCGATGTCGGTGTTGCTGAAACCGATTTCCTTCAGAAAGGGCGTGAGCAGGGCGGCCGCGAGAGTATCTCCCAGCTTGAAAAGGACTACGAACAGCAGAATCTCGATCGCTCCCTTGCGTGTGAAGTACTGCTTGAAGGGATCGACGACCGCGGCTTTCAAGCTGGCCGGAGGCTTGACGGGATTTTCAGGCGCGGGCGCAAACCAGCAAGTTACGAGCCCGATGCTGAGGCACGCGGCCATGCTCACCCACACCCATTTCCAGGGCATCACGTCGCTCAGCATGAGAGCGAGCGCGCCGGAAGCTAGAAAAGCGAGGCGGCCTCCGAGCATCACCATGGAGGCGCCGGCGCCTCTTTCCTCGGGCCTCAGGATGTCCACCCGGTAAGCGTCGATGACGATATCCTGGCTGGCGCTGAAAAACGCGGTCGCGAACGCGAACGCCACCACGAGACCCATCTGGCTCGCCGGATCGAGAAAGCCCATGCCGGCGAGGGTCACCATCAAAAGTCCGAGCGTTATGGCGATCCAGCCCGTGCGCCGGTTGAGAAACGGCGGCACGAAACGGTCCAGCAAGGGGGCCCAGATGAATTTGAAGTTGTAGGGGAGTCCGACGAGGGCGAGCAGCCCGATCGTCTTGATGTCGATTTTCGCGTCCGACAGCCAGGCCTGGAAGGTTCCTCCCGTACCGGTGAGCGGCAGCGGGAACGAGGAGCAAAACATGAACAGGAGGGTCACCCCTATCCGACGATTGGTGAAAACCTGGTAGAAGTGCCGCTGTGTTTCCGCCATCCCAGCATTATAGCAGCCGGGTCCCCGCGCTTTGACTATGGCCTCCCGGCTGGCTACAAGACGGCATGGACTCAGCCATTTTTCGCAAAGCCATGGGTAAGAACGTCACCGGTGTATCCGTCGTCACGTGCGAGCACGCCGGCGACAAGCACGGGATGACGGTGAATGCCTTTCTCTCCGTCTCGCTCACGCCGCCCACGATGCTGGTGAGCCTCAGCAAGAAAGCGCGCACGACGGAGCTGGTCTCCAAGGCGAAGGCCTTCACGATCAATCTGCTCGCCGATACCCAGGCGCTCGAGTCCGATCGCTTCGCCGGCCGCCACAAAGACAAAGAGCAGAACCGCTTCGAAGGCCTGAGCTTCCATGCGGGGGCCACCGGAGCTCCGGTCCTGGCCGGTTCCATGGGCCATCTCGACTGCAAAGTGATTCACGCCTTCGACGGCGGCGACCATACTCTTTACGTCGGGGAAGTCGTGGCGGGCAATCTCGATGAAGCGCGAAATCCCCTCGTCTACACGACGGGCGGCTACCACAAGATCGATTCCCTCAAAGGGATTTAATCGTCATTCCGAGAGCGGGCGAAGCGAGCCGAGGAATCTTTGGGCGTATCAAAGTAGGACGCTTCGGAATCCGCTTTGCCACGGCCAAAGGTCCCACGTCGCTTCGCTCCTGGGATGACCAGGCAGGGGGATTAGCGCTGAAGAATGAATTTCGGGGAGAGGGAGCGAACCCGGTCCTCGTGCTGGTGGCCGTCGCAGAGAAGCAGAACTTCCACTCCCAAGGCGTTGCCCACTTCCCAGTCGTGATCCGTATCGCCGATGAGAAGCGTCTCTTCGGGCGTGACTCCGCAGGCCTTTAGAAGATCTTTGCCCCGTTCCACCTTGCTCGCGGCGTAGTGATCGCTCAGCCCGTAGACGTGATCGAAGTAGGGCGCGATCTCGAAATGGGCTAGAAGCCGATGGAGATCTTTTTCGTGGGCGGCCGACAGAATCGACTGCTTCATTCCCAAATCCTTCACCGTTTTCAAAACCGCCTCGGTGCCCGCATGGAGTTTTCCGGTGGGGATGAGTTTCGCGTAGCTCGCCACGAACTGCTGGGTGGCGCTTTCGAAGGCTGCGGCTTGGACGTCGAATCCAAGCTTTCGATAATATTCAGAAATCGGGAAGCAGAAGGCTTTGCGGTAGCCGTCCCGGTCAATGGGGTTCAGGCCGTTCAGCTTGAGGACTTCGCTGATGGCGGCGACCGCGAGATCCACGTCGTCCAGGAGGGTTCCGTTCCAGTCCCAGATGACGTGTCGCTTGGCCTGCAGGTGCTCGAGGATCTTCTGCATGGGGAGGTGATAGCACTCCCCCGCGGGGGGTTCAACGACGGAGCTGGGAGCGTTCCCAGAGGTGAAAGCCGAGGTTGCGGCAGAGGGAGCCGGCGAGTCCATAGAGGTTCTTACGGAAAACGCGCGCGTTGGCCGGTGTGATGCGTCTCTTCGTCCACTCGTCCAGAATCAGAATCTCGAGCGCGCAGGAGAAGAGCCAGTCCACTTCCTCCCGGAAGCCGGAGATGGCGGCGAACTGGGTTTTTTGGAGAAAATGGGTGAGTACCCGCGACGGAGCGCTCAACGTGTGGCAGGCGCCGAAGTGAATGACTCGCCCGGCCCCTTTTCCGAAAAATTCGTGGAGATCCCCGAGGGCGACCTCGTCCTTGCCGAGGTGCAGCCCGCCGGGCACGCCGTGATAACCGAGATAGAGGATGGGGTAATGGTTGTATTTCGCCTTCAGCCACTCGCCGACGATGTGGCGGAACTCGTCCCGAGTGGACGCGGTGCGATGAATCACCGGCATGTGGGTCTGGTGTTTCACCAGCTCCAGCACCGGCACCACGCTCTTTTGGCGGAGTAACCCCTCGTCCCAATCGCCCTCTAGGCACAGAATCCCATTTCGTCTCACCTCTTTATTATAGTCGGACAGCTGTTAACGCGCAGACGTTCCCGTTGGTCTCTTTGAGCAGGCCCTTGTTAGAATGAGGGGGTCTTAGCGGGTAGTTCGCGCCCTCACTTCCACTACTAAAATCCGGAGGCTCCATGATGCGGTTACTTTCCGCCTTGATGCTATTCAGCAGTCTGGCGTGGGCGGCGGCTCCCACGGGCCGTTACAAAACCATCGTCGACGGAATGCAGGCTCTTCAGGCGCAGTACCCGGCCATCAGCCATATTTATTCCATCGGGCAGAACGACGACGGAGTGGATCTCTTCGCGATGCGGATCAGCCGTTCTCCTCAAATGATCGACGGCTTCAAGATCGGACACCTAATGGTGTCCACTCACCACGGCAACGAATTGGGCGCTCCTCAGTTCACGATGAAGTTCATCGCGAATCTGCTTTCGCGTTTCGGAACCGATCAGAGTCTCGAGGACAAGGAGTACACCATCGTCCCCGTGCTCAACGTTTCCGGCTACAACGCCAATCAGCGCCACGAGAAGGGGCAGGATCCGAACCGCGACTACGCGAACCCCTGCTTGGCCACTCCCGGCGGAAAGCTCAAGAGCATTTCTCTCGTCATGAAGCTCGCGGCGAGCCGCATCTTCTCGGGCAGCGTGACCGTGCACGGTTACGACGGCTCCCTGACGTATCCCTGGGGAATGTACGCCGACAAGTACGAAACCCAGGACGACAACCAGTACAAGCAGATCTTCTCGAAAGCGGCGTCGCTCAACGGCTACCGCGTCGGAACGGCGGCGGAAGTCGTTTACCCGGCCAACGGCTGCTACGAGGATTGGGTGTACTGGAAGTTCGGCATGTGGTCCTTGCTCCTCGAGCTCGCGAGCGGATCCGATGCCGACATTTCTAGGACGGTTCCGGCGATCGCGTCTTTCTACGATCAGCTGAACTCGAGCCCGAGCAACAAGAACGCGTTTCTCGGCAAATGCACCAGCCACCGTGGCCCCGACCTGAGAGTCGAATAGGAAACAGCCCATGAAGCGCGCTCTCCTGCTCCTCGTATTCGTCTGCGCTCAAGCTTGGGCGGTCCGTCCCGATCTGAAGAAGCTGCCGATCTTTGCGACGGCGGAAGAGCTTCAGCTCAGGGCTTTATCGACGAGCCTTCCGACGCAGGCACCGGTGGCTCCCATCCGGTCGCTTGCGGAATGGGAAGAGGCGAGGGCGGCGATGACTCTATGGAACAATGCCTCGCTGGTGAGAGAGCTCGCCAAACGGGGTAAGGTGATCCTCATCGCCGACAGCAGAAAAGACTCGGGCTGGTGGTCGAGCTGGGTGCAGTCGAACGGCATCCAGGCGGCGAACGTCTCTTACGTGGAAGTGCCGACCGACAGCATCTGGATCCGGGATTATGGCCCCTGGCCGATTGTGGACGGCCAGGGGTCCTACGGATTCGTGCACAACACCTACAACCGGCCCCGCCCCGTCGACAACCAGGTGGCCGGCCGGCTCGCGAGGTTCTTCGGCGTTCCGTTCTTCGACACTGGGCTCACCCACACGGGCGGCAACTTCTACAGCGACGGCCTCGGTAACGCCTTCTCGTCGACTCTCGTCTACTCGGAAAACTCGTCGCTTTCGAAAGCTCAGGTGAACGATCGGATGAAGGAGTTTCTCGGCATCGATCGGTACACGACCTCCCGCCTCAATCCGAACATCACGATCGAGCACATGGATACTTACGGAAAGCTCGTGAGCGGAGACACCATCGTCTTCGGCGAGTTCCCGGCGGGATCGCGCTACAAGGCCGACTCCGACAACATGGTGAAGCTGCTCCAAACTCTCAAAAGCCCGTACGGCACCCCGTACAAGATTCACCGGATGAAAATGTCGCCCGGACCGGGCGTGGAGTTTCGCGCCTACTTGAACTCGTTCATCAGTAACGGCGCGCTTTACTATCCGACCTACGGCAACGACGCTACCGACGCCGCCGCGAAGGCCGTCTACCAGGCCGCGCTTCCGAACTACGAAATCGTCGGGGTGGATGCCGGCGGGACGGCGTGGGGCGATTCCGTCCATTGCCGCAACCGAAATCTCATCGAATGGAAGACGGCGTTTCTCTTTCCTCGGGTGGACGATACGGCGACAAACACGGTTTCCCTCGACGCCTATCCTTCGCCGGGCGCCCAGCTCGCCGGTCAGCCGCAGATCGCGTACACCGTCGACGGCGGAGCGGAGCAGATCCTCGCGATGGACTCCGGCGGGCAGAATCACTTCACGGCGAGGCTTCCGGTCCTGCCGGCCGGCGCGAAAATCTCCTTCCACGTCATCGTGCGCGACTCGTCGGGCCTCATGAAGCGGGCACCCAGCCGCTCGGAAATCGAGTACCTCGCCGGAAGCTAGCCGCCACCAATCCAACAGCCCGCACGGTCAATGCAAAAAACCTGAGTCAAAGCCTCGATTCCCCTCGAAAATTCCATCTAGTCAAACTTTGGTCGAAGGACCAGGTCCTGTCTAAGAACCGGGTAGTGCAACCTCCTGATATCCCTGCCTAATCACCCGAAGCAACGCCCAGAGTATAGAAGTTCGACGCTCCCGAGCCGAAACGGACGGGTAAGCCCATTGGTACGGGCTTTGTAACTTTCTCTGGGGATCACTAGCCGGATAAGCCTCGCGGTGAGGCTCATTTGACGAGGTCCCATGGACGGTCCCCAGGGAAATTGGATTTGGGGAGAGATGCGGCCCATCTTCGAAGAAGATGCCGACGATCCCGCGCGCACGCATCAGCTTCGCGTGGTGTCTCGCTACGCGCTGACGTCGATGTTCGCGCTTTTCACGAGAACCCTGCTTTGGGTTCTCGACGGCGTTTTCTACACGAACCCGCCCGAAATCCGTCTCTACTCGGTCGGCGTCTTTCTGCTCGCGGGTTTCGCCCTGTGGCAGATACTGGATCTCAAATTGTTCGCCCGGCGGCTCTTCATCGGAGTCGCCTTTCTCACCTGGGGCGTGGCGATCGTAAGTCTGGCCCGCGCCTGGGGGGCGCCGGTACAGCCATTCAGCTCCATCCAGATCGCCGAGTACGTCGCTTTCCTCGCTTGGGCGGTCTCCAGCTTTCTCTTCGTGCTTTATCTGCTTCAGCCGAGGGTCCGTGAGCTTTTCATCGCGACCGCGGCCAATCCCTACCAGCGCGCGCTGTTCGTGATCGCACTCGGCTTCGTGCTGTTTTTCGAATGGAAGAGCAGTCAGGGCGTCGTGAACGTCGCCCTCAAACTCACCCCCACGTCCCAGGGTTCCTCTTTGGTTACCGGCCGGTTCCAGAAGGACTGCGCGAGCGAGGAGCTCGCGCGGATGCCCTCCAGCGAAGGGGATGCCTTCCAGAATTTCTGCCGGTGCGATTCCAAGCTGCTCGCCGACCGTTGCCCCTCGGGGCTTGCGAGCCGGGAACAGTGCCTGCATCACATCGAGACGAAGTTCATCGGCAACCTGCGGGCGAAGACTTCCTTCCAGGAAGCGCGGGAAAGCTGCGTCGCTCAATATTTCCCGAAGGAGCAGCAGGCCGTTTACCAGAAGACCCGCGCGACGCTCGAGCGCAACGTGCTCCAGCGTCTGACGGTCGCTCTCCCGCTTGAAAAGATGGTGGCCGGCGAGACGGCTCAGCGCAAATTCCTCTACTGCATGAGCCTCGGCCTCTTTTCCCGATGCCGGGACCCGAAACCAAGCGCGAGCCAAGCTTGCCTCATGAAGCCGCTCGAGGCGAAGGAGTCGAAGATCTTGAAGAGCCGCTGCCTGCGGCTGGCCGAAGCGAAGCAAACCGATTACGACAAACTCGTCGGAACGGCGGAGCTCGCGCTTTCTAAAGAGAAGTACAAGGAAGTCATCGCTACGGCCGAAAAGGCCATCGCGGCGGGAAGCGATCGCTCGGAAGGCTACCTTACTCGCGGGATTGCCTACGTTCACACCGGTCAGCACCGGGCGGGAATCGAGGACCTTACGATCGCGCTCAACGTTTCGGATTTCGCTCACACTCGCATCCGCGCCCTCGAGGCACGCCGGATCGCGCACTTGAATCTCAAAGAGACCGAGGCGGCGGAAGCCGACGCGAAGGAGGCCTGTGCCCTTGGCGCGAGCAGCCTTTGCCCTCTGAAGGGCGCTCAGGAACCGGCGGCGTGGCACGGCTCCGAGGACGTCGCGGCGGCGCTTGCCGGAGCGGTCTCCGAAGAGGCGATGGAGAGCAAACTCGCGTGGACCATGAATGCGTCGGAAGCCGTGCAGCAGGTGGCTTCCGCGGCGAGCGAGCCGGCGAAGCCCGAGCCGCAAACCGGAGAGCGCGCCCTTACGGTCGATGCACCGACGGAAACGAGAGCTCCGGATTCGAAGACTCCGGCCGTGGCGGAACCTCCGGCGGCCGCCGCCGAGCTCAAGCCCGCGGCCGCGGAACCCGTGGTCGAAGCGGCGGCGAACCCGAACGAAAAGCCTTGGTCCGAGCTGATGCAGGTCGGGGAAGTCACCCTGAAGATGGGAGATACGGCGAAGGCCCGGGAAAAATTCGAAGCCGCTTTGAAGTTCGCGGAAGGAAAGGGCGAGGATCTTTGGGCTGAATCGTCGCTTCGTCTTGCTTCGGTCTTGCGCGAAGCGGAGAAGTATTCCGAGGGAGAGGCCTACTTGAGAGGCGCCATCCCTCACTGGTCGAAGCTTTCCGAGCGGCGCCAGAAGAGTCTCGTCGAAGAAATCGGCCGCTATTCCATGGCGTACCAGCTACGCCGGGATTGGAAGCTTCAAGAGCGTTTGCTTTTGGAAGTCTGGAAGCAGGCTTCGGACGCCGACTCGGTCCTCGTTAGGGACATCAATAGCCATCTCTCGGGCCTTTATCAGGCGAGCGGCCGCGCGGATAAGCTCGATACGTTCTATAAGCGGGAAGCGGAAATTTTCGAAAAGAAGTTTGGTAAGAAGGACGCCCGGGCGGAATCGAGCCGGGCGCAGCTTTCGGATTTCTATATGCGTCAGGGCGAACCGGCGAAGGCCAAGGCCGTTCTCGCCTCTCCCGTGAATCTCTCCGAATCTCAGTGAACTCACCTTTTACTTAAGCCATCTGGATCGCGGATCTTCCGAGGAAGGTGCCGAGCTTGCTCGGTGCTTTCTAAGCCGGACCTTCTCCATTCCCGCCGCAATTCCGGCCACGACGCCGCCCAGGAGGCCGGCTGTAAAGAAGGCGGTGGAAACAAGTTTCGAGGGTTGAAGGTCGCTAACCAGATTCATCATCAGGAAACCGATAAAAGGGAGGATGAGGACGAGAGAGACTAGTTTCAGGCGGTTCTCGAGAGGAGGGGGCCGAGGAACGGGTCGGGCCGCTTGATGAGTCCGTCTGGCCCACGCGCGGGCACGGAAGTAGAAAACCCCGAGGGCCACCACCAGGGCAAGGCCCGCGAGATTGGCGGCTAGCTCGCCTGGGCTCATTTACAGGGCTTCTTCGAAGGTAATGACCACTTCCTCGTCGTCGCCGGGGGCGAAGTCGAGGTCGGGGAAGACGACCGCGTTCAAGTCGAAGTCGTAGGTCCAGAACCCGCCCAGCTCCTTGGGCCCGCCGGGTAGCTCGTTCCCCTTCCACGACACTTTCAGCGTTCCGACTTGGGGACGCTTTGTGAGCTGAATGCGCGGCGAAGTCACGCGTTTGACGAGATCTTTTCCCATGTCGGCGAGGTTCGTGCCGAAAGTGGGGCTGCAGAGCGGGAAGTCCTTTCCGCCGAGTCCCTGCCTGAGGACCTCGTAGGGGCTGTTCACGAACTTCCAATAGGAATCGCTCGACGGACAATTCCAATCCGTCGGCCCGAGTACTCCGTAGTAGACGACTTGTTTTAGATTTCCGCCCTTTTGCTGCCCGAGAAACGTGAGG
Organism: uncultured Pseudobdellovibrionaceae bacterium; assembly: GCA_964653655.1. GTDB lineage: Bacteria > Bdellovibrionota > FAC87 > UBA2466 > UBA2466 > CAZZHG01. The sequence goes on from CAZZHG010000003.1 coordinate 52,550, forward strand.
AAGTCCTTCCCAGGGATATAGCTCTGCTCTTCCGCGTCCGTCAGCAGAATGAGGGCGAGGATGGCGCCCTTGCGCAGAAACGTCGGATTGTTGTTGAGGGCCTTCTGCGTGCACGAAAAGGGTTTTTCGATACCGGAGCCGAAGGTTCCGAGCTTTCCAACCGCAGCTCCGAATACTTTCACGGGATCCGCGGTGGACTTGTCGAGCGTGCTGCCGGGAGTGAAGCCCAGGTAGGGCTGCTCATATTCGTCGGTGGAGACTAGCCCCATCTTCCAGTCGAGAATCTTGCTCTTCTTCACGAACTCCTGAATGAAGAGGTCCGCGTTTCGGATCACTTCCTGCTGATAGCTTCCCATGGAGCCCGAGTTGTCGATCACCCAAAGGATGTCGACGCGGCTCTCGCCCTGGAGCTCTTTCAGTTTGTGAGTGAAGTTGAGAGTGTCGGGGGGCTTCGGAACGACGTGATGTAGAAAATCATCCGCCTTTTGACAGCTTCCTAAAAGTACCGCCAAAACCAGGAACAAAACCCGCTTCGCCATGGCTTCCCCCAGTAAAGAGAGTGTACCGCGTTTGAACGGGACCCGACACCGATATGTCGACGATAAAAGCCGTCAGTTGCCGCTGCGGGCCGTGACCGCTTCGGCGTAGGAAATCACGACCTCTTCGTTCTCGTCCGGAGCGAAATCCAAATTGTGGAACAGAATGGCATTCAGGTCGAAGTCATACTGCCACAGGCCGCCTTGAGCCAAGGGGCCGCCAGGCAGCTCCTGTCCCTTCCAGCGGACACGGATGGTCTCGATCTGAGGGCGCAGCGTAAGCCCGATGCGGGGCGACTTCACGCGTTTGACCAGATCCTTACTGAGGTCGGCGAGATTTTTTCCGAAGTCCTGGCTGCACAGCGGATAGGTTTTTCCGGTGAGGGCTTTCTGAAACGTCTCATAGACGCTATTGGCGTACTGCCAGTTGCCGTCGGTGGCCTGGCATCCCCAATCCGTCGGTCCCAGCACCTGGTACGAAACCATTTGCTGAGTCGTGCCCTTCATCTGGGTTAGGAAGGCGAGAAAGTCGGCCGCGGGAACGTTGCTTTGCTCTTCGGCGTCCGTCATGAAGATCATGGCGAGAATGGCGCCTTTACGTACCCAGTTCGGGTACGTCATCAGAGCGTGCTTCACCGAGGCCCACGGGCGCTCGGTGGCGTCGCCGTTCGTGCCCAGTCGGCCGACGGCGGCGTTGAAGGCGGCGACCGGATTGGCCGTCGTCTTGTCTAGAAAATTGCCGGGATCGAAGCCGATGTAGGGTTTCTCGATTTGGTCGGTCGAGATGAGACCGAGCTTCCAATCGAGCACACTCTGCTTTTTCGTGAACTCCTGGATGAAGAGGTCGGAGTTCTTGATTACGTTTTGCTGGTGGACGCCCATCGAGCCCGAGTTGTCGATGACCATCAGGATGTCGACGCGGGTCTCGCCTTGGAGCTCCTTCAGCTTGTGATTGAAATTGAAGACCTCGGGTTCCTTGGGGACGATGTGGTGGAGGTAGCCGCCGTCCTGGCACGCGCCGAGCAGAAGAACAATGATTCCCAGAAGCCCAGCTCGTTTCGCCATCATGGATACCCCTCGCTTCCTATAGGAGTACCGCTGACGGCGCGCGGCGGCAACTTAAGTAGGGAAGAAGCCTTTAACGTTTGATATGGGCGTAACGCTTAATTCGAGCGGGCTTTTACCGCTTCTTCGTAGGAAATCACGACCTGCTCGTTCTCGTCGGGAGCGAAGTCGAGATTGTGGAAGATGATCGCGTTCAGGTCGAAGTCGTACTGCCAGAGTCCGCCTTCTTCCTTCGGGCCGCCCTTCAGGACTTGGCCTCTCCAGGTGACCTCGATCGTCTCAATCTGAGGACGCATCGTGAGGGCGATCCGGGGCGACTTCACGCGCTTCACCAGGTCTTTGCCGAGGTCGGCGAGGTTCGCGCCGAAGTCGGCGCTGCAAAGCGAGTACTTCTTTCCCTGTAGGCCCTGAGCGAGCTCCTCGTACGGGCTTCCGGTGTACTTCCAGTTGGAATCGCCGGTGGACGGGCAGTTCCATTCCATCGGGCCGTAAACGCCGTAATAGACGATTTGGCTCGTGTTGCCCTTCATCTGCATGAGGAACTTCGAGAACTCCTTCGCGGGCATGTTGCTCTGTTCCTCGGCGTCCGTGATCACGATGACGGCGAGGATGGCGCCCTTGCGAACCCAGTTCGGGTACTTCATGAGCTGGGTCTGGACCGAGGCGAACGGCTTTTCCGTGGAGTCGCCGTTCGTGCCGAGCTTGCCGACGCCGCCGTTGAAGACGGAGACCGGGTTTGGCGTGTTCTTGTCCAGGAAGTTCCCCGGATCGAAACCTACGAAAGGCTGTTCGTTAGTAGAAGTCGAGATGAGCCCGAGCTTCCAGTCGAGAACTTTCTGCTTCTTCGTAAATTCCTGAATGAAGAGATCCGAGTTTCGGATGACTTCCTTCTGGTGCGTGCCCATGGAGCCCGAGTTGTCGAACACCATGAGGATGTCGACGCGGGTCTCGCCCTGAAGCTCCTTCAGCTTGTGCGTGAAGTTGAAGACTTCGGGCTCCGGATTGACGATGTGGTGCAGGTACTGGTCGCCGTTCTGGCAACCGAGGATCATCAAGCCGGCTAGAGCTGACAGCAGTACGCGCTTCACTTCTTAATCCCCTTCAAGCACTGGGCCTGCGCCACCGAGCGGATGTGGAAGATCTCGTCGGGCCAAACCACGCCGTCGAACGGGAAGGCGATCTCACCGTCTTCGGTCTTCAGCTGCTTCACGGCCGCTTCGGTCGTCCTCTTGCCGGCGTCTTCCTTCGCGTCGGCCTTCACGAGAAGATCCGGCGAGGTTTCGGCGGCCTGGGATAGCGCGCGGACCTGGCTCATGTACTCAACCTTCACGAAGCGCATCTTGTTGATGGACTCCTTGAGGACCTGGGCCTGGTTCTTCCATTGGCGGCGGTACTCCTGAGCCTGCGCCTTGATCGCCATCTCGCGCGTGCCCTTCAGGCGGTTCGCCGCGGTTTCCCAGTGTTTCTGGGGGCCGACGGCCGGAAGGGAGGCGGCGATGGATTCCGTGCCGAGCACCTGGAGGCGGGCGATTTCCTTGTCCCGCAGCTTCAGGGACTCTTCGGAGTTACGCGTGAACTCATCCTTGTTCTCGGGAGCCGGAGGATTGTCCGACTTGAGAGCGGTGTCGATGATCTTCGCCCACTTTTGATTGGTTTCCACGAACTGGGTCAGGGCTTCCTGAACCTTGTCGTAGTAGCAAAGCTTGAGGCTCGAGATGGCGCGCACGACGTACGTGTCGGGAGCGAACTTGTCCTCGAAAAGTCCCGTCTTGAAGGAGGCGAGCTCGCCCCGCAGCTTCGTGAGATTTCCCTGGCGGAGAGTGACCCACAGGAGCTCTTCGCGAGCGCGGAGGAAATCCGGCGATTTGTTCGGGATGCGCTCGTAAAACTGTTCCGCTCCGTCGAGAGCCCCGGCCTGATAAAGGAGCCGCGCCACTTCGAGGTAGTGGTGAGAGAGCCCGAGGGTGTCCCGGCTCGCTTCGATGCCGGGCTCGAGGTGCCGCTTCATGACGCCGGCGGCGCCACGGAGATCGCCTTTGCGGGCTTTCGCGAGCATTACCGTCTTCGCGAGCGTGGTCTTCAGCTTGTGGCCCGGCGGAAGCTTTTCGAGAACTTCGGCGGCCTGCTCTCCGGTACGGGCGAGAACGTACGCCTGAAGCGTAAGAAACTGCGGTCCGCGGGTGAGGGGGACCTTGCGGATGATCTCGCGCTGTTCGGGCGAGTACACCGGCATGTTCTTGTAGAGCCACTGGTCGAAATTCGGCGCGATCGTCTGCTCGAGCGCCATCGCGGCCCGCGATTCGCCGAAGCCCGCGTTACCGAGCTCCTTCACGTACTCGTCGAAAAACGTTTGGGGAATGTCGAGGTTCCACAGCAAGTAGAGCTGCGCGGCCTTCGCCGTACTCAGGAAGCTTCCCGGAATGTCGCGCTGAATGGCGGTCCAAAGGTGAGACGCGTCCGCGTACTGGCCCTTGAGCACCTTCTGCGCCCACGCGTTGACCTCGTAGGAGAGCTTGGGCTCGTTCTGCCAAAGGGAGAAGAACTGAATCGTGAACGGATCCTTCAGCTGGATGCCCTGTCCCTGGCGGGACGGGTCCTTCGGCGCTTCACCCGGGGCCGTCCCGAGCGTGTCGAGCAGGCTGTCGGCGCCCGTGGGGGCGTCGGCGAAAGCCGGGGCGGCGAGGAGCAGCAAGAATAGAATGTGCTTAGCCATGAACTTCCCCTTTAAAACAGGTAGCCGATATCCAAGTGACCGATCACGTTATGAGTCATGCCCTGGCTTTTGCGCCGGACTTCCTTAACGAAGTAATCCTTGAGGCCGATCCGCAGCGCCACGTGCTTGCCGAAGTAACCGGCGAAGCCGATGTCGCCCACCACACCGAACTCTTTCGGCATGCCGTCGTACTGTACGACGCCGGGTCCGATAGAGACGTAGTTGTCGAAGTAGAAAACCTCGTCCATGGAGAGACGGAACTTTCCGTAGAAGAGGTTGTAACCGAGTGCGAGATCCCCGCGGTACTTCGTGAACGTCGCGTCCGGAAGGATCTTCTCTTCGTTGAGCAGCCGCTGTCCCGACGAGTTCAGGTCGTTGACCACGTAGGAACCGGAGAGTCCCACGAACCACTTGTCGCTCAGGTAGAAGCGGTACGTGAGATCGATCTGGTTCGACACCGTGTAGCTGTCCGGCGTGAAGTTGCGTCCGCCGCCGATCGTAACTTCGTGACGGTGGCGCAGCGGGACGTAGCGGTACTGAACCGCGTACAGCTGCTCTTTCGAGACGCCGGCCGGGGCCATGTTGTTCTCCGTCGCGAGCCTCTGAAGCTCGGCATCGAGGGAGTTGTCATCCGCCGCGGGAGCCTGCTTTTCGGGCGCCGGAGCGGCTTTCGCCTCTTCCTGGGCCACGGGAGCCGGGGCCGGAGCCACGACCGCCTGGGCCACGGGAGCCGCTACCGTCGTCTGGCTCGTCGTAGTTTCGTCCGCTATCGCGGCGAAGCCGAAACAGCAGAGAGCGAGAATGAGGTTCAACTTCTTCATGGGGCACCCACCACTTCAGACAGCCACTTCTTGGCGATTTTCGCGTCGGGGAGACTCGTCTCGAGATCGCCCCATTCGAAACCGGAGATGAGCAGCGAACCGCCGTTCGAACGCTTGCAGGTGGCCGCCGCGAGGAGCGGGGTGGCCAGCTGGGCGTGCGTAAGGTTGAGGCGCGCTTTGCAATTGCTTCCGGTGTCGATCTTCAAGGTCATCGGCGATTTCGATTCCGCCGTGAGCTTTTCGCCCAGGCGAATCGTATTCGACGGGATCGTCAGCCCGCTCTGCGGATCGAGGCGGACCTCGAAATCCTTGAGCGCGCCCGGCATGCCGGAGAGATCCAAAAAGCGCTTGTCGAGGAGCAGCTTCAGCGAAGCGAGCTCCGTCTTCAGCGAACCTTCCAAGAGCTCCAGTACCGGCGTCATGAGGATGACGTTCGGGATCTTCGCGGCCGCCTTTTCGACTTCCGCGATGAGCGTGCGGTCGGACAGCGACTTCGTGCCGACCACGAGGGTCGTACGGAGCGCGAGCAGCTTCTCGTCGAGCGTTTGAATCGCGGGATTCGCGAGGGCCGCGTCGTCGAACAGCTCCATGGTCTTTTTCACTTCGGCGTCGCTCGGGCTTTCGCCGAGCACGAGCACCTTGCTCCAGGACCAGGGCAGAACCTCATAGATGAAGCTTTCCGCCTGAACCACGCCGAAGGCGGAGGTAGCGACCACGTTGAACTGCCGGATGCCGGCGACTTTCGGCTCGATCACGAGCTTGTGGTTGACCCACTTCACTTCCTGCTGCATGGCCGCGGGGAATACGGTGACCGTCGGGGTGGGGCCACCGGCCTCACCGTCCGTCACGCGAAGGGCGATGTTGAAAGTCTCGTTCTGGCGCACGTAGCGCAGCTGCGCGAGCGGCCAGGCCGTGCGGTCGATGAGCGGCGCCGGCTTCTGCTCGACGTCGAACTTCACCGTCACTTCGGGGTACGTGCAGTGGTCTTTCGCCCAGCGGTAGCGGTTCACGCAGACGCGGAAGCGCAGCTTCTGGGTGGTACCCACCTTGTCGGCCGGAATCTGATTCCAGCGGATGGTGCCGATGGTGACCGGGTTCACGTTGCCTTGGGTAAGGTCGTTCTTTTCCGTCGTGAGCGTAAGCTTGCCGAACGGAGTGGCGGGCGGCTGCGGAGCGAACTCCGCGGGCGTGATCGCGCCGCCGAACTGCGAGTAAAGGTGCGGTCTCGTCGCGAGGTCCTCGTCCGTCGGGTAGCCGCCGCTTACCGCGTAGAGCTCGAAGTCCGGGAGATTGACGCCGGTGAGCGGGTCGATGCTGCCGTCGGCCGTGAGCGAGGAGGCGGTGACGGGCTCGCTATTGGCCGCCTCTTCTTCCGCCGTACCGCCGCCGTTCGAGAGCGAAATCGTCGGATGCGTGCTGCCGCCGACCGAAAGCGACTCGCCGTTGGTGTCTTCGGCGACGAGGGTGAAGTTGATATCGGTGCCCTGGACCACGTTTTTCGGCGCGGAGATGGCGGCGAACTGGCGAGCGTCGTTGAGCTTCCAGCGCGACGTCTTCGTGAAGGCGTTGCCGCTCGGGACGACGACCGTGTACTTCACGTCCATGTACTTGTAGTGACCGCTGCCCGACCATTGGTCTTCGACGGTGACCGAGCGGAGATCCGGCGTATAGCGGATGGTCCACTTCGTCGGGTCGCCGGCGACCGCTTCGACTTTTGCGGCCTGGGGCAAATTCGTGAGGTTCAGCGTGAACGGGCCCTTCGGATAGTCGACGCTCTCGATGGAGATCTTTTCGATGAACTCCTTGCCTTCCTGAAGGTCGCGGTCGCCCGCGGGAACGTTCACGATCACGTCGCGCGGAACATCGCGCACGGTGATGAGCGCCCGCCGGGTCACGGAGGTGACCACGTCCGTGGACGCACGCAGCGTGAAGCTGACGGTGTAGGTACGGAAACGGGCCGTCGGATCGTTGGGCTCGTTACCGGCGGAGAAGTCCGGGGTCCACACGATTTTCATCTTCGTGGAGTCGAACGTGGCGCCGTCGGGAAGATCGGTGATCGTAACGATGGGAGTAGCCGGGCTCGGAACCTTGGCTTTGAAAACGAGCTCGTTCGCTTCGCCTTCGCGGAAGTCGATGGTGTCCGGGATGTCGAGGACCAGCGGAGGAAGAATGGGCGGCTTTTCCACCGGCTTCTCGTTCAGGATTTCTCCCTCTTTCGGAAACGGATTTTGCTTACAACCCGCAACCGCAACGAGCATCACCAACGCTAGGATTTTGAGTGCCTTCATTGTGTCTCCCCCACCGACTTAAGGTGGATGTTGATTACAACGTTTTGTAAAAACGCCTTAACCGTTCACCGGACGCAGTAGGAACGGGTAGCTGACCTTTTGGGTCACGCCACCCACCGGACGCGGGAATTGCCAGCCCATCATCCGGCCCGCCACGCAACTCTCGACCTGTGCATTTCCGAGAGTTGATTTTTGGACCTTCGAATAATTCAGTTTGCCTTCGCCGTTGATCTCGAAACCCATCGTGATCTGGCCCTGGAGGCCGGGGTTTCCGCGAAGTCCCTGTTCATAGCAGGCGCGGACTTCGTGGAGATACTTGGCGATGGTCGCCTGGATGACCGCGCGATCGAGGCCCCCGTCCAGTACGATGTCTTGCGAAAGCGCGATGGCCGAGATGGCTCCCTTGCCGTTGCCGTAACCAACGCCGGGGCCCGTGCCGCTTCCGATCGCCGTATTACCGTAACCGCCCGCGCCGCCGCCGGGTCCGCCCATTTTCGTGGACAGACCGCCGAGGCCGACCGTGCCGGTGTTACCGACCGTCGTGCGTTTCACGCCCTGGCCGAGACCGACGAGCATTTCGCCGCCGCTGCCGCCGGGTCCGCCGGGGCCAGCGCCGGGGCTGACGTTTTCGAGGCGCGACGGAATTCCGCCGAGAGCGCCCTTCAAATCTTTTTTGCCGAGGATTCCGAGGAATCCGAGGTTCTGCGCGACCGCGCCCTTACCGCCTTTTTTGAGCTGTTCGGCGACCTGGGGGAGGGTTTCCGCGATGTGCTTCGGAACCTGAACCGCCTGCTGGCGCTCCGGCATCACCTTCACGGTGATGGGCTCCATGATCTGCGGAGCCTCTTGCACCTTCAGCTCACCGGCGGGCAAGCCGAGGATGACGACGATGAGAAGGAACGCACCGACGAGGATCGGGATCCAGGGGCGATCTTTTTCATGGACGTGCGTCGCGAGCCGCCCGGCGGCGACTTCGGCCTGCTGATTGGTGATCGAGAACACGCCGTTCGGCGTGATGAGCTTCCAGGTGTCGGCGTTGACCGCGGACGCCTGGCAGTTATCGAGCTTCGTCAGCTGGAACGAGCCCTTCGAGGGCTGGATCTGAAACTTGCAAAGCCATTGGTTGTGACGCGGGCTCAGGCCATGGCGCTCGCGGCTCTTCAGGCGATCTTCCGCGGCCGATTGGCTGATGAAGCCGAAGAGGCGGTGGAAGCCGAAAGCCTCGTTGCTGAGGGCTTCGGCCGACTGGCCAAGCACGCGGAGGAGCGAGCCTTGTTCGGTGGCTACGGCGATCATTGGATTTCCTCTCCGACGTCTTCCGCGATCCGGTCCATGAAATTCTCCCGGAGGCGGAGCAGGCCGTCATCGCCTTCCCCGACATTTCCGGTAACTACCGTAATCTCGGGACGCTTGACCTGGCCGCTAATGAGTAACTCTTCGAAATTTACGTCCTTGCCTTTTCTGTAGCGGACGCCCTTTTCACTGGTGTCCTTGGCCGCGTCATCGGCGCCCAGGCTAAGACCAGCCATCAGAAAGCCAACAATGGCGATAGTGATTCGCTTCATGTCCCCTCCGCCTTCTGCCCCAACTGCAGAAGCCGACCTTGGAAGTAAGCGGCGAGCCGCTCGTTTCCGTTTTCCGTGTAAAACTGTTTCGCGCTTTCCAGCGAGGCCCGGCTCGTCGGGTCGTCGTGCAGCGCCTGAATGGCCGCCTTCACGTCGACTTTGGGAGCGGTCGCCGAAGCGATGTTGCCTGTCTGCGGAGCGGCCGGCGCGGGAGCGGCGGCGGCGGCAGCGGCTTTCGCCTGCTCTGCGCCGAGAGCCTCGTACTCCTTGCCCTTTTCCTGGAACGGGGCGGACATCGTGACGAGGGCGTTCTTCACTTCGTCGATGGCGGCGCCTTCGAGCTCCTTCGGAATCGGCGTATCGAGAATCGCCTGAGCGAGGTCCGCGTGGCTCTTAGCGAGAAGCTCGGTCATCTGAACGCGGGTCTCGGCGGTCGCGCCGGGAAGATACTTGTCCGCCGTCGTCGTCAGATTCTTCAAAGCTTTCAAGCGCTGATCGAAACGCGCCTGGCTGTTACGGCCGTAGAAGTTGATCGCGCGCTGTTTCTTGTCGAGATCGGCGAGCAAATCGAGCACCGCCTTCGACCAGCCCTTGCCCGTGTAGGTGAGGCTGTCGAGGAGATCCTTTTTCGTCGCGGCGTTACCCTGGCCGACGTCCTCGAGCTGGGTCGCAACCGTCGCGCGGTACGCCTGCGTCCAAGCGAGTTTGTACGTGTCGGCGTTGATGAGACCGGCGTCCTTCAGCGTCTTGTAGATGAGGGGCTCTTCCTCGCCGAGGGACTTCTTCGTCTTCAAAGTTCCGATGAGGGAGTTGAGCACGCGGTTTCTTTCGAGGAGTTGTCCGCCGAGCTCGTACATCAAAGCGACCTTGAGGTACGTTTTCGTGTCCTTGCTCTTCGCCAGATCCGTCGCCTCGAGCAGCTTGCCCGCTTCATTGAAGAAGCCGGCCGCCTCGTATTCCGCCGCGAGCTCCGCCTTATTGCCCTGCTTGTCGAGGACCTTCAGGAGGCTGCTCTGGTTCTTCAGCTGAACCGCGAGCACCTTGGCGTTTTCGCAAGACTGCGGGAGGAACTCTCCCTTTTCACAGAAACCTTGGAAGAGGGCGAGGGCCTGGGGCGTTTGGCCCGCGGCGACCGCCTGCTGGAAGTCCGCCTCGTGGCGGAGCTTCTTGATCTCTTCGAGATCCTTCGCGAGGTCCTTGTCCGACGCCATCGCCTTCGCGACGGCCGGGTTGGCGAGGAAGACGTCCGCTTGCGCGACGACACCGGCGTAATTCTTATCAGTGCCGAGAATCGACAGTGCGATGTGCTGCGATTGCACGGCCCACTTGTCGGGCTTCGCGGCGGACTTCACGAGCTCTTGAAAAGCGGGGAGGGCTTCGGCCGGGCGCTTTTGCGAGTAGAGCGCGCGGGCGATCTGGTACTTCAATTCGCGCTGGGCTTCCGGCGCCTTCTCGAGTTTCAACAGAGCATTCGCTTCCGCGATGATGCCGTCGTAGTCGTTGCCCTTCTGAGCGGTCTGGGCGCGTTCGCGGTGGAGCTTCACTTCCGCCTGGGCGCCCATCTCGGCGAGCTTCTTCCTGTCGCCCGCCGGGAGCTGATAAACCGGGTTCGCGAGCCAGGTGTTGATCTGGTTCAGCTTCTTCTCGGTGGAGTCCTCGGAGGCGATCCAGCCTTCCATCATCTTCATGGTGTCGGGCGTGACCGGGAACTGAACGAGGTAGAGCTCGACGGCGGCCTGGAAGTCCGGCTTCGTCTCTTTTTTCATCTGGCGCTCGCCATCGAGCTGGACCAGAAGGCGCTTCATCGTGTTCTGGCGGTTCGTCTTGTCTTTTTCGTCGAGGCTGGCGGGACCGGGAGACGTTCGGACCTGTTCGACCATGTTGCGGTAGTTTTCCCAATCACGCGAGCCGTAGAATTCTTCGAGGAGGCGGACCTGGGCGTCGAGAGTCGGCGCTTTCTGGTTCAGGTACGCGAGCACGTGCGCGCCGGCCTTGCGGTTACCGGCGGCGAAAAACGCGTCGGACAAATCCTTCATGAGGTTCGGACGCTGGAGTTTCGTCGAGAGCTCTTCCACTTCGGGGAGAGCCTTAGTGCCGTCGTCCTTACGGTTGGCGAGGAACACGACGAGGTCGCGAAGCGCTTCTTCACGGACGCGGCCCTTCGAATCGTAGAGGGCCTTGTGCATCGCTTCGATACCGGCATCGAGGTTGCCCGAGTTCCGGAGCAGCCAGGCGCGGCGGTACTGAATGTACGAGCAGATGTCGCCGCCGGCGCAAAGCTCGAAGGCGAGCTGATAAGAGGTATCGGCGTCTTTCAGCTGGTTGTTCGAATCGTAGTACTCGGCGAGACGCAAGGACGCTTCCTGACGGAGGCGCGCGATGTTCTGCTGAGCGACCAGTTCTTTCCAAATCGGGTTGGCGAGATTGTGCTGGCCCTGGTCCGCGTACAGACGGGCGAGCTGGAACTTCACCTTGAGAGCGACATCGCCGGTGATGGCCGGCATGTACTCCGTGCCCTTCAGCGCTTCGTTATAAAGGAGGATGCCCTTTTTGCGGGCCTCATTGAGCTGCGTAAGAATGGTTTGAGAAGCGCCGGGATTGCCCCCGAGCTCCGCCGCCCGATCGAAATACAGATCGGCGAGTCGAAGCGTCAGCGACTGGCGCGACGGGTCCTTCGCGGGGAGGGAGTTTCTCAAACCCTCCACGTCGCGGATGAGTTCCGTGTTGGCCGCGAAGGCCAACTGACTCAAAACCATCATGCTCAATAAGAACCGTTTCATTCCGCCCCCGATGCGCCGGCCGCCTTACCCGAAGTGACCGCTAGCTGAATCAAGCCGTAATGCTGACTGGGCAGCATCGCCATGAACTGAGAAACCACCGAGCTGGAAATGCCTTGGTGCGCCTGGAGCGTGATCTCACCCTTGAACGTTTCCTTCGGGTGGGACTTCATCCAACGCTCCCGCAGCTCTCCGAGCTGTTCCATCAGAACCGTGGGGTTCTTGAGGAGCTCGGTGACCTTTCCCACCGTTTTCTGGTCGAGGAAAACCTCTTCCGGAGAGATGGAGAGAATGGGGGCGTCCTTCAGCTCCCGGCCGCTGGCGGCCGAAGGCAGAGTCACGCCCTTGGCGATGACGGCGAGCTCCGGCTGAGCGGCAAAGGTCTGGAGGAGAAAGATCACGAGCATCGAGAAGGCGTCCACGAAGGGAGTCAGCATCAGAGAAAGCACGAGCTGCTTTTTCCGGGCCTTCTTCTTCTCCTCGCGGAGGATCAGATGCCGGTGGAAAGTTTTTGGTCCGAGATATTCGTCGACGAGCATCTCAATTCTCCTTCACCGGAACGACGCCCAGATTCACGATTTCGTGGTGTCTGAGAACGTCCATGGCGGCGACGAGCTCGCCGTAGCTGACGCCCGCTTTCGGAGTGACCATTCCAGCGCCGATCAAGGAACCCGGCTTGAAGCCCTGGGGAGCATCGGACGGGGTGATGCCCTTGAGCCACGTGGAAACGGTCGCATCCAGCTTCGGAATGAGCTCTTCCATGGAGTTTGCGGTCAATGAAGCCTTCTGGACCGTCCTGCCCTTTTTCGAGAGCTTGAGGTCGATGGCCGTCGGACTATTGAACTTGAGATCCATGTCGAGGGTGTCCGCCGCCGAGCCTTCAGTGCCGTGGCTCTGCTTGACGGGTACCGCGCCTACCTGAATCCAGACCGCGGTCATCAGCAGAAAGCAGATGGCCATGGCCAGGATGTCGATGAACGGGGTGAGGTTTAGGTCGAAGTTCAGATTCTTCTTGCGACCTTTTCCCCCACCTGCCGGGGCTGCCGCGCCTGCCATGGGATTAAGCCCCCGCAGGCTGCGGAGCGAGACCGCTCAGCGCGCCGGCTTTTTCGGTCGCCGTGGCATTCGCCGTCGCGCCCGACTTGTCCGTCAGAAAGAGCAGGTCGTGGAAGATCTTCGAGGATTCTTCCGTAAGCTGCCCCACCATCTGATCCGTCTGGTTCTGGATCAGCGCGTACGCGACCAGAGCCGGGATGGCGACGATAAGACCGAACGCGGTGGCGTTCAGAGCTTCGGAAATACCTTGAGAAAGAAGAATCGCGCGATCCGCCGGGTTCGCGGAAGCAACCGCCGCGAACGAGGTGATCATACCGCTCACCGTACCGAGTAGACCGAGCAGGGTGGCGACGTTACCGAGCATGCCGAGGAAGCCGGCGCGCTTGTCGAGGCTCGAGATTTCGCTCGAGAGCTTCTCGTCCATGCGGGCCTGGAGCTCTTCTTCACCGGCGGCGTTGGCGCGCAGGTGGCATCCGACTTCGACGACCCGGGTCAGCGGGCCCTGGGGGTTCACCGAGCGGACGTACTGTTCGGCCGTGCCGAACTCGCCCCGCTGGAGGTAACCGAGAAGCTTCTGGCGGAAATCCGCCGGCGGATTCTTGGTCTTGAGAAAGATCGTCGAGTAGCGCTCGACGATGATGGCGATGGCGGCTACGCCGAACGCCAGAATGGGCCACATGAAGATTCCGCCCGCTTGGAAGTGATGAAGCACGTTCGACATAAGGGTCCCCCGTCAGGTTATTTCTAAGAAAACAATTGCCGACAGCCCGATCGCGTTTTCGGATGAGCTAGTATTTCGACACGTTGCAATAAATGGGGATCTGAGTCAATAGAGAAACGCCCGTTAACTTTTGCAGTTGTTAAGGGCCTAACTTTGGCAGAACGCTGAGGTTTATTAAGTTAACGGAATAGTAAAAGTTACGGGCGGGAAAGGGGCCGGAAGCCCCGGATCGCTCTGGTCGAAGAAGATGTTGCCGAGGCTGCGTTGCCACCGGTTCCAAGCAGAGATTCCACGGTACTTTCGCCTACGCCGGCGAGGGTCGGGCTGAGGGCGGCGGCTCCGCCGGTTACTTTTAGACGGTGGCGGGCGTACTGGGCCCGGGCCACGTCCTTTTCCTCGAAAGTGAGACCGGAGAGGTCCACCCCTCGGCCGAAAGCCTGTACTCGTTCTTTTTCCCCTTCGGTCACCGCGGCGTCGAACTTCTCGAACAGCCGGCGGAACCCTTCGGGGCTGGAAATCTGGGCGAGTTGGCTAGCCGCCTCTCTAATGAGGGACGCGTATTTGGCCTCGAGCTGGACCGTTTCCCGGGCTTCCGAGATTCGGCGCATGCGCTGGTCCACGTCGGCTTCCGGGCGCAGGTTACCCAACTGGGGTTCGCTGTGCTGAAGGAAGGCGCTGCCGCCGAACGCCGGAATTCCGGCGAGAAGGGCGGTGGCTACAATAAGTAAACGATGGATCATCCTCGTAGGTAAGGTGCAACGGGGGTGCCATCGTCGGGCGTATTCTATTTTCGTGGTCGCCGTATACTATATAAATTTCAGATACTTGCGCCATGTATCGTGAATGGTCGAAATGGACGCCCGAAAAACTGACCAAGGGGCGTGTCGGCCGTCCAAAGGAAACACACGAAAAAGGGGCGTGATAACCTTTCTCATGCCCCAAAAACGGCTGGCTGTCCTTTCCCTCCTTCTGATGGCGTCGCCCGCCCTCGGCGCGGAAGGCTCGGGATTCATCCTGCTCCTCTTCCCGCTGGTCCCGCTCGGCGTGGCGGCCCTAGCGAGCTTCTTCAAGGGGACGGTTCTCTTCGGACTCGGTCTTCCCCAGCCGTCGTGGAAGGCCTACCTGAAGGTGAGTTTCCAGGAAGGCCTTCTAGGGTTCGTGGCGGCCGTCGGCTGGTGGAACTGGAATCGGGGATTGTTTTGGCTCCCCGCCTATCTCGCCGCCGCCGCTTTCGTGAACCGTCGCCTCGTCCGATCGGGCATCGCCCGTTGGATGTACGCCTTCGCTTTGGCGCTGCTACCGGCGCTGGGAGTGTTTCTCTTTCTCGTCTTCGGTCCCGTCGGGGATCATTCTCCGGCCAGGCGTTTTGAAGAGATTGTCCGAAAGTTCAACGGCTGGTGATCTTCGCTCATTGCTTCTTCAGCGAATCGAGATGGGCGTTGAGCCCCGAGACGAAGCATCCGATCGATAAAAATAGAAACGGCGCGAAGCCGAAAATCGCTCCTATGGACCGATCCTCATGATTCATGGGCAGAAGCCAGCTCAGGAAACCCAGTAGGCAAAAGAGCGACGGGAATTGCACGAACTCGACGAAGGTCTTCCTGGGTTTCGATCGTCTCCAAAGAACGATTCCGGAGATCGCGAAGGCGACCGAAAGCACGACGAAGATCCAGCCGACGACCTGAGCCTGCTGTCCTGGGTTCATCTCGCGCCCCAAACCAAGTCGAACATTCGATGCAGCGCCGGTTCGCGGGCGAGCTCGTACGCTTCGGCGGCGTCGACCCATTTCAGCGAAAGGGACTCGGGGGATACCTGAATCTTTTCGGGATGGGCCGCGACGAACACGTAACGGACATCGTAGTGCCAGTGATCCGGCTCGTCTTTGCGGGCCGGGATGAGATGGATGTCGAGATCGACGGGAGCTTGCCCGCCTTCCAACTCAAGAAGCCCGCTTTCCTCTTCGGCTTCCCGGCGCGCGGTGGCTGCCAGGTCCCAGCTGCCGTCGGCGTGCCCGCCGAGCTGCAACCATTTATCGAGCTTGCGGTGGTGGCAGAGCAATACCCGCTCGCGGTTCCGATCCGTGATCAAAGCCGAAGCGGTGAGGTGCGAAGGGAAACAATCTCGGAAAGTCGCCCGCGCTTCGGTTCGCGCGAGCTCGAGCATTTTGTCGGCGAATTTGCGCTGATCGGCGCTCGCGCCGCCGCGGTACTTTTCCAAAATCTGAAGAAACGAATCTCGGTCAGACACCGGCCGTGACCTCGGGGCGCCTGGAGGGACGGACGGAACGAGGGCCCTTTCGCAATTTCTCCACTACGGGCCGAAGCACTTCGGGTATGCGGGCGGAAGCCTGTTCGGCGGAGAGTTCCTCGAGACGGGCGGCCTGTTCTTTCAAAATCAAGGCCCGCGTCTCCTTCCAATCTTTCGCTCCCATGGCCCCTTCGAGAAAGGCCGCGATCTCGCTCGGGCGCTCGGAAGGAAATCGGACTCCACCGCGCCCGAGGGTCTCCGGGATGGCGGCCTTCGGAAGGGCAAAGACAGGAAGCTCGAAACGCATCGCCTCGATGAGCGGAACTCCGAACCCCTCGTGCAGACTCGCCGAAACGAACGCGTCGGCGCGCTGATAAAGTTCCGCGAGACCGCCGTGGGAAACCTTTCCGGGAAACTCCACTTCGGACTCGATGCCGAGTTGTTTGGCGAGTAACCGAAGGTAGTCCGTATAGAGAGGATCTCCCGTGCCGGCGAGTATCAGCCGGTACGGGCGGTTCGTCATGCGCCGCAGATAAAAGAGAGCCGCGACCAGCGCCGCCTGATTCTTGTGCGGGCTGAGTCTTCCGACGAAAAGCAAAGTGCCGGGTTCCCGCTTCGCCAGCGAAGTCTGGGTCACCTCGAGCGTCAAATCCAGAAGCGGCAGAATCTTCGGATCCGGATAGCCGAGAGCCTGCAGCTCCCCGGCGTTGAAGCGCGAATCGGCGAAGGCGGCTACCACCGAAGAACTCCACTCGGCGAGCTGCGCGCGGCCGAGGCGGCAAAGATTTTCGATGAAGGGATCGTGGCGAAAAAATTCCGGCGGCGTGATGTTGTGATAGACGAGCGCTTTCGGAATCTCGAGCTGTCTTACCTCTTCGAGATTTGCGTCTCCCGACGAGTGGTGGACTAGGAGCAGATCCCCGTCCCAAAGTTCCGCGCGGGAGAGCGGTTTCACC
Organism: uncultured Pseudobdellovibrionaceae bacterium; assembly: GCA_964653655.1. Lineage (GTDB taxonomy): Bacteria > Bdellovibrionota > FAC87 > UBA2466 > UBA2466 > CAZZHG01. The sequence continues at coordinate 69,295 of CAZZHG010000003.1, forward strand.
GTCGCGCGCGAAACTCCCTTCCAGTGTCTCGTGAAGATTTCACCGCCGATGCCCGCCTTGTGGAGGCTTTCTCGGATGAGAAACATCTGCTGGGTGACGGCATCGCCGAAGGCGACCGCCGGATGGAACTGATGAATTACGATCTTCTGCCCGCTCACGCCGTGCCCTTCCGGAACCGGCTAATCACGAAGCGCGCGGCCTGCACCGCCCGGGGAAGCCCCGGAACGTTCGATCCCTGGAACTGGCGGTGGAGTACCCAGAACCGGGCGCGTTCTACCGTCGACAAACGGCCCTTCGCTTGCGCGGCCTCTTTGTCCCAAAGTAAGTCGTAGCCGGCTTCCAGCGCCCGCTCCCGCGCGAGCCGCTCGTCGGCCGCGGCTTTCAGCTTCGCTTCGAGTTTAATACAGGGCCTCGACGAGAAGCGCGGAGGCCTCTCCGCCGCCGATGCAAAGCGAAGCGACGCCGTAGCGTTGATTCGCGTCCCGCAACGCATGAATGAGCGTCACGAGAATGCGGGCGCCGCTCGCGCCGAGCGGATGGCCGATGGCGATTGCGCCGCCGCGGACGTTCACTTTCTCCTCGGAGATGCCGAGCTCGCGCACGCAGGCGAGGGCGACGACTGCGAACGCTTCGTTCAGTTCGAAGAGATCCACGTCCTTCACCGAGAGGTTCGCCTTTTTGAGAACTTTTTGAACCGCGCCGACCGGCGCGGTGGTGAACCACTCGGGGGCCTGGGCGTGGCTCGCCTGCGCGACAATACGCGCGATGGGTTTGAGGCCCTTGCTCTGCGCTTCGGCCTTCGAAGTCAAAACGAGAGCGGCGGCTCCGTCCGAAAGAGAGCTGGCGTTGGCGACCGTCACTGTTCCGGCCTTGTCGAAGGCGGGGCGCAGCTCGCCGAACTTGTCGAGCTTCGCGCGGAACGGCTCTTCATCGGAGTCGATGAGCTTCGGGCCCGCCTTGTCCTTCACTTCCACGCCGACGATCTCTTTGCGGAACTTTCCGCCTTTGATCGCTTCGATAGCGCGGTTGTAACTGAGCAGAGCGTAGCGGTCTTGATCCTCGCGCGTGATCTTTCTTTCCTTCGCGCAAATCTCCGCGCAATTTCCCATGTGGATGTCGTTATAGACGTCCCACAACCCGTCGATGACGAGCGAGTCGATGAGCTTGCCGTGGCCGAGGCGATAGCCTTCGCGCGCTTTATCCAAAAGGTAGGGAGTGCGGCTCATGCTCTCGAGTCCGCCGGCGACGATCCATTTCGCGTCTTCCGTCGCAATGGATTGGGCGCCCATCATCACCGTCTTGAGTCCGCTACCGCAAACCCGGTTCACGGTGGTGCAGCGGACGGAGTTGGGGAGGCCGGCGCCGAGGGCCGCTTGTCTGGCCGGAGCTTGTCCCATTCCCGCGGGTAGCACGCATCCCATCAGGGCCTCGTCGATTTGCTCCGGGTCGATCTTGGCCCGGGCGATCGCTTCCTTGATCGCTACGGCGCCGAGTTTCGGGCCGGGGATGTCCTTGAAAGCGCCTTGAAACGCGCCGACAGGCGTACGGGTGGCGGACACAATCACGGTTTCCTGCATGTTTCCCCTCCTAAAAGGCGGCTCCCTCGGCTAGACTCTCGGAAAATTTTTCCTGAGCACGAGAGAAGATGATAGCGGAAACCTACGATCCAGCGGCCATCGAAGGCAAGTGGCAACAAGTATGGGAGAAAGAAAAGCTTTTCAAGGCGCCTGACCCGGCTTCCGACCCCTTGAAGCGCCCCAAATACTACTGCCTTTCGATGTTTCCGTACCCCTCCGGCGCCATCCATATGGGCCACGTCCGCAACTATTCGATCGGAGACGTGACCACCCGTTACCGGCGCATGCTCGGCTTCAACGTCATGCAGCCGATCGGCTGGGACGCCTTCGGGCTTCCGGCGGAAAACGCCGCTCTATCGCGGGGCGTCCATCCCCGGGAGTGGACCCTACAAAACATCGAGCAGATGAAGTCGGAACTTCGGACCATGGGCTTCGCCTACGACTGGGACCGCGAGCTTGCGACCTGTTTGCCCGAGTACTTCGTTTGGGAACAGCGGCTGTTCCGCCAGTTCTACGAAAAGGGGCTCGCGTACAAGAAGACGGGCTTCGTTAACTGGTGCCCGAAGTGCGAGACGGTACTCGCCAACGAGCAGGTGCAAGATGGCCTGTGCTGGCGCTGCGACTCGAAGGTCGAGCAAAAGGAATTGTCCCAGTGGTACTTCAAGATCACCGACTACGCCGATCAGCTTCTCTCCGGACACGAGCAGCTGAAGGGTAAGTGGCCCGAGCGCGTGCTCGACATGCAGAAGCACTGGATCGGTGAGAGCACCGGTTGCCGGATGCATTTCAAAGTGGACGGCGGCAGCGACAGCATCGAAATTTTCACGACCCGGGCCGACACGCTCTTCGGCGTGACCTTCGTTACGATCGCCGCCGCTCATCCGCTCGCCGAAAAGCTGACAAAGGTCGCCGGCGGAAAAGAGAAGCTGGAAGCGATCAAGAAGGAAGTCCTCGGACGCCCCCGCGACGCGGCTCCGGCGACGAAGAACGGATTTTTCACGGGCAGCCACGCGATCCATCCCGTCACCGGCCGCAAGGTTCCGGTGTGGGTCGGCGATTTCGTCGTCATGGATTACGGCACCGGCGCCGTCATGGCGGTGCCCGCCCACGATCAGCGCGACTACGAGTTCGCGAAAAGCCACAGTTTGCCGATCGAGACCGTCATCGTTCCGACGGGCGATGCGACGATGAAGGCGGACCAGGCGTTCACGGAGGCCGGAAAGCTCGTCAACAGCGGCGAGTTCGACGGCCTCGACAGCGAAACGGCGAAAGTGAAGATCGCCGAGAGCCTGCAGAAGGCCGGTAAGGGCCAAAAGACGATCCAGTACCGCCTGCGTGATTGGGGTGTCAGCCGCCAGCGTTACTGGGGCGCTCCCGTTCCGGTGATCAACTGCGAAAAGGACGGCGTCGTTCTCGTTCCGGAAAAAGACCTCCCGGTTCAGCTTCCGACGGACATTCAGTTCAAGGGGCTCACGGGAAATCCCCTCGATCATCACCCGACTTTCAAGAAGACGACGTGTCCGAGGTGCGGCGGTCCCGCGCGCCGGGAAACCGACACGATGGACACTTTCGTCGAGTCCTCGTGGTACTACGCGCGCTTCACGAGCCCCCGCTACGACAAGGGGCCCGTCGACAAGAAAGCCGCCGACAGCTGGCTGCCCGTCGACTGCTACATCGGCGGCATCGAGCACGCGTGCATGCACCTTCTCTACGCTCGTTTCTTCCACAAGATTCTTCGGGACTGGGGTTATCTCTCCGGCGACGAGCCGTTCGCGAAGCTGCTCACCCAGGGCATGGTGATCAAGGACGGCGCGAAGATGTCGAAGTCGAAAGGCAACGTGGTCACGCCCTCGTCGATCATCGAGAAGTACGGCGCCGACACGGCCCGCCTCTTCTGCTTGTTCGCCGCGCCCGTCGAAAAAGATTTGGATTGGAACGAGAAGGGCGTCGAGGGCTGTAACCGCTTTCTCGCCCGCGTGTGGCGCCTGTGCTCGCACTGGCAGGCCGTAATCGCGAAGGGTGGGGCGGTTCCCGACAAAATCGACGATAAGCTTCTCGCCGTTCGGCGCAAGGCGCACTGGATGACCAAGAAGGTCACCGAGGACGTCGAGCACTTCAAGTTCAACACGGCCATCTCCGCGTGCATGGAGCTCGTGAACGAAATCTTCGGGCTCATCGACAAGGACAAGGCCCTGCTCGATACGCCGGAGGGCGCCTCCGTCCTCAAGGAGGCGGCGCAGATGCTGGTACTTTGTCTCGCTCCGTTCGCCCCGCACATCGCCGAAGAGCTTTGGCAGGGCCTCGGCAAAACCACGAGGCTTGCGAACGAGAAGTGGCCCACGTTCCAGAAGGCACTGCTCGTGGAGGACTCGTTCCTCCTCGTCATTCAGGTCAACGGCAAGGTCCGCGACAAGATCGAGATGCCGAAAGGTCTCAGCAAGGAAGAGATCGAGAAGCAGGTACTTGCGAACGCCAAGGTCCAGCAATTCATGGAAGGGAAAGCGCTTCGCAAATTCATTTATGTTCCGGAAAAAATCGCCAACATCGTGGTGGGCTAAGATCGTCTTGATTCCGCTCGTCGGAATCCAGGCGTGCGGCTACACCCTGAACCATCGCCTGACGCAGGCCTTTGAAGGCGTGAAGGGCGGGATCTTCGTTCCGGTCTTCAACAATTCCACCGACGAGCTGGGCGCCGAAAAAGTCTTCACGGACGCGCTGATCCGGGAGCTGCTCAGCCGCGGGCAGGTAAGCATCGTGGGACGCGAAGAAGCTTCCGCGGTTCTCGAAGGAACGGTCACCTCCATCACTTATCCGCAGACGGCGTACACGGAGCAGGGGTTTCACGGGCTTCAGGCCTATCGGCGTCTGCCGTCCGAGTACGGGGTCACGGTCGAGCTTTCCCTTCGCCTCGTCGACATGAAGACGAAAAACATTCTCTGGTCGAACGGCTTTCGAAGTTTTCAGCGGGTCGCCGCTCCGGTTTCCCGCACTTCCAGCTTCGAAGGGGCCAGCTCCGTCGGTTTGATTACGCAGTCCATCATCGACGGCACGTACGAGAACATCGCGCGAAACATCATGCGTGACGTTTACGACGAAATGGTCGAGATCTTCTGACGTGGCTGGGACTACGGCACAACAGATATTCAGGGAACTCGAAACGGGCAAGTGGCGCCCGATCTACCTCATCGTGGGTGAGGAAGAGTTCCAGATCGGCGACATCGTCGATCGTATCAAGGCCTTCTTTCTGAAGGACGCTTCCAGCCGCGATTTCAATTTCGAAAGCTGGGAAGGGGAGCACCTGGACGACAAGGCGCTTCTGCAATCCCTGGATACGATGCCGGGTCTTTTCGACGCGCCCGATACGACGAGGCTCGTGATCTGCCAGAGATTCGACAAAGCGCCGGCTGCCGCGGCTTCCGCCCTCGAGGGGTATTTCAAGAATCCCTCTCCCTCCACTTGCTTCGTGATGCAGACGGCGAAGGTGGACAAGCGTAAGGCCTGGTACAAGGCGCTCGCTTCGGACGCCGCGAATACCGCGATTGTCGAAGTCGCCGAGCCCTACGATCGGGATTGGCCGAAGTGGCAGGGCTACTTCGAAAAGAAGTCCGGCAAGCGTATCGATGCCGAGGCCTGGGGACTTCTCGTCGAAAGTTCCGGCCGAAGTCTCTCCGTGCTTTGGGCCGAACTTCGAAAGGCTTCTACCTATATCGGTGAGCGCAAAGAGGTGACCGCCGCGGACGTTAAAGAACTTCTCGTCACTTCTTCGGGCGGAAGCGTTTTCGATTTCGTCGACGACGTCGTCTCGCGCCGGCCCGCTCCCGCCGTTCGCCGCTATCAGGATCTCGTCCGCTCGGGGGAGGCGGAGGTGAAGCTGCTTTCGCTTCTCGTGCGGCAGTTCAAGATCGTCGACCAGTACGTGCGCCTCAGCCGGCAGGGCATCGCCGATTCCAAAGTGCTCGCCGGGAAAATCGGCGTGCATCCGTATTTCATCACTCAGATTCAGCGCCAGAGCCGCCACCATTCGCCCCAGGAACTAAACCGCGTGGTCGGCCTTCTCGCCGACTCCGACTTCCGCATGAAGACCGGCGACTCGGGCCTCTTCGAGAGTTTCCTCCAGCCTTATTTCGCGATGAGTTGACTCGTTGCCCCCGGGATCGCCGCGTCTACGCCGGCTTTAGCTCCTCCAGATTAAGAATTTTTCTCCACATTCCGAAAAGATAGACGGACCCCTACATGAAAAAGGAACGCGAAAACCGGATAGTGGTGCTGACCTCGGTCTTTAACGACTGGGAGTCGCTCACGCTGCTCTTGAAGAAGCTGGACGCTTCCTTGGGCAAGAAATTCCCCGAGAACAGCTTTGAAATTCTCGCGCTCGATGACGGCTCGACCCGTTTCGATGCGGGCTTTCTGGCTTCGACTTCCTTTCAGCGAATCGCCAAGGTTCAAGTCCTTCACCTGCGCTCGAACCTCGGGCATCAGCGGGCACTCGCGGTGGGGCTCGCTTATCTTCAGGACAAGAACTACCGGGCCGTGGTCGTGATGGACGCGGACGGGGAGGACGATCCGGACGATGTGCCGAGGCTCATCGAAGCGATGCTTTCCCACGGGGAAGACAAGATCGTTTTCGCCGAGCGCACGTTGCGTTCTGAGAAAGCCCTTTTCCGCGTGTTTTATCGTCTGTATCAGTTTCTGCACTACACATTGACCGGGCTGGGTATCCGCTTCGGAAACTTCAGCATCATTCCGGCGAAACGGCTCGCGCCGCTCGGAGTGCTCTCCGACATGTGGAACCATTACGCGGCAACCGTTCACAAATCGCGCCTTCCGTTCGACACGATCCGAGCGAAGAGGGCGAAGCGGCTCGTCGGGGATTCCCGGATGAATTTTTCGTCGCTTGTCATACATGGTTTGAGCGCGCTGTCCGTGCATGGCGAGCTGATTGGAACGCGTATCCTCGCCGCGAACGCCGCGGCGGCCGCCGCCGGAATCGCTTTCGGAGTGATCTGGTGGGTGCAGCATTGGGCGGGGGACCTCTTCATCCCCGCGCACTACTACCGGTGGATGCTGGTCGGAGCGCTGGTCATCGGCCAGAGCCTGGCGCTGTCGTTGTTCTTCGCGTTCATCGTGTTACGCACGAGAGCGACGAGTGGATTCCTGCCTATACGGGACTTTCAGTGGTTCGTGGGGTCCGTGGAAGAGATTGCCCTACAGAAGGTAAAGCTTAGTAAAGCCGCTAGCTAGGGTTGCTGCTTCGCATCCGTTTCCATTTAACTCGCTAAGCCAAATTGCCGATAGGTAAGGCAGAGGTATTACTGCCATGATTTCGGTAAAGAGAGTCATCTTTCTCTGCATGCTGACGGCGATGTTGGGTGCCGCGCTTGTGAATACGCTGTAGGGCAGGGCCACGTACGAGTCGAGGACTGCGTTGGTTCTCGGTTGTAATCGGGGAGGCGAAGAGGCGGGACCGGTACTTCGCCCTACCTTACTTCGTGGCTTTCTTACCCAGATGCGGCACTTCCAGCCCAACGTCCTCACCCAAATGCGTGAGGTCCTTGTGGGCCGCTTCATGACCCTTGCGCTTCTCGCGCTCCTTCTTCAGCTGCGTTTCCATCTTCGCGCACGCCATGTCGATGGACTCGTACATGTCGTTGGTCTTTGCTTCTGACACGAGCGCCTTATGCTCGGCACGGCAGGTGATTTCCACCCATTCGTCGGAAGCGTCGACGCCCGCGCGGATGTGGAACTCGAGCGGGTAAGCGAAATACTTCTGAAATTTTTCAATCTTCTTGGTGACCAGATCCTGGATGGCGGCGGAAGCCTCCATGTGCTGGAAATCGAAGGTGAGCTTCATCGGGAGACTCCTTGATTAGAAAACTTTCTTGCGCTTCGAAGAGGGAAGGATGCCGAGCATCTCGCGGTATTTCGCGACGGTACGCCGGGCGATGTCGATGTTGTCCTTCTTCAAGAGCTCGACGATCTTTTGATCGCTGTAAGGATGCTTCGGGTCTTCCTTACTGATGATCTCTTTTACCTTCTCCTTAACGGATTCGCTAGCCACGTCGCTGCCGTGAAGCCGGCTGATGCCGCTGTTGAAGAAGAATTTGAGCTCGAAGATGCCGCGCGGAGTATGGACGTACTTGTTGGTCGTGACGCGGCTGATGGTGGACTCGTGCATCCCGATGTCGTTGGCGACGTCCCGGAGCACCATGGGCTTCAGAAACGCGATGCCCTTGTCGAAAAACTCCCGCTGCTGGCGGACGATGCTTTCCGTCACGCGGTAAATCGTGCGTTGACGCTGATGGATGCTGCGGATGAGCCACACGGCCGAGCGCAGTTTGCCCTGGATGTATTCCTTCGTCGTCGGCTGCTCTTCTCCGGGGGCCCCGGCGCTTCCGTCGGCATTGGGCGGAGGCGGCGGCGGGGGTTCCGCGGGCGCCGCGCCGAGCTCTTTGTCTTTATCGAGGAGGTTCTTGTAGAAGCTCGAAATCTTGAGCTTCGGCAAACCGTCCTCGTTCAGCATGACGACGTATTCGTCGACGCGCTTCACGATGAAAATGTCCGGGATGATGTAGTGAGCCGGAGAGCCGCCGAATGCGCGGCCGGGCTTCGGCTCGAGCTCTTCGATGACCTTCACGCGCTCGACGACTTCATCCATCGTGATGGCGAGCGCCTTCGCGATCGCGCCGTAATTCTTCTTTTCGAGATCGGGCAGGTGATTTTCCACGACGCGCTCGAGGATCTCGTCCTCGTAGTCCATGTCGTAAATCTGCACGAGCAGGCATTCCTTCAGGTCGCGGGCGCCGACCCCGATCGGATCGAATTCCTGGACGCGGTAGAGCACGGCTTCTATCTCGTGGATGTCGATGCCGTGGTTCACGGCCATCTCTTCGAGAGTGGTCATGAGGTAGCCGTCGTCGTTTATGTTGCCGATGATCATCTCGCCGATGTTCTTCTGCTTCTCGTCGAGATCGCTCATCTTCAGCTGCCAGAGAAGATGATCGGAGAGGTTCGCCGGCTGGGTGAGGGTGTTCTCGTATGTCGGCAGGTCGTCCTCGCCGCCCCGGTAGACGGGGAGGTTCGGCGTCGAGCGCGCGTTTTCGAGATAACTTTCCCAGTTGAAGTCTTCGCCCTGCTGCGGATTTTCTTCGGGCTTGGAGGAGGGCTGATCGGTTTCGGGTTTCGCTTCGTCGAGACCCTGTACGGTGCCTTCGGAATCGCCCGACTCTTCGAGAATCGGATTCTCGACGAGCTCCGTGTTGATCAGGTTTTCCAATTCCATCCGCGACAGCTGCAGCAGCTTGATCGCCTGCTGAAGCTGGGGAGTCATTACCAGCTGCTGAGAGAGCTGGAGGGATTGTTTGAGACCGACTGCCATGGCTATAACCTAAAACCCTCTCCTAGATAAAATCTTTTGGCCGCGTCGTTTTCAACAATTTCTTTGGGCGTTCCGTGCATCCAAATCTTGCCATCCCTGATGAGATAGGCCTCGTCGCATGAGCTAAGTGTCTCTCGGACGTTGTGATCCGTGATGATGACCCCGATGTTGCGCGCCTTCAGACCCTTTATGATTTTTTGAATCTCCTGTACCGCGAGCGGATCGATGCCCGCGTACGGCTCATCCAGAAGCAGGAACTTGGGCTCCAGGATGAGCGAGCGGGCTATCTCCAGGCGTCGTCTCTCACCTCCGCTCAAGGTGAAAGCACGGTTCATCGCCAGGTGCCGGATTCCAAGCTCGGTCAGCACCTGTTCCGCCTTATTCCTCTTTTCTTTTCGGCTGATCTTTAAATTATCCAAAACCAAATAGACGTTTTCTTCGACCGTAAGTTTGCGGAACACCGAAGGTTCCTGGGGCAAGTAACCTAACCCCAGACGAGCCCTCTGATAAATGGGCCGCTGACTCAGGTTCTCGCCATCCAGCGTCACGCTGCCCGTGTCCGGACGCAGCAAGCCAACGAGCATGTGGAACGTGGTTGTTTTACCGGCGCCGTTCGGGCCGAGAAGGCCTATCGCCTTGCCTTGGTCCAGGGTAAGCGACACCTCGGAGACCACCTGGCGGCCTTTGAAGGACTTGGAAAGGTTCGCCGCCTGCAACATCAGTTGATGACCTTTCCCTGGGCCTGCTCGACTTCGATGCGATCGTCGTTGGTGTAAATCTTGATGGTGTGGCCGAGGATCTCGTTGCCCTTGGAGTCCACTCTCGCCTTTCCGGAAAGGATGATTTGCTCGCCCCCCAGCTCGATGTACGCGCTGTCCGCGGTGCCGGTGCGGTCACGGTTTTTCATGACGACGTTGCCTTTGGCCGAAATGAACTCTTTGTCCGGAAGGCTCGTCAGTTTGAACTCGTCGCTGTCGAGATCCACTTTCGGCATTTTGGATTTCACTTTGCCGGTGAAGACCGCGACCGAATCGTTCGTGAAGAACTCGCCGGCATTAGACGTGATGTTGAGCCACTCCGATCCTTCGAGCTTTTTTCGGCCGGTAACTTTGCGTTTGAGGCGGAAGTGCTCGCGGTCGATGTCGGCGGTAAGTCCGGTGCCCGTGAGGTGCAGAGTAGGGCGGTTCACGTTCGGCCCGCGCATCGTCACCCGGTCGTTCGACTGAAACTGGTGGTTCGCGCCCGTGTAGTCGAGCTGATTCATGGAGAACAGATAGCCTTGCCGGCTGCGGATCAAAACGTCGCCTTCGAGATGGACGAGGCGCTTGTCGAGCCACGAGCGTCCGTACTGGCTCGTGGTGTTCACGAGGTTACCGGTCTTCTGCGCGAAAAAATCCGCGTCCACTTGTTTGAGAAACGCGTAGTTGTCCTTGCGGTGAAGCTCCGCGAACTCGGAACGGATGTTCCAATGTTTGCGCCCCTCGGCGGTTTCGTAGAAATCGACGCCGAGCAGGCCGAAATTCGCTTTGGTGAGATTGGATTGGTAGAGGCCTTCGGGGCCGGGGGCCTCGCCTTCCGCCGGCTGATTGCGGTTCGAGTCCGAAGGCCACAGCAATACGACGACAAACCAGCCTACCGCTAGTGCTCCGATACCTAGTTGTCGCATCGCGTCTGATATCACCTGACCCCAGAATAGCCTAGTCGTCGGCGGGTTTCAACGAGCGTTGGCACAAGGTATGCATATTGAGAATGCCGCCGTCCGGCCTTACAATTAGAGAAACGTCCGGTCCTCATTCCAAGAAAACACTCCATGAAATTATTCGTCGCGTTGATCGCCGCGGTACTTTTCGTTTCGGCGGCTTCGGCGTCTCCGGAGCTCGACAAGCGCTACTCCTTCGAGCGTTTGTCCGTCGTCATCGTCAACGCGGAGGCGGAACCGGTATACGCCGATCAGGTGCGCACCTCGCTGAACGAGCGGTTCGATCGATCTCTGCGCTACACGATGGTTCCGGAAACCGAAGGCGTGATTCAGACGACATTCAACGGCCCCGCTCCGACTCTCGGAACGCCGAGGCACGAGGCGCTCGGGCCGTACCGCCCGCTCATCACCAAATGGGCCGGCGATAACATCGACGGCGTCGTTCTCGTCGAAATTCAAAAGTCGGAAGAACCAGAACAGCTCTTTCAGCTTTTCGCGGTTCTCGTGCTTCCGTCGACCGGGGAAGTGGTCAACTCCCTCGCCGTTCCCGTCGCGCAGCCGCGCCAGCTTTCGGGATTCGCCGCCGCCGCTCGGGAAGTCGCCGATCAGCTGAGCGCTTCGATTCCCTTCGACGGCTCCATCATCCGGCGCGAAGGCTACCGAATCGTTCTCAACCGCGGCACGCCCCGGCTTTCTCTCGGTCAGCGTTTGGCGACGTACACGCTCGAACAGCAGAAGGGCGGGCTTGCGTTCGAGGAAACCGGAGCCATCGAGATTACCCGCGTGGAGCGCAACCTCGCGTTCGGAACCGTTCTCGTGGAAAAGGAAGGGCGCGTGGTCGCCCAAGGCAACAAGATCCGGGTGAACGCGCCGGCTTCCTATGGGCATCGTCTCGCGATGGCGGGCATGGCCGCGGCCCGCAATCCTTCCTCGCTATTTTCGAGCGAGGAGAGTTTTGAAAAGGGCGAGCTCGGAACCCTGAACGTGGATTTCGGCGCTTCCCTCGTGACGCTGTCTCTAGCGAGCCAGAACGCCTCCGCGACGAACTCGCGCACGGTCTTCTATCCCGGCGCCGCGCTTCGCGGAGAGCTGTGGCTTACGGGCCGGATTTTCGTGGATCTCGGATTTCAGCTTTCCTCGGCGACTCTCACCGCCACTGGAAGCGGCGCTTCGGAACGACTCAACTCCTCGGTTTCCGATTTCCGAGGCTTGGTCGGTTATCGTTTGCTTCTTACGCCTCGGACGGCGGGACCGACCGTGCGGTTCACCCTCGGGTATGCGAGCCATCGTTTCACGATCGACCCCGCGGTGGATCCGATGTTCTTCGGCAGCGCGAATTACAAAGGGATGTCCATCGGCGCCGGCGCGCGCCTTCCGCTGAACGACAACTGGGGCATCGGCGCCGATCTGTACGCGATGCTGTTCCCCTCCCTCGACGAGGGCCCGCTCACGAGCGGCGCCGCCATCACGCAGCTTTCCGCAATCGACTTCATGGTGAAGAGTTACTACAACCTGACGCCCGAGCTGGATCTGGAGCTGAAGGTTCTCTTCCAAGGCTACAGCGCCGGCTTCAGCGGAACGGGCACGCGGCCCATCCCGCTGCTGTCCTCCAGCCGCAGCTCTCGCAACATCTCCCTCGGGCTCTCCTACTACTTCTAAATTTAGTCCGCCGCTCTTTCGAGTGCGTCGATCAGACGGCGCCGAATTGCGTCGGTAAGGCCGCTCGCCGCGCGGCTGGGAGGCGGAGGCATGGCCAGGGGAGAATTCTCCGGCAGTCCCTCCCACCGGAGACGGCGCAGAATTTCGGGAAGGGCCTTCACCCGCTCCCAGCGGGCGGAGGGATCTGTTTCCTTCAGGAAGTTGTGAGAGCCGGGCGCGGCGCCGGAATGGCACTTTCCGCAGTGGGTTTGGAGGATTTGAAGTTCCGGCGGAGCCGAGCCGTGGCTCTCGAACAGGAGGGGATCGACTTGTGGCGGCGGTTCCGGAACCGGCGGCGGCACGGGCGGCGTGACCAAGGCATGCGCCTTCCCAGGCTCCAGCTCGTCCAGCAGCGCGGCCATCAGCGAGTCGCGGGAGAACCACTCCGTTTCGAGCGACAGACTCACGGCAGGCTTGGAAATCGCGGCGCGAAGTCGCTCGAAGTTTCCAGACGAAGCTTTTTTCAACCGCCGCAGGTCCTCGGGGTAGCTGAATCCCGAGCGCACGACGGCTTGAAGCAAATGAGTCACCGAATCGATTGCGTCCGGGACTTCGTCCGGCGACGGCCAGATCCTGCCTTCTACGCGGGGCGAGGCTGGATTTAGGTAATCCGATATTACCGACTCCGAAGGGTTCAAAGGATCCCGATCCGAGAGCTGGTTTGAAATCCCGTTCAAACCTGTCGGCCAGGACGAACGCAGCCATCCTTGAAGTTGCTTCCGCGGCGGATGCGCAAGATCCCAAATCCCGTGAATCTCATCCTTCCAAAACCCTTCCAAGGCCTGGGTGACCAGCGCCACCCGGCAGGTTTTCTCGCTCACCGGCGTCGAGCCGCAAGCGCGCGGCCAGAGCGAATGAAAATTTACGAGCGAGCGGGAGCCTTGAACGAACCCGTCGAGCTCCTGCACTTCATCGAAGCGTTCTCCTCCGACACGGACTCCATGGTAACTGGGTGGAGCTCCTTTTCCTTCGTCGTGAATCTTCATCAGGCGCGCGCGAACTCCCGCGAGACTTCCGTCCGAGTCCGGCGCATCGGTCTCCGCCCACGGAAAGGGCGCGAAGATCGGCTGGCCTCCCTGGTGGCATCTCAGGCAGAGCGCGCGGGACGCATAGTAAACCGCCGGTGTTTGACCCGGCCCGAATCCCCTGACGACTTGGAACTCGAAACGCCCCAGCCGTTCGTTGAAGCTGATGACTTCGAGAGAGCTCGCCCGTTTGGAAAAGGCGACGAAGAGACGGCTGTCGAACGCGGCGACGACTCTAGGCTCCTCGAAATCCGTCTGAAAACGTTGGAGGGATCGGCCAAGGGGAATGAGCGCGTGAGTGGCCGGGCGCCCGGAGAATTTTTCCAGAGCCCAGCGTAGCGCGGGGTAGCTGGTGGGAAGCCCGTTCGAAGCGGCAAGAAACTCGTCGAACAAACTGTGGCCTCGCGAAGGAATATCTTCGTGGGCCCAGCTTGGCCGGGTCACGGTGAGAGCGAGGAGAAGTAGGCTCCCCGTGCCGAGTTTGAAAACCGATTTCATAAAGCCGCGGGATTATAGATATCCGGCCCGGCCACCTCAATACGGGGGCGGCCGGCCGGGTCGCTGCCTCGCCGAATGGCCTTCAGGATCGGGGGCTTGGAGACTCTCGAAGATCGAACCCGATTCAGGCGTATTCTGGCCAAACACGGCGATATCCCGTCCGAATCGGCCTGGGTGCCGAACTCCGTCACTTTTCTGATCAGGGGGAACCGCAATGTTTCAGCGGCTTAATGAATTGTGTAGGCGCCCCCGTCTGAAAGATCGCCACCGCCCGCGCTCTGGATTTCCGGCACGGCCTTGCAATGTAGATAGGTGTAGGCAGCGCATGACTCAGAAGCACGTACATTATAGAGAGCGGCTATACCGGGAGAGGGCCCATCCCCCCGGCGACAAAGACGAGTTCAGGGACTACCGCGACTCGTTTTCCAGGGTCTACTTCTCCGCCACCTTCTTTCTCTTCGCCGAATTCCTAGCCGAAAAAGACTTCACCTTCATCCCCTCGGGACTCATCTTCCCCATGGGTTTTTTGATTTTTTGGGCCGTCTATTACACGTATTACCGGCCGACGACGTTGGAAGAAAAAATCTTCTTCCCCGAGCGCTGGAACTGGCAAGCCATCCCCCAGGTGCTCTTCGGTGTCGCCATCTGGTTCGTTAAGATTTCGCTCCGGGACTTCGTCGCGGTTCTGAAGTTCCCGTTCCGGGCGCCTCCGAAACGCGCCGTTGTCCCGAGCCGGCCGGTGGCCCGCATAGTTTATTCCTCGACCGCCCTACAGAATCCCGAGCAGTTGCCCCGGGAAATTCAGTCGGCGCTCGCGGATTTGGGTTTCGCCTCTCAGGTGCGGTGGGAAGAGATTCAGCACCGCTATCGTCAGCTCGCCAAGCGGTACCATCCGGATTTGAATCCGGACATCACCCGCTCCGGCACGCGCTTCATGCGCCTCGACCAGGCCTATCGGCGCCTGGGCGCGGTCAAGCACCGTTACTTCGCGGCGAAGTAAGCGCTCTCAGCTCCTTCTTTATCTCACGGGAATAGGGACCAGTCGGATCGAGCGTCAACGCACGCTCGAGAAATCCGATCGCGTTGGCCGGCTCACCGAGCTTCGAATAGTTGCGCCCGACGTAGAGATACGTTTCGGCGAGATCCGCGTGCGCCCCCGAGGGGGCGCCGGAGATGGAGTCGAACAACGCTTTTTGCGAGTTGGCGAGATCCCCCATCCGATGCAGCAAGATCCCCTCGAGCCGCGGGAGATAGTAGCCCGCGTACAACGAGCGCTCGGGCCCGAGCTGTTCCTGCGTCCGTTTTTCCAGACTGAGCTTCGCGGTCTGAATGAGAGTCGCCGCCCGCTGGGGTGTCTGGTTGCGATAGAGAAGAAGTTTCGCGAGCTCGAAGTTCGCTTCGAAGTCTCCGGGATTGGCTTTGAGGATTTGCTCGTATTGGGTAGCGGCGTTGTCGAAGGACTCGTCCCGCTGCTTCAGCTTGCCCTGCGCCTCGTACGCGAGGCCCAGGTAAAAATCCACGCTCGGCGAGCGCGTGCTGAACTCGCGCGCGCGAAGCAAGCTTTGCACCGCTTCTCGCGGATGGTTGAGCCACACGTGCGCGATTCCCACTTGAAGGTAGACGAGGGACTCGTGGGGGCGCTCTTTCATCAGACTGTCGGCGACGGTGAGCGCTTGGCCGTGCTGTCCCGTGGCCAGGTAACAATAATAGAGAACGTACTTCGCCCACGTTTGCTGGGCCTGGCTGTCGAGAAGGAACGCCGCTTCGAACTGGTTGATGGCGCGCGTGAAGTCGCCCTTCCAATAACTTTGAAAACCTTGATCGATGAGCCGCTGGTTGAGGCCCGCCGAGTTTTCCGAGTACGAGGCCGCGAGGCGTTTGACGAAAACGGGATCCCTGGTGACGACCGGATCCGGGGCCGAGCTGCATCCGGCGACGGCGAGCGCGGCGAGAAAGAGGCAAAATTTCATGGCAAGCAGGATCGCCCAGCGCCGCTTCTTTGTAATGACGCGACCCTCAAATTAACCTGCCGCTTCTTGACCCCGATCCCATTGGATGGGACCGTTAAGTCGCAACCAGCTTCCCGCACATTCCCAACAACTGAATTCCCGGAGGGGTCATGGATAGGATCCGTACTGTCGTCTCCCTGGTGTTTTTCGTTTTAATGGCTGTGCCCGCTTTCTCGGCGCCTTCCCGCGGTTTCGAGGATCCGGTTCTTCTCGACAAGGTAATGAAGGGCAACATCGTGGTGGAGCAAGTGATGGCCACCAAGACGGAGTTCAAAAGCGCCGTACGCGCGTTTTTCAACAAGGTGAGCCCCGAGGCGTACACGGATCTGTTCACGAGCCACAAGCAGTGGATCGGCCTCATTCCGGAAATCAAGGACGCGAAGACCCTGTCCGCGAGCCCCGACAAGCTGACGTTCACCTACTGGCTCAAGATGACGATCAAGTACGCCATCTTCACGTTCGACCTCGAGCCCGAGGGCAAGCAGACGGTCACGCCCGGCAAGGACGCGATCTCCGAGTGGACGATTCACAACGAGATCACCAACTATAAGGACAACCTGACGGTGGCCGAGGAGAACGTCCGCCTCATTCCTCATCAGGGCGGCATCCTCGTCGAGGACAATATCCATGTGATCCTCGCGAAGGAGTCCAATCAGGCGACGACCGCGAAGAAGGAGATCGAAAAGAAGTGGATTTCCCTTCTCACCGCCGCCCGCACGAAGCTCGGCGGAAATTACTAAGAGTTACCCCTGTAGAGACCCGGGGGGCCTTCGGCCCTCCGGGTTTTTTTATTTGTCTTTCTCACCAGACCGGATTGTTGTATTGCGTCATTTTCGGGTTCCTCCCTCATATAAGGAGTAGAAAATGCGCTCTCTACTGGTTCTTTCGGTTCTCGGTCTCTCTCTCAACCTTCAGGCGGCCCCTCCGCGGCAGCCCCCGGCTTTGGTCGTCCGCAAGCACCTCTGGTCTTGCACGGACGTCAACGCGGGTCCCGACCACGGTTATCACGTCGACGTGAATCACTTTCTGCCTTCCCAGCGTACGTTCGCGAAGGTGACCTCGCAGACGAAGCGCGGCCCCGTGGTGGTTCTTGATACGCGGGTTGTGACGGTGGGGCCGGCCATTGGCCGCGGCTTCACGGTTTTCACGGATATGGAGACGGCGGGCTCGAAGCTCACGCTCACCATCAACGGAAATCAGAAGGGTGGCTTCACGGCGAAGGACGCGAAGGGCAAAACCCATCGCGCCAAGATCACCTGCCGCCGGCTCAATCAAGTTCACTGATTTAGAAGAGTTCGAAAGCCCGGGGAGTTCCGCTCTCCGGGCTTTTTTATTTGGAGTGGGTCCGCTGCCAATAGAGGGTGAGGAAAAATCCGGCGAACAGGATCGCGCTTCCGAGTAGATAAGGAGCGCCCGGAAGATAGTGGGTGCTCGCGCGGTCGGATGCCCAGGCGAATAGTGCCGTCATGATGAGCGGGTTCAGAATCGACGTAATGCTGATGAGACTCATGAGCGCGCCCTGAAACTCGCCTTGCTCGCTTTCCGGAACTCCCTTGGTCACCATGGATTGCAACGCCGGAGGCGCGGTCCAGAAGATGGAACCGAAAATCAGAATCCAAAAAAACCAGATCGGCGCCGGCGCGAGACCGTAGCCGATAAAGCAGAGCGCTTCTCCCAAGACACCAATCACCACCGTTCTCGACTCCCCCAGCCACTTCACCACGGGTCCGGTCAACGCTCCTTGAGAGACGGCGCTCAGAATTCCCACCAGCGCGAGCGAGAGTCCCACTTCCTTCGGGCCCCACGCGAACTTATGGTTCGTGTACAGAGTCCAGATGGTCGGGTGGGTCTGTCCCGCGAGGTTCATGAGGAAGAAGACGAGTACGAGCATCCACACGCCTTCGGTGCGGCCGATGGATTTCAGAGAAAGAAACGGGTTGAGCGCGCGCCAGTCGAAGGGCCGCCGTTTTTCCGGCGGCAAGGACTCGGGCAACACGAAGAGCCCGAAGGCGAAGTTCGCTAGATTGAAGAACGCGGCCGCTAGAAACGGATACTGATAGCCGTAGTCCCCGAGAAAACCTCCGATGGCCGGTCCCAGGATGAAGCCGAGTCCGAAACCCGCCCCGATGATTCCAAAATTCTTCGAGCGGTTCGAGTCGTCGCTGATGTCGGCGATATAGGCGTTCGCCACCGTGAAACTCGCGCCGCTGACTCCCGAGATGATTCGGCCCAGGAAGAGCAGGGGGAGGGTCGGCGCCCACGCCATGAAAAGATAGTCGATGCCCGCTCCGAAAAGCGAAATGAGAAGCACGGGCCTTCTGCCGTACCGATCGGAGAAACGCCCTAACAAAGGAGAAGTGGCGAACTGCAGAACCGCGTAGAGCGCGATGAAGTAGCCGTACACTAGAGAGATGGTGGCGTCGTTCGAAAGGAATCTTCTGACGACGTCGGGGAGCACGGGAATGATGATCCCCAGGCCGATGGCGTCGATGGCTAACGTGATGAAGATGAAGAGCGTGCTGGCCTTGCGGTTTCTCACGGGGGCCGATACTGCCACGCCGAAGCGGTCCCCGGGAACCGGTTTCCAAACTCGATCCGCTCGCGTGACAGGCTAAAGCTTCTGGCCTATTTCTTGTACCCCTATGGATTGGAAAACGAGGCTCGTTCGGACGGGAGCATTGGGAATCGCCACCGGCGGTTTCCTGGGTTTTTTCCCATTTGCCCCGGGAACTGTCGGATCTCTCGCGGCCTCTGTCTTTTTGTGGGTCGTGCCCGGCATACCTCTGTGGGCACAGATCATATTGATCGCCGTTACGTTAGGCGTTGGAGTTTGGGCTTGCGACAAGACGTGTCAAATTTTGAACAAACCCGATGCTCAACCCATCGTGATCGACGAGATTGTCGGCATCCTGATCACGATGTTAGGAATACCGCTGACCGAATATTGGCTTGTTTGTGGTTTCATCTTGTTTCGCATCCTCGACGTCATCAAGCTTCCACCAGCCAACTATTTCGACGAAAAAGTGAAGAACGGGTGGGGAGTCATGTTGGATGACGTGGCCGCCGGCGTGTACGCGAACGTGATTCTGCGACTAATGCTCAGAGCTCAATTTTAGGAGAAACAATGGAACTGCAAAAACGAACCAACAGTGGTGAAAACACGGAAAACCGGGCAAAGGCTGTTTCGGTAGCGCTCGACGCCATCGAAAAACAATTCGGCAAAGGCGCCATCATGAAACTGGGGGACAAAGGTTCCCTGGGCATGGAGCTTGGCGTCATTCCGACGGGATCTATTTCGCTCGATCTCGCCCTCGGCATCGGCGGGCTTCCCCGCGGCCGCATCACGGAAATTTACGGACCGGAATCCTCCGGTAAAACGACCATCGCTCTGAACACGATCGCCCAAGCCCAGAAAAAGGGCGGCGTCTGCGCGTTCATCGACGCCGAGCACGCTCTCGATGTCATCTACGCGAAGAAACTGAACGTGAACACGGACGAGCTCCTCATCTCTCAGCCGGACACCGGCGAGCAGGCTTTGGAAATCTGTGAAATCCTCGTCCGCTCCGGCGGCGTGGACGTCATCGTCATCGATTCCGTCGCGGCTCTCGTGCCGCGGGCGGAGCTCGAAGGCGAAATGGGCGATAGCCACATGGGCCTTCAGGCGCGTCTCATGTCCCAGGCTCTCCGCAAATTGACTGGCTTCATCAGCAAAACCAACACGTCCGTCATCTTCATCAACCATCCGCGCATGAAGAGTTGCGTGATGTTCGGCAACCCCGAGACCACCACTGGCGGTAACGCCCTGAAGTTCTACTCCTCCATCCGCCTCGACATCCGCCGGGTATCGGCGCTGAAGAAGGGCGAAGAGGTTGTCGGTAGCCGCACCCGCGTCAAAGTCGTGAAGAACAAGATGGCGCCGCCGTTCAAGCAGGTGGAATTCGACATGATCTTCGGCGAGGGCCTCTCGCTCGAAGGCGAAGTGCTTGATCTCGCCTTGGCGCACAACATCGTGGACAAGAGTGGCGCGTGGCTCGCCTACGAAGGCGAAAAGCTCGGTCAGGGCCGCGAGAACACCCGGATATTCCTCAAGGAAAATCCGCAGTTCGTCGATAAGTTGCGTAAGAAGATCGAAGAAAAAGTTTCCAAGGAAAACCCCCTGATGGTCGGGCGGTTGACCTCGGGCAACGAAGCGCCGGAAGCGGACGAAGAGGAAACGGATGACGGTGAGGGAACAAAAACTCACGCCGGAGAAAAAGCAGGCCGCTCTGCTCCAGTTCGAGGCCATTCTAAAAAAGGCCACTGAGAAAGGCGCTTCGGATCTACATCTCAAAGCCGGCCTTCCCCCGATCGTTCGGGTGAATGGCCGGCTTTACTATTTGGGCGATGACGCCGCCGACGACATCTCCCGCCTGACCAATCCGCTGCTCTTCCAATTCGCCTATGCGCTCATGAACGAACGCCAGGCGGAGCGCTACGAGAACGGCGAAGAGGTGGATCTCGGTTACGAAATCACGGGCGCCGGCCGTTTCCGTATCAACGTCTGTCAGCAGCGCTCGAATCCGCGGCTCGTTTGCCGCTACATTCCCGACGTCATTCCGTCCTTCGAGGAGCTGAACCTTCCGCCGGTGGTCGCCGAGCTCGCCAATATCAAG
>CAZZHG010000004.1:0-86561 GCA_964653655.1 uncultured Pseudobdellovibrionaceae bacterium
GGGTCATCTCACACCCGTGTCCGTCCACGCAGGAGTTGAAAAGGTAGGCGGGCTTACCGTTCATTTCCAACCGGTGCAACGATTTGGGCAGGTACTCCAGCTTAAGGTACAGGTTCCGGTACACGTACATAGCGCTCCAACTGGCGGTTTCCGCATCCGACCAGTCAATCTTCAGAATATCGCCGTCGCGCAAAACCCGGCACTTGGCTACGGTGGCCAGCGTCTGATTCAACCCATCGAAAAGCGTTTCCTCGTGTCCCCCTTCCTTTCCTTCAGCGAGGCGAAAGGGGGGAACGTCGGTGCCCGATTGGTCGTGAGTGTCGACGAGCGAAAGGCCGGCGATCGCTTTGCGTAACGTCGGCACTCGTTCTTTCTTGGGCACGGGCTTGAACTTGAGCTCTACTTTCTTGAGATTGGAAACCGGAAACTCGACTGAAATCGCTGCGAAGGAATTCTTCGCGCCGGGATCGACTTTGTATATGCCGTACCAGGCCGGCTTGTCCTTCTCTTCCCCTTCAAGGACGCTTTGGTAAGTACCGAAAGCGATACCATCTCCGATGAACTGCAAGCGCTTGGGCAGTTTCTTCAGATCCACCTTGGACTCGCCCAGGAACTCGCTCAAATCCACTCTGGCCAACTCGCCATCGCCGTGGGTAACCGTGTAAACCTGGGGAACTTTGACACTCTTTGTTTTCTTGTGCGCCGCCTGTAGAGACGCTGTAAAAAAGAGGACGAGAAAACAAGAAAGGATTTTCATCGATAACGATTCTAGCACTCCCTCTACGAGAAAGAGAGAGACCGAACGGTGCAGCGGCGAAGAGTAATTACTTGATCGTGCAACGGTACGCGTTTCGCGCCGCCGTCGGCGAGACGACTGCGTACGTGCATTTCACGTCGCGGGCTTCGAGTCTCGAGCCGTTGAAGCGGGGCTTGCCCTTCTTGAAGGCTCCGGTCGCCTGCATGGCATTGTAAAGAGCCCACGCCGGATCCTGAGCGACCTCAAGATTTTCTCTCAGGTCGGTCACGGCCTGCATGTCGTAACCCCGACAAACGTCGGTGCGGTACGCGAGAGGGTTGCGCTCGCAGCTTAGATTCATCGCGTGAACGGTGGTGGCGCCGGCGCGAACGACGGCGCGGAATTCCATCCGCTTCAGCTGGCTGAAGAGTGCCTCGGCTTTGGTTCCGGACACCTCGGCGGCGTTAGCCTGGGTGAGACCGGCATACATCAGAAGAAGGGAGAAAAACGGCTTCATGCGAGAACCTCCGGAACAAATTTTGGCCGGACACTACTGGAACTTTCGCGGGCGATCCACTCATTTTGACGCCTCAAATCAAAACAAACCATTTCAGTGGCTTGTGACCTGCGGGACCAGTTGGCAATCCCCGCTTGCCAACCCCTGACCCAACGGGTTCCACTGTGGTGTTTCGGGGATGAGAATCTAGAAAAATGAACGCGGATTTCACACACCTACACGTCCACACACAATACAGCTTGCTGGACTCCGCGCTCCGACTGACCGACCTCTTCAAGAAGGCCCAGGAAGACAAGATGGAAGCGGTCGCGATGACCGACCACGGAAATCTCTTCGGGGCCGTCGACTTCTACCTCAAAGCCAAAGCCCACGGTATCAAACCCATTCTCGGCTGCGAGGTCTACATGGCTCCGCAGAGCCGGCTGATGCGCGGCACTCACGGAAGCGGCGACGAGGATCTCGCGCCCTATTCCACCGCCCGCTCCGGCATGAGCCATCTGATTCTTCTGTGCCAAAACGAGATCGGCTACCGCAACCTGTGCAAACTCGTGAGCAGCGGCTTTCTCGAAGGCTTTTATTACAAGCCCCGAATCGACAAGGAAATCCTCGCCGCCCACTGCGAGGGGCTCATCGCCACCTCCGCTTGTCTGAAGGGAGAGGTCACCAACTACGCGGTACTAGGCGACATGGACCGCGCGCGGGAAGCGGCGAAATGGTACCGGGACATTTTCCAGGGACGCTTCTACCTCGAGATGCAGGTGAACGGCGTCCCCCAACAGATGATGGTGAACCAGCGATTCCAGGAGCTGTCGAAGGATCTCGGCATTCCGCTGCTCGCCACCGCCGACTGCCACTACCTGACGAAAGAGGACGCCTTCTCGCAGGAAGTCCTGATGGCCATCCAAAGCGGCAAGACCATCGATCAGATGAACTCTCCCATCAAGAGCGACGAGTTCTACTTCAAGCCGCAGGCTACGATAAAGGAGGAGTTCAGCTTCTGCCCGGAAGCGATCGCCAACACGATGGAGATCGCCAAGCAGTGCGACTTCCATTTCAAGTTCACCGACGACAAGGGCAAACAGATTTATCACTTCCCGCGCTTCGAGCCGCCGGCGGGAAAAACGCAGCCGGAGCTGCTCCGCGAGAACGCGCACGCCGGTCTCGAGGAGCGCCTCAAGTTCCGCGAGGAAAGATTCGGCCGGCCCGCGACTCCGGAAGAGCTCGACCAGTACCACAAGCGCCTTGAGCGGGAGCTCAACGTCATCATCGAGATGGGTTTCACCGGTTACTTTCTCATCGTCGCGGACTTCATCGGCGCGGCGAAAGCCCGGGGCATTCCAGTGGGGCCGGGCCGCGGCTCGGGCGCGGGCTCTCTCGTCGCTTACGCACTGAAGATTACCGACCTGTGCCCGATCGAGAACGGCCTCATCTTCGAGCGTTTTCTCAATCCCGAGCGCGTCAGCCTTCCCGACTTCGACGTCGACTTCTGCATGGATCGCCGGGACGAGGTCATCCAGTACGTCATCGACAAGTACGGCAAGGATTGCGTCGCCCAGATCATCACGTACGGAAAATTGCAGGCGAGAGGAGTCATCCGAGACGTGGGCCGCGCCTTCGGCCTTCCCATTTTCGACGTGGATCGGGTCGCGAAGCTCGTTCCCGAGACGATCAATATCACTTTGAAGGAAGCTTTCGAGCAGGAGCCGCGGCTACGGCAGGTCACCGAGACCGATCCGAACATGTTCCGGCTCTTCGAAATCTGCCGCAAGCTCGAAGGCCTCTACCGCCACGCCGGCATCCACGCCGCCGGCGTCGTGATCTCCGACAAGCCGATGGTCGAGCTGTGCCCGTTGTACAAGGGCAAGAACGACGAGATGGTCGTTCAGTTCGACATGAACCACGCCGACAAGATCGGCCTCATCAAGTTCGACTTCCTCGGTCTCAAAACTCTGACGTTCCTGCGTAAAGCGGAAAAGCTCGTGAAGGCGCGCCACCCTGAGGCGAACTTCGATCTCGATCGCATCCCGCTCGTGAACCGCAAGATGTACGCGGACCTGACGAGGGGCGATACGCTGGGGGTGTTCCAGCTAGAAAGTTCGGGCATGCAGGACTTGATGAAGAAGCTGAAGCCCGACTGCTTCGAGGACATCGTCGCCTCGAACGCCCTCTACCGCCCGGGCCCGATGGGCTCCGGCATGCTCGACGACTTCATCAGCCGCAAGCACGGGCAGACTTCCGTAACGTACGACTTCGACGTCCTGAAACCGGTACTCGAGGAAACCTACGGCGTCATCGTGTACCAGGAACAGGTACAGCAAGTGGCGATGGTTCTCGCGGGTTACACCGCCGGCGGCGCCGACCTTCTCCGCCGCGCCATGGGTAAGAAAAAGCCCGAGGAGATGGCGAAGCAGAAGAAGATCTTTCTCGAGGGCGCGGCGAAGAACAAGTTCGACGTTCCGAAATCCGAGCGGCTCTTCGATCTCATGGAGAAGTTCGCCGGCTACGGCTTCAACAAGTCCCACGCCGCCGCCTACTCTCTCGTCACCTGCCAGACGGCGTTTCTCAAAAGCCATTACACCGTCGAATTTTTCGCGGCGCTACTCACGATTGAAGGTGAGTCCACCGACAAGATCACGAAGTATATCGCCGATGCCAAACGGCACGGGATCTCCGTGCTCCAACCCGACATCAATCAGTCGGACATGGACTTCACGGTCGTCTCCGAAAAGGAAATCCGTTTCGGCCTCGGAGCGACGAAAGGCGTCGGCGAGCTGGCGATTCAAACGATCATCGAGGCCAGGAACAGCGGCGGCCCCTTCGTCGATCTGTTCGATGCCGCCACCCGGTGCAATAGCCGCACCTGCAACAAGAGAGTTTGGGAAGCCTTCGTTAAAGCGGGCGCCCTCGACAGCTTCGGGGTCCACCGCGCCTCCATGCTCGCGGCCATCGACGACGCCCTCACGCTCGGCGCTTCCCTGCAAAAGACCCAGGACGACAACCAAGGCAGCTTCCTCGACCTCATGGACGGCGATACGCTGAGCCTTACCGAGCGCAAGGTAAGCTATCCCGACAAGCCCCGCTGGGGACGGCTCGAAGAGCTCAAGTACGAGAAGGAGACCATCGGCTTTTTCGTTACGGGTCATCCCCTCGACGATTTCGAGAACGAGCTGAAGCGCTACACGACCACGACGGTCTCCTCCATCGTCGATTTCCCGAAGAGCGGGGACGTGATGATCGGGGCCGAGGTGGTATCGCTCCGCGAGATCATCACCAAGCGCGGAGACCGGATGGCCTTCATCGGCCTCGAGGATCAGACGGGCCAGATCGAGGCGGTCGTTTTCTCGGACGTTTACGTCGCGAAGGAAGAGATTTTCAAAGCGGGAGAGCCCATTTGGATCAAGGGCCAAGTGGAAGTGACCGACGGCGCCGCAAAGTTGCTTCTCTCGAAGAAGGGCAACGCCAACGTTCTGCCTCTGCGCCACGCTTACGAAGCTCTCGCACGGGAGATGCACGTGCACGTCGATCTTCCCGGCACCGCGCCCAGTGTCGCGGAGCCGAGCCTGTCCAAAATGAGACAATTTCTCTCGGGGCTCACTTCGAAGGAAGGCGTGCCGATCTTCCTGCATTTGCATATGGCGAATCGGGCCATCACGACGCTTCGGGTAAAACAGATTGTTCCCGCGACCCGGGAAGCGGTAAGCTGTATCCGACAAATTTTCGAGGGAGAGAAGGTGAACCTTGAATTCCGCTAAACGCTTGATTTTGATACTGGCTCTGCTGCTTCCGCTCGCCCGCGCCCTCGCGGAAGGGGTTCCTTTCACCATCGCCGGCGACGATATCGGCGAGGACACCGTCAGCCAGCTGAAGCAGAAAGCGATCGTCAATTATCTCCAGCGCCAGATGGGCTCCCGCTACGCAACGGTCGCCGAGCAGGTCACGCCGGAGTTCGCCGAGAATTACATCCTCGATTATCAGGTCGGGAAAAAGGGCCGGCAGACGGAAGTCACCGGCCACATCGACGCCAAGTCGATCATGCGCTGGGTGCGCCTGTCGGAAACGAAGTCGCACACCGGCGGCGCCATCCGCACGGCTCTCGTGATTACGTCCGAGTACCCCGAAGCTTCGCTTTCGGCCTCCGATACGAGCTCCCGCATTCAGAATCAACCGGCGGCGAAAGTGATTCACCAGCTCGCCACCGAAGCCACTCAGAGTTTTAACGTCACTCTTTCGGCCGTCGACGGCCGGTTTCCTCTTTCGGCTCCGGTTCGCCAGGAGTCCGACGTTCGGACGCTCCGCGATTTCGGCGCCACCGCTGCCGTAAATACGGTGTTGTGGGTTCATCTCACGCCCTGCCAAAGCTGCGGCGGCGGAAAGCTGAGCCTCTACTTCTACAACCTCTTTCAGGATCGGCCGGCCGTGGTCGAGAGCAAGAACGTGAAGGTAAGCGGAGCTCAGATGGCGAGCGGCGCGGGTCTCAAGGAAGATCTTGCGGCCGCCTTCACCGATCTCAGCGCCAAGCTCGAAGACGTGATCTCGAGCGGAACGCTTTCGAGCCGCGTTTATAAAGTCGTCATC
Organism: uncultured Pseudobdellovibrionaceae bacterium; assembly: GCA_964653655.1. GTDB lineage: Bacteria > Bdellovibrionota > FAC87 > UBA2466 > UBA2466 > CAZZHG01. The sequence continues at coordinate 5,829 of CAZZHG010000004.1, forward strand.
GAGAACATCCGCACCTACAAAGGCTTCCGTCAGGTACAGCAGGAAATGGCGAAAGTGGATTTCGTGGCGCGTGCGACTTTGAAGCGCACCGAGCCCTTCGTCGCCGAGTACGAAGTCTATAGCCCCATGTCGGCTGCGGACTTGTCTCAGCGCTTTCAGAGCATGGAGACCGAAGGCTTCCAGCTCCAAGGCGTCCGCGCCGACGCCGGCAGCGTCACTCTGAAGCTCCAGCCCAAGTAAGCCTCGCCTGCAACAAAAGGTGCCTATCACCTTTCGTGCGACCCGACGCGTAATGGCGTCCCGAGGCCGCCCCGTGAGATAATGCGGGCATCCCCGGAGACAAACCGTGAAGCCCTTCTCCCTCTTTTCCCTATTGGTTTTGCTCGCCTTGGCCGGATGCAGCGGCCTGTTTCCCCACGAAAACCAAAAGACGTCGCGCCTGGATGAGGAAAACAAAGAGGCGAAGGAAATGATCCCGGCGGAAACCGCCCAGCCCAAGCGCCGCATCCTCGTGCTCGGCTTCCTGAACCGCACGGCCTACCAGGAAGAAGCGATCGGACCTGCCGTCCTGGAATCGCTGAAGCGCACTCTCGCCTCCAATCCGCAAATCGTTCTCGTACCCGAATCGGATTTCGCGGAACGCCTTCCCCACAATCCCGAGAGCGCCGAGTACGACATGCCCGCCGTTTTCCGTCTCGTTAGAAACCGAGGCATCGCGGGAGTGCTCGGCGGAGCGGTAGAAGAGATTCAAGTCGGCGAGGAAGGCGACGATGTCGGCCTCTTCCGCAGCCGTCAGTACACCGTGCGCGCGACGGTACGCGTGCAACTTTACGACACGCGAAGCGAGCTCGAGATTTTCAACCGAACCGACACCGCATCGGTAACGGACGAGCTGACGACGATGTTCGGCTCCCGCAACCCGACAGCCTCCGATCCGGACCGCGTGAAAGGCGCCGTCGCGAAGGCTTCGGAAAAAGTCGCCGGCGAGCTGCCGCCGTATCTGAAGCGGGTCGAGTGGATTGGCCGCGTTGCCAAGATCGACCTCCACCGCTACTATATAAACTCTGGAGAATTAAGCGGAATTCGAATCGGACAACTGTTGAAGGTCTACGGCGAGGGCACTCCCGTGAAGGACGAGATCAACAACACTTTTCTCGGCGTTGCTCCAGGTCCATTCAAAGGCATTTTGAAAGTAGTCGACTACTTCGGCAACGACGGCGCGGTGGCCGTCGTGCACTCGGGCGCGGGGTTCCGCGAACGGGATCGCGTGGAAATCATCTCTTCTCCGAAAAACTAGAGCCACATGAAGATCACATCGATGGTCCCCAACGCCCTCACTCTCTCCCGTCTGGCCCTGTGCCCCCTCATCGTTTACTGCCAGATGAATCAGCAGTTCGGACTCGGCATCGCGCTCTTTCTGCTGGCCGGGCTTAGCGATTTTCTCGACGGTTTCGTGGCGAGGCGCTACGGCGCGGAGACCGAGCTCGGGGCGCTACTGGATCCGGTTTGCGACAAGCTGCTGGCTCTGTGCTTTTTCACGTTTCTGATGACCACCGGCTATTGCCCGCCCTGGTTTCTCGGTCTGCTGCTCGCGATCGTGATGCTGCAATCCATCGGTTTTCTGCTCGTGCAGTTTTCCCAGACCCCCCACCGAACGACGCCGAAGCCGCTGGCCGAGGGCCGCTGGAACACCACTCTGCAATTCGCCTGGATCGGATGCCTGCTCATCGACATCCTTTTGCGGCGGCACTTCCCGAAAAACTTCCACTACAGCGAGCTTTTCCACTTCACCGGCTACGTGGCGGTCGCGTTTTTCCAGCTCGGAGTCTTCTTCCGCTACTTCTACCGTTACCGGCGTCTGCTCCTGCCCGACCTTCGCCTCATGGCTTTCGAGCGAGCCTAAATCTCTTCCGTTAGAGCGGTTCCTTCATAATCCCGGCTCGCCATTTCCTGGAAGCGTACCTGCGCTCGGATGGCGTCCGTTCCGAAGCTCTTCACCCGGCGCTTCCATGTGCCCTGAGGGGTGAGCTCCATCGCCCGCACGTTGTCGGCGAGATAAAGCGGGATGATGGTATCCCGCAGGAAGGCGAAGATGCGCGGATCTAGAACCGGGAACGCGATCTCGAGACGCGAAAAAAAGTTTCTCGGCATCCAGTCGGCGCTGGAGAGGTACATGCGCTTCTGCTGCTCGAAGTAATACATGCGGCTGTGCTCGAGAAAGCGATCCACCACGCTGATGACCTTGATGTTCTTGCTGAGCCCCGGGATGCCGGGAATGAGCGAACAGGCGCCGCGTACGATGAGCTCCACTTTCACTCCCGCCTGGGAAGCGTTGTAGAGAGCTTCCACCACGGTCTGATCCACGAGCGCGTTCACTTTCGCGACGATGCGGCCCTTCTTGCCGGCCTTCGCCGCTTCCGTCTCCAGGTAAATGTGATCGAGCAGGCGTAGATGGAGCGCCGAAGGAGCGGTCACGAGCGTGGAGAACTTCTTCGGTGTCTGTCTCTGGTAGACGCTGTCGAAAAAGTGGCGGGCGTCCTTGCCGATGTCCGCATTCGAAGTGAGGATCGCAAGGTCGGTATAGGCGCGGGCGGTGGAGGCGTTGTAGTTGCCCGTCGACAGATGGGTATACGGTACCTCCTTGTCGCCTTCCTTTCGGGTGAGGAGCGTGATTTTCGCGTGGAGCTTCAGGTCCCCTAGCCCGAATCCCACTTCCACGCCCGCGCGCTTCAGCTCGTCGGCTAGGCTCAGGTTATTGAGCTCGTCGAAGCGCGCGCGAAGCTCGATCAGCACCCTCACCCGCTTGCGTTTCGCGGCGGCTTTCAGAATGTCCACCATCTTGGAACCGGCATCCGTCCGGTAGATGGTTTGCTCGATGCAGGTGACGCCCTCGTCCTCGCAGGCGGCGATCATCCACTCGGCAAAAGCTTCGAAGGAATCGTACGGATGGTGAAGCAGATAGTCGCGCTTCTTCAAAAGTTCGAAGGCATTCTTTCCTTCCCGGAGCGGCTTGGGCACCCGGCTGGTCATGGCCGGATAGTTCAGCTCCGGACGGTCGCCGATTTCGGGAGGGGTGTCCTTCACCACCTTCCACAGGCCGTGAAGGAGAAGGCTGCCCGCCGAGGGGAAAAGCTGCTGGGAGCGGATCTTGAGAGCCTTCATGGCTTTCGCGTGGAAGTCCTCGGTCAGGTTTCCCCGGTACTGAAGCCGCACCGGAGCGCCCCGGTCCCGGGCCCGCACTCCGCTCATGACGACCGTCGGAATCGACGCCGGATCCTCGGCTTCGGCGATATCGACGGTAAAATCGCAGTCCCGGGTCATGCGCACGGCGCTGCACTCGGTGTCCAGATGAAAGGCGCCGGGGGCGAACGCCATGATCAAGTCGTCGGAAAAGAACCAGGCGATGTCCTTTTCCCGGCGGACCGAGATGACCGGGGGCATGGCCTTCGGAACCGGAACCCAGTAGCCGGAGGGAAAGTAGATTCCCATCTGCCCGTTCTCGAGACTGGCGAGGTAGCTGTAGTGAAACTTCTGAGGCGGCGGCAAAGTCGCGAATATATTTTCCAGGAAAACTTTTTCCGCCATCTCTTTGTAGCGGGGCTGCTCCTCTACTTTGCGTACGATGTGGACCCCGTAGACCTCTAGCTCGGGAGTGACGGCATCGAGCGCTTCCGCCTGGCGCGCGCCGAACTCCGCGATGTTTTCGAGAAGCGTGGAATGAATCTCAATCTTGCGCTCCATCGCCTGGTTGCGGGGCTTACCCGTGTACTTTCCCACTTCCCGGTTGAGGGAAGCGAACCGGATCATGAAAAACTCGTCTAGGTTCGTCGCCGAAATCGCGATGAACTTCGCCCGCTCGAGAAGCGGATGTCCCGTCGAAGCCCGCGTGTTCGCCAGCACTCTCTCGTTGAACTGGAGCCAGCTCAGATCGCGGTGGATGAACGGCAGATTGGGCCCGCTCAGCAACGAAGGCAGCGTCGGCAGATGTATGCGCTTGGCGACGGTCATAAAGTCAGCGTTTTACCCTCTCAGCCTCCGAACCAATCATTAAGAAACTGTAAAAGTCTCTTCCACCAGCCGCCCGCTCCCCGCCGGCCCTCTTCGAGCACCTGGAGCTCCCGCTCGGAAGCCCCCCGATCCCGGTGCTTTTGCTTCGCCCGGACGACTTCCAGCTCTCCTCCTACGATTTCGAGAGCCGCAAGCTCCCCGGACCGCTCGTCGGAAAGGCGAGTGTCGATCATGACGACTTTGCTCCCGTAGTAGGGATGCTCCAATAAAATCTTCGAGTCCGGAGTCGGGGCGTGCCCCAGCACGAGCCGTTTTGCACCGGTTCGCTCCAATGCTTCCTCCACTACTTCGCGCCGAGGTGCTCCCCGCGGGCGCTTCGAGTCTCGCTCATCCCGCGCCTTGAAGGTGCGGTTCCAAAGGGGCCCGACGGATTTTCCGCCGAAGCGTTTCATGCCGGGCGCGCCGCTAGCCCAAATCGTGTCTTCCGGCGGCCGCGGTCCCGCTCCCTGCCAGTGTCGGATCCACGCCCTCACCGTCGCGTTCACCCGGCCGGGCTCGTTGTCGACGAGCCAGCTCTCTACTCCGGCGTGCGCGAACAAAGTCTTTCCGACGCGGACGATGGCGTTTCTCGTTCTCAGCCAGCGCGCGTACTCGCTCTCGCCTCGAAAAGCCTGCTTCGCGCTCGCTTTCGCCGCGCCGGCGATCGGGAACTTGCGGTAGAGCCTTCGCTCGGCGCCGGTCATTTTCGAAACATCGCCCCAAGCCGGTAGCACGTCGTGGTTTCCCAATAGAGAAATCACTTTGCCTCCGCTTTTCGGCGCCTCGCGCTCGAGTCTGCGCACCCATTCCACCACGAGGCGGGAATCCCGGTGGCCACCGACCAGATCGCCGAGCAAAACGAGCCAGGCCTCTCCCCCCCGCCAAGTGCCGCCGTCGTCGGTGAGTTTCGCCGAGCGAAGAATGGCGTCGAGCCCTTGGAGATCGCCTTGAACGTCGCCCACCGCGACCACCCTTCCGTCGAAACCGGAAAAGTTCCAGGCAATGCCGTCCTCTGCCACGACGGGATACGCGGAGAGATCCGGAGCAACATTCCAACCTGCGGCCCTGGCGAGGGCATGCCAAAGAGATGTGAAATTCACGGCAGCCTCCCATTATAGGCTGTCCCGAGCAGGTCCGTGATACGCAACACGCCTATTAGGGCCTGGAATTATTAAGAAATGGTAAAGCTTCTTGACCGCCGCATCGCGCATCGGCGAAGGGTATACCCGTGAATTGGTCCACCACCATCCTTAGAGACATTCCGTTCGGCGATCTGGAGGCCCGCCAGCAGGCGGTCCGCGACGCCATTCGCCAAGATCCGGACGCGGGAGTCTTTCTGGTTTCGGAGCCGAAAGCGACTTACACGGCCGGACGGGCCGCCGATCCGCGGGGCCTTCTTTGGAGCCCGGAAGCCGCTGAAGCCCGCGGCGTCTCGTTGTTTCAGGTGAGCCGGGGCGGCCAATGGACGTTTCACGGTCCCGGCCAAATCGTGGTCTACCCGCTCGTTTCCCTCAAATCCCTCGGTTATCCAAGCAAGGGAGTCCGGCGATTCCTGGGCGAGCTGCGGGCCGGTGTCGTGGACTTCCTGGCGGAGAGCGGTCTATCCGCGGACACGGAAGATTCGGCGCGGCCGTTCGGAGTTTATTGCGGAGGGGCGAAGCTCGTCTCCTTCGGAATAGCCGTCGAGCGCGGAGTAAGCGCCCACGGACTCGCCTTGTACCTGAAAGATCAGAACCCGAGCTTTCAGGGCATCCACCCTTGCGGAGTTCCGGGGGAACGGCTGACTTCACTCGAAAGCCTCGGAGTCCTTCTGGATTGGGACGCGGCAGCAAACCGCCTCGTCTCCTGCCTAAAAAACCGTTTTTCCGCTCCGAAAACCTGTTAGTTTGCCCTTCTGGGGGTAGCTTCATGCGCAAAAGTCTCACCGGGTATCTTACGGTTCTCTTCGCCGGACTTACTTTGGGCATTCTGGTTTCGATGGCCTACTACAGCGGAAAGGCCGCGACGGAAAAAGTCGCCGATCCCGTAGTCGCCGAGCTCGAAGGCAAATCGATTCCCGCCTCCACCGCTTTCAAGGAAAACAAGCGCCGCATTTTCGAGCTGGAAGAAGCGCTCTTCAAGGTGAAGCGCCAATCTCTCGACGATTACCTAGAGAACGAGCTGCTCGCGGAAGAGAGCAAGAAAAAGAACATTCCGGTCGACCGCCTCATCATGAACGAGGTCGGCACTGAAGCCGGACCCGTGAGCGACAAGGAAGTCGAAGCGTTTCTCGCTGAAAAAGGAATTCCCGCCGAGACACCCGAGAAGAAGAGCGAAGTGAAAGAGTACCTGAAGTACCGCAAGGCGATGGAAAAGCGCCAAGGGTACCTCGCCGCCCTCAAAGACAAAGCCGGCGTGAAAGTTTATCTCGAGGCTCCCGCCGCTCCCCGCGTGAAAGTGGACGTGGACGGCTACCCGAGCTGGGGAAGCAACTCGGCGCCGGTGACTCTCGTGGAGTTCGCCGACTACGAGTGCCCCTTCTGCCAACGCTCGGTCGCGACGCTGAATCGGCTGAAGGAAGCGTACGGCCCCGACAAGCTTCGTATCGTGTTCCGCGATTTGCCGATCGATACGCACGAGCGAGCGCGTCCCGCCGCCCTTGCCGCTCACTGCGCGAACGACCAGGGGAAATTCTGGGAGTACCACAAGGTGCTGTTCGAAAATCAGGCGAACCTGCAGGACAAGGATCTCGCGGCGTACGCCGAGAAGACCGGCCTCGATAAGGACGCTTTCGCGTCTTGCGTGGAAGCGAAAAAGTTTCAGGGAGTCGTCGACAAGAGCCGGCGCGAGGCCGACGCTCTGGGCTTTGATTCCACACCGACGTTCGTGCTGAACGGAATCGTCGTGCCGGGCAATCAGCCCTTCGAAGTGCTGAAGGAAAAGATCGACGCCCTTCTCAAGCAGAACACTTAAGAGACCACGTCTCTCCAGAACGGCAGAGCGATTCGGCGGGCGGGCTTGCCCCGGCGTCCGATACGCGTGAAGGCGCCCCTATGCCACCGCAACACCACGGCGTCTTCCGGCGCGGGCCGACGCGCTTCCCGGCGGCCAATGACTTTCAGTCTGGGGGAATCGCCGCCCGTGTAGCGGAAGATCTGTCGGGAGGTGAGATTGAGCGACCAGCCTAGAACGGCGGCTTCCTTGAACTCCGGGGTTCCCTCGGGGAAATCGAGAAGGATACGCTCCTGCCCCTTCAAATCCGCCGTTTGCTCGGCGAAGGAGCGCCACAGGTTCTGCTGGCTCTTCCATGATCCGGCGTAGTCGGCTTGCACGCGCTGACCGAAAGCGACCCATCCCGAGAAAATCCACGCGTACAAAAATCCCGTTACCCACGCCCCGCGCGGAAACCGCAGAAGCTGGGCGCCGACAGCCACGAACAGCAAGCTAAGGCCCAGGCCCGCCGGGCTGTGAATGCGGGAAGCCCTCCCGTGAATCTTGGAGGGATCGTTCAGCAAATCGAAACAGTACGCGACCGCGACGAGAAAGAGCGCGAGCAACAGAAGCTTCCGGCGGGAAATCTCCGGCAGGTCTTTTCGAAACGCCAGCAGGAGCCCCGCGAACAGGACGAACAGGATCAGACGGCGGCCGTCCGAGGAGGCGGCGGCTTCCGCCCAGGCCCGAAGGGCGGACTTGGGCCCCTCGTTCAGATTGAGCGCCACTTTCGCCGCGGCGGTAGCCACGGTGACGTCGGCGGCCCGAGGCTCTTTGAATTGAAGGCGTACGGCGAAAGCGATTAGAAGAACGAGTGCAATGGCGGTTCCCTGGCGAAGCACCTCGTGCCGACGGTTCGAAGTTTCGACGAGAAAGGCGGCCGCCCAAAAGAGCCCGATGAGCGGCTCGTAGACGAGAAAGGCGAGAATCGCGAAAACCCAAGCCAGCGCGGTTCGTTTGGAGAGGTGTGCGTGAAGCGCTATCCAAAGGAAAACAAATCCGGTTTGAAAGCCGAAGGCATGGCAGAGAAAGGCGCGCGACGTATCGGCCGGCCCCAAGGCGAAGGCGAGTGCGCCGGCGAGAGACAGAAATCGGCCAAGCTGGATTCTGCGAAAAAGCGCGTAAGCGAGAAAGCTACTCATCGTGAGAATGAGAAAGGCGAGCGCGTAAGCGGCGGACTTGCCGCCCAACATTCCGGAGATCCGCGCGAGCACCGGCATCAAGACGTAGCAAAGTGGTTTGCCCTGGCGGAAGCGAAGCACATCGGTCGTTACCTGATTCGAAACCGAGGACCAGCTGCCGTAGAGATGGGGCGTAATGGTGGAGTAGTCGTCTTCGTAAAACCCGAACTCGGTGCTCCTCGAAAACCACGCGAGCCACAGGGCGAGCGCGATCGCCGTCAGGGCGACCCAATCCGGAAGAAGAAGGCGAAGGCGAGGCATCGTTATTGTTGTTGCTTGGCGATCTCGGCGTACTTGAGCCGGCACTCGAAGCTCTTGAAATGGATCCGGAACAATTTGAAATCCGGATTGACCGCTCTCATGAGCCGGTACCCGGCCAGCAAAGTCTTGAAATTCTCCGCGCTCGGACCCTCGCCCCGAAATCCGTGCTTGGCGCCACTTTCGTCCATGGCCGCCACGGCGCTGCCGTCTCCGGCCTTGTCGATGGCACGCTTTATCAAACCGAGCGCGAAAACCAGGCGATTTCTCTGCGCCAGCTCGCCCTCGATGCCGTCGAGGTAAGGCTTCTTATCTTGAATTTCCGAGTCGACGTACTCGTTGAAATCCCGAACCGTTTCTCCCCAGGGCATCCGGATGAAATTTTTCTCTTCTCCCCGCAATACGTAGCCCCAACCATCATCCAGAAAAAAGGTTCTGGAAATGTCGGGACCGAAATGGGCGGCGAGATCCTTTTTCAAATTCCCCCAATACCTTCCGTCCTCGGGCTGCAATTTTTCCCCAAGCTCCGGGTCGGCGTCCAATTTGGCGGCCAGCTCGTGGAATCCGTACTGACTGGCAGCGTACTCGTTGGTCGGGACCGTACTGTCCCGATACAAAACCTTTCCTCCGGTTTCGCGGATCAGATCCATCGCGGTCCTTCCGTCCGGCAGAATGGTCTGATTCAGAACCGGATCCACGCCCCCGGGCATGCCCGAGCTGTAAACACTGACGTGAGCACCCATGTTCTTTGCCGCAACGAGAAATTCGGCGAGTCCGTAACTCAAATGCTGTTTCTTTTCACCCCCGCCGTAGTCGACGAGCGGTGTATCCAGGGTACCAGGCTCGGCGAGCGAGGTATGGACTATCGTGTCATGGATATCGAGGACGATATTGAATGGAGCGGTCTCGCCGTGGAGCGGGCGAGCCAATGCCAAAAAAAGAAGAACGAGCGCAAGCGCTCCTCGATTCCACCCAAACCAACCCAAGGCCTTCACTCCTGAGAAAACGGACACTTACGGTAAAGCAACGTCCGTACCACCGGGGTGTCCTCGAGCCGAATACATGGAGTTACGTCGGGTTCCCGCAAGCGGAACTCTGAAGGGGTACGCCTACCCTTAAGGTAGAAAGTCAGAGCGTGGGCAGTTCTTCGGATTTGTGGAAAAAAAAGGCGCGCTCCCTTCAAAACAGGAGCGCGCCCGCAATCGCTTACTGAATCAGCCGCAATGAACGGTAAACGCGCCCGAGTTCGGATCGCGCGTCATTCTGGCTTCCTTGCCGTTACCGATAGAACGCAAGTTCGTTCGAATCTGATAACGATTCACGAATCCTTCGATCATGCCAGCGTCCCGCCAGACGCCCCAGACGATGCCGGGTTGATGACTGGGGGATTTGGCCTGGTAAAGCCAAAGCGAGGTCTTGCTTGAGCCGTGTTTATAACGAGTAATCGTATAGCTCTCGTCTTCGCCGCGCGAATAGACCACCCAGCCCGAACTGAGAATGCGAGCTCCCTGAATGCGAGCAACCGCTTTATTTCCACCATCCCGCGCGGTGAACGGAGCGCTAGGGCAGGCAAACGCCTGCGAAAAAACACCGAGAAAGGCCACGAGGGCCAGCATCTTATTAATCACTTTCTACTCCCTTAAAAGGCCCCGAAGGGCAGTCCGCAAAGGTCGTCCGATCCTATATTTCACAGGAGCACCGACCACAACAGAAAATTGCCGCATGGCAGCATTAGGGAAGCAGCGTCTGGCAACATCTCGGCTCTGAGACGATAGAGGGAAAGGTTTACAGCGTGGGCAGTTCTTCGGATTTGTAGGTTCCGCCCTTGGAGGAGCCGGAACGCTTGTCGGTCGATTTCTCCACGGCTTTGCCATGATCCAGCTGATACTGGAGCGCCGCTTTCACGAAGCCCACGAAGAGCGGATGCGGAGAGAACGGCTTCGACTTGAACTCGGGATGGAACTGGCATCCGAGAAACCACGGATGATCCGGAAGCTCGATCATCTCGACGAGATTCATTTCCTCGTTCACACCGGAAAACAGCATTCCGGCTTCGGTGAGCACTTCGCGGTAGTGGTTGTTCACTTCGTAACGGTGGCGGTGACGCTCGCTGATCTTGTTCTTGCCGTAGACCTTGGAAGCGAGGCTTCCGCTCTCGAGAGTGCAGGCATAGGAGCCAAGGCGCATGCTGCCGCCGAGACGCTGCACGCGGCGCTGGTCTTCCATGAGATCGATCACGAATTCGCCGATCTTCGCGAACTCGCGGCTGGTCGCCTTCGTGATGCCCGCCATGTGGCGCGCGTACTCGATGATTGCGAGCTGCAGACCGATGCAAATTCCAAAATACGGAAGCTTTTGCTCGCGGGCGTACTGAATCGCTTTGATCTTGCCCTCGACGCCGCGGGAGCCGAAGCCGCCGGGAACGAGGATGCCGGAGAGTCCCGCGAGCTCACTGTCCACGGAGCCGCGCTCGAGCCGCTCGGAATCGATGTAACGGATTTTCATCCGGCACTCGTTCGCGATGGAACCATGGACCAATGCTTCGCTGACGCTCTTGTAGGATTCCGTGAGATCGACGTACTTGCCGACGACGCCGATTTCGATGGGCCCGTTCGGCGGATCCGCCATCACTTCGACGACCTTCGTCCAGCGGTCGAGACCGGAGGCCTTGCTCTTCAGCTTGAAGCGGGCGCAAATCTTTTCGTCGAGATGCTGCTCGAAGAACACGAGCGGCACTTCGTAGATGTTGCCGACATCCTTCGCCGTGATGACGTTGTCCGCCTTGATGTTGCAGAAGAGCGAAATTTTCGAGCGGATGTCGGCCGGAAGAATCCGGTCCGTGCGGCAAAGTAGGAAGTCGGGCTGGATGCCGATCTCGCGCAGCTTCTGAACGCTGTGCTGAGTGGGCTTCGTTTTCAGCTCACCGCTGACCCCGAGAAACGGAACTAGGGTCAGATGGATGAAAATGACGTTTTCCTCGCCCACGTCGAACCGGTACTGACGAATGGCTTCGAGGAAGGGCAAGGACTCGATGTCGCCGACGGTACCGCCGATTTCAACGATGGTTACATCCTTACCTTTGGAGACGGTGGTGATGCGGTTCTTGATCTCGTCGGTGATGTGCGGAATCACCTGAACGGTGCCGCCGAGGAATTCCCCGCGCCGCTCCTTCGCGATGACCGTTTCGTAAACCTGACCGGCCGAGACGCTGTTTTCCTTCTTGAGATTGACGCTCGTGAAACGCTCGTAGTGGCCGAGGTCCAAATCCGTTTCCGCGCCGTCTTCCGTCACGAAAACTTCGCCGTGCTGGAAGGGGTTCATGGTGCCGGGGTCGACGTTCAGGTACGGGTCCATCTTCATGAGAGTGACTTTGAGTCCCCTCACTTCCAGAAGAGCCGCGATGGATGCTGACGTGAGCCCTTTTCCCAAGCTTGAGAGCACGCCGCCCGTCACGAATATGAATTTGCTGCTCTTCATGGACTCCCTTCAGCACTCTCGGATTGCGCCGCTATCCTACCACCGAAGGAGGCACTTATCTTGTCGGGAAAACGTACTGAGCAGGCAGCAAGACACCGGGGACGGCTGGACATAATGTCCTAGATCTATAGTTCTTCGGTGGGAACCGGGTCAAGGCTTGGAGGGTCCTAGGGGGGCTAAAACAGCGAATATATTTGGCTGGTCAGAAGGCGCCGAGGCCCTTTTCCAGGCACAAATCGCGGATTCGGCGAAGCTCCCGCAGCGCCCGGTCCTGGGGGGACAGAAAGTCGACCGGAACGGCCTCGCCATGGATGGAATGGTAAATCTCGAAGGCCTCGACCAGACCGTCGAAGTAGCGTTTGTCCGCGGCCGGGATCGCGGCCAGCAGCTCTTCGGAAGCGTTGTATCCGGTGACGAGAGAGATGGTGCTTGGGACGGCGGCACTCGCGTAGCCGAGGTCGGCGTACACCCGGCGGTGCATCGCTCGAACCCCCGCCAGGATCGTCCGGAGCAAATTCATTTCCTCCGCGTTGCGGGGGAACAAGGTGAGCAGCATTTGAGAAAGCGGATTGTCCGACACTTCGCCCTCCCTCGCGCGTAGAAGCGCGAATGGCGCAAATCATAAGATCGAATGTCAGGGGTGGCAATGAACTAGAGCCATCGCGGTCTTGGCTCGGCAACGTACAACGAGGCAGTCCTTAAACTTCGCGGACCGTCTAAGGGCCCAGGTCCGCGCATCTTTGAGGATCGCCTATGCCGCGATTCCAACCATTGTGACATAGGTTACAGGCCTGGTTCCAATGTAACGATTTAGACAGGCTAAGTGCCGCACAGCGTTAACATTTGCCTTAAATTGATGATCTAACTCGTTGCATTGCCGTCAGAGAGGATTATATCCGCTTAAATTGCTGCACCGGGTAAGCCCACCGCGTTTGGGGTGAGTGGGAACTTGGGAATGGGGGTTATGGAGATGGTTCTCGTTCAAAAGGGTTGGTTGCGCGCGTTCGCCGTTGTGATGGTTCTGACGATGGGGGCACCGAACGCGAAAGCGGGCGTTTACTCCTTCGGAGGCGCTTGCGCCTCTCTCGGATCCTGGTCTCAGGCGGCTCTCACCCAAACTCAGACGATCATTCAGGTGGTCGAAACTCTAAAGGACGACCCGAACTGCAAGGGCATCGAGTCCATCATTCCGAAAATCCGGATGGCCCAGGAAGAGCTCGATGGAGCCCCGGGCGAATCCCAGCGGACCGACCGCATCGAATCCATCCCGACCGAAGTCTCCGCGCTTCGTAACTTCGCGGTGTCCTCCCCCGAGCTCAAAGACGACGTTTTGAGTCTGCTCGCCTCCCGTACGATGGAAGGCGCGTCTCTTGCCGCCGAAGCCGGTCCCGGTGTCGCCGGAGCTGGCCTCGCCGCCGCGGGTCCCGCGGGCGCGATTGCCGCCGGAGTCTCGCAGCTTCAAGCCAAGGTTCGCCGCGCGAGCCTCACCGGCATCGAAATGCTGAACCAAGCGTTGGCTGTTCTTCCCAGCTTCGACCGTTGCCTAGTCGGACGCCCCAGCCAGGGTCTCGCGATGCTCGGCGCCGCCGTGAAAGTTTCCGCCGCGTTCGCCTCCTCCGAAGACGGAGTGGCCAGCAAGATCGGCGACACCATCGCCAACTTGGTGACGATGCTCCGTAACCGCAAGTTCACGAAGGTCCTCGCCAACCTCGATGAGACGCAGTTCTGGATGTCGTTGAGCTGCCTCATGGAAACGACGGCCCAGAGCTACTGCGCCGCCCGCGACGCCCGCACGGTTCTCAACTACGGCATGAGCCAGCTGCAGAACTCCGGCGCTCCCGGTACCGAAGGCAACCCGCTCGAGGGCTACTACGTCCTAACCCGCGACATTCCGTCGGTCTCCGAATGGCTGCAGAAGATTCAGTTCGGCATCACTCCGAAACTCTCCTCCGACGCGGCTTTCAAGAACCGCGTTTGGGGCGACGTCACGAGCCTCATCACCGAGGTGAACGGACTGCGCGGCCTTTACTCGGAGCACATGCTCACGTACGCGACCCTTCAGGACACCACGTCCAAGCAGGCGTCGCTCATGAAGCTCATCCGCAACGTTACGGGTAAGCTCCTCGGCAACATCGAGGCGAGCGAGCATTCGCTCAACTTCTTCACCATGACGATCATCGAAGAGCTGATTCCGTTCAAGCTCATCGGCCTCGCTTCGATTCCGCCCGAGTGCGCGTCGAACGACGAAGGCAAGTTCATCATGCCGTGGGACGTGTGGATGCAGAACGGCGGCAAATTCCAGCCGCAGTTCGCCGATCCGGACGGCCTCGCGAAGATCATCGGCCAGAATCTGGAAGAGCTCATCGGCTCCGCCCTCACGAAGGCGAGTCTCTACTTCCAGCAGCGCATGATCGTCGACATGCCGAACCTCGTGAGCGAGTCCGTCACGAGCCAGACGTACACGGTCGTTCAGAGCCTCATTCAAATCGAGAAGTACCTCGCCGGTTTGGAGAAGAAGATTATCTCCTCCAACGGAGACCTCATTCTCATCCCGAATATCAGGAACACCCGCGGCCGCATCCTGAAAGTGCTGAAAAGCTACCAGGCCGTACGGGACGTCGTGACCAAGCTTCCGGAAGATCCGGAGGCGGCCGGAACCCTCGAGGAAGAGATCAAGGAAGCCTACAAGAAGATCATCGAGTCGGCTTACGAGCAGTTCAACATCCTGCTTCAGAAGGACACGTTCCTCGCGACCCGCCTCAGCACCTTCATCCACTACGACTACGCGATGCGGATCAAAAAGGGCGAGGACATGTCCCGTTACGAAGAGGACGTTCTCAAAGTCAGCGGCAAGGACCTGCTGAACCGCATTCTTCAGATCAACAACACCAACCCGACGATGGCGATGAACGATCTCGCCGCCGCCCAGGTGGTGAACAAGCGCAACCTGCGTGATATCGAGCAGCTCTTCAAGGACAGCCTGTATCCCGTCATTCAGGAGCTCGACGGTATCGTGAAGGGCTACAACCCGAAAGACCTCGGCCGCCAGATGAAGAACGCCGGCGAAACGTTCCGGGACAGCTTCCGCCACGCCTCCAACGGCGTGACGAATCCGTTCCAGCTCGGCCTCGGCTACTTGTGGGCCTGGGGACAGACCTTCGATACGCACCGCCGTCAGATTCTGCCGTCGGCTCGTAGCTTCCTCTTCTCGGCGTACTTCCCGATGTGGAACTTCAGCGGACACACCAAGGCGTTCGCCCGGGCCGACGACGAGTTCGGTTCCTACGATCAGTTCCGCGCGAAACTGTGCACCCAGACGCTGGCCTTCGAAGACCGCAAATACTTCGCCCAGGTCTGCAAGGGCTCCACGCTGAAGAGCGCGTTCGACATCGCCGGCACTCCGAAAGCGGCGAAGTTCGAGCTGGACGTGCCCTACGACCGGTACCTGAACGACAACACGCGTTTCAACCCGGTGAAGAGCGACAGCATCTGCGCGTTCCAGAACTACGCCCGGCGCAACCTGGTGTACTGGATGACGCTGGACACGAGCTCGCAATCGCCGAACTGACCAAACGCTTTCAAGAGCGAGGGTTTTCCATTATAGATGCGGACATGACCCGCACAGGTACTTCCACGCCCAAAGTCCGGCAGCCGGCCGAATGGGAAATCCACGAATCTTGCTGGCTCGCCTGGCCGAGCGCCGGCGACCTCTGGCAGGAAGACCTGGAACCCGCGCGGGCGGAGTTCGCGGCCCTTTGCCGGGCCATCACGGGCGTGGACTACGAAGGCCCCCGTCCCGTCGAGAAGCTGAATGTTCTCGTTCCGGACCCGGCCAACCGAAAACTTGCCGAACGCGCCCTCGAGGGACTGCCGGTCACCTTTCACGACATCAAATTCGGCGACATCTGGCTTAGGGATACGGCACCTCTATTCGTCGACGACGACGAAGGCCGCCTTGGGCTCGTCCGGTTCCAGTTCAACGGCTGGGGCGGCAAGTACGTTCTGCCCTACGACGCCGATGTGAGCGCGGCCATCGCCGGCATCGCCGCGCTGAAGGCCCACGCGTTCCCTTGGGTGCTCGAAGGCGGAAGCATCGAAGTGGACGGAGAGGGCACGTGCCTTACCTCCCGGCAATGCCTGCTCAACCCGAACCGCAATCCCGATCTCGATCAGTCCCAGGTCGAAGCCGGTCTGAAGCAAGCGCTCGGCGTCTCGAAGATTTTATGGGTCGGCGACGGCCTTTTGAATGACCACACCGACGGCCACATCGATACAATCGCCCGTTACGTCGCCCCCGGCGTCGTTGCCTCCATGGCGCCCTCGGGCACGGACGATCCCAACCGGGAAGTCCTGAAAGAGATTCACGACGATTTGGCGAAGATGACCGACGCGAAAGGCCGGCGCCTGCGGGTGGTCACCATCCCCTCCCCCGGCCGTGTTCTCGACGAGGACGGCGAGGTGATGGCGGCGAGCTACGTGAACTTTTACATTTCGAACCGCACCGTGGTGGTGCCCAATTACGGAACGCCGTTTGATGCGGCCGCCGTGAAAGCGATCGGCGCGCTTTTCCCCGGAAGAAAGGCCATCGGTCTTTCCGCGAAAGCGATTCTCACGGGCGGGGGCGCGTTCCACTGCATCACCCAGCAGCAACCCAAAGTGAAAGCGGCGAGGGAGTAACATGGCGGCGAAACCCAAAGTCACGGTCGCGGCGATTCAGATCGCGCTGACCGACAATGCCACTGAAAACGTCAACCGCATCACGAAGAAGGTGAAGGAGGCCGCCGCGAAGGGCGCTCAGGTCATCCTTCCGTCGGAACTTTTCGAAGGCCATTACTTCTGCAAAGAAGAAAAGGACGAGTACTTCACCCGCGCCCACGCGCTCGAAGGCCATCCTTTCATCGGGCAATTCCAGAAGCTCGCCGAAGTTCTCGGCGTCGTCATTCCGGTTTCCTTCTTCGAAAAGACCGGCCACGCCTATTACAACAGCGTCGCCATGGTGGACGCCGACGGGAAAGTGCTCGGCGTTTACCGTAAGAGCCACATTCCCGACGGCCCCGGTTACGAAGAGAAGTTCTATTTCCGTCCGGGCGACACGGGCTTCAAGACTTGGAGCACGCGCTTCGGGAAAATCGGCGTCGGTATCTGCTGGGATCAGTGGTACCCGGAGTGCGCACGCGCAATGGCTCTTCAGGGAGCCGACATGCTTCTCTATCCGACCGCCATCGGGTCGGAACCGGCTAATCCTTCTCTCAACACGAAGGACCGCTGGCAGCGCGCCATGATCGGCCACGCGGTCTCGAACGTGATTCCGGTCGTCGCTTCGAACCGGATCGGCCTAGAAGGCAACCAGCAGTTCTACGGGCACTCTTTCATCGCCGACGTTTCCGGAGACAAGCTCGCCGAGCTCGGTGCGGACGAGGAGGGAATCGCGACGGCGACTCTCGATCTTCACGCCAACGATCTGGCGCGCGCGTCGTGGGGCTTTTTCCGCGATCGCCGGCCGGATCTCTACGGCGCGCTTCTCACGGCCGACGGTAAAAACCCCGTAAAGTAATAATTTCTTTAGAAAAAGTCGGAGTTTTCCGATGAGACTCCGTGCTCGCCCCGACCCCGAAATCCGTGCGCTCGGCTCCCTGGTACAGCGCCCCAAGTCTGCCTGGCCGCCGGGCTTTTTGGCTTGGGTTCGCGGCGTTGGCTGGATGGGTTCTTCTATGCCTAACCTCGGCCGGGGACTGGCTCACCCGCTGGGAGACGAAATTCGATTTTCAGCTTCGCCAGGCCGTGGGTCTCGCTCCCCGCATCCACCCGAAACTGAAAATCTTCAGCATCGATCAGCAAACCATGGGCTTTGCGGAAATGGACAACGTTCCGCTGGTCACCTGGACCACTTTGTTCAGGGCGATGGGGGAAACGAAACCGCGCGCGATTCTCACCGATGGACTCTTCGCCCTATTTCCCGCCGCGAACGCGAAGGCGGTTGAAACTTTCGAGTCCGACCGGCTCTACGGACCGCCGCTTTACGGCGGCATGGCCTGGTCGCAGACCGAGCGCGAAGGCAGACCGAGACTTCCCTCCGATTGCTGCGGATTCGAGGCTTCCTCGTGGCTCGCCCCCGGAGAGCGCCTCGAAGCAAAGACGGCTCCCCCGATGCGAAACGGTTTTCTTTACGGACCGAGTGCTCCGCTTCTGGATTCCTTCCAGCGTCTGGGTCACTTGGGCGTGCGCGAGGACGGATCTCTCGACTTGGTCCTGCGCCCCTCCAGCGAAACGCTCGTTCCTCATTGGTCCATTCAGTTCGCCGAGCCTCTGCAATGGAACGGCGGGAAGCTAGTCGCCGCCGGGAAGGAGATTCCCCAGGACGACAACGGCCATACCATGCCGAGCTATCCGAAACCGGAAGCCATGGCCGCCTCGCTGTCGAGTCTCGCGCCGTTACTGCAGAAAGCTCTGAAGAAGGAACCGCTCCCCGGTCTGAGTGAAGGCGACACCATCTTGCTCCTGAACCAAGCCTTCCCGGGTGACGTGCTTACCGTCGATAGCCCGGTCGGCAAGGTTCCCGCGATCTATGCCTCGATAGCGATGGTGAACGATACGCTCGTCGGAAAATGGATTCGGCCCGCCCGGCTAAGCTGGCTTTGGATCGGTCTCGCCTGTGCGGTCGGGGCGTGGCTCGGCTATTCCTACGGGCCGTTTCTGTTCGTGGCGACGCAAACCGCGGCCATGGGACTCATCGCTCTGACGGGCCTTCTCACTTTCTTCTTCCTGGGCCGGCTGAGCCCGTGGCTTCCCAGCGCCCTGGGCTGCGGCCTGTGCGGAACGGTGTTATTCGTCGTAAAGATCCGCGCGGAGAGAAGGCTCGCCCGGCACCTGAACGCGAGCCTGAAGGGCATGATTGCTCCGGACGCTCTCAAGGGGATTCTCGCTGACCCGACCACCCTCGACGTCACGCCTTCGAGCCAGCTCGTGACCGTCGTTCACCTCGACGTGGTGGGGTTTTCCCTTGGAGTGGAACGGGACTCTCCCGAGCAGGCCTTCCGTTTCTGGAAGGAGGAGCGCGGAATTCTCACCCCCATCGTTCATCAGCACGGGGGAGTGATCCTGAAAGCGAACGGCGATGGCTGCATAGCGCTCTTCGGCTACCAGTTTCGAAAGGAAACGAAACCCGATCCCAATCACGCGGAAGCCGCCATCCGCTGCGCCCTCGACATTCAGAGAAGCAAGCTCACTCAGAACGAGCGTCACTTCGCCCAAGGGTTGCCGCTTTACCCGCTGCGCATAGGCGTACACACGGACCGCGTTTTCGTCGGCGACGCCGGTACCGACGGCCGAATCGAGCTGACCCTTCTCGGCAACGGAGTTCATTTCGCCCAAAAGCTCATGGCGGCCTGCGAGCCCTACCGCATTCAGTTGGGGTCGAGCACGCGAGACAGACTTACGACGCTCGCCCACGAGATGAAGGGGCTTCACAAGAGATTCCTTCGCCTCGCCGAACAGGATGAGCTGCTGGATGCGTACGAGATCGACCCCTTCCACGAAACACCGGGGCGCCTCGAGCAGGGGCTCGATCAGTTCCGAAAGCGGGCGGCCCTCACCCGCCTCGAATCGAGATGGCCGGTGGAAGCCGAAGGCTGGATCTTCGCGGAGACCCAATGGGGCAAGGGAGAGATCGTGAATTTTTCCCGGGGCGGCCTCGCTCTACGCTTTCCGCAGTATTTCGGAGCGGGCGTTTCGTTTCAGCTTCGGCTCGATTCGGGCAACGGCAAGCTGGCCGAAGCCTGCCGCGAGATGGGACTACCTACGGTGACGGCGGAAGTGCGCTGGGGAAAACCCGACAAGGACGCCTACCTTCACGGCCTCGCCTTTAAGAACCTCACGCCAGAACAGCGGGAACAGCTCTTCAACGCCATCCACACGCTGCACCTGGGGCAGCCGATTCCGAAAGCGGCCTAACCAAAAGGTGCGGCCTCACTTTTGGCAGCCAGAAGTGAGGCCGCACCTTTTGGCTACGAGAAGCTGACGCGGGTACTGAGGCGGGTGGGATACGTTTCGGCGTGGGCGGCGATTACCGCGCGCACGTCGGCGAGCTTGTCGCCCTTCATGCACTTTTTCCAGAAGCTGTGGCCGAAGGGGAGCCAGCGGCTTCCCACTCCGACGAAAAAGCGGAGGCGCTTGAGACTCATCGCCTCGTCTCCACCGCCGTACTGATCGAGCAAATCGCACAGACTGAGTACCGCGCGGAAGTACTCCCTTCCTTCTTCCTCGGGAGTCTCGGGCGGCTTTTCGCCTTCCCTTCCCCACGGGGCCTCGTCGGAGCCGAGCTTGTGGGAAATCTGCCAGAGGATCCACGGCCGCGCGGTCGCCGCACGCGCGATCATCGCTCCGTCCGCGCCGAACTCCCGTACCACCTTCAGCGCATCGTCGGCGGTTTGAATGTCACCGTTGCCCACGACGGGAATTCTCCTGGTTCGCGCCACTTCCCCCACCACCGCCCAGTTGGCCTCGCCGTGGTGCTTGCTGCCTTTCGGGCGAGCGTGAATCGTCATCCAATCGGCGCCGGCGTCTTCAAGGGCGGAGGTGAAATCCTTCAGATAGCTCGGATCGTCGGACTCACCCGGGCTCGAGCGCATCTTCACGCTGACCGGAACCGGAGAGTGCCGCTTGGTCACACCCACCACTTCCGCCGCGTACTTGCGGTCACCCATGAGAAGCACTCCCCAGTTATGGCGGAGCGAGTGGGTCACCGGGCAGCCCATATTGATATCGATTCCCCAGGGGTCGAGCGCCATGAGCTTTTCGATGCTGGGAGCAATGAACTTTTCCTCGTTGCCGAGAAGCTGCGGGATGAAGGGCTTTTCCCCTCCCCAGGCGACCTTCAGGCTGTCGGCGGATTCGAGCTTTTCCTGGGGCAGAAGCCGCGAGGAAAGCATCTCGGTGAACACCAAAGGCTTGAGATTACGGGGAGTATAGAGGCGGATTAATTCGCGAAAAGCGACGTGACTCAGGCCCACCATGGGGGCGACAAGGAACGGGAAGTCGATTCCGAGCTTATTGAGGCGGGTTTGCAGCACGCGGACAAGGTGCCACAAAAGGCGGGGGAAATCTAAGAATGAGATCGAGAATGGGTCTTAGAATGAGTGAAAAGGCAGGGATCGCCCCTCACTCATTCTAAGACCCATTCTCGATCTCGTTCTAAGTTTTAGGCGGCTTTTTTCTTGCGCGACGACAGGCCTTCTACGATTTCTTTGAGGATGTTCGGGAGGCTCATGCCGAGCTTGAAGCTCGGGTAGTGCTTCGCGAACCTAGCCATGTCCGAGTAGTAGCAGATGTGGTCGCCCTTGCGCGCCTGATCTACATACGTCGTGTTCACCTTGATGCCGAACTCCGACTTCAGGCTGTTCACGATTTCGAGAAGGGACGCACTGTTGGCGAAACCGCCGCCGAGGTTGTAAACCTCACCCGGCCGCGGATTTTTGCGGAATAGCTCACAGGCTTGCAGAACGTCCGACGAGTGAATCTGGTCGCGGACCTGCTTACCTTTGTATCCGAAGATGTTGTACGTCTTGCCCTCGATGCCGCACAGAACGAGGTAATTGAGAAACCCGTGCAGCTCGACGCCGGCGTGACGCGAGCCCGTGAGGCAGCCTCCGCGAAGGACGCCGATATTCAAGTTGAAGTAACGGCCGTACTCCTGACAGAGCACGTCGGCCGCGAGCTTCGAAGCGCCGAACAGCGAGTGCAGGCAACGGTCGACGGACAAAGTCTCGTCGATGCCGTGACCCTTCAGCTTCCCCTTGTACTCATAGCGGGTCGCCGTCTCGTCCATGGGGAGGAAGTTGGGAGCGTCCCCGTAGACTTTGTTCGTGCTCATGAAAACGAACACCGCTTGAGGCGCGAACTGCCGAGTCGCCTCAAGCAGGTTCAGTGTGGCCATGGCGTTCACCTCGAAATCGGTGAACGGTTCCCGAGCCGCCCAATCGTGGGAAGGCTGGCTGGCCGCATGGAGAATGAATTCCGGTTGATACTCCTTGAACAGGCGGAAAACCTGTTCGCGATCGCGAATATCAAAGGCCTCGTGCTTGTAATTGGAGAAACTCTTGAGCAAGTCCTCGCGGGTCTTCGTGGTATCTCCACCGGGCCCGAAGAAATACTTACGCAAATTGTTGTCGATGCCGCGGACTTCGTTTTCCCGCCGCGACGCATAGTGGATGACGGCTTCAGAGCCGATCAGACCGCAACTTCCCGTGATTAGGACTCGCATGGTTCTCCTTCGCTACTGACTTATCGGCGGATCGCGGAGAACTGTTGAGCGATTGTGTGAAACCGGCGCGCAAAACAAAAAAAAGCCCGGACTGGAACTAAATCCAGCCCGGGCAATGCATCAAAACCCGAAGGGACGTTACTCCGTCTTCTTCTTCGTGGTCTTCTTGGCGGTCTTCTTGGTCTTCTTCGTGCCGTCCGCCTTCGTCGTCGTGGCCGTGTCCGTCGTCGTCTTCTCTTCCGTCACAACCGGATCCGTCTTGGTATCGGTCGTGGTGGTGGTGTCCGCGGTCGTCGTCGCCGGAGTGGTGGTCTCGGACGTCGTCGTGGTGGTCTCGGAACCGGAGCAAGCGGACAGTACGAACAGGGCCACGAGGGCCATTGCGAAGTGTTTCATTGAAGTAAGATCTCCTTAATCAGTTATTACCCAAACCCGCCCAGCCTATGCAGGGAATTCTCAAATTTCAACGGATTAGCTCAGAAATTTGAACCAATCCCGAGTGGCTTCGGCGATGGAATCGGGCGTCCACAGAGGGGCGTCCCGCCAGTGATCGATTTGCTTGAGAAGCTCGCAGACGCCTTCGTCGAAGGAAACCTTCGGCTCCCAGCCGAGCCGTTCCCGGATTCTCGCGATGTCGGCGAAGGTACAGTCGGGCTCGCCAGGGCGTTTTGGGATGTGAGTTACCTCTCCCCCCAAAAGTTCCACCAGGCGATTCACGGAGTAAGTTCCTCCGCTTCCCACATTGAACACCTCGCCGGAAAGTTTCGAGTCCGCGGCCAGCATCAGCGCATCCACCACGTCGGAGACGAACGTGAAATCTCGGGTCTGGGTGCCGTCTCCGACGACAGTTAGAGGTTTGCCGTGCAGCTTTTGTGACAGGAAAACTCCGAAGACCGCGCCGTAGGTTCCCGAGGTACGGGCGCGCGGCCCGTATACGTTGAAGAACCGAAGCGAAAGCGACGGCAACCCGTAAACTTTTTCCCAGTGGAGCACGAGGCACTCGCCGAGGTATTTCGAGAGCGCGTACGGATACTCGGGGGCGATCGCTTCCGACTCCGGCGTGGGATAGCGCCCGGGAATTCCGTAACAGGAAGAAGATGCCGCATAGACGAAGCGCTGGACCCCATTGTGACGCGAAGCTTCCAATACATTCAGTGTCCCGTCCACGTTCGAGCGGTGGTAGAGCACCGGCATTTGAATGGAAGGAACGATGTCGGCCCGGGCGGCGAGATGGAAGACGCGCTCGACCCCTTCGAAATGGGGGCGAATGGCTTCAGCGTCGGCGACATCCGCCCTGACGAACGTAACCCTCGGATTGCCTTGATGAGCGGCGATATTGACGAGCCGTCCCACGGACAAATCGTCGATTACGACGACTTCATCCCCCCGCCGCACGCAAGCGTCGACGAGGTGGCTTCCGATGAACCCGGCCCCGCCTGTAATGAGTACCTTTCCCATGGTGGCAGAAAGTATCCCCCGCTCTCTTCCGAAAGGAAACCGCTGGAAATGCCGATAAGTCCGATAAGATGAAGCACTTTGCCGTTCTGAGTTTAGGTCTGGCTCTCTGCACCGCCCAAGCCGGGGAAGAGCCGAAAAAGAAAACCCCCTGCCCGACTCCGTTGAAGGGTCCGGTCTGGCTCCAGGATTTCACGGATGTCCAGAAGACCGAGCTTCACCTGAAGTGGAAAACCAACGAGGAAGACGACAACGTCGAGTACCGCATCGAGGGCAAGTACCACGAGCCGCTCGACACGAGCCGCACCTACAGCCGCTACAAACACGTAAGTGAGATCGACGCGAAGGAAAACTGGGTTTGCGGTAAGGATCTGGTTCCGGTGTTCAAGTCCATCGCGGGAACCGTGGAATCCGACATGGAATGGCGGTCGGAGACAGTCGACACGAAGGAAACCTACGAAGGGGAGAACCACTTCGAGATCAAAGCACCCGACGATTACCGCCACGTACGGCACGAGTCCGAGCGCAAGATCGAAGTGCGTAACGAGATTCTGACGAGAGACTACGAGGAAGAGACCGACTGGAAGCAGGTATGGGAAAAGGACGGCACTCCGGTCATCAAGGGAACCGTCACCGAGAAGTCGACGGAAAAATCCCAGCTCGCCGGCGAAACGCGCCAGCTGGCGAGCCCCATCCTCGTCCCCGGCTTCGACGCGGCCCCTCTCGCGTCGGGCATACAGCTCGTTATCGAGAAGGAAGCGAAAGGAAAGCTGAACGGACCCATCGATCCCGTTTCCATCAAGACGAAGCAGACCGTGAAGCAGATCAAGGACGAAAAGGTCGTTCAGACGAAAGAGATTCAGATCGATTCGAACAGCGAGTACAAGTACGACCCGAAGGGAAAGAAATACGACTTCGTGACTATGTCGGAGCTGTACGACGAGAAATCCGTAAGTGCTGAAGCGGGAGTGAAGGTGCACTACGCTCGCCTCGACACCTGGAACAATCCGGAGAAGCCGCCCGTAAAGAGCTCCTTCTGGAAGGAAACCTACCGCAAGACTAAGTTCGGAGGCTCGGCGGAGATCATCTTGAACTCAGACGGCCACGGCTTCATGCCGAAGGTGGGCGGCCTGCAGGCGAAGGAAGGCACCTACAGCCGTATCACCGACTACAACTCCAGCGGCCGGATCACCCGCTTTCTGGTGATGTACTTCCCGAAGGGAGAGAAGCAGAACAAGACGGTGATGGATCTCCACTTCACCGAGATGGGCCAGCTCCGGGAATTCACCGTGCTGGACGACGAGATAAACTCGAAGGAAAACCCGATGCAGAATCCGGCGGCGCTTTTTGCGCTGCAGAACCGGGTGAACGAGCTGAAGGTGATCGAAAGCTTCGCGTCCCTCAAGGCGCTGCCCGAGCGCAAGAACCGCGACGCGGACTACCCCGTCATCTATCAGCCGCTGACCGAATAGCTCAAACCAGCTCGAAGCCCTGCTTGATCAAAGGCAGCTCGCGCACCCGTTTGCCCGTCGCCATGAAGATGGCGCTCGCCAGCGCGGGGGCGAGCGGAGGCGTTCCCGGCTCGCCGATTCCCGTCGGGGTTTCGCTGTTGCGGATGAGCTCCACGTTGATCTTCGGCGCCTGACGGAGCCGTGTGATCGGGTAGTCGTGGAAGTTGCTTTGAACCACCGCCCCTTTGTCGACGGAGATTTCCCCCATCGCGGCCGCGGACAACCCGAAGAGGATTCCTCCCTCGAGCTGCGCCTTCACGGTATCCGGGTTCACGACCGTGCCGCAGTCGGCGGCGCAGTCAATGCGCACGATCTTGATCTGATCGTTTTCCACTTTCACCTCGAGGGCGAGCGCGACGTAGCTGAAGAAGCTGTAGTGGCTAGCGAAACCGAAGCCCTGCCCCTTCCTCGCCTTCTTCTTGTTCCAGCCGCTCATGGAAGCCGTCTTCTTGATGACGGCGGCAAGCCTCCCCGTTTCCTGTTTGAAAGGGCCCGCCTTCTCGCCGTCCGTATGAGCGATCACTCTCGGCTCACCGAGCAGCTTCAGGCGTAGGCTCACCGGATCTTGCTTCGTCTCGTAGGCGATCTCGTCGATGAAGGAGTTGACTCCGAACGCGTGAAAGATGTTGCAGACCGCTCTCAGCCAACCAATGTTCAGCTGACTCCTCACCGGATTCGACGAGCAGAGCACGTTCGGAATACGGTAGGGCATGTTGATCTGCCCCTGCCCCACCTCGAAATTCTGAGCGTCCAGCGCCGCCGGATTGAAAGTCTTCATCACGGTCGGAAAGCTCGACTTGTGAATCCACGTCTTCGGCATGCCCTTTTCGTCGAGATGGGCCGTCATGTCCTGCATGCTGATGGCGTGGTAGTACCCGTTTTGAATGTCGTTCTCGCGGGTCCAAGTGAGCTTCACCGGCTTTCCCAGCTCCTTCGAGAGCGACACGGCTTCCAGGATGAAGTCCGGCTGGGACTTACGTCCGAAACCGCCTCCTAGCAAGGTCTGGTTGATCGCGACCTTGCTCTCGTCGACACCCAGAAACTTCGCGGCCGCCCGGCGCGCGCGCTGTGGGTCCTGAGTCGGCGCCCATACGTCGCACTGGCCGTCGTGAACGTGAGCAACCGCATTGGGCGGCTCCATCGTCGCGTGAGCGAGATAAGGAACGAAATACCGCGCGTTCACCGTCTTCTTCGCGCCTTCGGCGCCCTTCTTCACGTCGCCTTCCGATCGAACCGGATTTCCATCCGCGGCGAGCGCCTTCTCCATGTCTTTTCGCATGGAGTCCGTCGATTCAAACGGCCCCTTGCCCGCGTCCCACTCCACTTTGAGGGCGCGGCAGCCGGCTATTCCGGCGTAGGTGTGATCGCCGATGACGGCGAGCGCTTCGCGGGTGTTCACGTCCTGGGGCTGTGCCGCGATCTTGATGATCTTGCGGACCCCCGGAACCTTCTTCGCTTCGGAATCGTCGTAATCCTTCACCCGGCCGCCTTCCGTGGGAGAGCGCACGAGGCTCGCGTACACCATGCCGGGCACCTCCCCGTCGATGCCGTACTTCGCTTTGCCGGTAGTGATGTCGTGAGCTTCGAGAAGCGCCTTCGGCTTGCCGATGACTTTGAAATCCTTGTGGGCCTTCAGCTTCACTTCTTTCGGCACCGGCAAAGTCGACGCCTTCTCGGCGAGCGCGCCGTAGGAGAGCTTCTTCTTCGTGGGCTTGTGATAAACGAAACCCTCTTTCGCATAACAGGTTTCGCGCTTCACGCCCCAGGTTTCGGCGGCGGCGGTGATGAGCATTTCCCGCGCGGAAGCCCCCGCTTCCCGAAGCGGGATCCAGTTGAGCCGGACGCTGGTGCTGCCGTCGGTGTTTTGGTCGCCGAATTTCTTGTCGCCGTAACCCGGTACCAGATCGATGTTCTTCCAATCCACTTCGAGCTCTTCGGCGATGAGCATGGGCATCGAAGTGTGAGCGCCTTGGCCCATTTCGGCCCGGTGGCACAGGATGCGGATGCGATCGTCCCTGGTGACCGCGAGAAAAACGTTCGGAGCGAAGGGCGCGCCTTGCTCGGCCACGGCAAGCGTTTCGAACCGCCGCCAGCCCGGGAAACCGAGAATGAGTCCGGAACCCACGAGGGCCGAGACTTTCAAGAATTCACGTCTATCGAGTTTGTGTACGTCGTTCATGAAAATCATCCTTTCGCGGCCACGTGAATGGCCTGGCGAATCCGTTGGTAGGTGCCGCAGCGGCAGAGGTTGCCGCTCATGCCTTCGTCGATTTCGGCGTCGGAGGGTTTCGGCGTCTGCTTAAGCAGCGAAGCCGCGCTCATGATCTGGCCCACCTGGCAGTAACCGCATTGCGGTACGTTCATCTGCCGCCAGGCTTTCTGAACCGGATGATTGCCGTCGGCGGAAAGCCCCTCGATGGTCGTGACGTTTTTTCCTTCCACATCGGAAACGGGCGTGAGGCACGACCGGATGGCGACCCCATCGAGATGGACCGTGCAGGAACCGCAGAGCCCCATGCCGCAGCCGAACTTCGTGCCCTTCAGGCCGATGACGTCGCGGATCACCCACACGAGTGGGGTCGCGCCGTCGATCGGGACTTCCTGGACTTTGCCGTTGAGGTTGAACTTGGCCATCGGGTGCCCGCTCCTTATCTGGTGTTGAGAGGAATCAAGTTCGCCGACCTATTTTCGGA
Organism: uncultured Pseudobdellovibrionaceae bacterium; assembly: GCA_964653655.1. GTDB lineage: Bacteria > Bdellovibrionota > FAC87 > UBA2466 > UBA2466 > CAZZHG01. The sequence continues at coordinate 33,679 of CAZZHG010000004.1, forward strand.
GCACAAGTTAAGTAAATCAAGGATTTGGAGTAGAATAGAGTTCAACCCGAGGGACCCCCCGTGCGAGCCGCCATCTTCATCGACGCCGGATACTTTCTCAATCGCCTCAAGGACGAGCGCTTCTCCGCGGAGGACGTGGACTATCCCCGCCTTACGGAGATACTACTCACTCCGTTGCGGCGGGATCTCCCCGTGGATTTGTTCCGCTGCTACTTCTACGACTGCCCGCCGTGGATGCCGGAAGATCCGAACGAATCGGCGACGAGACGCATGGAGGCCCACAAGGCCTTCATCGACGGCATCGAGCGGACGGATCGGTGGCAGGTTAAATTCGGAAAGCTCGAGCGGCGCTGGGACGGTACTCAGGAATACTTCGAACAAAAGCGAGTCGACGTGATGCTTTCCGTGGATCTCGTCCGCCACGCGGCGGCCGGCCACATCCAGCACGCGATCCTCGTCGCCGGCGACAGTGATTTCATTCCGGCGGTCGCCGCCGCGAAGGAGTCCGGCGTGACGGTTTCTCTCTGGGGAGGAGCCCCGAAAACCATTCACCGCGATCTCGGCGCCATCGCCGACGAGGTGAGATTCTTCGACTGGACCGCGTTCACCAAGCGCCGCGGCTCGGCCCCGGGCCCCAACGCCGGTCAGCGTTCGGCCCAGCCCCGTCGCGGCGGCAGCGGACGGCGGCCTCCGGCTGCCGGCAACCGCGCGCCCGCCCGCAACGCCCCCCGTCCGCCCCGCACCCGCAGTTAGCCGCAAAAGGTGATAGGCACCTTTTGGACACCGGGATCAGTGTATTTTTTTCTTGGAACACTGCGTTTTGCGGTGAAAAACCAGGGCCTTGGCTGGCCTTCCCTTTGCAGTATCTTCGTCCCGTGATGGGGGCCGTTGGGAAAGCCGAGCGCGAGCACTATTTTTTCATCGATTCGTTGCGCGCGGCCGCCTGCTTCCTCGTGGTTTTCCACCACACGCTCACCTACTTCCCTGGACCCTTCGCCGCTTTCTACGTCCAATATTTGAAGCCCTTCTTCCCGACGGTAACGCTCTACCTGTTGGTTTCGGGCTTCGTTCACGCCGCGGTCATCGGGAGCAAAGTCCAAAGCTACGGACGTTACGTTTGGGACAAGTTCAACCGGATCATGGTTCCGTATTTTACGATTAGCTTGCTGACGCTGGGACTGAGACTCTTCGCCGAGCGCAGCCACGTGATCGCGCTCGGCGAGATTCAATACACGCCGTTCGCCTGGGATCAGGCGGGACTTCGCGTGCTGTTTTCCGGAGTCGAGGGGCACTACTATTTTCTCGAGCTCCTCTTCGTTTACCTTTTGATTTTTCCGTTTCTGGTGCGTCGTTTGAATACGCCCCTGAAGGCGCTCGTCGCTTTTTTGATTCTTCTCGCCGTCGATTTCCACTTCGCCACCGGCTACTCGCGGCTCCAAAGCCCGATTTGGTCGCCGGTCGCTCTCCTCGGCGCCATGCTCGCCGGATTCAAATTCTTTCTCTTCGGTTTCGTGCTGAATCGCTTCTATACGGCCTCGAAGGATTTCCTCGAGGAGCACGGCGTACTGGTCGGAGCGGTCTCGTTGTTTGCCTTCGCGTTTCTCCACTGGGACGCGCCCCAGTACAACGAGTACTGGGTACTCATCGAGCTGTTCGGCTACTTCTCTCTGGGCCGCGCTCTGCTATCGGCGCCTATCGCGGTGGTCTCGCAAGTGTCGGCGCTATCGTTTGGGATTTATCTTTTGCACCAGCCGTATTTCTTGAAGTTCTCTCGCCTCACTCTAAGTCCGCTGAGTGACGTGCCCGGCGTGCAACTATTCTGTACGTGGCTTCTCACCTGCGTGCTTACGACGCTCGCGGCGAAGGCGCTCGACGGCAACCGGTTCACGGCCCGTTTCCTCCTGGGCAAGAAGCCCTCGAAGAAGACGGACTTCGGATTTCTCCCCGTGGAGCTTCCCCGGGGCGAATGTGCAGGGAGCGGGGCTTAGGCCCCGCCTCCCTGCGGGTTTTCTCCTGCCCCTCACTCATTCTAAGACTCATTCTCGATCTCATTCTTGATCCCAGCCGGCTCCGTTCGAGCTGAGAATGAGAATGAGATCGAGAATGTGAATGAGTGAGGGACATTAATTCCCCGCGTTAAACGCCGCTCTCCCTAGTTCGCATAGATTCCGAAAAGAAGGGGAGTGAAGCAACTCCTCCTTATATGTCTGCTTCTTTCCGCTGCGGCGCAGGCCTGTGACCTCGCGCAAGTGAAGACGAAGATGGATCTGTGGCGCCAGCCGGCGTGTCTTAGGGGCGCGAACCTCTGGCAAAAACTCGTGGATGCCCGGGACGACGGCAACGCCATCGGACCCGGGCCCGTAGGGCCGCCTCACTCGTCTGAAAATTTTCAGCGGCTCGCCGAATGGGGAGCGAATTACGTCAACCTTTCCCACCCCGGTATCTACACGGAAAGCCCTCCGTACAAGCTGAATGAAAAAGTGGCGAAAAACTTGGACGCCCTGATCGAGGCCGCGGCCAAGGCGAATCTATTCGTGGTCATCAGCTACAGGACCGGTCCGGGACGTACCGAACAAGCGCTTTCCGCCGAGCCCAGAAGTTCAGATCACATGGTCTGGCAGAGCAAAGCCGCGCAAAACGCGTGGGTGGAAATGTGGAAGGCGACCGCCCGGCGATACAAGAACAGGCCGCACGTCGTGGGGTTCGACCTCATGGTGGAGCCGAACGCGAACGGAACCCTCTTCAAAATATACGACCCCGAGCCCTTCTTCGCGAAGTACGAAGGCACGCTCTACGATTGGAATCCCCTCGCGCGGAAGATCGGCAAAGCCGTGCGTACCCTCGACTCCGCGACTCCGATCCTGATCGGCGCTATGAACTGGAGCAGCGTCAGCTGGCTCAACACCTTGCCGAAGTTTTCGTTCGGCAACGTCGTTTACCTCGCTCATCACTACGAGCCTTTCGTCTACACCCACCAGGCCGCGCCCTTTCCGCGGGTTTATCCGGGGCTCTTCGACGCCAATTACGACGGCAAGAACGACAACGTGAACAAGAGCTTCGTGCGCTCACTGCTGCAACCACTCTTCGATTTCAAGGCCGATCGCCAGGCGGTGGTTGCCGTGAACGAGTTCGGCCTGTCGCGCTGGCAGCCGGGCGCGGAACGCTATTTGAAAGACTTGTACGAGATCTTCGACGAAGGCGGAGTCTCCACCGCCATCTGGGAGTGGATGAGCGACTTCGAAGGAGTCGACTGGGACGACTTCAATTTCCGAAAGGGCGGCGATCCGAGAAATCACCTCGAAGTGCAGGGCTCTAGGTTGGAACTGCAGATCCGAGCGGCCTGGGCGAAGAACCGGGCGCGCCCCGAGCTGGTCCGCGGCCGCTGGTAAGCTCCCTCACAAGCGGCTCCACCGCTTCCCTCACTACCGCGTCCATGTCGCAAAGCCCGCGGTTCTTCCGGTAGGCGCTCTCTCCCATGAGCGTGCTCTCTTCACTCGACGGCAAGCGCTCGAGAACCTCCAAGAAATCGCCCTTTCCGAAGCGAACGTAATCCTCACCGGCCTTCAAATCGAACCCACGCGTACCGAACTCCGTCGACAGAATGGGCATCCGCCGCACCAGGTACTCGAACATTTTCACGTTCGTGCCCGACCCGCTCACGACGGGATTGATGGCGTAGTCGGCCGCAGGAAAGAACGGTTTGGTGTCGGGAACGAAACCAGTGGTGACGAGCCTCCCTTCCTGGTGGGCCTCCTCGGCCACGGAACCCACCACGAGAAAAGTTACCCCGAGCTCGGTCAGCCGCGCGCGGTGAGCCCGCTCGAAGACTCTCAGAAACTCGAACCCCTCGCGGTTGGGTCCCCATTTGCTCGCAAGGTAAAGAATGACTTTATCGTCCGCCCCGATTCCCAAAGACTTTCGCAGATAGCTCCGTTTTTCGGCGGAAACAGCCTCCACGCTTCCAAGATCGAGAGCGTTCGGAACACTCACGACTTTCAGACGACCCCGCCCCTCGGCCTCGTAGTAGCGCCGATCGTCGGGGCCGCAGGCGAAGACCGCATCCGCGCTCGCGGCCGCGCGGCTTTCCACGTGCCGGACGAGTGCTTTCAAAATCCGATTGCGAAGGCGGCCCTTGCCGAACTCGACATCGCCTTCCACGTTCTGGCTGTTGATGATTCGGGGCCGGAAACCGGCGAAGCGCAGGTAAGGATAGGGAAAGGGCAGGTCTATGACGACGATATCGGACTCATTCATGCGTTCCCGCAGAGCCTCGGGGCAACTCGCGGGAACCGACATCCAAAGATTAGGAAGATTCAGGCGGTACGTCAGAAACTGCAGGAGGCCCCGGAAAAACGAACGATCGACGTACTCGGTGAGACCGAGAGCGATGGTTTGTTCGGAGGACGGGACGCGGGCGAGATAGTCCGCCTTTCGCCCCGTGAAACTGTAGATCGAAACCTCGTGCCCCGCCCGCGCGAGGCTTCTGGCGAGATTGCCGCACCGAAGTTGCCCGCCGCTCTGGGCGGGAAAGATCTGAATCCCCGAAATAATGAGGATGCGTTTCATGCCGCCGATTTCCCGTGCTGGGTGCGGATCCACTTGATGTCCGGCCGGCGCAGCTGAAGAAAGAGCGCCGCCCAGGCGCGCCAGGCGATGAAGAGAGGGCCTCCGGCGAGCGCGGCGAACGCGGAGAGCGGCGCGCCCGCAAGACAAAGGCCAAGAAAAGGATAGGCGACGAGAAGCACGTTGAAGATCGCCCAGCCCAGGAGTCCCGGAGCGTCGAGTCCCGCTGCTTTTAAACTAATCAAGACAACAAGGCCCAAGGCGCTGACTGCCGCCAACGTCGAAAAGGTGGGCAGGTAGGATTCCAGCGCGGCATCGAACAAGACGGGGCTGCGCTTATCCAGCGCCGCCCGAAGGAGTTTCCCGCGAAAGCTTTCGGCGACGTCTTTTGCGCCTTTCATCCAGCGCAGCCGTTGCACCTTCGCCTGTTTCCACGTCGGCGGAGCTTCTCCCCGAGCCGTGGCCTCTCCCGCGTAAGCGATGGAATGCCCGGCGAGGAGCAACTTTTGCCGCAGCTGATAGTCCTCCGTGAGGCCCTCGCCCCAACCGACGGCCTTAAGCACGTCGGCCCGCAGACAAATCGCATCGCCCATGTTCTTGGCGGAAAGCCCAAGAATCGTGCGGCCGAAATTGTGAAACTCGTTGTCGATGAGAAACTTCGCGTGGGTGAGCGCGGGAAACCAACCGGCTTCGGGATTTCCGATCACATGCTGCCCCTGAACGACCGCGTGCCCCCGGCGCAAGGCGGTATCCATGATCCGCAGAAAACCACTGGAAACGACGGTATCCGCGTCGAATACCACGACGGCGTCATATTGGTTGGTTTCCAGCACTCGCTGAAAGAGCCACGACAGTGCCGCTCCCTTTCCACCGCGTGGGCCGGTATCACGGCGATGGGCGAAAGCCCCCGCTGCTTCGGCAAGGTCCGCGGTTTTGTCGGAGCAGTGATCCGCGACCACGTGGATGTCGTAAAGCGGCGACGGGTAATCGAGGGATCTCAGCGCCCGAACTGTTTCCGCGATGACCGCCTCTTCGTCGTGGGCGGCAATCGTGATCGCGAAACGGCGCGCCGGTCTTCCGGCGTGGGCGCGACGAGGACTGCGGAAGCGGCCGACCAACGCCCCGAACGCCAGCAAATACCAATAAGATAGTGAAAGCGAAAGAAGGACCAGGATTAGAGCCGAGACTATGGCCATGTCGTTCCCCCGAGCCTCGCTCTATGCATAAACGCGGCCATAGCCGGAGATCATTTTTTCCAGGGAAAACCTTTCGCGGACGTCCCGTTTCGCCTGCGCCGCGACATCGCGGTACGCCGAGGGGTTCAAGTGAATCCGCCTCAGCTGCTGATAAAGAGAAAGCTCGTCGAGGCTGAAGAACAAAATGCCCTGCTTCGAAACCTGGCGATGGGGGGCGATGTCACTGCAAACGCAAAGCAGGCCGGAAGCCATGGCCTCGAGAACCGCGACCGGATGGCCCTCGCTCTTCGAAGCCGAAACGAAGATGTCGCCTTTTTGCAAAATCGGTCTCACGTCCTCTTGGAAGCCGGCGAAAAACACTTCGTTCTCGAGGCTATGCTCCTTCACGAAGGCTTGCACGATCGCCTCTTGCTCGGGCGTTCCCGCCCCCGCGTGGTGCAACTCGAACGGGATCTTCGCCCGCTTCAATTTCAAGCAGGTGCGAAGGACATGGATAAGATTTTTCTCCGGCGAAATCCGAGAAACGTTCACGAGCCGTAACTTAGGAGTGAGAGCGGAAAGCGGCCGATCGAATTTTTCGAGATCGAGACCGTTCGACACCGTCACGATTTTCCGACGAGAAAGCGGACAGAGGAATCTCAAAGTATCGGTCACATAGTCCGAGACGCCGATGATGCGCGTGTAGAAGAGCGCGGCGAAACGGAAGAACCAAACGTATCTCCGTTTCTGCAAAAAATCGTGAAGCGTGTGGTGCGTGTGCACCAGCTTCAGCTTCGGGAAGCGAACCTTGAGCGCGACGGCGTACTCCGTGGGGCCGAAATCGTGAGTGTGAATGACGTCCAACTTCTGTTCCTTCACCAAGCGAATGAGCTCGGCGAGCAGCTTGAAATCGTAACCCTTGCCCTTGTCGTAAGTGTGGACGGGAACCCCGTGCTCGGCGAGCTGGGCGCCGATGCCGGCGAGTTTCGGAGTGTGGTAGGTGAAAAAGGAAAGAGATTGGGACTCCGACGGAGTATGAAGGGCGAGCTGCTCGAGCAAGCGCTCGATGCCCCCTTGATACAGATGTTCGACTAAATGTAGGACTCGAACCAAACCGCCCCCCGGATCACTCTCTAGCATAAACCGAGTTCCTGCGGTTGAGCCAAATTGCCTCTGATTTCCATCGGTAAAATCTTCTCGCCAAAGTGGTGTCAAAATGCGGAGTCAGCCGTTCTTTGTGCGGAGCGGTCCACAAAAGTCTCCCGCTTCCGGCCCGCCTCGAAGCTAAATCCCGATATTGTTCTTCCGCATCGAGTCGTGGCCCTGGGTTTGCAATCTTCGATACCGGCGCCAAAAAACGTTTTGGGGTTTACCGATTTTCAGACACAAGGAGTTCGAGTCGATGAAACTCAATCTTAGTTATCCAAAATATGCGTTCTGGCTTTGGACAATCCTCGGAAGCCTCACTGCTCAGGCTGTCCCGCTAAAAGTAGTGCCCAATGCCTCGGGCGGCATCTACCAAGGTGCTTTCCCGGATCTCACCTCTCCCCTTCCGGTCTTTTTCGAAAGTTACAAAATCAATCAGCTCGAAACGAAGCTCGTGAAACCGCTGGCCTGGGTCCAGGTCCAGGACGACTTCGCCGACGGCATCTTCTTTCCCTGGGAGGCGGCGGAGTTCATCGGGAACCTCTCCAAGATTCCCTACATCCGCATGATGCCGATGTCGCGAAGGCAGCAGAACACGGGAGCCGATCCGATCTACTCGCTCCGCAACATCATCCGCGGGGATTTCGATTTCGACCTTCGGGAATACGCCCGGCAGGCGAAGGCGTTCGGATATCCGCTCATCATCGAGTTCGCTCCCGAGGCGAACGGCCGGTGGTACCCGTGGAACGGACTGTGGAACGGCGGCGGCACGACCAACGGTTACGGCGATCCGAATGTTCCGGACGGCCCGGAGCGCTTCCGCGATGCCTACCGGCACGTGGTCGACCTCTTCAACTTCGAAGGCGCCGATAACGTCACGTGGGTATTCCACGTCGACGCTCAGGCGAAGCCGGTCGCCCCTTGGAACACGATGGCCGAGTACTATCCCGGCGACGACTACGTCGACTGGATCGGGATCAGCGTCTTCGGTGCCCAATCGGTGTGGGACTACTGGAGCAGCTTCAGCGAAGTGCTTGATCCGGTATACGCCGAGCTGGCCGCGCTTTCCGTCGACAAACCGCTCTCCATCGCGGAGTTCGGCGTCATCGAGGATCCGAACGATCCGAACCGCAAGGCCAACTGGCTACGGGAAGCGATGACCATCATCCGCGACGGCCGCTACCCGCGGGTTCAGGCCATCAGCTACTGGCACGAGCACGCTTGGTTGCCGACCAACGACAACAACCTGAGGCTCGACTCGAGCCCTCAGGCGCTGCGCGCCTACAACAACCTGCTCGCGGATCCGATCTTTCTCGGCGTGGCCGACGTAACTTGGCCCACGGAATGAATACAAAATAGGTCGGGGCCTCCTTTCGGGGGCCCCGGCCGCGCTTTTTCAAATGGGGGAGGCACAAATGAGCTCACGCATGAAGGATGTCACCTGGCGACTTTTTCTTGTCGGAGTCATTACGACACTGGTAGGTGGAGGCTGCGCCAAATCGAATCCTCCGCAGACACAGCGTCTGGTCCCGCCGGCCCCCACTAAATTCTCTCTCCGCGAAAACGTTTTGAATCCTCCCGAAGTCGGCATCTACCACGGCGCTTTTCCCGACATTCAGTTCGATCGTGGCGCGATTACGAGCAGCATCTCCGCGATGGAGCGTTTGGCCGAAAAGAACCTCGCTTGGGTTCAATACGAGAACGACTGGTCGAAAACGACCGAGTTTCCTTGGGTAGTGGTTCAATCCATCGCTTCGAGCAACCGGTTGCCTTACATCCGCATTCTCCCTAGAAGCCGCCCGGAGCAGAATTTGGGCCAGGACCCGGTTTATTCCATGGACAATTTCCTCGCCGGGTACTTCGACGACACCCTGCGGGACTGGGCGCGCATGGCGAAAGCCTCGAACACCAAGCTCGTGGTGGAGTTCGCCCCCGAAGTGAACGGCAGCTGGTACCCCTGGAACGGGGCATGGAACGGAGGGGCGGAAACCGGCGGCTACGGCGACCCGAAACTCGCCGACGGCCCCGAGCGCTTCCGCGACGTATACCGCCGGGTGATCGATATTTTCCGCCAGGCCGGCAACGACAAGATCACTTGGATCTTCCACGTTGATTCCCAGCCGCAACCGAAGGAGGCGTGGAATGCGATGGCCAATTACTTCCCCGGAGACGATTACATCGACTGGATCGGTGTCAGCGCTTTCGGCGCTCAGCAGCCGGGCGATTACTGGGAAAGCTTCTCCGACGTACTCGACGGGACCTACAACGAGCTGGTCGCTATCTCTCCGCTCAAGCCCGTGGCCGTCGTCGAGTTCGGTGTCATCGAGAAACCCGGCGATCCGACGGCGAAGGCCACATGGATCAAAGAAGCTTTGGAGAGTCTGAAGACCGGCTGGTTCCCCCACGTGAAAGCCATCAGCTATTGGCACGAGCGTTCGGTCGGAATGAGCCCCGCGTTCTCGCTCCGCATCGACACCAGCGCCGCCGCGCTAGGCGCCTACCGTGCGGGAGTGGCGGGAGACTTCTTCGCGACGGAGGCGAAGTTCACTCCGGTCGGCGACGACGTAATCCGCCGGTCAGTTTCGCCTTGAGATAGGCGGTCTCGTCTTCTTTGATCAGCCCGGTCGGAACACAGGCGGCAAATACCAGCGCCGTGTACCCGGCCGCGCTGATCGCAAGCAGCCAAAAGAGATTTTCGATTCTTCCGTCTAGACCGAACCAGAGTCCCGCGGCGATCGCCGTACTCACCGCCGCGATTCCCGCAATCTGTCCCCAGGGCAGATAATCCCGCCACGAAAGGGCCATGAGTTTACGGGCCGCCGCCGAGTAGAGAACCAGCGTGAACAAATCCGAGACCAATTTTCCGACGAGAGCGCCCATCGGTCCGAACTGCAGCGCCCCTCCGATGACGAGCGCTATCGTATAGACCGCCGCCCATCCCTGAAGTTTCAGCACGAGCCCCGTGCGGGCGAACACCCGGAAAAGGATCTCCGGCGAAAAACCGGTAAGTAAGAGCGTAAGCGTGAAAACCTGAAAGTAGCGCGCGCTTTCGAAGTACGTCTCCGAAAAGAGAAACGTGATGACGGGTACTGCGAAAAAGAACAGGTAAACCGCTATCGGAATCTGAAAGAGCGAAATCTTCCGTATCGTCGAATGCCAAAGCTGCTTCACCTTCGGGGCATTCTGCAACCGGCGCGCTTCGACCATCTCGAAGGACATGAGATCGGTCATTGTGTTCGAAACACTTCCGATCAGCGGGACTTCGAAGCAGCCGACCGCGTAGATCGTGAACTCACGCACGGGAAAAAGAGCCGAGATGACGAACTTGTCGAGTTTCAGCGCCGCCCCGATGAGATTTTTCATTCCCTGCGGGAGCCCGAAACGGACCTGCTCGCCTAGATGGCGCTGGGCGATGGCGCGCGCCTGCGCACGGGGGAGCCGAGTCGCCCGCACTCGACCGACGTTGAAAGCAAAGAGCGCCGCGAACTTCGCGAAGGCAAGGACCGCAAGCCCCAGAAACACGGCTTCCAGCGAGTGGAAGAAATAGAATCCCCCGACGATAACCCCGGCTTTTACCGCTTCGTAGGCGACGCTAAGGATTATCGCGCTCTTTATCTCGTCGAGAACCGTCAGATAGTGCTCGAAATGCTGGGCGGGAATCGAGAAGAGTACGAACAGAGCGAAGAGCGGAAAGACATCGGCGAGCGCAGGATTGTGAAACCACTCGGAGATGGGCTGGCGGAAGGCCACGAGGCAGAAGCCGAACACGGTCGCCAGCGCCGTATCGAAGCGCATCGCATTGAAGGAAAAGATCCCCTCTTTCCCCGGGTATGTCTTGATGAAATAGAATAGCCCGTTGTCCATTCCCATGTGCCCGATGCCCATCAGGAACAGATAAATCAGAATCAGTTGCTTGTAAGAGCCGTAGGCCTCGACCGTGAGATACCGGCTGAGAAAGACGGGAACGAGAAAGCCCGCCACGACCACCGCGAGGTGGCCTATGGAGAGAAGAACTGTCTTTTCGAAGTGAGCTTTGTCCGACATGCCCACGAGAAAGCTAAAGGTTTAGGGGGAACGTCGCAATGGTTTTGCGCTCCCCACATGGCCTTTACTTAGACTCTCACGTCTACGTAGACATATTCCTTTGCGTCTACTTCGACGTAAGCGTGAACGTGCCCATATACGGAGGACTCATTGTGTCCAACCGCCTTTCCCACGAAAACCTCCGGGTCTACCAGACGAGCGTCCAATTCCTTGCGTATGCCTCCCAGATATTGAATTCGCTCCCCCGCGGGAACTCCGACCTATCGGATCAATTGCGTCGCGCCTCCGCATCGATCCCCTTAAACATCGCCGAGGGCGCTGGAAAGACGGGACGCGCGGACGCGGCGAGATACTTCGCTTCGGCACGTGGATCGGCTCTGGAATGCGGGGCCGTATTGGACGCAATGGAGATACTCAACCTCGTTGCGCCGGAAGAGACACGTCGCGGCAAAGGGCTCTTGGTGTCCATCGCCTCCATGCTCTCCAAGCTGGCTCGCTACTACGGGGAGAGGAAGTCCAAGTGAGGGTATAGGTGCAAGGTCACGCACACGTCTAGGAAGCGGCTTCACGTTCACGTCTACGCGGACGTTGACGCATACGCACAAGCGTAAGCGTAGGCGTATACGTTCCCCGGAATCGTAGCACCCCACGCAACGGTATCGTTTCGACCGAAGCGAAGAATTTACCGGTCCCCTTTCGCCCCACCCACCCTTTTTCTCAAGGAAATATGCGTAACTTAGGGCCCCGGGAGCCCCCATCCGGTGGCACGGACTCTGCACAATACGATCGTGTCTGTTTCTCTCGGCGGGCTCGGCACTTGGAGGGGCCGGAACCACCGGGAGATGGGGGAATGTATGAATCAGTATTTCTCACGCAACGCTGAGGCCATCCGTTCCAGCTACTCTCTCTCGTTCGATTTCGAAGCCGCCGCTCTTCCGTCGCTCCGGTACCTGGCCATTCAAGCGATCGAAAGCCTTCTGGCTCTGGCGCTACTCGCCGTGGCGAGCCCCGTGCTCGTCGTCTGCGTCATCGCCATCAAGCTCTCTTCCCGCGGGCCCGCGTTCTACAAACAGGAGCGCGTGGGCAGGGGCGGCAAGAACTTCACCATTTTCAAGCTGCGCACGATGAGCGTGGACGCCGAACGGGAGACCGGCCCTGTCCTCTCCTGGAAGGCGGACCCCCGGGTGACCTCGCTCGGAAATTTCCTGAGAAAGACTCACCTCGACGAACTGCCACAGCTGTTCAACGTCATGCGCGGAGAGATGGGACTCGTGGGTCCCCGCCCCGAGCGCCCGTTTTTCGTGAACCGATTCCGAAACGAAGTCCCGAATTACCGCAAGCGCGAACAGGTAAAGCCGGGAATCACCGGCCTCGCCCAGGTTTGCTGCGGCTACGACGCCACCCCGGAAGAGAAGCTCGAGTTCGATCTTCTCTACATCCGCCATCGGACGTCGATTGCGATTTATTGCCTGATTTTCTATTACACCGCGAAGAAAGTTCTCTTCGCACCGGCCAGCGCGTGAGGGAGAGGACGTTGGGAAGACTGGCTCTGACCATCGACGTGGAAGATTGGTTCTGCGTCCGGAACATGGGTAACGCCATTTCGCTCGGCGAATGGAACGCCCACGAGCTGCGCGTCCGCATCGGTCTAGACTTCATCCTCGAAGAACTGGCGAAGAGAAACATCAAGGCGACCTTTTTCGTTCTCGGCTGGATCGCCGAAAAGTGCCCCGGAATCGTCGGGGAGCTCGTGGCGGAAGGCCACGAGATCGCAAGCCACGGCTACAACCACCAGCCTGTCGGTTCGATGAGCGCTCTCGATTTCCGGGAAGACGTGAAGGCCTCTCTCAAAATTCTCTCGGAGCAGGCGAAGCGCCCTATCCTGGGCTACCGCGCTCCAAGCTTCTCCATTACCCACGACACTTTTTGGGCGCTGGGCGTGCTGAGAGAGCTCGGCTTCGTCTACGACAGCAGCATTTTCCCCGTACGCCACCCGGACTACGGCATTTCCGATTTTCCGCGTTCCGCAACCCGCGTCTCCGGAATTCTCGAAGTCCCAATGAGCACCGTGAAAGTGCTGGGCGTGCAGGTGCCCATCTCGGGCGGCGGATACTTCCGGCTTTATCCATACGCGCTTACGAAGAGGCTACTCGAGCGCGCGCAGTCCGAGGGCGACGTGGTCCTCTACTTCCATCCCTGGGAGTTCGACGCGGATCAGCCACGGGTGAACCTGCCGGCCCTAAAGCGGTTCCGGCATTACGTGGGACTTTCGAGGAACCGGGCGAAGTTTCGCCGGCTTCTCGACGATTTTTCTTTCTGCCCCATGCGGGAGTTGGTGGGAGCAACCGCCGTTCTGGAACGAGCCAGCGGCGGACTTGGAACCTAGTGGAAGCTGAGGAGGCTGGGCATGGAAATCGCGCGTAAACACATCACGACGATTCTTACCGTAGCGCTGTTCGCGGCGGGGGCTTTGGTCTACGACTTTTTCGCTCCGGAACAATACGAGGTTCTGGGCCGGGTGACGGTTCACCGTACCCAAGTGGAAGCTCCGAACGCTTCCACCGAGGAATCGAAGAACCGCTGGATTTGGGTTCGGGACGGGTACGCCATCAAGGACTCGCTCCTCTCCCAGGAGCTTCTGAGCTCGATACTCGCGAAAAGCTCGCTCCTTCAGGGACGCTACAAAGAATTTCTCCGGGACAACGACGGACTCATCAAGGAATCCGTGAAACGGGGCCTCGGTGATTCGGATCTCCAAATCCAATTCCTCGCCGACTTCCGCCGCTCAATCGAGGTCGACTACCTCGGCGGCGATGCCTTCACTTTCGTCATCACGGTGCGCGACAAGTCACCCATCCTCGCGAAGGAAGTGGTAACCGTCCTCGTCGACAGACTGCGCTCCATCGTGATCGAGGACACGGAGAAGGCTTACGATCAGTCGCTACTCGCCCTTCAGGAGGAGTTGCGCAGCAACACGACTCCGGAAATCCGCGCTCATCTCGCCGACACCTACCGGGGGCTGCTCAGCTCGAAAGTGCTGTTCGCGGCGGGAGCCTCGCGCCGGGTGGAGGTGGTTCAGGCTCCTTCCATTCCCCTCACTCCGATTTGGCCCAAGATCGATCGCTTGCTGATTCTGGCCATGGTGGCCGGTCTCGCGATGGGCCTGCTCCTCGAGTACGTTTTCGCCTGGAGCAAACAGCAGCAGCCGCAGGCTGCCTGAGGGAGTCATGACGGCCGTAGCCGCCATAGCCGGAGACGGATTTCGGAAGTTCTCCGGAGCCCTGGGCTCACTGAACGCGGCTCCCGTACTTTGCCTGTTCGCGTTTCTCACGATCAGCGCGGGGCACCTCGAGGTTCCGTTCCTCGTTCACCTGGGTATCGAACTTCTTCTCGTCGGAGCCCTCTGCGCGTTTTACCTGCCCGCCCTCATCGTCGGAGACAAGAACTCCGATACCTACGGCGTCGCGCGCATTCTCACCTGCTGCCTGCTGGTGATGTCGGCGCCTCTGCTTTCCTCGATGGCCAACGGCCTTCGTCTCGAAGTGCTGAACAACCCGGAGTTCCGCAGCTGGGCCAAGGCCCTGCTCGTGGTGCCGCTGATGCCCTGGCTCTGCCGCCAGGCCCGCCAACGGGAATCACTGCTCGACTCCATCCTGTTCGGCGCGGCGGTCTTCGCCCTCATCGTTTTCTTCCGCTTCTATGTGCTCGGCGAAATGCGGGAAGTGGACGAGCGGCCGAAGCTGAAGGTGAAAAACGGAGACCCCAACTTCATCTGCACCATCTTCGCCATCGCGATCCCCTTCGCCCTATACAAGATCCAAGCGGCCTTGCGCTCCGGAAGGAAACTTGCGCTCGCGGCTTACACCGTCTGCCTGGCACTCTTCGGAGCGTGCGTTTTCATCACGGAATCCCGGATGGGACTCCTGTCACTGACCGCCGGGATCGCGGTACTGATGGTGGCGACTCCCATGGCGAAACGCCTGAAAACGCTCCTTCTTGGCGCCTTTCTCGTCGTCATGGCCACCTCGCTGCTAGCGGGCCGGGTGGGCGACCGGTTCAAGTCCATGGATGACGAGTCGAACCGCGAGCGCATCAAGTCGCTTGTTACCGGAGCCGAAATGTTCATCCGCCGCCCAGCCTTCGGGTTCGGCTGGGGAACTTCGCCGAAACACTTCTACGAGATCACGGGACACGGCCGACTCCTTTCCGAGGCGCGCCCCCTTTCCGTTCACAACACTTTCCTCCAGCTGCTCGCCGAAATGGGAATGATGGGATTTTTCGCCTATCTGAGTCTTTACCTGACCGTTCTCGTCTCGATTCTCCAAGTGGTCCGGGCACGGGGCACCATCGGAAGATTCTGCCTCGCTTCATTCGTGATCCTGAGCCTCAACCTCACGACCCTTCCCCTCCAGGGAAAGGACTTCATCTTGCTCTACTTCGGGGTGCTTCTGACCCTCGCCCTCGGCGCGACGGCGGAAAGGGGAGCGCAAGCATGACGGCTCTCTTCTGGATATTCTTCGCTCTCATCCTCACGAACTACCTTCTGTTTCCGCTGCTTGTAATTGCGCTCTCGCGTTTCCGGAGGCGTGAGATTGCGAAGGCTCCCATTCGTCCGACGCTCACTCTCGTCATCTCGGCCTACAACGAAGAGGCGGTAATCGCCGAGAAACTGCGAAACTGCCGGGCGCTCGAGTATCCGGAGGGACGGCTCGAAGTTATCGTCGTCTCGGACGGTTCCACGGACGCAACCGCCGCCATCGCTCGGCGCTTCGAACTAAATTTTCCGAACAGCAACGTCCGGAGCCTCTTCGAGCCCGCCCGCAAAGGCAAGGCCTCCGCCATGAACCGGGGAGTCGCCGCCGCCGGCGGAGAAATCGTCGTCTTCTCGGACGCGAACACGATGTACCACCCGGACGCGCTCCTTCATCTCGTCGAGAACTTCAACGACGAATCGGTCGGCGGCGTCTGCGGCCGCAAGTCCATTAAGAAGGAAACCGGCCGGGCAAGCAGCCTAGGAGACCGGCTCTTCTGGAAGTTCGAGGCCGCCTTGAAACGCGGCGAAAGCCTTCTCGGTTCCATCCCCACGGCGGACGGAGAAATCTTTGCCGTAAGAAAGACGCTTTACCGGTCCTTGCCCGAAGGCACCATCAACGACGATACGGCCATCACGCTGGATATCGTTGGAGCCGGGCTTCGGGTGGTCTACGATCCCCTCGCGGTTTCCGAGGAGTCGGCTTCCCTCACTCTGACGGACGACATGGCCGTGAAAGCGCGGATGGTTTGCGGGGGCTACCAAAGCCTCGTGCGCTACCGCTCGCGGCTGCTGCCGCCCAAGGACTTTTTCGGATTTCAGTACTTCTGCCACAAGACGCTGCGCCACGGGATGCCGTTTCTGCTTCTCGGGCTTTTCGTCACGAACCTCGCTCTTTCCGGCGGGGCCTATGGGCTTTTTCTAGCGGCGCAAATCGCTTTCTACGGTTCGGCCGCCGCCGGGGCTCTTTCCCTGGCTTCGGGCCGCAAAGTCAAAGCGCTGTACCTGCCGCTTTACTACTGTTCGATGAATCTTTCGGCGGTTTCCGGGTTCGTACATTTCGTGAGGGGCCGGTCTCTTCAAGAGATCTGGACCAAGGCGGAAAGGTAATTGAGGGACTCTATGACGGACACATTCCTGGTTACGGGCGGAGCGGGCTTCATCGGATCCAATCTGGTGGAGCACCTACTCGATCTCGGCCATCAAGTCCGAGTGCTGGACAACTTCTCGACGGGGCATCTGAGCAACCTCACTCCCTTGGAGAGCGACATTGAAATACTCGAGGGAGACGTCACGAAAGCGGAGGACTGCCGCCGCGCGATGCAGGGGATCACCCGAGTGGTTCATCTCGCCGCCGAAGTCTCCGTCGCCCGCTCCATCGGTTCGCCGCTGGCCACGAACGGCGTGAACGTGTCGGGCACCTGTGAGCTTCTCGAAGCGGCCAAGCGCGAGAAAGTGGAAGCCTTCGTTTTCGCCTCGACCTGCGCCGTCTACGGAAATGCGACGATACTGCCCATCGACGAGTTCCAGCCGATGCAGCCCCTGTCCCCCTACGCCGCGAGCAAGCTCTCCGCCGAACACTACGTCCGCCTCTATCGGCAGCTTTACAGCGTGCCCTCGGTAGTGTTTCGCCTGTTCAATGTGTACGGCCCGAAGCAGGATCCGAGCTCCGCGTACTCGGGAGTCATCTCCGCCTTCGCCGATCGCCTCTCTCGGGGCGTGCCGACGACGATTTACGGAGACGGAGAGCAGACCCGGGACTTCATCTTCGTGAAGGACGTCGTGAATGCCTTCGCCTGGGCGGCACTCAATCCGGAGGCGATGGGCGAGCCCGTTTACAACCTCGCTACCGGAGTGGCCACCTCCGTGAACGAGCTTCACGCCAAACTGGCCCGGCTGGCGGGCCGGGACTCCATGGCCGACTTCGGGCCGGCGCGAGAGGGAGAAGTGCGCCATTCCCGCGGATGGGCCGGCCGATACCTCGCGGCCCGCGGGCTCGAAGCGGGGGACTTCGCGACTCTCGAAGAGGGGCTGGAAGCCACGGCGGAATGGTTCTTCCCCGAGCTTTGCACCCGAAAGAGCAACTACCCCGGCACGCTGATTCCGGCGCCCGGATTCGTGGGAGGTCCCTAAAATTATGCGCGCTCTAGTAGCCCTGCTGCTGTTCCTTCTCACCGCTCCTGCTCTCGCGAACTTCCGGGCTCACGCTTCCCTGGAGGAAAGCTACGAGCCTCTCGGCTCGCTTGTGCGCACTTCGATGCGTGCCAAAGTGGAAAGGGAAATTGGTTCCGGGTTCTCCCCTTATCTGCTCGCCGGCAGTGAGGGCGCCGGCCCGGAAAGGTATCCGCTGCGCCTCAACTCGGATGCGTATCTCTTCGCCGCGCCCGGGATGAGATTCAATTTCGGAAACTTCACGATTACGGCGGAAGCACGCTTCCGTAAGTACTACATGCTCGACCCCGGGGCCGAAAGCCCGTCACTCGTCGACGTGCAAAGCCTTCTCGTCTACGAGGACTATTGGGATCGCAGTCTAGCGGAATCGGCCGGGTTGAACCTCTTCGCCGCGTTCTACAGCGAGACGAACTTCACGAGCGCCGACAGCGGCAATCTTATCCACACGACTCTCTTGCGCGCCGGCCCCGAACTTCGTCTCATGCAAGGAGCCTACTTCTCTCTCTACGTGGAGCCGAATTTCGTCGTGGACCGAGTGCATCACTACTACAACAACCGGGCGGAGCTCCGGTTGGGTAGCCGCCTCCGTTACAACGAAGGGCCCTGGGACCTGAACCTCACGGTCTGCTACCTCTTCAATCAATACTTCAAGATGAAGTACGCGGAAGACTACCCTCCCCCCGATCGCAACCAGGGGATCACCGCCAAGCTTACCCTCGCGGTCCACTATTAAGATTCGGCACCCGATGCTATCGTATCGGGGTGAAGCTCAAGCTCCGCCGCGTTTCTCCCACCGAGTGGCTTACCGTCTTCGCGGTCCTTGCCTTGGCTCTGTCGCTCTTCGCCCGGGTCCTCTACCGAGGAAGCTACTATTACGGAGAGGACATTCTAGGTCCAATGCATGGACTGAAGATGGCGACGACGGAGTCGTTCTGGAATTTCCTCACCGACGCCTTCCCCCGAACCCGCCACTACTCCTATTGGGGTACGATCAACAGTGCCCTATACACGATGATTCCCGGTTATCTCTCCCTAGTCTTTCCGTGGGAGTATTGGGCTCACCTTCTGACCTTCCTGTTCTGCACTCTGGCCGTCGTAATTGTCGGAAAGACTCTTGGGTATACGTGGAAAAACAGCTGGCCAGTGCTGCTCGCCTTCGGAGCGTCGGCGCCCTTGCTCACGTTTTCTCTGTCGGGATTTCCGAGAGCGGCGATTCTCCTGCCCCACGCTCTGGTTCTCGTGACCGTACTCTCTCCCTCCCTTTCCGGAGCGGGATCCAAACGCGGAGTGACCGCGCGCAGCCTGATCCTGACGGCGCTTCTCTGCCTGCTGACGATTGAGCTGACGTGGCATTTGTACGAGCTATCGAGACTCGTGTTCGTCGTCTGGATCCTGGCGGCCCTTCTGATGAAGGGAATTCCTTGGAAAACGAGAGCGGTGTGGGTGGGCGCGGGAGCACTAGAGTTCTTTCTGCTGCAGAATTGCCCTTCCGCCCGAAGCCACTTCCTTAGTCAGCTACTGAAGGCGAGCCCCGCCGACATCCTCGCGGCGCACCTGACTCCGCTCAAGATGATTTTCCTCAAGGGACAACTGACGCTTCCCACTTTGTTCGGCCTCGGAGTCGTCTCGCTCTTTTTCCTACGCACGAACCGGTGGTTCTGGGTGGCGATGTTCCTAGCTCAATACGAGCTCGCGAGTATCGCGGCGCTCGGCAAGGATGATTTGGTTTCGCGACGTTATTTGCTGATGGAGTTCTACACGATTGTTCCGATCCTTGTCTGGGCGAGGGAACTCTTCGGGGGAAAGAAGATCTCGTGGAGCTCACGGCAACGCTGGGTTGCCGGGGCAATGGTGGTTGCCGCCGTCGTTCAGATTGGGGCGATGCTCTACCATTTCCGGATTCCCGCCGTTCAAAATCGCCACCCTCTACCCTACTCGGCGGGTGATTTGGACATGTCCTCGAACGGCGAGCTGATTGACTGGAGTTATAAGCTTGGGGACGTGGTGCGGGCGGGCGACAAGATCATCGCCCTCTACAACTTTTCGTCGCGGGGGGAGGTAGCTTCGGATCCCCAGGCAATTCTCGAACGTCAGTACATCCGCCTGGGGCACGAGACCTTTGAGCGATCTTTCTTTCTCTTCGGCACAGCCCCGTGCCGCGACAACTGTTTCAATTTTCGGGCACCGGGAACTCTGCCGGAGCTGCTCGCCAAAATTGCCGCGGGCAGCGAAGGACCTTTCCAATCGTTCACGGTTCACTGGCACCGGCACAACCCGGCGCCCGATTTGAGCATGGCGATGGAGATGCTGAGCTCTCGTTTCGTGCTCGGCCCCGAACAGACTCTCGGGGAGAACGGCAGGTACGTGCGCCTCATCGCCCTCAAGTAACCGGAATTCGGCTGTTTCAGCGGGTTAAAATTCGGGATGGACGGGTCATAACAAGCCTGTTAACTCTTCGTGTTGCTTGTTCTTTTGTCTGTGATGCGGGTGTAGCTCAGTTGGTAGAGCATCAGCTTCCCAAGCTGAGGGTCGCGAGTTCGAACCTCGTCGCCCGCTCCATTTAAGAATTTCACAAACACAAACCTCTCTTACGACTGACTTGCGAGCACTATAGAGGATTGTATCGGACCACGGGAACCGTCCTTAGATGAATTAGAACAATCGTGTCCCATATCGAAGAGCCGGTGGTGGTGAGGGGCACTTATTGCCCAACTAAATTTATGGCTATTGGATGCCCACCAGGAAATACCGCTTAATGGCACCTATCCAGGGCACCAGAATGGCGGGAAGCGGAGTTCTTTTCGCTTCGGGGCTGAACTGGGATCCAAAGATCGTCACGATTAGGGAAGCCGAGATTCCGAACCAAAAAAAAATCGGAAAGATGCGCTTATAGAAGAAGGGCCATGGAGAAGAGAGCTTCATCCGGCAGCTTTCTAGGGGAGCGGGGGATTGGCTGCCATGCCCCAGAAGCCGCCCGTGATTCCCGCATAGGTTTCCGCCATCAAGGTTTCCCATGACATCGCGGGGAAGGGTGCCGCCGGCCGGCAAGCCGCTCCGGAGGAAAGAAGCCGGTAGCTGTAGGCTTCAGGAGATCCGGTTCGGCTCCAGCAAGCTCCGCTCGCGGCGTTGCCGCCCGAAACGTTGGGTCTCCACTGTCCGAGCCCGGGGCCCGCGGGCACCGGCTCCGAGGCGAGTCGGAGCGGGGCTCTGCCCTCGAGGTAAGCCTTGCCGGAGTTGGATTGAGTGTTCACGTCGGCGACTAGGCGGAAGGAACGCTTCAGCTGGGTACTGAAGTAGGCCGCCTTGAGTCGATACTGAGTCGTTCCGGTCCGCGAGCTCTCCGCATATACCGTTCCGCCCTCGTAGATCATTTTCCCGGCTATTTGCGCCGGGGACCAAGGCGTTCCCCGCTCGAAGGCATAGTAGACCGCGGCTTTTCCGCCGTTGCCGCCGGTGCTCATCAAGTTGGAATCCGCGACGATCACGCCGCGGTAGGGAATGTTCTCCCTGGTAGAGTCCGCGGCGACATCGTAGCAGGCCGACATGGCCCTGGAAAAACTTCGGGCCTTCGAGCAGTCACCGCTGCTCGGGCACGTCCAAACATTCATCCGGTAGCCGTAGGACGTGCTTCCGATGCGACAGCCCTGAGCCACTTGGAAGTAATAGTTCGCGGTGCCGAGCTGTTTTTGCGTGGCCCCGGTGTAGTCCATTCGTACTTGAAAGACGGTCAGATTGCGGCAGATCCACTCCTCCACGAAGGCAAGCAGATGGCTCTCTCCTACGTGACGGGCGAGCGTGGCGTTGCACTGATCGCGGTTGCTCGGGGAGATGTGTCCGCCCTCGGCGAGGAAAATCTGCTGGAGAACTCGCGGAAAGCCCTCCGACAACACGTCCGCGCCGAAGGCGGGACTCAACGGGAAGAGCGCCAAGACCAGCAGTCCGATTTTTCCCAGGAGTCGCATCATTGAACCCTCCCGGCGGGAGTCGTGGAAGGCGCCGTCATCTGGTATTGGGGAGAGGACTGGGCACAGCTCAGGGGCCGGATGATGTTCGGGCACAGCGCAAGGCAACCTCGATCGCTTTCATCCGCGACCAAGCGGATGGCGATGCCGTTCTGGAAGATGGCGCATTGGCGTTTACCGTCCCGGTATCCGGCGAAATCACACGTGCAAAGCCCACCCGGCGGTGACGAGGCCGGTTCGGTAGTCGTACGCGGTCCGACGGAAGGGACGGGGGTCGCGGTGGCGGACGGGGGTTTAGACGGCGCCGGAGTGGGCGTCGGCGTTCGTCCGGGCGGAGTCGGTCGCACCGGTTTCCAAGGAGTCGGCGTGGGAGTTGGAGTCGGAGTGGACACCGGACAATTCCGAAAAACCATGTCTTTCAGTTCGGGAAACGGCTTGGGAGGCACGTCGTCCAACTGGTACAAGCCGTATCCATTTTCCGCCGACACCCGATCTCGGAGCCACCCGGCTCGAAAGAAATTGGGAATGGATCCGGAGTTGCCTTCAAAATCGCCCTGATGCTGGTTGATGAGCGTGGCCCAGCCGTGGAGCCCGGACGCCTGAAGCACGCTCACGTGGGCAATGGCGTTGCCGCGCAGGATGCGTTTCGCGTTGGTCAGGTCCCACTTGAAGGTGAAATCGTACCAGCCGTTGCCCCACGCCGGAGCCTCGACGAACTTCGAGCTGTCCACTTGGCCCAAGGCGATTTGTCCCTCTTGGTTCTCGTAGCAGACGTACGCGCGGGTATGAATGTCGTAGTAACGCTCCCGCAGGACGCTCATAGTGAGGCAGGGCATCGGAGCGCCGATCGGGCCGATGGAAAAATAGAAGGTGTTTCCGGGAACGTTGATGGTGAGCTCATCGCCCTGAGCGGTGCCGGCGAGGGCGAGCCCCAGCAAGGCTAGAAACATCCACTTACGTGCCACAAGCATCCTCTGAATCTACTCTCGGAATATTAGGGAATTGTGCGCTTGGGGCCCGCTGGAATCAGCATGTGAATCGAGGAGTTACGAGGGGGTGCCGATCCGCGGGCGCGAAGCGGAGCTTGTGGATAACTCCCAAAAATAACTAGGCACCATTGTTCTAGTAGGAAGGTCCTGGTTCCCTACTTCTTGGGCAAATAAGCGGAGGCCGCTCCGAACTGGTAAACCAAGCCGCCGCCGGAGTGTCCGGCCGAGTAGGCGAAGTAAGTGCAGGCGGACGAAGCGAGTACGGTAGCCGCCCTCCCCACGTTTGCTATCGTCCCACCAGGAAAGAAACTGGCTATTCCGAGAGCGAGCGAGACTCCCGCCGAGACATTGAAGGCGTCTCCCGCTTCCTCATGCGGATCAAGATTTGCGGATCCCACGAGCATCACGGTCCGCCTCCGATCCTCTTCTCCGGTTCGGACCGAAGCTATACCTCCGGCAAGTACTATGACTTGGAGACCCACGACCACGAGCCACGCGGTCTTGGGAAGCTTGCCCTTTCCGATGGCGATCGCCACGACGACGGCGAGGCAGGGAAGCACGAACGCGACACCGATGGGGATGTGCACTAGGGCTGGGTGCAGAGGGATTTCGTTCATGCTGAATATTATACTGGACGCCCACAGTGGCGTCGCCCACAGCCGGTTTGCTCTACGGAGGCAAGCGAACTAAGCTCGGACCCCAATGCCCCAGCGCAGAAAATTTTCCAAAATCAATCTGGAGATCAGCAACATTTGCAATCTCCAGTGCAGCTTTTGCCCCGAAGTCATTCGCGAGAAGAGCTTGATGGCCCTCCCCCTCTTTGAGCGAATCATCGAACAAATCGCCCCCCTGACCGAGCAGGTTTGCTTTCACTTGATGGGGGATCCCCTGGTGCACCCCGATCTCGAAGCAATGCTGGACCTGTGCCTTACTCACGAGGCTCCGGTCTTTCTCGTAACCAATGGGGTGCTGCTTCAGGAAAAACGGTTCGGACTGCTCTTGCATCCCGCGCTCAGGCAGGTGAATTTCTCCTTACACTCTTTCGCCGATAATTTCGGAGACAAAGATCCCTCGGCTTATCTGGAATCGATCTTTGGTTACACCGAGAGAGCGTTGAGCGACCGCCCCGACCTCTACATCAACTACCGCCTTTGGGATCTCGCCGAGGTTCGGGGCACTCTCTCTTCCCGCGAGGACATTCTCCGCCGAATCGAGGCGCGCTTTGGGATCCTCATCAAGCGCAACCCCGATGTCGGCGCGCACAAGGGAAGAATTCTGAAGGACCGCCTCTACCTGCATTTCGATACGGAGTTCGTCTGGCCGGACCCGGCGCTCCCCTTTCTGGGAACTAACGGAAGTTGTTACGGCTTGTCCTCTCATTTCGGAATCCTGGTGGACGGCACCGTCGTCCCTTGTTGTCTGGACAAAGAAGGCAGAATTCCCTTAGGCAGAGTGCAAGAAGCTCCCATCTCCGAAATCCTCGCGGGCCCCAGGGCGAAGGCCATTCTAGAAGGGTTTCAAAAAGGGAAGCTGGTCAACGATCTCTGCCAGCGCTGCAAATACATCGAGCGGTTTCAGGCCCAGCGCGGGGCATAAGCAAGGAACATTCGGTTCTGGCTAGGGAGTGGGAGTGACCCGGCACTCCAGCGTGTGGGTTTGCGCCACGACCATGCCAACGCTCGATACTAGCTCGGCCGTCGATTTCTGCGGCACGGCCGCGATGTCCATTCCCACGTGCACGATGAGATGAAAGCCGGACCGCTCGAACTCGCGAGTCTGGTTCGTGATGGTTTTCTTAACCGAAAACTCGTTCGGCAGGTTCGATCCGGTCAGCGAGAGCTTCACGACGGGATCGTCGGTTTCGGGAAACATCCGGATCGCCAGCTGGTTCTTCGAGTCCGGCTGCCGGCACCAAATCCCCACGAAAGGCTCGGAAGTTTTGGGAACCGCCTGCCGGCGCTCGTAGATGCCTTGCCGATAGCCGACCACCTCGGCCGCGCCCCAGTAGTCGAGCGGCTCGCTTTCGGCGATGAGGGTCTCAGTGGGATGGCACAGGTCGCCCAGATAAGTACGGACGCCCGCCTCGATACGCATGGCGCCTCGGTAACTCGAAATCAGCGGGCCGCCTCCCGCCGGATGGCAACGGTAGTCGGGATCGATCCAATAATAGATCCCGCTCATCGGCTTGGAAGGATCCTCGTGGGGAATCATTCCAGGGTATCCGTCGCCGTTACCGGCGCGGCAGCCCGCGACCAGAACAAAGAGAAAGAGGCAGCCGAAAACTTTACGCAACCGTTCCATCAGTCCCAAGACTAGACTTCTCAAACCCCAGCGTAAACTGATATGAATGGCGTAAGAGTCGGGGGCCTGCGTGGGGTTTCAGGAAAAAATAGTAGAGCTCGATCAGCTCATCCGCCACGGCAACGTGAATGGGGCCCGCCTTCAGCTCGCCACCCTGAGCAAATCTCCCCTACCCCGGCAACACGCAACGAGCTTCGCCGCTCTCGCCCGCCGGGCATCCCTTCCCAATCTTGGCATCCGAATCCTCAATCCCATCGTCCGCCCCAGTCCGAAGGCGCCCATGCGGCCGACCGAGTTCGAAAAAGCGGAATATGCCGCGGGACTAGTCGCCATCGGGGCCGTCCCGGAGGCCATTTCCATTCTGGACGGCTTGGATTCCAAACTGAATCCGCAAGTGCTCCTCTATCGCGCCTTCGCTCTGATCACGAGGTGGGATTACGCGGCGACCATTTCGCCCCTCGAGAAATTCATCGCCTCCCCGGGGCTATCGCCCTACCAGAAGCTCGTCGGAAAGGTGAACCTCGCGGCCGCGCTGACCTTCGAACGCGAAGCGAGCGCCGGAGAGGTTTTAGCGGAATTGCTCGGCGAGACTAAGCGGGAAGGTCTGTTCCGTCTTCACGGAAATGCCCTGGAACTTCGGGCCCAGCTCGCCATACAAGACGGCGAATGGAGCAAAGCCAGACGTTGCCTCGAGGAAGCGAAAGTCGCGCTGAAAGAAACGGGGGGTCTAGACGAGTTCTTCGTCCGCAAGTGGAGCGCCGTGCACCGGGTGTTGTCCGAGAAAAGCGCCGGCGCTTTCTCCGAGCTCGAATCCATTCGTAGCGAAGCGAAAGAGCGCCACCATTGGGAGACGGTTCGGGACTGCGATCGCATCCGCGCGATCGCCCGCCGAGAAAAAGAGGTCTTCCTCCATGTCTATTTCGGAACCCCTTATGAGTCTTTCCGTGCCCGCGCCCTCGAGGAAGCGGGATGGACCGCGAGCCTGCCGGACTCCTATCGCTGGGAATTGAAGCCCTCCGGCCGACCGGGCAAAGCTTGGAACCTTCTCGATACTTCCGAGCGCCCCGACTTGGACGGCATTCCCCGACGTCTACTGGATCTTCTGTGCAGGGATTTTTATCGGCCGGTTCGCCTCGCCTCGTTGTACGCCCACCTTTATCCCCACGAGTATTTCAATCCGCTGAGCTCGCCCAACCGGGTCCATCAGGCGGTGAAACGCCTCAAGCATTGGTTCACCGAGAATCGGGTTCCCCTGACGATAGAAGAGAACGCCAGCGCCTATCGCCTTCAAGCGACGAGGGGCTGCGCTCTCGAAATCCCGCTCGAACGAACCGAGCAGTCTCAACGCGAGTCGCGGATTGCGGAGCTACGGCGCCGGTACTCCTCTCGGCCGTTCGCCGCGAAGGAAGCGAGCCGCGAGCTGAACCTTCCGCTTCGCACCGCGAACCGCTTGCTTCGGGACGCTGAGGAGCAAGGCAAGCTGATCCGAATCGGAGCGAGCTCTTCGACCCGCTTTTCGTTCCCTCAAAATTAGCTCACGCCACTTTTGTCAGTTTATCGTACGGTGGTTCGGGAGGAGGATGGACTCAGGTGAATGGTTCACCGAATTTCAAGGAGTCATCTATGAAGCTCGTCAGTTTGTTACTCAGTACCGCTTTTCTTTCCCAGAGTGCTCTAGGGTTGTCCTGCAAATCTTCCGACGGAAAATACCTGTTGGAGGTCGAAAGCATTCCGTGCGGCCGCCCGGCCACGCTTTTCATCGACGGCAAAAAGCCTCAGTTCGGAGACATGGAGTGCGACAAGACTTCCCCGGCAGGCGAAACCGTCTGCTACAGCAAAAACGTCGCGGATGCGGGCTACTCGGCCGTGATTCGAAGCGGAGTCGTCGGATATACGGCCGACCTTTCCGAGTTGTGGATCGGCGGCACCCGTCCCCTCGCTTCTCTGCTCTGCGATACGCCCCTCGTGCTTCCCGGTTGCGGCCCGTCGGTCACGACTTCGGCGGTAGTACGGGACTTCAACGGTCTCGACGGCTGCGGGCACGTGCTGGAAGTCGCCGGCGTGAACGGTCCGATTCACCTCGAACCGACGAATCTGCCGGCGGAGTATCAGCAAGAAGGAGCGAAAGTCATCGTGAGCTACAACCCGGCGCCCGACATGGCTTCCATCTGCATGGTCGGAGATATCGTCGATATTACCTCCATCAAGCCGGAATGATCGAATTGGGGAGGTGGCCGTCGGCCACCTCCCCTTTTCTTCTCAAAGAGTCTGAAGGAAGCGGATGACGTCGAGTTTCTGATCCGGGCTGAGAAGTTCCTGCCCATTCGTCAGAAAAATCCCCTCATCGTGCCCCCCATTGCCGAGACCACGCTTTTTTGAATCGAAGTATTTCTCGCCGTCCCGTTTCCAAGCGGCCGGCGTCGTGTCGGCCAACGGATATCCATTGCAACCCGAGTCGAAGTCGGTTTTGGGATCGATCGCTTCACCGGCGAAGTACGTCTTCGGGCGCTCCTCACCTCGAGTGAGTACGGCGCAAAGGCTCGGCGCTGAATTGTTGTGAAAGTACGGCCACCGGGCCCAAACACCCACAAGCGGCGGCGGCACGTAACCCTCCTGCGGTACGACGAGAATCCCCTTCCGCCGGGAAAGGCCAAGGGGGTTGAGCCGCTTGGCAAGAGAGCTCATGCCCTTGGCTCGGTAGGGATCGGTTCCGACATCGAAAACCGGAGTGCTCTCGTGGTAGCTCACCTCAACGGTCTTCAAACGATCGGCGGCGGATAGCGAAGCAGATCCCGTTTGCTCCCAGGCCTTCCGGTAACTTCCATGGCAACGGACGCAGTGGTTCTCGAACAACTTCTGGCCGCGCTTTGCCGCTTCCAGATCGAATTGATCGGCGGGAAAGAAATCCGTAAACCGAGGGGCCTCGGTCGCGAAGACGGCGGCCGTCAGCTCCTCGACCACTTTGCCGTTCGCGTCGAGCCAGCTCTCCAGCTTCGGCAAGTCGACTCCCCTTCCGATCTCGTTCCAAAGGAAATTCGTATAGATCGGATTTCCCGAAACGAGCGATCCGTCGCTGAGCCAACGATTCTTGTACTTCAGGTTCCACCAGACGGCGGGCTTGCTCTCGGAAGGTTCCGTCGCAAGCGGCTCCGGGTCGGGACGACTCGCAAACCGCGGCTCTTTCGAGGCCAGCTCGTCAGGCGCTCTTCGCGCTAGGGACAAAGCCGTGTGGGCGAGCGAAGTATCGAGTCCGAGTGCCTGGGGCAACTTGGAATCGACGTAGCGAAGGGCGGATCGGGCCCGGCTGTAGAGGCGCCGCTCCGATGATGTCGTAAACAGAGTCGCTTGAAAAAGGGGCGCGGGAACCGCCTGGGTTAGCCAGCGAGCCTGGTGGAAGAGCCGATTCGCTCTCGGAAACCGCGTGGTGAGGCCCAACACTCTTTTCCCGAAGAGCGAGCCCGCGTGGCAGGCGGCGCAGCTGATGGTAAATCCCAGCGCTCCATCGCGAGTCGTCAGGGTCGCGCCCATCGGATAGGTGGGCCGCTTTCCTCCAGGGTACGGAACTTTATATACGCCGGTGTCGGACTCCAGCGGATAGGGCTGCATGCCGAGCCACTGAAAAAGATCGTTCGCCGATCCGAGGTTTCCCGCCCATCGGATCGCAGTGAGAAAGATTGCTTTCAAGGGAAGAGAAAACGGGCTGCGAAGCATGCCATCGATGGGGCGGTAGGGGATCAGCACTTCGGTGGCGGTCACCGGATATTGAAGAGCATGGAGACGCCCACGTTCCACGGCACTCGGCAAGACGTCCTCGGGGAGGCCATAAGGATTCGGCCTGCCGGCGGCGGGAACCAAAGCCCCTTCCGACCAGTCTGGAGACAGCGCGGCCCAGGCGGGCGAGACGAGAGTCAGGCACAAAATAGAGATCGGACCAAGGCGAAGGCGCTTTTTCACTCGAAACCAACTTTCAGGGTTCCGTCGGCAATAACGTGATCGAGCGCCCTGGGTCAAGGTAGTGTGAGGGGACTGTTAGCCCCACCGGGATTTTTACGACGTACTCCTTCTGAATACGGTCTTTCGTGCGGGAAATCCGGGGTCTCCGCCTTGCATATAAGGACGCGGGGGTCGGGATGAAGGGGGCGAGCAAGTTAATTCTAGCCATCGGTCTGACATGGACCATGCTCACGCTCGCGGATCCACCGGAACAATTCTTTTCCACCGACCCCTACACCATTCTCGGTATTGCTCGTTCCGCCGACATCGAGGAGATTCGGCGCGCTCACCGCAAGCACGGCAAACAAAACCAGTTCGAAGGAGACAAAGAGATAAGTGAGGAAACGCGCATCGAGCGGATCTGGATTATGAAGCGGGTGAACATGGCAGTGAGCGCATTGCGCGCGGGCGAACCTTACGTAACCCCTCCGGACAAGTTGCCCAATGGAGATCCAATCCCCGTGAAACCCGGCTCCTCCGAGGGAGGCGGTCACGGGAGAAGGGCCGCCGCGGATAGCGCGGCCTCTCACGCACGCGGACCTTTCGCCAAATACGCAGCCGCCTTGCAAGCCACGAAAGATCCCCAGGAGCTAAAGGCACTGTGGGACGCCTGCCTCGCGAAGGAAGGTCCCATGGCATTCTTCGAGATTAGGGACTCGTTTGCCCTGAGGTTCGTCGAGCTACTCAGAGAGGCACGCAACGACAGCGAGCGGGCAAAAGTATTCTATTTCTACGGAATCTCGAATCTCGAGTTACCCGGGCTGGCTTCCGGGCTCGATGCGATGCTGGAGGCTTTGCCCGAGGGGCCCCTGCGCAATCAGCTCCGGTTCATCGACCGGGTGCGGGCGAGGGATCGCCTGGTCAGCGCCGGCACGGATCGTTCCCTTCTCTATGCTTACGCCGCCGCGGCCGATCAAGTCCACGCCTCGGGCGGGACAAAGTCCACGTCGGCCGACCGAGCGGCCGCCGCGGATAAAGCTTGGACCTCCTTAGTAGTGCGAACCCACGAGCCCAACGAGACACGGCCTTTCGACTGGAAATCCGCCTTCGAATCGGTCGAGGCCACGACGCAGCTTTATCGGGAACAGCCGTTACTCGAGCCTTTTCACACCGTGATTGGAAATGCCTGGGCCCGCGACCCCGCGACCTTTCAAGCGGAAATTGGAAAGGCGCGCACCGGCGTCGCGGACGGCCTGGATACTTTGCTGAGAAAGCGAAGAATGCTGGGATGGGCAATCGCGATCCCGACGGCCGCGATCGCCGCGGCCTGCATCGGTCCCTGCTTGCTGAACATGAACGCGTACTCGCAGCCCGAACTGCTGATGCGGGCATTTCCCGGAATGATCAGCGGGCTCGCGTCCTATCTTGCGTGGAAGGAAATGACGGGACCTCTCGACTCCATGGTCCGCGGAAGCACGTTGCTCGGCAACTATTCGGCCCGCGCCAATGAAGTAACTGAAGCCGACAAGAGATGGTCCTTGATGGGCGAAGCAATGAAAGACTTGCATCCATGGGCCGAGCCCAGGAGTTCCTCGGCTTACGCCTATTCTCCCCGCGGCCGCTATTGCAATTCAATGTTCGCTGGGTTTGGCCGCGAGCTTTACCGCCACATCGTCCGCCCCTAGCTCGGACGGGGAACAACGTGGGGCTCCCATAGGCCCATGCCTACCCGTTTCGGGCTAAGAGTGATTAAGGCAGCGGCGGCGAAAATCAGTAGGGCCGGCCGCGATGAGGAACCGCCGCGGGCCGAATGGAACGGCGGAAATCGTGAACCTCCAGCTCCGCCCGGCTTCTGGAGCAGCCGTAGGCGTTCTGGACGGACTTCACCAAGTCTTCCAAATCGTCTTTCATATCCGATAGCTGAAACTTGGTGAACTTGCCCCATCTCGCGCGAACTCTTTCGATCATGTCGCTATTCATGCACAGTGCATAACACATCTCGGCCAGATCCCCTTCAGACTTCCTCATTCTCTGATCTCGGCCGGCTACTCGCGGCCAAACGTCAGTAGGGTCGGCCGCGGTTGGGAATGCGTACCGGTTGAAGTGTGCGGCGGAAATCATGGAGCTCGAGCTCCGCGCGGCTTCTGGAACAGCCATAGGCGTTCTGAATCGTTTCGACCAATTCCTCCAAATCATCTTTCATCGTGGCCAACTGATACTTGGTGAACTTGCCCCATCTCGCGCGAATTCTCTCGATCATGTCACTGTTCATTTAAATTTCCTCTCGTTTCAAGAATTCAATTTGCCAGGAGCTGGCCGCCAAAATTTCGGACCAGTACGGTCACGACCAGACTCATGGCTATAAGGACCAGATAAATCATCGACCAGCTACCGCCCCATCGTTCCATGCGAATCGGCTGCATAACTCCCCCGACAGTTGCGTTCAAACTTCCCACACTCTCTGATTTCCGCCGAGAATCGCTCTGAGCGCTCTGCGCTCGGAATCTATTTCGGCCAAAGTGTGAGTGGTCAGGATTCTGAGAAGGCCCCGGATCTTCGGCGTCACCTTGCTGAGCCCGACGGCCCGTAAGCAGTCCCGCATTCTTCCGGGACTCACGACGGATTTCGAGTGGATCTCACTCGCCACGTCCAGCTCCGCGGAGTGGGCCTTCACGGCCGCGGGCCCCATTGCGAAGTACTGTCCGATGGATAAGCGCGGCTTCATGGTTCTCATCCTTTCAAATCCGTTTTGGGCGCCGAAAAGGCTCGGCCCGACAAGTACCGCGCACCCCGGCTGAGCGGTCCCTTCCAATAAGCTCTGGTTACTTCCGGACTCACCGGAGCGGCCACCTCGGCTTCAATCCAAGCATGGCGTCCGGAGCAAAGAATTTGACTGTACCCAAGGCCGCCCGACGTTTTCACAAACCGTAATTTGGTCATTTGAAACCTACTTCCACATTCAGAATGGCAGGTCCCATCGAATAATAAAAATATATAAAATGTATGTGTTATATAGTGTTTCCCTATGTATAACTTCAACCACCTGTATTACTTCTACATAACGGCCAAATCGGGTGGCGTTACCGCGGCGGCCAAGCACCTCAAAGTCAGCCAGCCCTCTCTCAGCAGCCAGTTGAAGGTTCTGGAAACCAGGCTCGGCATCCGGCTCTTTCAAAAGGTCGGGCGCACCAACCAACTGACCGCGGCGGGATCCCTTACTTATGGATTTTGCCGGCGGATGTTCGAAATTTCCGACGAAATGACCGAGCTCGTCCTCGAGGGAGTTCCCTCGGCGACGAGGCGGATTCACATCGGCGTGTCCGACGAGGTGGAGAGGTCCTTCGTCGTGGAAGTGGTCAGCCTATTCCTCAGAAAGCACGGGCTCTCCCATCGTCCAAAGATCACGATGGTCTCCGGCCACTACGAGGAGCTGGCCGAAAAGCTTCGCTTTCGCGAGCTCGATGCCGTGGTGACCCAGCTTGCGATGAGCGATCCCGAGATTACCAATCTAAGCCGGGTGGAAGTTCCGGTGGCGCTGGCTTGCTCGAGCCAGTGGAAAGCTCCGGCGCGAATCGCGAACTTGAAAGCGGCTTCCGCCATTCGCGAGATTGTCGGCGGAGAGAACGTGCATTGGGTGATGCCTTCCCCGAAGTTCAAGTTGCGCTCGGAGACGGATCGGTTTTTCGAAGTCAATCAACTGAAGGGACGCGTGGTTTTCGAGAGCGACGTCGTGGCCTCCCTCGTTCGCTCGGTGGCGGACGAAATCGGGATCGCCTTCCTGCCGCTGCTCTATGTCGCCCGCGAAGTCCGAGAGAAATCCCTTCGGGTAATCGGCCCGGAAGGCGGCTACTGGAAGTACCGGGTGTGGCTAAGCTGCCACAACCAGAACCGGGAAGACCCGCTCATCCTTGCCCTTTCGAAATCCTTCAAGGAAGTCTGCGCTCAAGCCCTCTCTTAGTCCGCTCTAGACGGGCCATGGCAGAGCAAAGGCGTTAGCAAGTGATCTGCGTGCCTCTAACGAGCAAACGATAGCTGCCCCGGCCGCAAGTTCCGGCATTGACCAAAATGATTCAGCGTATTAATTGGGCCACAACTGGTTGTTGGAGGTATCTATGAAGTTCCTGTTGGCTCTCGTTCTCGTGGCGGTGTCCGCCCAGGCTTTCGCCGGGCAAAACTGGTATTGCAGCGGAGAAAGCAATACCGGCGAATCCGTGAAGGCGATCTTCGAAACTCGTTCGAATACCGTAATCGCGCAGGTTCTCGTGATGAGAGAAGAGCTCATCATCGCGCGGATCAATTCTCAAGTGCGCCGGGATGCCGGCTACAAACCGACGACCTACAAAGGCTTCAACCGTTTCGATTTGAACCGGGGCAACGCCACGCTGAACCTCCTCTTGCCGCATAATCTGGCGAGACTGGACGACGAGTTCAGCGCTTACCTGCAACAGGGCGGCGGATCTTCCAAAGCCGATACCGTCCGTTTGACCTGCACGGGCGCGGGCTGAGTTCAGATCTACTTCAGGAAGGTAGTCACGTAGGTGCCGTAGCTACAGATGGCCACCGAAAGGCAGCCTAGTGCGACCAAGGCCCTCTTTCCGTTCTTCGTCTCGAGGTTGAAGCCGAGCAACGCGAACGGAAGCAGATAGGGGAACGAGTCGATCACGTAACGCGTTCCGAACTGATTTCTTCCGCCGTAGAAATAGAAAAGGTACGTAGAAAGCAGCAGTCCGGCGCAAACCCCGAGTGCTAGGAGTCTCCCGCGAACCCGGAACAGAGCGGGGATTGCCCCCAGCAGGAACGGGCTCAGCATCCACATCGACTGGCCCGAGGTTGGAAATGTCACAAAGGGAAAGACCGAAAGGAACTCGGGTGGTCTGGCGAGATACAAGCCAAGGTTCCGCACGAAATATTCCCCGCTGAATGTGGGCCCCTTGTTCTGCCAGGTCTCGAAAAACCGATCGTAAGGGGAAATGAAGAGACTTCCGGTCATCCGGAAGTTGAGATAGCTGTTCACCGCCAGCGGCACGAAAGCGCCGAATAGAAATACCGAGAACGGCTTCCAGCCGTCCAGCGACTTGGGAAACTTTCCCCGATCGTCCTGAAACAGAAAGGCGATGCCGAGCAGACTCGGTGAAATGGCCAGCCGGCAGGAGCAGGCGATTCCGAAAAAGATACCCGCTAGCCATAGAGCCTTTCGTTTCAGAATGAGCACGAGACTCATGCATAAAAACAGGTTTCCCTGACCATGCATCAGGGACCACACGCTGGCCGAAGCCACGCAATGGGTGATCGTGGTGCCAAAGGCGTAGAGGAGCATCGCGGGCACCGCAATCTTGCTCAGCGTAGGGATGTTCTTTATGACCTGGCGAAAAGCCACGGCCGCTCCGATGAAAACCAGCGTGTTCAAATGACCGAAAGACAGCCAGGGAAGCAGAAGCACCACGGGGACCAGAAGCAGCGACACCATCGGAGGATAAGCGATGAACCAGCGGCCATCCCACTGATACATCTCCATCCAGTGCAACTGAGCCGGAAAGGAGAGCCTTCCCTGCAGCATCAGTTTAGCCAGACGATAGGGACCATCGAAGGCGGAATGTCTAGGACCCACCCAGAAAAAGACTCCGGCGATGAGCAACGCCGCCAGCAGAAAGCCCTGGTGCTTTCTCACCGTTTTCCATAGCTCGTCGAAACGGGCTTTTCGCCGACGAGGACGCGTGTTTTTCCTGGACGGCATCAGGCTGAATTATAGCCTCTCGACGGGGCATCAGCGGGGAAAGAATTCCCCGAGCAGGGATTCGGTGACCAACGTCGCCGCCGGCAACGTAAGGTGGCCATCGTCCGAGACGACTAGATCCGTCCTCAAGTCGGGGCCGACGCTCGTAAGGCAGCCGGATTCATCGCACAGGAAATCCTTCAGGGACACGTACTCGACTCCCGGCGGGTAGGTCTTCTTTCGATATAGATCGTCAAATTCCAATGAGAGCGCCTGAACTCCCTCGAAAGTACGCTTGGGGATCTCACGGCCCTTTAGGACGAAATGGCGCATCAGATGGTGCGGTAAGCCGCCACTCCACATGGGAGTCGGGCCGACCAGAACGATTCGCCTAAGTCCGGCGTCGCGCAGTTCCACAATCTTGCGGAGGATAAGCTCGTCGTATGCCGTCCCGAGCTTGTTTTTGCCGGCCGCTTGCTCCCACCACGTGTAGTGCGTGAACAGAATCAAGACATCCGGGGGATTCTCCTTCAGCCTATCGAACACGTACTCGTTGATCTTTTGACAACGGTCGCCATAGTCCGGCGACCCCAGAACGAAAGGAGGACAAAACACGGCCGTGTACTCGACGAAGTTGAGTTTCCTCTCTCCCAAGTATTTCCTGAGGGCCAAACTCAAGAAAGCGGCGTGAGAATCGCCCGCGATGGTAACCGTCGGCCGTCCGGGAAAAGGGCGCTCTTCGCAGCCATGGGAGGCGAAAGCATGAAAGTCGCTTTTTTCGAAAAGCAAACAGGCTTTACCCGATTCCCCCAGCGTTTCCTCGAAAGCACGGTTGTCCTCATAGCCGGCCAAAGCCTGTCCCTTCACGGCCACCGCGCGCGAGGGGAACCCTCCGTTTCGATAGGTCCACAAACCCAAAAAACCAAGCAGCGCCGTGCAGACGACGAGACCCGCGGTTTTCGGGCGTCGGTGACCTCCGTATCGAATCGGCCGCTCCAGGAATCGATACGTCAGCCAGGCGAGCAAGAACGACACGAGCACGAGAACAGCCTTCGCGGAAGAGGAAATGGCCTCGGCGTTCGCGATGGAAACGAATGACAGCAATACCCAGTGCCATAAATATACTGGAAAACTGATCAGCCCGATCCAGACCAAAACCCCGTTCGACAAAATCCGCCGATTGAAAACCGCTCCCGGCCCGGCGGAAATCAGGAATGCGGCCCCAAGCGTAGGCAACAACGCCCACATCCCCGGAAACGCCCGCTCCCGGCTGATCAGAACGAAGCCGAGAGCGACCAAAACGGCCCCCGCCCAAGACTTCAAATTGGAAAACTTGTCGGGGGAAGAGGCCGCCCGATCCAGCGTCCAGCGCGCGAGTAACACTCCGATCATCAATTCCCAAAAACGGGTCTGAGGCGAATAGAAAGCGGCCGTGGGGTCGCGATGAACTTGAAACAGATTCAATCCGAACGAAACGACGGCCAAAACCAGGCTGCAGCCGAACAAGTTGGCTCTCGCCTTGAAAAAGCACCACATCAAGAAGGGGAAGAAAATATAGAACTGCTCTTCGATTCCAAGCGACCAAAGATGCAGCAGCGGTTTCGATTCGGCTCCGGCGTCGAAGTATCCGCTCTCATTCCATAGAATGAAATTGGAGACAAAGCCGGCGCCCCCGGCCATGTGCTTGCCGAGGGATTTGAGCTCGCCGCCCAACAGCAGAAACCAGCCCAGACAAAAACACGCAAGGAGCGACACGCAGAGCGACGGAAAGATCCGCAGAACTCGCCGCGAATAGAATTCAGCGAAGCTGAACCGATTCTGCGCGAGGCTTTGGAATACGATGGTCGAGATCAGAAAGCCGGAGATGACGAAGAAAATGTCGACGCCGACGAAGCCGCCTTTGAACCGCCCGGGAAAGGCGTGGTAAGCGACCACGGAAAGCACGGCGACCGCGCGAAGTCCATCGATGTCTCGTCGGTATTTTGGATGAACCAAGAAGTTGTCGCTTACCGGCGTTCTCAAGAAGCCAATCTTAACCGATAAGCGGGAGAGCCGTCACGCAAGCGCGGGTGGCTCGGCGGGAACTTTCGCGTCATCTGAAGCCGACATGGCCGCTTCGGCGACCCCGACGAGAAGGGACGCCCGGAAATGGCTTCCCTTGCCGGGCTCGCTCCGCACTAGAACGAGATCTCCGCCCATCGCTCGGCAGAGATCGCGAGAAAGCGCAAGGCCAAGGCCGCTTCCGCCGAAACGGCGCGCTATGGATCCATCGGCCTGTATGAAAGGCTCGAAGAGTTTGGATTGCGCTTCAGGCGGCACGCCGATTCCCCGGTCCACGACCTCGACGGAAAGGAGGTTCCCCGCCTCGAAACCGACCCGGATCGCGACCACGCCTTTCTGGGAAAACTTGATGGCGTTGCCGAGCAGGTTGCTCACCACTTGCCAAAACCGGAGCGGATCGAGAATCAACTTCTCCGGAACCGCGCCATCGATAGCCAACTCCAGACAAAGCTCCTTCTGCTTGGCCAGAGGATCCAGTGACGACACGACCTCTTTCACCTTGTCGCGGACCGACGTTTCCACCGGATCGAGCTTCATGGCGCCGGACTCCAACCTCGCCACGTCCAACACCTCGTTGACCAGGGCGCTGAGCGACTGGCAGTTGGCCTTCACCCTCAGCACATAACCCGCGCGCTTTTCCGCGGGGAGATTTTCGCGGCCCAAAAAATCGGCAAAACTGGAAATGGCCATCAAGGGGGTGCGGATGTCGTGGCTCACCTGGGCTACGAACGCACTCTTGGCCTCGCTTACGCGGCTGATGGCTTCCTTTTCTTCTTTCAAGACGGACAGGCAGTAAGTCAGCTCCTGGGCGAGAATATTAATCCCGTGAGCGACGGCATCGAGATGGTCGAACCTCTGGGAAATGGGAAGGCGCACCTCGACCTCGCCGGCCGCCATCCGCGCCAACAAGCCGAGCATTTCGTCTAACCGGCTGGTATCGCTTACTTTTTCTTCGAAATCAGCCACTCCCAAGCCAATCCTTCATCCGCAAACATACGCACTGGAACTTTATGCCGGGCGATCTGGAAGTACACGTTGCCGATCATTTTCCCCAAGGGACTCGCGTGCACTAGTAAGGCAAGCGCCGTGAAAGAGTCATCCATTTTTTTCGCGGCGTAAAAGTGGCGCGCCGCCGCCGTGAGGGGAGCCGCCGCGCGCATGTCGATGAGCAAGGGACAGAGATGAGAACCGGCCTCTTTAGCCACGGCCGCGTAGTTTTCCTGGGCGTCCTCCAGCTGCTGGGTAACTCCATCCCGAATGGTGGCCACGACGACACCGTCCTTCGTGGAAATCTCCGCAGTCCGAGTGAAAGGCATGCGGAGATCTTAACCGACGGGGGCAACTCCGCAAATTTGTTGTAAATCGCTGATTTCCGGACGTACCCGTGCCGAAACCTTCCTCGTCTACTCTGTAAGCCAAGGAGTCATCCTGCCGGCTTACCCCCAAGTCCTGAAGAATTCGGCCGAGGCCGCTTGGTATCTGAAGTACGGGCTGCCGGAGCTGGCTCGAGCTACCGGCAGCGCCGCTTATTCCAGATGAAGTCAGCGGCAGATCGCGCGTCCGCCCCACATGCTCTTCGACATGTTGTCGATGCGCAGGAAGGCCGGTCCGCCCTGGTCGGAAAGAGTCAGCGTCAGAACGAAAGTGCGGTCGACCGTCTGGGCCGAGCCCTGCAGAGTGAAAATATCACGGCCGTTCGTGTCCACCGCATTCGTGCGAGTCGCCGGAAACACGAGATGGATAGGCTTCGGCTGCTGCACGCCGTAGAGTCCGGTCAAGTTCACGAAATAGCCGGTGTCGTCGAACTGAACGAGAATTTTGAACGGGCCGACCTTCACGTGAGAGAAGCCGGACGGAGTGAGCGGGACCGTGGTGCAAGTCTTGTAGGTCTGCACCGCCGCGGGACTGCCCGCGGAGATGAGTAAAGCGAAACCGGAAACTAAAGAGAACAGAGAGCGATTCATTGAGTACCTCCAATGAATCCACCCTAACTAGTCCCACCGTCCTGAAACAGTGATCAAATCCGGATAAAATCGTTCAATCTTACGGGTAGAAAAGAGAACGGCCTCGCTCCGTGAGAAGCGAGGCCGTTTCGGGAAGACTTAGTGGTGAAGAGCAACGGCGCAGTTGAGCTTCGTCAGAGGGCGGGTGCCGCCCTTCCAGATTTTGCCCACCGAAGCGGTGGTCTGCGCGGTCGCATTGTCCGTCGCGAGAACCACTTGGTAACCGTCGTCGGCGACGGCGGTCGAGCGGCACACGAGAAACGGGCCGTTGAGTAACGCGCTCGCGGGCACTTCACACGCGAGAGAACCGAATTGCGTGGCCGCGTGATTCACTTCGAGCTTCGCCGTCTTTTGACCGCTCGCCACGAGGACCGAGTAAACGCTGTTCGGCGAACCGCAGGAAATGGGCGCCGCGAGTCCAAGCTGCGCGAATCCAAGAAAGCCGATTACGAAAAGAGACTGCTTCATACCTACTCCAAAAAAATTGGGGATCATTCCCTTTCGGCGGGAACCTACTATGCTGCCGTGTGTCAGCCAAGGCAATTTAAGGAAAGACGGAGGGACCGGACAGGATCCAAAGGCCGAGTGGGGTACGTCCATCCGGCAGAACGGCCAGTGTGGGAGAGGACCGAAACCGCAGCTTGGAAATGCCAGGGACAGGCTTCGAAAAGTGCAGGTAAGTCACTCGCTCCGGAGTCCGCGGTTTCGCGGTAAGCGTTTCGAGGACGGCTCCGGAGGAGTCGAGCGCGTCCAAGGTGAGATCTTCAGTAGAGGCAAAGACAAAACCAACACTCTGCGTGCGCCCGACCGTCACGCCCGCAGGAACCGGGAAGGCCATATCGCCGGCCGAGGCAAAGCGCCAGGGACTCGTCCACGCCGCAACATCGGCTTCGAGCGGGCCACATCCTCGCGCGAACTGAATGGGAAACGGATTGATCGGAACACAGTACTCGGGCCGGGAGAGTACGGCGGAAAAGCTCTTCCAATCACTGAAGCCCGTGCTGGGCCAACCGGGTTCCCGCGGGGAAAAATTCTTCAGTTTGAAGGTGGGCGAAGCCATCACCCAGCAGACCAAGGCCGCCATCGCAACGCCCGGCTTTCCTCCGCCCAGTCGAGCGATGCAAAGCGCCCCCGAAAGAAACAGGCAAACGTAGGTGACCATTCCCCACCGGCCGGGAATTCCCCATTTCGAAAAGCCCCAGAGCGGAACTCCGTAGATGGAGCTCGTTTTGCCGACTACCAAGACCGCGGCACAGGCGGCGACCCCGAAACCGACGGCGAGCACCTGGCGAAGGCGTTTCTCTCGGGGATCACGGACCAGCCGGACCATGGCACCGATCCAGCACAGAGAACCGGCCAAACCAAAAAAACGTCCCGGCCACGAAGCCGAGTAGAACGCCTGTCCGATTGAGCTTTCGAGGACCACTCGCGCGAAAACGGAAACAATGGTCCAAAGCACGACGGAGGGAATATGGCCCGAGGGAACCTCGTACTCAGGTTTCTTTATGAGTATCGGGTAGAGGGCATAGGCTGCGGCGACCAATCCCTGAAGAAGAAGCGCGAGGGAAGGCAGCGCCAGGAATCTAAGTTGAGATTCGTCCCGTTTGCGCCACGCCGAATAGAGAAGGCAAAGGACGAGAGGAACGAAGGCGAGAAACACCCCCTTCGACAGAAAGATGGCGCAGACTAGAGCGGCCAGACCGTACCTGCTGCCTTTGGAGTATTTCGAGATCTCCGGAACCGAAAGCAAAACCAAGAAGACGACGATGCTTCCGAAGTAAGGAAAGTTGAGGAAGGTGTGAAGCTGGTAATCTTCGTAAGACGCCAGGGCCAGACAAAGGAGAACGCGCTGCCAATCCGAGGCGATCCAGAAACGAAAGAGGGGCAGCGCGAAAAATGCGCAGCAAACCCCGATGAAGCAAAGTGCCGCGGTTTGGTAGTAAAACGGGATTCCCGCGATGGGCACCTGGAGCCAGGACGCAGAAAGCGCGACGAACCTCTGTATCCAAGGAATGTAGCCCGCGTCGGGCGTAACTACGTTTCGCCAGAGGCTGGAGTAGGCCGCGTGGAAATAGAAGTTGGTCGCGCCCTCCTCCCACATCTCGGGACTCGTCGTCAGAGAAGGATAAACCGCGCACTTGAGAGCGACGGTGAAAAGGAAGGCGAGGAGAAAAGGAACGTAGCCGGCAAGGCCGTTCCTATTTTGAACCGTCATGTTACCGCACTTCGGCGAAAGGCCTCAGTCGGCAAACCCGCCACGGTGGAGGCGATGTCCGCGGGCAATTCCTTCAGGGCGGAGCGGGCCTCGTAAAGCAGAAGGCTAGCGAGCCCAATCTCCGCCACATCCCGGTCGGATTTCCAGGCGGAAGCCGCGATCCGGTAAAGCCCGTTGCCGGCAGGCTCCCAGATGCGCGCGAGACGCTCCAAGAAAACAGCGGCATCCGGAAAGTAGCAGCGCCGGGGGGCCGGCGGCACCGGCCCGTGAGCTTCCACTGCCTCGCCCAAGCAGAGAGAAGCGAGTCTCTTGAATTTGTGGTGGGTGCAATACCCGGCTTCGAGGGCCGCCCATTCCCTCAACACTCCCGAGGAAGCGGAAAGAGCGGAGTCCGACTGAAGAATCACTCCGTGACAGCCGAGCAGAATCACGTCGGTATCGCCCCAGCTCTCGAGCGCCTTACTCAGCTCCCATCCCGGACGAATGGCGCCGAACCCTTTCACGCGAAGCTTGGTTTTAGCCGACAGCCATTCTTCCACGCCCGGATCGTCGGCCATGAGGACCGCCGGCAAGGAATGAAAATGAGCGACCCACTTCCCTTTCAGAAAAGCGTGAAACCCCGTCTCCATCGAAGGCCGTCCGTCGGCTCCCGGCAGCTTCGATTCCTTCAGCGCGTCGGCATAGGCCTGTTCCGCCGCGGCGTCCGATCCGATTCGTGAGAGACGGGAAAGAAGCCCGGGCAAGTCGACGCACGTGACGCCGGAGCTATCGGTCACCTGATCCAAGCGAAAGCCGGACGCCTTGATAAAAAGACGATCGCCGTCTTTCACCGAGAGATTGCCGCCAGCCCCCTGAGTCCACAGGGGAATGCGGCCTCCGATCAGTCGGCAGGCGGCCGACAGCGCGGCCCGTGAAGCTGAGTGGTTTCCCGGCATCGCGTAACATTATAATATGAGTCGTAGATGGAAATCATACGCCACCGGGTAAACACTTGCGCCGAGCTGACGAAGGTCGCGCCTAAATGGGGCTGCGAGATCGACCTTCGCACCCGGGGCTCGGAGATTATT
Source organism: uncultured Pseudobdellovibrionaceae bacterium (assembly GCA_964653655.1). GTDB lineage: Bacteria > Bdellovibrionota > FAC87 > UBA2466 > UBA2466 > CAZZHG01. The sequence continues at coordinate 75,554 of CAZZHG010000004.1, forward strand.
CTCAACCATGAGGCTTTCGCCGACGGGGACAAGTTCTCCGATTTCGCGGCCGCCTGGGCCACCGGCGGCCCGAGAGGCACGCTGATCCTCAATCCCAAGGAAGACGGTCTTGAAGACAAGACCCTCGAAACGCTCAAACGCCATCGCATCGAAAACTACTTCTTCCTGGATCTCACCCTCCCCACCACTGTCCGCCTGACCATGCGCGAGTCCAACCGCCACGTAGCGGTTCGGGTCAGCGAGTACGAGAGCGCCGATAACGCCCTGCGATTCGCGGGCAAAGCCGACTGGGCCTGGGTGGACTGCTTCGCCGGAGAACCGCTGCCGACGGCGGTGTTCGAGGCGCTGAAGGGAAAGTTCCGCCTCTGTCTCGTCTCGCCCGAGCTCCAGGGATATCCGCCTTCCCGAATCGGCTCGTTTCTTTCCCTGCGCACCCGGCTCGACGCTGTCTGCACCAAACATCCGGACATCTGGAGCCAACCCTGAAACCACTGACGCTCGTGCTTCCCTGCTACAACGAGGGAAAGAGTCTGCGCGCTCTCCTCGAACGGTCGGTGGCCTGCGCGCGCCGCCGGGGACTCACGCCGAAGGAATTCCACCTGATCCTCGTCGACAATGGTTCCGCCGACGACAGCGCGGCGGTTCTGAAACAGATGACGAAGGAGCCCAATCACGAATTTTTTTCGATCGTCACCGTTCCCGTGAATCAGGGATACGGCTACGGAGTTCACCAAGGATTGAAGGCCACGAGTCCCGGAATCGTCGGGTGGAGCCACGCCGATGAGCAATGCGACCCCGAAGACGCTTTCAAAGCGTGGGAGCGGATCCGCGACACCGACGCCAAAATTCTCGTGAAGGGAACCCGAAGCGGGCGGGCGCTGGGCAACTGGCTGTTCTCCCGGGGCTTCGAGCTCGTGAGCCTTATTATTCTCTGGCGCTGGTTACCCGAAACCAACGCGCAGCCCAAAGTTTTCGATTCGAGTCTACTGAGTGCACTGGATGCCCCGCCCCTCGGCTTCGCCTTCGATCTGTACGTATTGCTCCGCGCCAGGGAGCAAGGTTTCCGTTTTCAAGAGGTTCCCGTCTTCTTCCCCCCCCGAAAACACGGCCAATCCCGCTGGGCCGCGACGTTCCGTTCCAAGTGGCGAACGATCTGGGGATTGGTGACCTTCATGGTGCGTTACCGGCTGGGACGCGTCTAAAAGGAACTATCTAAAGATTTCCAGACATTCTGCCGTTTCTTTGAGTAACGGCGGGCCTCCCCGGCTCGACCTCAAGGAAGACTCAGACCCCATGGACGGCGGAAATCTGAAGGCGGTGCTTTTCGATCTCGACGACACCGTCTATTCGTACGCGCCCTGCCATGCGGCCGGACTCTCCGAATCCCATCTGACGGCGAAAAAACTCCACGGCTCCTGGATGAAGCGCGAGACCTTCGACGCGGACTACGATCAAGCCCGCCGCCAGACCAAACAAGAAACCGGCGGACAAGCGGGAACTCACTGCCGTCTGCTCTATTTCAAGCACATGCTCGAAAATCGGCTGGGCGGAACCAAGATCGCGGAGAGCCGTGCGCTCCACGCGGCGTACTGGAAGGGCTTCTTCTCGGCGATGAAAATCGATCCCGGCTGCGCGGAGCTCATCGTGGACTTGCGGGCCCGGGGAATCCGAATCGCCTGGGTCACGAATTTCACGACGGACCGCCAGATGCTCAAGCTCACTCACCTGGGACTTGCCGGCGCCGCCGATTTTCTCGTGACGTCGGAGGAAGCCGGCGCGGAGAAACCCGCTCCCGCTCCCTTCGAGCTCGCTCTTTCGAAGCTCGGCGTGAAGCCCTCGCAAACGGCGATGGTCGGCGACGATCTGGACTCCGACTACCGCGCGGGAAAAGCGCTCGGACTTCAAGCGATATGGCTGAACCGCGGAAACAAGGCCGTGCCGGACGACGTAACCGAGAGCGCGGCCGACTGGCGTGAGCTCGCGGGCCTTTTTTCGAATGCTCTGACCCCCAAGCGGAGGGCGGCGGGATGAAACCGAAGATGCAAGTCATCGTACCGATGGCCGGACGCGGGGATCGCTTCCTCCGGGCCGGGTACAAAGATATCAAGCCCCTCATCGTGGTGGACGGCCGTCCCATCGTCGAGCACGTTACGAACCTTTTCCCGGGAGAAAAAGACTTCCTGTTCATCTGCGCGAACGACCACCTTGAAAACACGAAGGTCAAACGCGAGCTGAAGCGAATCGCCCCCGCCGGACAAATCGTCGGCATCGCCCCCCACAAGCTCGGTCCAGTGCATACGGCTCTCGAAGGCGCCGACTATATCCGGGACGAAGCTCCGGTCGCCCTTACCTACTGCGATTACAGCCTCTACTGGAATTACGACAGCTTTCTCCGTTACGTCGAGAAGACGGACTGTGACGGATGCATAATCTCCTACAAAGGCTTTCATCCCCATAGCCTCGGCCCCAACTTGTACGGGTACCTACGCATGGACGGAGATCGGGTCCTCGAGATCCGAGAAAAGGGCTGCTTTACCGACGACAAGATGGGCGAGTTCGCCTCCGCCGGGCTTTACTATTTCCGCTCGGGCAAGCTCATGAAGCAGTACTTTCGAAAGGCAGTGGAGCTGGGACTCACCGCGAAGGGAGAGTACTTCGCGAGCCTTCCCTACAATCCGATGATCGCCGACGGGCTCGACATCCGGGTTTTCGAAGTCGAGCACTTTCTCCAGTGGGGAACCCCCGAGGACCTGCAGGAGTATCAAGGTTGGTCGCAATACTTCGGGTCCGAACCCCAACCCTCTCCCCGCCCCCGAGCGGGCTGGACGACCCTGATTCCGATGGCCGGAGAAGGCTCGCGGTTCAGGGCGGTCGGATACCGGGAACCGAAGCCGCTGATTCCGGTTTCCGGAACCCCGATGATTTCCCGAGTGCTGGAGTCGCTTCCCAAGAGCGGGAAGCAAGTGGCCATTTGCCAGAAGGCGGCGGCGGCCGCAGTGGGCGCGGGACTCGAGAAGCTCGGCACGCCGGTGACGATTCAAACCGTGCCCGCCCTCACCTGCGGCGCGGTGGCTACCTGCCTCGCCGGGGAAAGCGCGATAGATCCGAACTCCCCGTTGCTCGTGGCGGCTTGCGACTCGGCGCTTTTTTTCGACGACAAGAAACTGGATGCGCTGACGTCCGACCCCAAGACGGATTTTCTCTGTTTCACGTTCCGCAATCATCCCCACGCGAACCGCAACCCCAAGCAGTACGCCTGGGCGGAACTGCGGCCGGATGGAACGATCTCGAAAGTGAAGTGCAAGGTACCTCTGCGGGACGGCGACGTTAGCCGGGACCCGGGCATCACCGGAACTTTCTGGTTCCGCCGGGCCGGAGACTTCTTCGACGCCTGCCGAAAAACCTTGAAGGCCCTGGAGGGAACGAAAACGGAAGCCCACGTGGATCTCGCCGTTTCGCTGCTCGCGGAAAGCGGAGCCACCGGCCGCGTCCTGGACCTGAAACACTTCATCTGCATGGGAACTCCGGACGACGTCCGGACTTACGAATACTGGGCGAACTACTTCCGTAAGATCGCCTACCCGGGAAAGACCGCGAAAACTGCATGAACCGCGCTCTTAAAAATCCCATACCCGAGCCACTGAAACAGGCACCGCCTTCCGCGCCGATCCGCTCCAGGGAACCCTTCCAGTTTCTGCGGCACTTGCCGCTGAAATCCATTTTCAGGAGCCCGCTCTTCTGGGGCCCGCTCGCTCTGAAACTCGCACTCGCCAGCTTCCTCGGATCTCACTACCTGCGGGATCTCTTCGTTCCCTTCGTGAACTTCTTCGTCGAATCGGGATTCTCGAATCCGTGGGATCACTTTCATGCTTTGGGGCGGGACGACGCCTTCCCCTATCCTCCGGGAATGCTCTACTTGCTCTCGACGGCGAGGATCCTGTTCAGCCCCTTGCTCGCCGCGGGAACGGATACGGCGACCTGGCTGCATCTGCTGAGCTTTCGATTGCCGCTGCTCGCTTGCGATTTGGGCTGCTTGCTGCTGCTGCTCAACTGGTTTCCTAATCGCCCGCGGCTTCTTCTGGGACTCTACTGGGCTTCGCCCATCGTCCTCTACGCGACCTACTGCCACGGCCAGCTCGATCTGGTTCCCACCGCGCTGTTGCTCGCAAGCCTGTCCCTCATTCACAAAAAGAAGTTCGTGGCGGGAATGGCGGTCTTCGGAGTTTGTCTGGCGACCAAATCCCACGTTGCCGTGGCTCTGCCCTTTCTGCTCGTTTACCTTTACCCGCACTCCCGCTGGCAAGGGATGGTGAAAGCGGTCGCCGCACTGGTGGGCAGCTACCTTCTGCTCTCGGCTCCTTTTCTCGCCTCGGAGAGTTTCCGCCGGATGGTTTTCCAGAATCCGGAACAGGCGAGACTCTTCGCGCTCAGCCTCAACTTCGGAGCGCTAGGCCAGACGGTACTGTTAGCCCCCGCCGCGCTCGTCGCCCTCTGGTACCAATTCGTAAGCTACCGGAAATGGAACTGGGATCTGCTCGTGCTCTATCTCGGTCTCACCTTCTGCGTATTCGTGCTTCTCACGCCGCCCGCGCCCGCGTACTTCCTGTGGTCCTTTCCCTTCGTCCTCTTCTTCCTGGCCCGCAATCCCCGCGCGAGCATGGGTGCGTATTGGACCTACGCCTTCTCTTATGTCCTCTTCTACACGGTCGGCGAGCAGCCGGCCGGTATCGACGAGCTGCAACGAGTGTTTCCGGGCTGGAACTCACTTCGCTTGGGGGGCCAGGCGACTTCGCTGATTTTCACCGCGATGGAAGCTTCGCTCGCGGGACTCATCGGCGGGATCTATCTTTTCGGCGTACGCAAGAACGCGATCTACCACCGCAAGGACCGTCCGATCAGCATTGGACTCGCCGGCGACAGCGGCGTGGGCAAGGATCGTCTCGTCGGCAATCTCCTCGATATGCTGGGCCGCGATCGGGTCACCGTCACGTCGGGAGACGATTACCACCGCTGGCCCCGCGGGCATGCGAAGTGGACCGAGCACACGCCCCTCAATCCGAAAGGTAACTACCTGCATCTGGAACAGGCCCACGCGATGGACCTGATGACGGGCAAAAACGTCATGCACCGGCACTACGATCACGACACCGGAAAGTTCCGGGAAGGCGAAAGAGTTCTGGCGAGGGAGTTTCTGATCTTCAGCGGACTGCACTCGCTATCGCTGCAGACGATGCGCGGGCTCTACGACCTGAAGGTATTCGTGGACCCGGACGAGTCGTTACGACGTTACTGGAAGGCGCGGCGGGATATCGAGCAACGGGGCTATTCCCTGGAAAAAGTTCTGAGCGCTCTAGAGCGCCGGGAAGCGGACCGGGTGAAGTACATCCTTCCCCAGCGCGACCAGGCCGATCTGATCATACGGCCCGTAGCGGTGAATCCGGCCGATATCGATTACTCGTCACCCATCTGCCCGGCGATAAGGATGGAGTACAAGGCCTCCAACAGCGTGGATCTGTCGGCCCTGGCGGAGTTTCTGTCGGGGACGGATGGCCTGAAGGTGGAACACGATCCGTTCTTCTCCACGAACCATCAGGTACTCACCGTTCAGGGCACCATCGAATCTTCCACTCTTCTCGCTTACTGCCGCGAACTGATTCCTTCCCTCGACGATCTGACCACGCAACCGCAGTTTCCGCCGAATCTCGAAGGCTGCACCCTGCTAGTTCTTCTGTGCAGCCTGGATCAGCAGCTGCGCCATTCCGCCCATCAAGCGAAAATCTAGAACTCGGTGCCGAACAGCAGCCGCAACTCGTTGGCGTGAACGCCGAGATTGCCCATGAGATTGTTATGGGCATAGAGAAGTTTAGTCCGCCATTTTTCGACGTTCTTCGTGATGGCGACTCCTAGGTTCACTTCGCTGGATCCCACGGGAAACCGGTTATTGGCGAGCTCGGCTTTCACCGAGAACGTGGCGAAGGGCAGCTCGATGCCGGGCTCGAGGATGAAAGCCAAATCTCTCGTCGTCAGCGCACCATCCGGAATAGCGAGCGTCTGGCCGAAGACCGCTTCGAAATTCACGAGCAGATTTTTCCGCTTCCACATGAAGCCACCGCTGATTCCAAGATCCTTCGGCCCCTTGAGGAATTTTCCCGTGTAGACGGAGAATACCGGAGTGAAAGTCGACTCGTTCTTCTTGATCTCGAGCTTGTAACGGGCGGCGAGGCTCGGACGATTCGCGCCGGTGATATCCAAGGCCTGAAAAAAGGTCAGCTCCAAGCCGGCGATTTCGAACTTCGCGCCGACCGTGTAGTTCCAGCCGAAACTCTGCCATAGGGAGTAAGCCCGCGAATAATAATAGGTGGGGATCTCGTACCTATCGACCAGGTTCTCCATCCCGAAAACATTTCGGATCAGACCCGCCGAAAGCTGGAACTTCGGGCTGAAGCGGTGGGAGAGGTACGCTTCGCGCGCATGATAGGTTAGTCCGCCCGCGGCGGTCGTCGCCGTCGCCGGCGAGGTACTAATCGCCGCCGGAGAGAAAAAGCTGGAGCTATCCTGCGCCCTGCCCGTCGCCCTCAGAGCGGACACGTTGTTCGCCGAGAAACCGTGTATGACCGTCAGCTTCGTCGTCTCCGAGACGGCATACCCGTTGTGAATTTCGAAATTGTCCACGAGCCACTGAAGCCCCCTCGTAGCGGAACCGCCGAAGCTTCCGGCGATGCCTCCTTCGAAGTGCCCGGTCGTCGTGAAGGCGGCCGGGGGTCCCTTCGCCGGCACGATCGCGGCGGTGGCTTGAATCGTGCGCTTGGGCGCGGCGGATGCCGAGACGGTCCAGACCAATAGACAAACGAGTAGAAGTCTCATTTCTCTCTCAGGGATTTGGGTTTGGGAAAAAGGGGGAAAACGGGAAGGTCTTTCTCTATTCTACCGCAAACAGGGCCCGGCGAAGTGCCAAGTTTCGTGAAGGTCTTCTGTCCGGGAAGGCTTCCGCCTACCCAGATAAACCCGGTATATTCAGTACCTTAAAAGGCACCTTCACAATCCGCTTTGGAAGTTTGTCGCAACGGGTTAAAGACGAGGCTCAGAGGGGATTCGAATGAAGAAGTCGATATGGTTCGCTTTCGTTCTGCTACTCGTCGCCTGCGGTAAGGAAGAGGCAAAGCCCAAGCCCTTGCCCGTGCTGACCGCTCCCCACATGAACGCCGAGGAAATGCTCCGCCTCGTGAATGCCGCCCGCGCGACGGGTTACCGCTGCGGCGAGGAGGCCTTCGGCCCGGCGCCGGCACTGACCTGGAATCCCCTCCTCGAGAAATCCTCCGCGGCGCACGCCCAAGACATGGCGGAGAAGAATTACTTCGCTCACGAGGCCCTCGACGGAAGCAAACCGGCCGATCGCATCACCAGAGCTGGATATCGTTGGTCCACCTGCGGCGAAAACATCGCCAAGGGTCAGCAGTCCATCCCCGAAGTCGTCGAGGCTTGGCTGAAGAGCCCCGGGCACTGCAAGAACATCATGAATCCCGCGTACAAGCACCTCGGAGCGTCGCGCTTCGTATCGAGCTGGGTCCAGAACTTCGGAAGCCCCTGACGCACTGATCATTTCCGACCTTTCTCCTCAGCCCCCGCTCCGCCCATTCCGATAAGAATGTGTGGAGAAATCGACAATTACTTCCGGCTCCCGCTTTGCCGCCGTCGACGGAATGCGAGGCGTCAGCATTCTGATGGTCGTGATTTCCCACGTCCTGATGTCCGAATTCAATTCTGATTTCCCGGGACGGGCCGCCCTCGGAATGTTCTTCCACGGGCTCCTCGGCGTCCGGATCTTCTTCGTAATCAGCGGCTTCATCATCACCTACATTCTGATGACCGAGTACACGGCCACCGGCTCGGTGTCGCTTCCGGATTTTTACAAGCGGCGGTTCGTGCGGCTGCTCCCGGCGCTTTTCGCGTTCGTCGCTGGCGCCGCAATCCTCAGCTCCTTCTCGAAGAACGGAGCGATGCCCGCCTACTGCGCGGCTTCCGCACTGACGTTTACGATGGCCTTCACCAAAAGCTGCGGTTGGGACACGGCCCACCTTTGGTCGCTCACGGTCGAGGAAATTTTCTATCTCGCCTGGCCGCTAATGCTGGCGCGCGGCCTGCGGAAACGATCGGTCACCCTTCCCTTGCTCGTCGTCTGCATGATATCGAACGTGGCCCGAGCGGCGAACTACTTCATCGCGCGAGGTTCGCTCCCCCAGTTCCCCCTATGGGAGCATGCGAGCGTGTTCATGTACTTCGATCAGATCGCCATCGGCGCCTGGATTGCCTACTCATACGCCGCCGACAAAACCGGATTCGAAAGGCTGTATCGCCTTGGGCATGGCACTTCGAGAGCTCTCGCCCTCGGCTGCATTCTGCTCGCTCACCTCGGCTCTGAAGCGGGGCCGGTCTCCGTGGCGCTGTTTCCAATTTCGAGTCCGTTGCTTTCTTTCGGGACGGCGTGGCTCCTAGGCAGCCTGATCAGCCGGCCCGAGGGCCTGTGGCACAAGTGCCTCGCCTGGAAACCTCTGGCTGGTATCGGTCTGGTTTCCTACAGCCTGTATCTCTGGCAAGAGCTCTTCTTCGTTGCCGGAGGCTCAGTTTCCAACTCCAACCTACAGGGGCTGGCACGATTCCCGGTAAACATATTGGCGATGTCCACATGCGCGTGGCTTTCGTATCGCTTCGTCGAGAAACCGTCTCATCGGCTCGCCCTCCAATGGGGCATCCTTAAAGCAAGAAAATCGCCTCCTCCCTCCGTCCCCTTCAAGCGCGCCGGCTGATCGTCGATGCACGGCTTCTTGAGCAAATGCCTCACTCTTAATATCGTTATTCCCATCAGGGGGAACTCATGAAGGCGCCCAACCGACGGCACGAACGCATTCCGGTCGCGATCGAAGCGGAAATGGAAAAAAAGAGCGTCCAGATTGGAAACCTCTCCCGGGGTGGCGCTTTCGTCCGCGGACTGGCAGCGGGCTCACTCTTCGAGTCCGTTAAGATTTCCTTGAACGGCATGGAGGTGGAAGCCGAGATCCGCTGGGTGCGCGGCACGGGTGACACCGGCTTCGGCCTGCAATTCGAAGTGGAGCTCGAGCCCGATAAGTTTCTCGCCCTGACTGGAATCGCCGGCTAGCCCGGAAAGTGTGCGCCGAACCCACAAAGCGCAAATTCGAGAGTTTCTCTTTTCCCGCCTCCGCCCAACCCATCGACACGCGGCCGATCTACAAGCCCGGGATCATTGCCGATAGAGCGAAGCGAAAAGTGTATCGCGACGCATCGACGCGGCGTGAAATTGTCTTCAGAACGGTCAGACGTTACGCCGATAAAGTGTTGTACCACCCCGCTTGGAATATGAACTTCCTTTCACCCGACGCCGACGATTTCGGCCACGGTGATCGGGTAATCCTTTTGTATGGGGGGCGAGATGTCTTTGAAAATCCGTTCGGCTATTGGTCTTGGTCTGCTTCTAACCGGCACGCTGGCCCGGGCGGCCGGCCTGTACGACATACCCAAGGCGGTTAAAGCCAAGTACGCCCCTATTTACTCCCTGAAGGTCGTCGACCAGGGAGACGGTAGTTACTCCTTCGGCCCCGCGAGACGGTTCAACCGCCGAGGTGTCCACGTGCTGTATCTCGTCGGAGATCGATTCGAGATGGCCTTCCAGCACGGACGGCTTCTGCGGGAAGAAATCCGCCAAGGGGCGCTTCTCGAAGCGGCCAATGGACTCGGCAACAGCACGAAGGAGGTGATGGGCGATCATCTGATCTCCAAGGCCGCCTCCGCCCTTCTCTACAAGACGATCACCGAACGGATGTACAAATTTTCCATGAATAACCCGGTCGCGGCGCTCGTCGATCCGCGGGCCGACGGTTACGGCCTAAGCGAGGGAAGCGGAATCGATCTGAAAACGTTGATCCGCGCCGCCCTCAGCACGGAGTCCATAACCGTGCTCCTCGGAAAGAACCTGAGCGGAAAGCTCTTTTCCAAGAGCGGAGTTTCCCCGAACCAGTGCTCCTCCTTCGTCGCCTGGGGCGATGCTACCGCGAACGGTGAGATAATCATCGGCCGCAATACCGACTACTGGCTCAACGGAAGCTTCGATAGGTTTCCGACGGTCATCTACTTCAACCCGACCGACGGCTACCAGAAATACATGACGGTGAGCTCTGCGGGCATTCACAACGCCGGCGTCGTCGGAATGAACGAGTCGGGCATCTACGTGGACGTCCACACGATCCCGACGAAGGACGTTTCCTCCGAAGGAATTCCGGTATTCATGATCGCCCAGGAAGTACTCCGTTCGGCGAAGAACTTCGACGAGGCGCTCGCCAACTTCAAGAAAGCAAAGCCCGGCGCCGGCTGGACCTACGTGCTCGTCAGCACGAAGGAACGCAAGGCCGCCACCATCGAGTTTTCGAACACGGGAATCGGCATCCGCGCCATGACCGGAGACACTCTCGTGCAAACGAATCACTGGCTCACGCCGGAAATGCAATCCCGCTTCGAGCCGGTGAATGCGAGCACTTACGGGGACACCCTGTCCCGGTACAAACGCATATCGGACATGCTCGCGGCGGGCCGTGGAAGGCTCGACGAAAGAGGCGCCGCGGCCATCCTGGGCGACAAATGGGACGTGAACAAGAACGGGCCGGCGTGGCTCGGAAACACGGTAGCCGTTCACACGACGATGACCAGCGCCGTGGTCCAGCCCGATCGGGGCCGGATTCTCGTCGCCAATGGAACGGCTCCCGTCTCTCAGACGGAGTACGTGGAATTTCCGATTACGCTTCGCGATCCGGACGCTTTCGCTTCGGCTTCCTACGATCATTTTCCGAACGACTCCTTCAAAGTGCAGCACCCCGAGATGGCGGCCGCCGAACAGGCGTTCATCAAGGCCAAAATCGCAAACGAAAGAGATTTGGATCTCGAAAAAACGGCGGAACACCTCTGGGAGCCCATGCAGCTCGATCCCACGGCGCCCCGAGGC
>CAZZHG010000005.1:0-86144 GCA_964653655.1 uncultured Pseudobdellovibrionaceae bacterium
CCCTCGATGTAGGCCGCGCTGATTTTTCCCTGGCCGGTCACTTCGAAATCAAGGGACTCACCGAGCAAAACGGATACGGGATTCACGGCAAGCGTACACGTCGGCGGATGGTCGCGAACGACGTACGCCGTGTTGCAGGTGACCGTTCCCCCCGGTCCCTCCACCGTCGCAACTACCGGAAACACGCCGGAGTCCACGGAAGTCACGGTCTTCGTGCCGACGGGAAAGGCTGTTTGGGTGCCGTCGATGGAGGCGGCCGTGACTTTGCCGGTGGTCTTCACGGTCAGAGTGACGGGCTGTCCGACCAGCGAGGTCGCGGGACTCGCGTCCACCTGACAGATCGGAGGACGTTCGCGGATCTCGTATCTCACTGAACAACTGCTCGCTCCGCCCGGTCCACGGACTATGGCCTCCGACCGGAACTGACCGGCCGATTGCGGAACGAATTCCTTAACCCAGATCGCCCCGGCCATGACTTGGCCGTCGAGAGTCAGTTCGGTGGCGATACCGTCGATTTCAACGGTCAGCCGAAAAGGATCGCCGATGAGTGAAGTGGACGAGGAAGCCGTGACCCGGCAGGTGGGCTTCTTTTCGACGGCCGGGTTTTGTTGAACTTGGGCGGGCCAAGGATAGAGAAACGGAGCCTCGCGGTTACAACCGGACAAACCGATCGCCAATAATCCGATAACCCACTTCCCCAGATGCATACCCCTCACCGTCGCCAACTAAGATCTGTACTGCTTGTGGATTGACGCGCGAACGCACCAAAACGTTACGTTCTCGGGTCAAGAAATGTCAAAGGACGGGCGGGTAGAGAAAGAACACTGCGGCAGAATTCCGCATCAGTTCAGCGGGCGAAGGAAAGCTTTACCGTCGGCAACTACACGCGTCAGCCGAAGCGGACGAGAGCCTATCGGAAACTAGTTGCCGGTTTTCGACGAGTCGGGGCCCCGTTGCGCTTCCAGCTGACTGGGGCTGAGGATAGCCTCCGCGCAGCCAACGCCGTTGGTGTTCGCGGGCGGGAAGCGCGTGGCGATGTCGTTAAGAACGTAAGCGAGCCGGTGCCCGCCCTTGAGGATCTGTTGGTGAATGAGGCCCAAGGCTTCGCGAGAGTAAGTCTCGCCGATGGTCGGCAGCTTTTTGCGATCGTAAGCGCCGTCCCGGTACTTGTGAGTCACCGGGTCCTTGATCTTGCAGTAAGGCCGCAGACGGGGATCGGTGATGCCGTCCTTATAAACCTTCGGGTGCATCGCCAAGGCCTCTTCGTACCAGGCCTGCGCGCCGAGCTTCGAGGAATTGGGCAGATCCGCCTTCACCGCCTTCATGGCGTCCGACGTATCGGCCTCGACGTTGGCGACTATCGATTGGTAGCCGAAATACTTGCCCGGCTTTCCTTTATTGATCGTGTTGAAGTCCTTTTCCTCCCACTCGAAAGCATGATCGTCCCAAACACTGTGAAGGTTAACGTTCTCCGTGCGGCCGGTGATGGGATTCTTCCATTTCACGTCGCAGAGATTCGCGCCCATGTCATAACCGTTGCCGACGTGAAGCGGCTGGTGCACGTCTCCGACGAGGTGAACCAGATAGCGCATCACGATGATCTTCTGATCCCTCGGCACGTTGTTGCGGCCTATGAATTCCGCCCCGGACGAGATGAAAGAGTGGGCGGTCTTCTTTCCTTCCGCGCCCTTTACGGCATCGGCTACGGGAGTGCCGCTGACGATTTCGAAAAAATGATAGGGGGAGAAATCCTTGTAGCGGGGATCGTTTCTTACCTCGTCGGGAAACGTCGCCGCCACCGCCAGCGGTTCGGCGCCCAGCACCTCGCAAACGAGAGCCTTCGCGGCGGGGGTGAGAAGCCGTTCCGCAATTTCGCCGATGGCCGCGTGGCCAAGTGCGCCCCAACCGAAGGCTTTGGAAGAATAGAGAACGACCATACCGATCAAGAACGCGGATTTCACGGGGACCTCTAGTTGGTTTTGTTGAGTTTGGGGCCCAGGCTCTTCACCAGGGCGGGATACGTTTCAATGTACTGGATGGCTTCATCGGCGGAAGTGACCCGGTGGATGATGCCGAGATCGTCCTCGTGGATGGTCCCGGCCTCCGCCATGATCTTCAGCGCCTTCTTCAGAGACGTCCATTCGTCTTCGCTGCCGAGAAACACGATGGGAAGATCCGGAATCTTCTTCGTCTGCTTCTTGGTGATCGTCTCGAAAATTTCCCAAACGGTTCCGACTCCGCCGGAGCCGACGACGACGGCACGGGCCGCATTCACCATGAAGGATTCGCGGAGGGCGAAATCGCGGAACTGATAGGCTTCCGTCGTGAAGGAGTTCGGCTTCTCGATCCCGTTCTTTCCGAAACCGACGGTGAAGCCGTAACTTTTCCCGCCGCCTTCCTTCGCGCCCCGATCGCCCGCTTCCATGAGGCCGGGCCCGCCGCCAGTGAGAATCGGGATGTTGCCGTGCTTTTGCGTCCACTTCCTGGCGAACTCGCGGATCACGTCGTACGACGGATGGCCCTCTTTCAAACGAGCGCTTCCGAAAATGGTGACCGCTCCGTCGGGGGCGTTGCGATCGAGAAGGAGCCTCGCGCAGAAACCGTCGCGGGCGAAGTGCTCGGGCTTACCGAGCTCCTGATCGAGACTGTCTTTCTCTATCTTGCAGTCCTTGGGTTTGAGCCGAATGACCGTATCGGCGGCGAAACCAGGCATGACTTGGAGCGCCAAGAGCATCAGAAACACCGGCATTTTCGAGGGCATTGGGTAATTGTCGTCGCAAGGGGGAGTTGTCTCAAGGCACGGAGTTAACTTACCGAAAAGATAGGGAATGCGCCTCGCCCGACTCTTTCTCTCTCTAATGATGTCAGTCGCGCCGCTTTCCGCGGACGAAGCGCACGATTCCGCGGCGACCGACGCCGGCTCGACCGAGATTACGACGGCCTATCCTTACGATCTCCAGCAGTGCCGCTTTCTGAAACGCGACAAGGGTTACTACTTTTTGGAGAAGGATTGGCACTTCCGCCAGACAGGGCTCGATCTGTTTCGCAAGCATCCGCTCGTGAAGCGGGCGGATTACAGCAAGATTCAGCTGGGAATACTCGACACCCCGATTCGGGCGTCGGAAAACCCGAAGGCCGGAAAACGGGTGAAGGCAGCTTCGAACGCCACCGCCGACGACCAGGACACCTTCCATGGAACTCACGTCGCGGGCATCGCCGCTTCGAAAACGGTCGGCGTAAATCCGCGTTTGCCGCTAATTTCTCATCCGCTCGATTTTGAATGGACGATCTTCTCTCCGAGCATCGTAAACGCCTTGATCGCCGCCGGTAAGGATCCCAAGACAAGAGTGGTTAACCTTTCCATCCACGCGCTCGAACACCCGCTCATCAAAGAGCAGGTGCTGGAGCTGACGAAGAAAGGCGTTTGGGTCGTCTACGCCGCGGGAAACAACGGCGAAGTAAACGTCGGAGACAGCGCGCTTCTCAGAGAGCTGTCGCAGGTTCCCGAGCTCTTCTCCATCGGCGCGCTCAACTACTTCGGAACCCCCGCATCATTCAGTAATCACGGCTCGAGCGTCGATTTCTACGCGCCGGGCGAGAGGATTCAGTCTCTTAACGCCGACTACGTTCCCGGAGAGAAAAAATCCAAAGCGAAGGCGGTGGCGGACGGAACGAGCATGGCGGCGCCTTACGCTTCGGCCGTACTTGCCACCATGCGGGCGATCGAGCCCTCTCTCACCGCGGAAGAAGCCTTGGAGCTCATCAAGGAGACGGCGATTCTCAGAGGCACGAAGGAAGTCGTGTCTCAGATTAACCCGTACCTCATCGTTTCCTATCTGGAGGCAATCCGTCTCGCCCGCCTGAAGCAGGAATGCAAGAAGCTGGTCTCCTGTTTTCCCGCGGCGAAGCGCGCCATTCAGGAGAAGGCGGAAGCTCTAGCCACGGCCCTCAAATCGCCGGAAAACAACAACTGCGACGAATGGGAGAAATTCCAAAATCAGCTTCGCCAAGGCTACTTCCTTACTCGCGGAAGAGATCCCCGTTTCAGCGGACCGCTCGTTCGCCTCTCCCAAAATGCCCCCCGGGGAAAAGCTGCGGAATCCGTTCTGTACACTTCGGGCGTCGCTCAGGAGCGGGCGCTCCCGGAGTTCATGGCCGATCACGGCGGCCTACTCGCAAAGGAAGAGGGAGAAGCCTCGAAAGCTTTCTTCGACGGCCGGCCGGACAAGCTGACCAAGGATGAGCTGGAGGTATCGTTCTCCAATCTCGACGCCATCTGGAAACGTTGTGAGAACTTCTTCTTCGTCCAAACCGACAATGGATTCTGCCACGAGATGTTCCACGTCATGCCGAAGTCGTTGAAGCTCGCCTTGGCGAAAAGACTCGTCGATGCCAAGAAGCCGCTTTCGTCGATAAACCTGCTTCGAACCAACTTCCGGCTCTACGAGGACCCGGCGTCGCTACCCCTGCACAATGCGCTAGTGCCGCTCGCCATCGAGGGAATGGAGAAAAAGGTCCTCACTTCGACCGAAGCCGAGCACATGCTCGAAGAACTTCCGGAGCTTGCCGAGCAGGCCAGAAAGCAGGTGCTCCCCCTCCTGGAATCCTGCCTGAAAAGCCCCATCGCCGAGGAGCACAAGTACTGCCGCCGGTACATTGCCCGGGCCAAACTCTATCTGACCGCCGACTCCACGGCGGCGGACGACGAGAATGCCGCCAAGGAAATCGCCAAGGAATACGACATTGCCCTTCCCTACGCCGCTCTTCGAGTTCAAATCGAACGCGCCAGGGCCGGATTTTTCGACGAAGGAAAGATGGCGAACGTGTTGCTACGGCAACTCGCCGAGTGGAAGGAAATCGACGCGCCCTACACGAAGAAAGAGGAGAACCACGAGTTCGGAGCGCGCAAGGAGCTCTTCAACGACTGGCTGGAAGTGGCGAAGAGCCCCTTTTACGGCAAGCTAGTGGGCCAGATTCTCGCCAACCCGGCGAACCTGAAAGTCCTGGACCAGTTGCTTCACGGCAAAACGGCATTCCCCGATTCGGCGTGGGAAGGTTTCTTCCCGCTCGCCCAGCTGGAGCCGAAGGACCGCAAAGCCCTGCTGGAGGGGATCGCCGAACACTGGACCCTCAACGATTCAACGAGGGCGAAGCGCTACTTCACCCTGCTACAAGCGAACTCGGATCTACCGGAGGCGGCAAGCGTCCTCGAAGGTCTCAAGAAGAAGGATCAGCCTACTCCCTTTTGGAAGGCGGCTCGGCGAAGTTACCTGCAACATGCCGCCGAAACGGCGACCGGTCCGACACCCGCTCTCGCGCAGCTTCTGGATGAAACGCCGAAGAGCGAGCATTGGCTGACCCTGGCGTACCTCGACAAGGATTCGGCCGCCAAGGACCCCGAGTTCCTGAAACGTCTGGCGAAGATCTCTGAAGGAGCTCCCGCCGATTCCCTGCTCGCCACGGAGCTACTCGAGTGGATGAGCGTAAGCCTTCTGGGACAGCCCAAGGTCGAGACCAGCAACGCCATCGCGCCCATTCTGATTCCTAAGCTCGCCGAACTTTTTCGGGCGAGGGGACGATGGAACGAGAGCGGCGCACTCATTCCGGGCATCGGAACGAGTCTAAATCGGCTGTCCGAACGCCGGCCCCATCGATTCGCCCAATCGATTTTCCAGTTCGAAAAAATGCTCGCGGACGAAAAGTGGCTGACGGCGGACGACACACCAGAGGCGGATGACGAGCGGAAACTGGAGTCCATCTATCGGCGAAAAGATCTGTTTCTGGCGTTGAACACACTGACCAGCTCCGTCCAGGGCGACGCCTATCTGCAAAGCCACCCGAAAATGCTCGAATGGATGGTGAAGACGGCAACCGATCCCGATACGGACGAGAAGCTGGAGAATGCGGCACTCAATCCGACGCTGACATTCGCGTTGAAAGACAAAATCCCCGAAAAGTTGGGACCGGCGACCCGGACTCCCAACTGGCTCCTCGAAGTCACCTGGCGGCAACCCAAAGCTACTCCCAAGATAGTTCAACTTTACAAGGAGAGCCGCCGCCCCGAACTTCTGCAATCTCTTCAACAGGCCCTCCTGCTGTTTCCCGAAAGACTTAGTTACGACGTGAAAAGGGAAATCGAAGGGCTTCCCGTTAGCGATCCGCCGATCGGAGGGGGCCCATGAGAGCTCTACTCCTCCTATTGGCGTTTTCGCTAAGCTCGCTTGCCGACGAGAAACCTTTAGTCACCGTCGTTTTCAACAATCCGGTTTCCTGCGGACAGGCGATTCAGATCGTCCGTTCGGTACCCGTCTCTCTCAACTGCAACCGGGATCGGCGGGCCGATTACGCCTATTCCGTCGTCCCCATCGGCGTGGCTCCCGTCGGAAAAATCCTGGGTCAGCTACGCCGGCTGCGGGGAGTCCGCCGTGCCGAGCTCTCCGTCGGCGAAGGCGGAACCAAGCTCCCCACCCTGCCCGGCGGCTACTAAAAGAGCTATTGATAATTCGAACGGTTCGACTAGAACTCTTCGGATAAACCGAAGGTAGAGACTAGTCATGACTCTGGACCAGTTGAGATACTTCGCCGCCGTGGCCACCTACCAGCACGTAGGCCGAGCCGCGAATGCGGTTGCCATCAGCCCCAGCGTTATCAGCGCTTCCATTTCCTCTCTCGAAGAAGAGCTCAACTGCGAACTGTTCCGTAAGCGCGGCCGCGGAATCGAGCTGACTCCGGACGGAGAGCGCCTACTCGAAAAAAGCCGGACCATTCTGTCGGGAGTCGACGGCCTGAAGGCCGAAATGAAGCGCGAGCCGGAATCGCTTTCCGGCCGCTACCGTCTCGGCGCCAGCCACTTTCTTTCGTCGAGACTGATGTTTCAGGGATGGCACGAGCTGCAGAAGAAACACCCGCGTCTCGTGGTCGACATGCATTCCATGAACACGGTTCACGCCATCGCCGAAGTGCTGTCGGGACGGCTCGATCTCGCCGTCTGCATCGGTCCGCTCAAGCACCCTGCTCTCTCAGAATATCCCCTCCACCGCGGCGACTTGGTGGTGGTCGTTCGCAAGGGACACCCGGTTCTGGAAAAGAGCCAGCGCGATCAAATTCGATTTCTCGCCGAGCATCCGGCGGTCATCCACAAGTCCTCGCAAGGCGTGGACGTTTGTGAAACGCACCCGGTGTTCGACCGCCTCGGCTTCCAGCCGAAGATAGACATCTACTTCGACAGCGACGATATCGCCGTGCAAACGGTGCTTTTGTCCGATCGCTGGAGCTTTCTGCCCGACGCCGTCGCCTCGTCCCACGCGGAAAAGCTCAGCGTGATTCGTTTGCCGCGCACCGCCGGTACCGCGCCCTACCACATCAGCGCTCTCATTCACCGGGAACGGGGCAACGATCGGGTACTCCAGGCCCTGATCCAGACCCTCAAGGACCAGACCGTAAGCTAGTGTTATACTGGGCCGGTACCAACCGACCTACGTGCGATCCACGACTACACGCTTCATACTAGCGGCCCTCTTCGCGATAGCCTTCGCGCGCCCGGCCCAGGCCGCCTACCACTTCGGCTTTCAGGGATACGGCGGCTATTCGAGCTCGTCGGTTCCGAACGGCTTCGATAGCCCGACGCTCATTCAAGCGGGTATCGGCGCGTCGCTCGGATTCGGATTCCGCCGGATCATGTTGGGAGTCGTTTCCGACTTCCGCTGGATCAGCCAGGTAAGCGCCGTCACCAACGGCTCGGGAAACCGCCGAGGCGAAAGATTCAATCTGCTTTCGCCCTCGCTCTTCATCTTTTTCAACAAAGCCTACCTCTCCATCGAGTTTCAAAAGCTCGGCGAGTACAAGCTGTCGAACCTCACCGCCGAAGGAGCGCAGGTCATCTACCAGGATCCCATCGGCGCTAGAGTAACCTTCGCCTATACGATAGGCGGCCGGCTTTACCTCGGCGCGTACGTCGAATCCGTTCTCTTTCGTAAGCAGTTCGTCAGCGAGCTGAAAGAGCTGCACCCGCCGCTCAATGTTTGGCAAACGGGCCTACTTCTCAGCTGGTCCCTGGAGAAAAGCGGCGGACGTAGAAGATGAAACGGGCGCTATTCCTATTTCCTTTCCTGCTCGCGGGCTGCGTGAAGACGGGCTTTCCGTCTCTCATGTGCCAGCACCGGGGCTCCTGGAGCTCCGTCGACAACTTCGCGGTGGACGATACCAAGGATGCTGCCGGCTATCGCCCCACTTCCGACAAGCTGGGAAACACTTTTATCGTCGGATACGGCACCGACTCCAGCAATACGGAACATTGGGTGGTCAGAAAGAGCGCCGATCGCGGCGCTACCTGGACGACGGTCGAAGACTTCCAGCTGAATAGCAACAAAGGCGCCATCGGCCTCGGAATTCTCTCTCAGCCCTCCGGCAATCTCTTCGCGGTCGGGTACGCTTATGACGCCTTGGCGAATCTGAATTGGGTAGTCCGAAAAAGCACCGACGCGGGAGCGACTTGGACCACCTCCGAAGCGTTTCAGCTCTCTGCGGGCCAGACCGCGACGGGCGATTCCATCACGCAGGATTCGGCGGGGGTACTTTACGCTTCCGGCGCCGCCGCCGACGGAACCGGAATGTTCCACTGGATCGTCCGTAAAAGCGCCGACAGCGGAACCACTTGGACCACGGTCGACGACTTCAATGCCGTCTCCGACAAGGATGCCTTTGCCGAGGGCGGAGTCTCGGACTCTTCCGGCGCGCTCTATATCGTCGGCAACGCGATGAACTCGACGTTCAACTCCCGGTGGACCGTGCGAAAGACGGTCGATGGCGGAACCACTTGGACGACTTCCGACGATTACAGCAAGGAAAGCGACAAGAACGCGGCCGCAAGCGGCATCGCTGTCGACCACGGCACGTCGATTGTCGCCGTCGGCAACGCGACGACCTCGGCTTCCGTCCAGATGTGGACCATCCGCCGCAGTACCGACAACGGAGCCACCTGGTCCACGGTCGACGAGTTCACGCTAGCCGATGGCCAAGAGTCTCAAGCCAACTCGGTTGTGCGGGATCCTTTCGGAAATTTCTACGTGGTGGGCAGTGCCGTGGACTCGAATGCGCTACGCCATCTCGTCCTGCGGAAATCTTCGGACGGCGGCGCCACCTGGTCCACGCTTCATGACTTCCAGCTATCGGCCGATGCCAACACATCCGGCTACCGGCTCAACTCCGATCCCGACGGCAACCTCTACGTCGTCGGACGGGGACAGACCGCTCCCGGTTCCTCCTACCGCTGGTTCACGCATCTTTTGAAATGCGAGTGAGAATCAACGGGAACCGCGCGGATTGGAGCGGCGTTCGGCGAGCGCGGCCCGGCCCATGAAGGCGAACAGCGTCTGAATGAGCTGATTGTTACGGCGGCTGCCCAGGTAATTTCCAATCAGTCCGAAGGTGATGAGCAGACAGGTAAGCGTCGAAAGCACCTTCGCCCCTGAGTAGTCGTCCATCCAGTGGGCGAACAGGTGCAGCAGCAAAGCCCCGAGCAGCGGAACATAGCTCGTCAACCGGTTATAGAGGCGAGTCGTCTGCGCGACCATGCCCATCTCGATACGAGCTTGCGCCTGGACGTCCGACTCCTGTTTCCACAGCATGGGATACAAGACCCGCACGCAGATGAACTGGATGAAGAGGCTCGAGTACCCGAGCGCCACGAGCCAGGCGAACAGGAACGAAACCATGAAATGCGCGAACACCGGGACCGCAAGCGCGCCCGAGTTCAGGTGGATGAAGAGCGGAAAGAGAACGCTCGAGGGCACCCAGCCTATCGTCGTAACGAGAGCGACCACCGCCGGAAGGCGAAGCACTCTCTTTCTCAAGAGCGCCTGCTTTTCCAAGGAGAGATCCGTTCGCTTCACGTACGGCAGAATTCCCCTGAGCGCCCAAACCCAGATGCCGAGACAAACCGCGTAAACGACCGGGTTGTAGACCACCATGAGCGATTTGAAATACGCCTGTTGCACCGACGACAATCGGCTCACAATCTCCAGCTGGTTGTATAGGATGTTCACGGCGCTCGCCATTATCTGGGGCACGAGGCCGTAGAGAACGAGTCCGGTAAGAGGACTGCGAAAGCACACCGCCGCGAACCAGTTTCTGGGCGGCAGCTCCTTGTCGATGCGATAGCGCTCCAAAGCTCCCTTCAGGGCTTTCGCGAACGCACCGGCATCGGCAAATCTCTTCTCGGGATCCTTCTCCAGCGCCTTATCCAAAACGGTTTTCCAGGGCGCCTCGTCCCGGCAGGGGGGATCCCCGGCGAGGGCCAACCATTCCTTCAATACAATGGCGAGCGAGTAGACGTCGGCGCGGCGATCGAGCTTTTTAATCGCGGCCGCCCGGTCTTCGGCGACAAACATCGCTTCCTGCTCGGGCGCCATGTATGCCTTCGTTCCGCCGATTTGCCCGGAAGTACCGGCCACGTCTTCGAGCGAAAGAGACACATTGAAATCGCTGAGGAGAAACCGGCCGTAGAGATTGAGCAGGATGTTGGCCGGTTTGACGTCGAGGTGAAGCACTCCCTGCTGATGGGCATACTGCAAAGTGTCCGCGAGCCGCGCTCCCGTCCACATCACCATCTCGAAGTAGTCGAGCTTCGCGAGCATCTCCCGAAACTGGAGACTCGACGGATGAAAGGGCACTTGATCCAGAATCTGCCCGTCGAGAATCTCGAGCACCGCCGCACCCGAGAGCTTTGATTTCGGAAACGCCCGAAGCTTTGTGAGAATCGTTTCGAGCGTCGCCCCGGGGATGTACTGCATGCACATGAAACGCAGGTTCCGGGCGGAGTCCACCGTGTCCGAGAACACTTTCACGATGTGATCGTGTTCCAGGGGCGCCATGAGGCGCGCCTCGCGGCCGGAGTTGCGGGACACTTTCAGAGCGACTTCCCGGCCGAGAGAGATTTGCCGGGCGAGATAGACATGGGCGATGCCGCCCCGGCCGAGACTACGCACGATCTCGAAGTCGCCGACGACGTCGCCCGTGGAGAACTCGGGAAGGCCTCCCTCGTCGAGCGCGATTCGTTCCAGCAGTTTCGGTCCGACGGGATTGGCGAGAAAAGTCCCCGAGCGCTCGTGGGACTCCGCGAGAGATTTCACTTCCTCGCTGAGGCGCGCGTCTTCGTGGCCGAGGGCCTCGAAGTACTCCGCCCTCGCCTCTTTACTCAAGGCGAGCGCGCGCTCGAGGCATTCGGCGACCCGATCCTGAAAGTCGGTGGCGACTTCAGTCTTTAGTTTGTTCTGTGCTGAGCTCACGGAAGAGCCACGCCCTCGCCATGGTCCAATCCCGCTTCACGGTGGCGGGGGACGTTTTGGTGACTTCTGCGATCTCCTCGATGCTCAAGCCCCCGAAAAAACGAAGCTCGACCACGCGGGCCCGGCGCTCGTCTTCCTTTTCGAGTTTCTCCAACGCCTCGTGCACGGCTTGAATGTCGAGCCCTTCTTCCTTCGAAAAATTGATGTTCTCCTCGAACGTCACGCGGAACGCCCCGCCTCCCCGCTTGTCGCGGTTCTTGGCCTTTGCGTGATCCATCAGCACCCAGCGCATCAGCTTCGCCGCGGCCGCGAAGAAGTGCGCACGGTTTTCCCAGCGCACCTCTTTCTGATCGACCATTTTGAGGAAGGCTTCGTTCACGAGCGCCGTGGGTTGCAGCGTGTGGCCGGGCCTTTCCTTGCGAAGGTAGGCGGCCGCAATCCGGCGAAGTTGATCGAGCACTTGAGGCAGTAGTGCCTCCAGCGCCTTCTCATCTCCTTGGCGGTAGTTTTCTATGAGCTCGGTGACCGACGCGGGCTTTCCCATGGGCTCCTCCGATAGGGCTTCCCCTTCTTATCGGCCAAATAATCTCAATAATTTAGGGCATTTAGACACGATGAGCCATTTCGGAGGCCGGCGTCTCATTCCCCAGTAAGAGCAACAAAACCGGAGGTACTCAAAATGAAACGCCCTCATAGCCAGACCGCTGAACTTCTTCGAAACATTGGTGAAACGGACACCACCCGCCGCGACTTTCTCGTGAAGTCGCTGCTCGCTCTCACGGGCGTTTCCATCAGCCTGATGGGCTGCGGCAAAAGCTCCGCGAGCAACACGTCGGCCGCGGGGGATTTCGGTTCCGTCTCCGCCAATCACGGTCACGAGGCTTTCATCAGCACGGCCCAGCTCTCCGCGGGCGACTCGCTGATTCTCGACATCACCGGCGACTCCGACCATCCGCACACGGTCACCCTTAGCGCCGGTCAGGTGCAATCGATCGCAAACGGAGCGCGGGTAAGTGCTCTGTCGACGAATGACGCCGGTCACACCCACATCGTCACCTTCAACTAAAGGAGCCATGCCATGCCTAAGCGCGAAAGAGATCAGGATGTTTCGATAGAGATTTGCCTACTGATGGGACTTTTTCTTGGAGCGATGTTGATGGGGCTCGGCGCGGCGTCCATGTGGGCCGCGAAAAACGGCGACGCGGGCCTCGGGCGTCGGCTGGCGGCCGAGTTCCAGCTGGTACGCGAAGGCGAAGCGAAGGTTTCCGGGGTCCGCCGATAAAGTTTGTTCTCCGTCCCGAAAGCAAGGGGCGTGCTCTACCAAACGCGCCGGTAGGGTACGCCCCTTCGCTTTTTCGCTTGGCATGGCCCCCGCACTCTGCGAAGAGTGGGGCCATGCGGGTGTTGCACATTTTGGCATTCTTGGCTTTGGTCAGCTTTCCGGCCTTCGCGGGGGATTGCGACGGGACGGCCGATGTCGTGTTCCTAGTCCACTTCCGCGACCCTCAGTCGATTATTTACTTTAACGGCTACCTGCCCTCGATCACCGGCGCGACCCGCCGGTTCACTTCGAAAAACCTCGTCAAGTGTAAGCTTCACGAGTTCGAGATCTCCGTCCACTCTCCCCGCTACGGAAACCGCGCTTTCGTAATGCCGGTCTGGGCCGGCGAGAGCTACGAACTCACTTTGTAAATTTTGATTCCGTCCAGCCGCGACCGCCGTACGCGGCCCTCTCTTTGCAGGCACTCGCTCCGAAATCCGTTCTTCGTCCGATTGAGGGTTTCATCGTGAGAGAGAACGGAGCAACCCACGGAGTAATCTATGTTCAAACTGCATCTGGCACTGGCAACACTGTTTCTTTCCGCGACAATGGCGAACGCGTTCCCGCTTTGGGATCAACCGATCTCGAACCCGGCCCCCGTTCCGGCGCAATGCACGGATTTCTCGGGCAAGTTCATCGGTGGTTGCGATATCGACGGAAACCGCGTGGAAGAGACGATGGAAGTAAAGCAAAGCGGTTGTGAAACGATCACGATCGCGGGCAAAACGATTTCCATCGGCGGTCTCTTCACGACGACGTCGGCCTCTGCCGCCTCGAAGACCGAGCTGGGTAAGGCGGAAGCCTGCACCATGACGCTCGTGTGGGACGCGAAGAAGGAGCACCTGCTCTTTCACGGCGGCAAGATGATCCAGAAGGTCGGAGCCGTTCAGGAAAAAGGCGAAATCAGAACGCTCGACGGCAGCTTGAAGCTGCAAGCGGATAAGCTGTCTCTCGTGCTGAACGAGTCCGGCGCCGCGGTTCGCAAAGTAGCGAGCTGTGAATATACCCGGCAGTAAGATGCCAGGTCGGGCGCCCGTTTCCTTTCACCCAAGAGGAAGCGGGCGCTCTCTTTTTCTCCCCGTTGTCCGGCGAACCGATCCACCTTATATAGAGGGGATGACGAAGGACACGGACGATCTCGTCGCGGGCATCCGCCGGCATCAGGCCGCGCAGGAAAAAACTTACCGCGCCCGCGCGCTCGGGATGTACCCGCACATCTGCGGCCGTTGCGCGCGTGAGTTCAGCGGCAAGCGTTTGAAGGAGCTCACCGTCCACCACCGCGATCACAACCACGACAACAACCCGCCCGATGGCAGTAACTGGGAACTGCTCTGCATCTATTGCCATGAGAACGAGCACGCCCGGAACGCGGTCGCCGACGCCTATACGGGCGAGAACGACGGTGGGATTAAGAAGCCGGAATTGAAGCATTCCCCGTTCGCGGGACTTGCCGACCTCCTTAACAAGAAGAAGTAAGCGCAGCCTAACTAACTGAAATACCTCGACACGTAGTGTTAACAATTGGCAACAGCTTCTCCGAACTCATAACTTCACGCGTTGACGAGTCGGCCCAAATTGATACGGTGCATTAAATCCACCGGCGCTTCCCGCTTTAACAGGGGCGGAAAGGGCTTATTGAAGGGGGCTTCAATGAATCGGTTCTCGTTTGTCGTCGTTTCGGCGTTTGCTTCGGCATTGGCGTTCGCGGGCCCGGCTAAGTACCTCATTTCGGGCGGCGGCTTCTACGCCGGCCATTCCGAGGTGGTACTCGAGAAGAACGTGGAGCTCTTTCACGAAACCTCCGGCTGGTTCAAGATTCCGGCCGGCAACATCGTGACCCTCTTCGCCGCCGGTAACGATACCGCGCAGGACGACATTTCCGAGATCGACCCGAACTTCGGGGACGACGAGAAGCTCTTCTCGCACCTCTTCGCCGACTCCAACAGCCCCGAGTTGATGCTTCGCCACAACAAGCTGCAGGGCCTCGCCGGCGGATCGAACGGTCCCGAGCTCACGGCTCAGCTGAAGGCGGCCGCCGCCAGCACGAGCGTGACGACTCCTTTTCGTTTTTACTACACGGGCCACGGAGCCCCGACCCAAGGGTTCTTTCCTCCGCCCGCAAATCCAGCGGCCGGCGTGATCGTGCCGATCGGCTCGGTTCCGAACAGCTACATGGTGAAGTACCGCGACAATTATCTCGCGCTGTGGAACCAGACGAAGATGACGGCGCCCGAGTACACGACGCTGCTCGATACTTTCACCGCCGATACTCCGATTCAGACCGTGATGGTTCAGTGCTATTCGGGCGGTTTCGCCCAGTTGAATTTCGAAAAGGGTGACGCCGGCGGAAATCTCTCTAAAGCGAACCGTTGCGGTTTCTTTGCGACGGTTCCTTCGCGGGTCGCGGCCGGTTGCTCGGCCGATATCAATGCCCGTGAAGAGTACAGCCCCTACTTCCTCGCCGCGGTTCGCGGAAAGACGGAAAAGGGCGTGGCCGTGAACGCCGATTACGATGGTAACGGCACGGTTACTTCGGATGAAGGACATGCGTTCGTGGTTCTCCACGAGAACGCCATCGACGTTCCGATTTCCACCTCCAGCCAGATGCTGCGGGAGAAGATCGAAAGCATTCCGATGGTCGGCGCGATGGCTCCGTATAGCTGGTTTGAAAAGCGCATGGACAAGGTCGAGAAGGCGATTGCCGACGGCCTGGCGCGCGAGCTGGGGATTGATTTGACGACGGCGAGCCCGAGCCCGATCGCCGCCATCCGGCAGAAGATCACCGAGACGAACAAGGCCTGGGGCGAGGCGAAGAACTTGTCCGGTACGGCCTCGCAAGTGGTGTCGAAGATTCTCACTCCGATTGCCCGCGAGCTTCGTCCGGATCACCCGGTCTTCCAGATCGAGTACCCGGCTCGTGACGAGAAGGATCCCGTGGTGCTGAAGGCCGTCGCGGAAGCGCGTGCGGCTTTGAAAGCTCACAAGGGCTTCGCGCAGGCTTTCGCCGCGTACAAGGCGTTGCTCAAGTCGTATGAAGATGCGACGGCGGTTCAGCACACGATGGCGAAGTGGGAGCGTCTTGGTTACCTGCTCGAGACGAAGACGCTGGAGTATGCGCTCGAAGCTCAGAACAATGCTGAGTGGACGCAGAAGTACCAGCAGCTCAAGACCTGCGAGCACCAGACGTTCTTTCAGTAGGGGACAAAATAAATGAAGTTTGGCTTCGCTGTATTGCTATTAGCTGCGTCGTGTTTTGCCTCGGACATTCCGAAGTCCGAGTTGAGCAACATGTACACCGGTACGTGGCGGCTACCGTCTCAGTTCACGGATGCCAGGCTCGTGAAGTTGCTGAACCTCTTCAATGCGAAGGTCTACGGAAAAGGTTTTCGTTATATCGGTGAGGCGGGTGATTTCTTTCACGGACACATCCTGGTGGAAGGCATCGGCAAAGGTCCGGATAAGATCCTGCGGCCGAGAGCCATCCTGTATCACACGCAGGAGGAGGCCTATAAGGCCCACTGGGAGCCGACTCCTGCCCTGACGAAGTACGACTATCTCGACGTCACCACGCGCAACTGGATTCAGTGGCTAAGTGACGATCCCGCTCAGGACGGCGTCGATATTCGGAACGCTCGTGAGTATGTGGATGCGAAGAAGAAGGACCCATCGGTGTTCTTTGGGGACCATCCGGCTCCGGTGTTCAAGGAGCATTACACGATTCATGGGAGCAAGCTCGACGACTCGAAGCTTGGCTTCAATCTCGATGGTGAATCGGAGTTCGAGTTCTACGCCGACTGCAACACTTCTCCCGAGAACGAGTACGACCACCGCCATGGGCCGTATGACGTAGTCGTGCCGGGCCAGGGTACTGTGTGCCTCAAGTTCTCGACGGCTTTGGCTGGATATTTCGAGCGCTTTTAAAAGGAAAAATTTGCGGGGATAAACATCGGAAAGCCGAAGGGGCAGTGCCCCTTCGGCTTTTTCCGTTGCTCAGGCAGCGTTAGTCATTACAGGAGCGGGTCGTTGTTGCTTCTCGTTGGGACGTCTAGGCGCCCAGGATTTTGCGCTTCGCGGTCCGTTTCGATGTCGGAGACACTGCTGTCTCTCTTGCCGGCTCCTTGGCCGATTTCGGGTTTAGGTTCTGGAACCTTCCCGCTCATCGGCTTTTTTTGGTCTTTTTTTTCGCCCATCATGGCCTCCTTTCGCTTACTACGTGTTGGTTACACAGGGCCTATAGTGCATGGTGCGTTCCAACTTTCCGTGCGTGCAATTGGCGGCCTGGAGCGGGCGCCTGCGGCGACATGTCTCAATTCGGCAGCGACGAGCTGGGCCGCTTGGGTTACTTTCCTGAGGAAAGTGAACCAGGGGGTGCATTCGCCATGAGAAAGTCGGCTTGGATATTCGTGCTCGCTGCTTTAGCCGAGGCCGTCTACTTTTTCTTGGAATACCGGAGCCTCGGTTTCCCGGATGGCCACCTGACTTCGCTCGATCGCATTCGCCAGATCATGTACCCAATCTTCATCGTGCTGAGCTTGATGTATTGCGTGCACGTTTACCTGATTCAGCAGCACCGCGGATTCTTTCGGATGTTGTTCTGGCTGCTATTCCTGAACGCGCTCTTCTTCGGCTGGAATCATTATGCGGGGATGTATTTCGAGAATGGGACGGGTGGGTGAGATTTCCTTTCCCTGAACGCCCACCAGACCTCCCCCAAATAATATAACTATTTCAGTTATGTATCGCCTGTTGCTTCCCAAGCGAAAACCCCTGACCCAAGTTGATCAAATTGCCGCATCGTGTTAGTCGTTTGGAACACGGTTTGGGGGGAGACATGGGAAAAAAATCTAAGAAGCTCGCGTATTGGCTTGTCGCCGTTTTAGTTACGCCTATGGCGAGGGCGTTTGATATTCCGACACAGTTCCAAATCCGGCCAAAGAGAGGTCCTTTCAGCCAAGACAATTGCCATCATTGTCAGTGTGCGCGCCCTGATCGGTATCAAACGCAAAGCTTTGAGTTCCGAGCGGGAGCTCCGCTGATTCGATCAGGAAACTGGTCCGAGTCGAATGAATCTAAGAAGAAGGGCTTCATCAAAGAAGAGAAATAATCGGAATGAAGATCCAAAGAACGAGGAGATCGATTCTCTTTGCAACGATTGGATCTGTTGTAGTGGGACTCTCAGTGAGTAGTCTGCGAGAAAAACCAATTCAGGAAAAAAGACTGCGAGCGATCTATCCGATCGGCATGCTCAGGCGAGACGAACGTCTCTTCGACCCCACGAATCTATGGTCAGTTTATCACTACTACCTACAAGAAAATCTCGCCAGTTGCCTAGTGATCGATTCGACTAAAACCACCTCAGGTTATGAACCAAATCTAGCGACGTCTTGGGAACAAATGAGTCCGACCCAATGGCGCTTCCATATTGGAAAAGAATTGCGTTGGTCAGATGGTTCGGAGCTTTCTGGCAAACACCTAGAGGAATACTTTCTGGCCCTCTCCCATCGAAACTCGAGACATCTAGTGGCGCTTAAGTCGCTCGTGACCGCTCAATGGGACGAAGATGCGAGAACTCTAGAATTAGCTTTTTCAAGGCCGACATCACAAACTTTGTTGCACGAGCTTTCTCTTTCCGATGCCGCTATTCTTCACCCTACGAATGTCGATAGTTCCTGGTCCATCACGTCGGGACGATACTCCGTAAGTCATTTTGATGTCGAAAAGCAGACTCTCGAACTGCGGGTAAACACCTATCATCCGAAGTACGAGACAAATTCACCAAACGCCGTGGAGCTATTCCAACCGAAGGAAACCAATTGGAGCCTCGCGAAAGAAAACGCCGACCTCTGGCTAGTGCCAACCCCTTCATTCTCAGAAGAATTTCGACGACGAGTTACAAGTGCCCCAGCTAGGATAGAAGGCCCCCCCACAGTAATCTACTATTTCGAGTTCAATCTTAACCACCGGTTGGGAAAATCTACAGAAGCCCGAGTCGAATTTGCTTCAGCGATTCACGAGTTCTTCGACAAAGCTGTTCCAAAAATGCCGGAAGCGACTCCGGACCGCCAATTCGCTGCACCCGGCTACCCATCGAGACTTCAAAACTCTGCAGTACAAGAAATCGAACCGAAAGCACCTATTTCCATTCTGAGTGGAGAGACGATATCGATATCGATGTACTACTTCGGCGAGGAATACACGTGGCTTTCCACTGAATTTGCCTCCTTCCTAAGAAATAGAGGAGTAAACGCGACACTCTCCTACAATCGCTATAAGAAAAATGAGCCGCAAGATTGGTTTGCACGTGCTTCAATGTTTAGTGGAAACCAGAGAGATTCTGTAGGGTCGTGGAGTTTCCTTCTCTCAAATCCGGACATCGATGTCGGGAGAAAATACCCTGATCTAACCGCCGATCTTAAGAAGGCCTCGGAAACGTCAGTCGCTTCAGAGAGAGAAAGCATTCTTCAGAGAATTCACTCCCGATTCATTGAACGTGCTCTAGTTGTGCCCTTCCTTCTTGAACGACGTTACGCAATACACTCTGAAAGGATCTCCCTAGAGCATTGGAACGAATTTGATCTGCGTTCACGTTTCTATGACATTACATGGAAATGAAAGTGCCGCCATGAAGACTTTCACAACCAGGTACGTTGCAACCTATGGCCACCTTTCCATCGGCAGCAAATGTACTCTGCAGCTAGACACCGGGGGTGCGGCAATCGGTTATGGAGTTGGAACGACTCTCAGAACTGCGTCCAGAAGAGCCTTCTCTGAAGCTTGGGAAAGACACGTCATGAGTAACATGGCGTGTTTTGATCAGTCGATTACCTCATCGAACGGATTCGCTGCGCATTGGTCGAAGGAAACGGCCCTAAGAAACAGTCTAGAAGAGTTGGTTGAACGCCGGATGGTGCTGCGAGCGTGGTCAACGGGTAGAGGATGGAACAGATCTGGTACGCTCGATTTGTGTGCCCGAGCGATTGTTTGGAAGGCCGAAGCCCAACACTGGAGAATTAACTGGTATCAGATTCAAGTACCCGCCCAAAATCACCGCGTTCTCGTCCTGTTGGCCAGACACAAGACTCTTGGCGCATACTTCGATTCCGCCTCGAACGCACCCGGCTCCGCGCGAAAGCTCGCGCAAGGATTAGATCTATATCTGAACCGTATCGAGCGTTCCCCTTCTTTAGCGGAGCTTCCCGACTTTGCCACACCTGCCTCTCACCTGGCCTTCTATCGCAATCCCAGCAATCTTCAGGCCTTTGATTTCCTCGAAAACACATCTTCATGTGAAACACTCCCCGATGAGAGAACGAAATCACCCCCACAGCAGAGCATCGTAAGCAACTCTCCTGGAATGCCGTATGTCGCCCGTTCGTGGAATAATGACTGGCCCCAACTGAGTTGGGGCGCGAAGAGCGGAGGAGCGAACTCGTGGCCTCACCCCCTGGCATAGGTCTCTACAAATCCCGGCAGGTCTGGGCGTGGACCACATCTACGCTACTAGTTTTGTCGCTGATAGGGGTACTACTCTGGACACAACACCTAAGACATTCATTCGGACGAATCCTTGAATCAGAGACGAAGCAGGCCATAGAAGCGACGCGGGAAGCAGTTCAGCACGGCAACTTTCGGGCGTTTGTCGAATTGCTGGGTACAAGATTTTCCGACCCATACGTGAAAGTAGGATCCGCTTTCGGAAATCTCGAGATGGGCAGTCCAAGTGTTCTGCCAATCTGTAGTATTCAATCGCTAGAGAGTACATCGATCAAGGTTTGCGGGCCTTCCCAAATACCTTGGAGTCAGGCTTCTATCATTCTATCTATATTCCTCCTGCTTTCCTTCGGTGCCCGCTTAGTTCTGACGACTATCGAAGAAAAAGCCATCGCGTCAATGACCTCGACTTTTGCACACCTTGAGCTTCCAAATCCCCTCCTAAGCGGGATGACCCCGTTGTTAGCCGGCGTGAGTGACTTGAGACGGTCGGTAGTAGACCTTCAGGAACGTGATCGACGGCTATCGAAAAAGGCTCAGCTCACAGAAACAGCCCAAAAGGTCGCCCACGATATTCGCTCCCCTCTGTCGGCGCTCAAGGTTTTGGCCTCGTCACCAGAGGAACTCAACAAGGAAGAAGGAAGGAATCTCTTCCGGATGGCTACCGCCAGACTTGTCGGAATTGTAGACGACTTTCGAGAAAAATCTGGAGACGACCTGGAGATCGTTGACTTGGTTCCTCTTCTTTCAAGTGGGGTTCAAGAAAAGCTCCTGGAACGAAGTAACCGGCGAGATGTCGCTCTAACGTTGAATATCGAAGCAAAGGAACTCAACTGTCGCGTTGAATCCAAGCTCTTTCAACGAGTGTTGTCTAACCTACTCAACAACTCGTTCGAAGCGATACATAGCCGAGGTACCATTCAGGTCACCGCAGCTGTTCTAAAAGATTCAAAGATTAGGATCGAAATAGTTGATGATGGCGTAGGCATACCAGCCACTATTTTAAACATATTGCGCAAGGAACAGATCTCTTACGGAAAAGTGAAGGGCTCAGGATTGGGGTTCAATTCCGCTAGAGAATGGATTCTGTGCTGGGGCGGAAGCATTTCGATCTCTTCCACAGAAAACGTCGGAACTAGCGTTAGAATCGAACTCCCTAGTAGCGACCTGCAAAGAGCGGGATTCTGACCGGTCCCACCAAATCGTCTATCGAGGTAGATGTTCAGTTCAGAAAAAAAGAGAATGGGCGGCCCCCGTCACCGGAGAGCCGCCCATCATAGACTTATACCAACTTCCGTCGATTAAAACGGGTTGCCCTGGCAAGTGCCCGAAGAGAGCAGCTTGCGATCGCCATTGCGGGTGATCACATAGACCGCGAACTGAGCGCTACGGCCCACCGCGGACTTCGAGCTCGTGAAGTTCTGCTGGCGCTGGCGAGGATCGAGAGTGCCACGCACCACATCCGACTGGTTCGTCTGCGGATTGTTGAAATGCACTTCGTAACCCGTCACGCCCGAACCGTTCACCGAGCATTCGACATGGCTCTGCTTCTGGAAGAAGTTGCCGCCGAACTTGCCGTTACACTGGCCCGTGATCGCTCCGCCACCATGGTGGTTCTGAGCATCGTTCTGGATCGCCCGTTCAAAAGCTCTCC
The DNA here is from genome assembly GCA_964653655.1 of uncultured Pseudobdellovibrionaceae bacterium. Lineage (GTDB taxonomy): Bacteria > Bdellovibrionota > FAC87 > UBA2466 > UBA2466 > CAZZHG01. Next base: position 21,752 of record CAZZHG010000005.1, read on the forward strand.
AAGCCTGCTCAACCTCACGAATGGCGAACTGCACGCCGAAACCACCGCGGTTCAAGTTGTCGATAGCGCGGCTGAGATTCGCGTACTCGTTGTTCTCGAGGCTGCGAAGCGTACGGCCGAAACGATCGTGACCATCCCGATCCTGCAGCTCACGGATGACCTGACGACGAAGAGCGCGCTCGAGCGTGCTCGCCGCATCGGCAACCTGGTCGAGCTGAGCGACGGCGTTGTTCATGCCCTTCTCGCTGAAGTCATCGGCCTGATCGAAGGCCTGGTCGTCGAGCTTCTGAATCGCATCGATGAGATTCGAGGCGGCCTGAAAAAGAACGCCCGTCTGATTGGGACGGTGGAAGTGGCTACCGGGACCCCGGCGCCAACCGTTGTTGTTGTTGTGATTCGGACCATCCGCGACGGCAATCGCCGTCGCAGAAATGAGAAACAGAGCAATGAACTTGGACATTTTTGCACTCCTTGAAAGTGACCCAGGGACACACTGCCGCGCTTCTCCCACCCGGAAACCCAATGCGTCAAACAAGGGAGACGGTAAGTGAAGTCAGAAACTTCAAGGGGCAAAAAAGCACCGGGCGGAGTGGTCGCCCCACCCCGCCCGGCTAGTCGTTCATCACAGTTGAGGATCAATTCACAAAACGGCAATTAACTTTGCCGGCATGCTGCCCGAAAGCAAACGTGCCGTCGAAAAGCTGATGCGAGTCCGCTGAATCGCGGCCGGTATTCGAACGAAAGTAGAAACCGTCGGGCTGACCGATCGGGGTGCGCTGGAACACGTTGATCGAATGAGCCTTGTGGTAATAGCTCGAAACCGCCAGGCGGCGATTCGTGATCTTGCCCAGGTAGTTCACGCGAATGTTAGCCACGCCACTGCCGGCGCCAAAGGGGAAGCCCTCGGTATTCGCCTGAACCGTGAAAGAAACATGCGTCGTACGCGTCGCGTACGGAACCTCGCACTTTATGCGCGAAAGGGTGGCCCCATGGGCCTGCCCGATGAAAGTAACCGCTCCAACCGCAACCAACTGAACCAACTTCTTCATAACTAAGTCCTCCATGCACTCCTTGTAGCAACGCCCCCCGGGCAGATCCAATGGCATGATCCGAACGAAATCGTTCTGCGGAATGGGATAAAGAAGCCTTATGACGGTGAGAAGGTTTCCTAATTTGACCCTCCCCAGGCGCGCCCCTACGGTGCACCCTGAAAGGAAGTTCAACCGATGAAAACACTCATCTTGTCGACGGCCCTGTTACTTTCGATTGGCGCGCAAGCCGCTCAGAAGCCCTTCCCCGTGAAGGGATACAACACGTTCTCCGATCAGAAAGAAGCGGTGAGCATCATGTATTGGAACTCGGAGAGGATCTGCATGAGCCGCCAGCCCTCGCGGCTCGCGAGAAAGGTCTCAGAAATTACGTACGCTCTCTACCCCAAGTACTACCCGACGGGAGTTAGCGCGACGGCCTACTTCGTTTGTGAGTGATCGCAATTCCGTCAGAACCGCCTCAGCGAGGAGGCGATTGCCCTCCTCGTTGAGGTGGCCGATGGAGTCCGTGTAGATCGTCTGCGATTGCCGGCGAAACATCTGAGTGAGATCGGTGAAACGCTCGCCGTTTCGCTTCAGCAAACTTCCGCGCTCGCGAAGCTTCGGATAACCGGCGGCAATCACCTCGGCGTAGATACTGTCCTCGCGCGCGGCTTCCTCCTCGGAGAGAAGCTTCGAGCCCTTCAAATGCTGATTGGGCTGGAGGAAGTGCAAGTAAGCGATGCCGTGCTTCTTGCAAAACTCTCCCAGTAACTCGGAGCTGTCGCCCCAGATACGAACGGCCTCGCTCAGGTGAGCGGTCCAGGCGGTGGACCACTTCGCGCGGTTTCGCCGCTCGTAAGAGACGTTCAGAAAATCCCGCGCTCTCCTATCGAGAGCGGCAAGGGCCCTTTCCTTTCCGTTCGAAGCCGCAATCCGAAGCGCCTTACCCGTGTTGGGAAGAAGATAGCGCGAAAGCTGTTTCGCCTTCACATCGGCAAACGCCACCGCCCGAAGGCGCAGATAGATTCCCGAAAAGAAAGGCTCCGACCGCAAAGCCGAGCGGGTCCAGTCGCGGGGGAACGCAAGCGGAGTTCCGTTCGGAAGATTCTCCGATAGCGCTCCCGCAAGCTCGTTGAAGCCGTCCAAATTGACGACGATATCGGGGTAACGGCCCAGCACTCCCGCGTAAGTGAGCGCCATGAGCTGCTGCGGTTGTTTTAGCCCGCCCTTTGCGACCACGCTGAGCTTCGTCTTTCCCCAAAGTTTCGAAAGCTCGCCTTCCAGATACTCACGCTTCGTCTCGTTCAGGTAGTAGGCGACCGAAGCCCCCGTGAGCAGAACGTGAACCTTCTCGTCGCCGCGTTCCGGGACCGTGAAGCCCTTTTCCAAATCACTCTTTCCCTGCTTCATCGGCAATCCCGTGTAGGGGTGCATGGGATAGAGGAAACTCGACTCGAAGTCCCCTTCGGAAAAATGAACGGCAATGCGCCTGAGAAAACCCAACCGAAGTACCGCAAACGATCCCGCCTCCAATAGAACGAGACCGAGGGCGAGACTTACTAGAAAGCGCATTAGAGAGAAAAGCAGCTGAGCGATTTATAGGTCTGATTCCAGACCGCATGCTGGTCGGTTTGGCAGCATTGAGTCCGGTGATAGACGGGACTCCAGGCGCAGCTATCGCCGGACTGCGACTTGAAGCAGCGAATCCGGTTGTAGGTCTCTTCCCAAATAGCCTGCTCGTCTGCCTTGCAACAGATCACCCTGTTGTGAAGCGGGTTCCACTCGCAACGGTTCGCGAGCGCCGGAATCGAAACCAAAAGCGTCATCAGGATAAGAATTTTCAAGTGGCCTCCCCTTCCGCGAATAGTAGCACCAACTAAGGTACAATTGATCCCCTATGCCAAACCAACTCGCGTTCCTCGTCACCCTGTCGCTCTCCGTTGCCGTAACCCTGACTCAAGCCGCCGTTCCTCCCATGGAAGGCTCGCTGAAGGATCGATTCGAGTCCTGCCGTCAGTGGAAAGATAAGCTGGTTGGCCCGGAGCAGCGAAAAGGCGCGGTGAAAGGGCAGCACGACTGCACGGTTGCGATGCAAGATGCGGAAAAGGCGATGGAAGTGAAGGACATGTCGCCGGAAATGGCGGCCCTCATACTGCGCATTGTCGACGTAACGCAGACGACGCCCGCCGAGATGACGAGCTGGAACCGCAAGGCGCGGCCCCTCTGCCGGACGGCGGAGCCCTACTTCAAGGCGAAAAATACGGACGATAGCGCGAAGGCGACCTATCTCGCCATGTGCCCGGTGCGGGCGGCGAAGATCTTCAAGAAGTAATCAGCGAAGCGGCAGTTTCAGCTTCATCTCGTAGACCCCGAAGTTACTGGTGCCCTGGGCGGAGCCCGCGATGAATAGCTGGCTGCCTTTTGGCGCGAAGCTGACCAGATCCGCGCGGAAGTTGTGCGCGTCGGCGAGCAGCGTGCTCACGCCCGGAAGCTGCGGGAAGAAAAGCTGCAAGTCGCTCTGCTTGTTGCGCACGAGTACCACCGGAAGATCCGGAGAGAGAATCACGACGTCGATCGGATCGAGGTCGAAGTGGGAGCGCTTACCCTTCTCCCGCCAGAGCACCCCTTCGCCGGTCACGATCATGAGGGCATCCTGCTTCGGAAAACGAAGAACGGCGTCGAGATCCTTCACGGAGACTCTTTCCTCGAAATCCCCTTCCGCGTCCCACTTGCACGTCTCCAGATTCATCCGGTAGAGGCCAATCAAAGATTTCCCGCTTCCCGCCCGGCGTACCGAGTGAAAGTGGGCATGCGGATATATTCCACCTTGAGAAGGATGAAGGCCCGGCAGCACCGGCGTCATACAGGTTGCCTTCGGCGTGCCGGAGGCGTCTTCCACGCTATAGACCTGATAACGGTTGCCCAGAATCGCGGGCTCCTCGAGCACTCCGAAGAACTTATTTGAAGTGCGAATCAATTCCGTCGAGGGGCTGAACCAAGGCGGCAGCGCCCGCGGCCGCAGCGAAGCGAGCGGAATGATCACCTTGGGATCGGAGAAAATCGCAAAGGAACCCGAGGCTGTCGACTGGCAGCTCTCGCTGCTGTACTGAATCAGCCGTCCGTCGCCCTTGTACGTCTGGTAGAGCACGCGCTTCTCGGCCTCGAAGGCCATGAGGTTTTCGACGGCTTCCGTCGTGCGATGGTAGCCTTTGCCGGCCACGAAATCGGAAACCAGATCCGGCACCGGACACGGGCCGTCGCCTCCAGCGAAAACCGCCGTCGATAAAAACAAAGACAGGGTCATCAAGGATAGGTGCTTCATTGGTAGAGCCCTCCGAAGGCCCGTTGGGGAGTGAGCGCGGGGATGAGATTGAGCCGGACACCTTCCCACTCGATGCTGTCCAGCGGAAGCTGAAGCTCCCGAAGCTTCGCGGAAAGGCGCTTGGTCAAATCCTTTAGGCCCTCGTTGGTGACGGCGAGGCTCTTTGCGGCCTTCTTGATCGTCATCGAAGGAGTGGACTGAAAGAGCTCGATGAGTTTGCGCAGACCGTCCTGCTGCACCCTCACGGTGCAATCGGCGTGGGTCAGCTCGATGGCGTTCTTTTTCTCGGCGGTCACGATCGTCCGGCCGGCCAGCACCTTGCGGTAGTGGCCGTTGAGCGATTCCATCTGCATGGCGACCGTGCGGAACTTGCCCCAGTCCTCGGCGCCCTTGAAGCTCTCGATTTCCGAGCGGGCTCCGTCGAAATCCATCATCTTGAGCCGGGCGCGAATGAGCGCGTCTTTCGCCGCCGCGACACAGTACCACTCGCGCTCCGCCTCGCAGACTTGCACGAGCTGCTGCAAGCCCACCACCGACTCCTGCACCCGGCCCTGATGGCGCAAAACGATCTGGCGCCAGATGAGAAGCAGCTTCGCCAGCCGCTCGTCTTTCGCCGGGAAATCGATGGAGTGAATGAGCGAAACGGTTTCGGGATCGGGCGCCATGTGGGCGAGGATCATCGTCGCCTTGATGCGCAAATCTCCGTCGTCCCCGGCGTGAGCGAGCACCTGTTGCAGGAGCTCTTTGGCCCGGTTGCGCGATCCCATGTAGAAATGGATGAAGCCTAGCGCGTAGCCCGCGTAGCGGCCCTTCACCTTTTCGCAGTGAGCTTCGAGGATCGGAATGTAGAACTTCAGCTCTTCCATGCGATCGAGCTCCAGGAGCACGCGGATGAAGTGGCCCATGTGGTCCAGCTGGGAATCGACCACTTGAAAGGGCAGCGTCGAGAAAGCCTGATGATAGAGGTGATAGGCCTGGCGAAACTGGTAGGCGAAGAAATACCGCCGCGCTTCGGCCAACTTCTCTTCTTGAGATGGTCTCATCTGCCTAATCAATTTTCGGGGTGGAAAGAACGTTAGGCTTAACTTTAACACCGGGGATCGGCTTTGCAAAAACCGCCGAAACCCGCGTTTGCTTTTGTTAATGAGAGATTTCAGTCCCGGCCCCTCCCGCCGCCTGTGGGCGGGAGAGACCGGGCTTTCAGGCTGATTACTTCACGCCGTAGCGCACGCTGCACGTGCCCGAACCACCGGGGCCGGTTACGGTGCCCGTCGCCGTGAACACCCCGGACTCCACCGGGGTAATCGTCTTCGTGCCGCCCAGCGCAGGCATCGACTGTCCGATGAGTAGCGCGCTGCTCACCTGTCCCGACGTTTTCATCGTGAGCACCAACGACTCACCGAGACGAATGAAGCTCGGATTGGCGGCGAGGGCGCACAGCGGCGACTCCACCACCGGGCCGGTGATGTTGACGTAGATCAGCGTCGCGTCGGCGCCGAGCGGGCTTTTCGCGGTCAAAGAAACCCGGAAGCTTCCCGTCACGGTCTTCGGCGGCGCGATCGTAAGCGTCATGCCGTTGATCTCCATCCACTCGGGAGCGCTCGGATCGAGGTAGAACTTGAGGCCCGCGATGTTGGGCATGTCGAGCAGCATCGGAAGCTTCTGCTCGTAAACTTCGCCCGACTCCACGCTGTAAGAGTAGAGGCTCTTCTTGAAGTGCGGCTCTCCCGGCGTGACGCTCTCGCAGGTCGAAGTGACGCCGCAGATGTCCACGTTCTGCGCCTTCGCCGTATCCTTCAGAAACGACTGCACCGACGGCAAAGCGAGATGGAGGCTGTAGTTGGTGTCCTGGATGTTGCCCTTGCTGTTGATGCCGACCACGCGGAACTTGCCGGCTTCCTTCGCCATCGTCGGCCCGCCGGAGTCTCCGAAGCACAGAGCGCCGCCGTTCACACGCTTCGAGACGAAATCGCTCTGGGAGAAGGACAGCACGTCCGACTCACCCATGCGAAGCACGCCGTCGTTGCCGCCGCCGCCGCCCGGAGTCGTGCAGCCGAAGCCGAGCAGAAAGACTCTGTCGCCGACATTCACGGAGCCGCCGATGGAGGCCGGCACCAGTCCTGAAATCGCCTGGGGCGTGATGATGAGCCCGACATCCTTGTCCTGGGACGGGTAGTCGGGATGACGGAACCCTTTGCCGACGTAAGTGCGGCCGTCGACCGAGAACTCGGCCGAGCCGCCATCCTTCACGCAGTGGGCGGCGAGGATCAAGGCGTTCGGACCGACCACGGTCGCCGTGCAGCTCGCGCCGTCGGCCCTCACCTGAATCACTTCGCCGAACATGCCCTTCGGCACTTCGACGCCGTTGATGATGCGCTCGCCGCTCGCTTGAGCGGTCGACGCGAGTATCGTCGATAGAATCACGGCTGTTTTGAAAAGCTTCATTTGGTTTCTCCTTCGTTCGAGTTGGTTTTCAATCTCTTCATGATCAAATCTGACACGAAAAATTCTTCCGCCGGAAAATGGGTCCAAGTTGCCCGGAACAAAAGTTAAGGACTCGACTTCTGGTGACCGAAACCGCGGCGGGTTCATCGCCCTCGCCGCCGCCGTGGCATACTGATGCTTTAAAGGAAGAAGATGATCGCAATCGCGCTGAAAGTAATGCTGCTCACCGCAATGGCTCAGGCGCCCGCGGTTCCGCCCTCCGCCGACGACCCTTACCGTCCGTCCGGTGAGGACGCCCTGATGAAAACCGGCCGCGACAAGGGAGAGCCCATCGACTTGGACTGGCGCCGCACGAGTGTGCAGCTCGACGCCGCCCAGGCGAAACAACATTTCGCGGATTTCGACGCCTCGAAGGAGCTCGCCCTCGCCAACGTGAAGCACTTCGATGAGTGGTACGTGGCCCGCCTCCCTTTAGAGGGGCTCGAGGGCGTGAAGATGACCCGCTACCGCATTCTTAAGCAGCTTCCGGTAAGCCACGGCGGCCTGAGGTTCACCATGAGGAAGGGATTCAAGGTCCGCCTCGTTCCTCAAGTGAACGGATCGAAGAGCCCGCGGCTTGAGTTCGATTCGCTGGGTTTCGGCATTTACGCCGTCGGAAAGAAGGGCCGCAAGTTCGGCATGGAAAATAGCGCCAACAAAGACCTGGTGAGCACTTACATGTTCTATACGCCGGCGGAGCTGATGGAGCGCTTCAGGCAGGACACCAAGAACAACGACATGAAGGAGATTCCCCTCAATCAGATGGAGGCGGCCGACACCCAGGCCCTGCTTCAGCACCTGGCCAAGAGCGCGACCGAGACGAAATACGAAGAGGTCTATGGGATGTTCCTCAATAACTGCGTGCACCGGCTGCTCGCCCTTATAAAGGAGAGCCGCCGTCCCTCTGGCAAGCCCGCGCGCAATGCCCTTATAAGGAAGACCGTGAAGACCGCCATCAATCCGGTGAGCGGGGTGCTCGATAGCGCCCGCGATGCTTCGGGCGATTTGCTTCCGACGGGGCTTACGAACGGGTTCTCACCCATAATCACGCACGAGCTTTACCGGATCGGGGTGACCTCCTACTTCGCCGCCTGGTCCGACGTGCTGAAGGATCCAGAGCTCAAGTCCCTCAAGCAGAAGTGATCCGCTCCCTGACAGCCCGCTTGGACGTAGACCACTTTGTATACAGTCTAACCGCGCGAATTTCCGCCCTTCCACCGGTGAACTAACTTTAGCCGCCGTCCTTTCAGCCACTTTTCACGATCTGTACGGGCCGCCCAAACGAACTACACCTTTCGGGATTGAAGCCCGATTCCGGGTACCTACCTTTACTTTCCTGGAAACTCCGCGCGGGTGGTACGGGGCTTGCTCTAACAGCAGGTAGTAACACCTTGGTTTTCGTCTTGGAGTGCAACATGGACTTTCGTCGCTACATCCTTATCGCGTTTTCCATCGTCCTCATCTCCGCTTGCGGAAAGAAGCCCGGCCTCGAAGGCCAAGCGGCGGCGCCTTCCGACGGCTGCGCGATGGTCGAAGGACCTAACTTCAGCAACTTCAAAGCTTGTTACAAAGACATGGACGGCCTCGCCGTGTTCCAAGGCGATATCGTCCTCGGCAGCGTCGAGCAGCTCCAGATGCGCACCGCGGTCGATTCCGACGCCGCGACTTCCTTGAGCTCTCATGAAAAGGATCGCTTCTGGCCGAGCAGCCTCATCCCGTACACGGTGGAAGGCGGCTTGAGCCTCTCCGCGATTATCACCGCGCAGACGGACCTCACGGTCCGCGCCGGAATCATTTTCGTTCCCCGCTCGATTCAGACGGATTACATCGCTTACGTTCCCACCAGCGATCCGGCGATCTGCGGGCTTTCCCACATCGGCCGCCAGGGAGGCCGTCAGGAAGTGAAAATCGGCATCAACTGCCAGAACGATCGCACGATTCAGCACGAAACGATGCACGCTCTCGGCTTCTGGCACGAGCAATCGCGCCCGGACCGCGACGATCACATCCGCATCCGCTGGGAAAACGTGAAGGATCGCTTCCTCTCCGATTTCGACAAGATGCCCGTTCTCGCCGAAGGCCTCGGCGCGTACGACTTCGCATCGGTCATGCATTACCGCCGTAACGCCTTCTCCATGAACGGAGACGACACGATTCAGGCGGACACCGAAGCCCACAACGCCCAAATCGGCACCGGCACCAAAGCCTCCGACGGCGACATCCTGGGCCTCAAGGCGATTTACGGTTCCGAAACCGAAGTGACTTTCAACGCCGCCGAAACGGAAGCCACCATCAAGTTCAAGACCCCGGTGTATATCTCGAGCCGCGTCCGCTACGGCCGCACGCGCGCGAACCTCGACCAATCGGTCCTGGAAAGCCCTTTGAAGCTCAGCCACGAAGTGAAGCTCACCGGCCTCACGCCGAAGACGCGTTACTTCTTCAAAGTGGTCACGGGCTACGATCTTTCTGCGCAGCCGGCCTACGGCATCACCCGCTCGTTCATCACGGACAGAACGGCGCCGCAGATCCTCGATCCGCGCTTTACGGCGGACGGCAGCGAAATCGAATTCCGTCTCTCGACCGACGAAGACACGATTGCGTCGGTCACCTACTACCAGCTGCCCGACAAGTCGGATAAGCGGGTCGCGCGCGACTCGGCTTTCGGCAACGTGCACTACATGAAGTTCAGCGTCGGCGCCGGTAACTGGAAGTTCGTCCCCACCGTCATCGACGAAGCGGGTAACGAAACCATCGGCGCGGTCCATCACTTCAGCAACGACGGTACGGCTCCGATCATCAGCAACATCAACGTGACGAACCGTACGGCGACCACCGCCACGATCAACTGGACGACCAACGAAGCCGCCTCCACGATTGTGGACTACGGCACGTCGTCGGGTAACTTGAGCACCCGCCGCACGGGCGCGGCCGCGGCTCTGAGCCACTCGGTTGCTCTGACGGGTCTCTCGTCGAACCAGACTTATTATTACCGGGTCACCAGCGTGGATCTGGGCGGACGCTCCACGAGCTCGGCCATTCTCACGCTCTCGACGGACTTCTCGGCTCCGGTCATCAGCGGCGTCGGCTCGAGCAACGTCTCGGGTACGGGCGCTCGGATCTCTTGGACCACGAATGAGGTTTCCGACTCGAAAGTCATCTGGGGAACCAACTGCGCGAGCTTCCCGAACACCCAGTGGCTCGCGGGCGACGTGACGTCGCACGTGGTGGACATCTCGGGTCTCAACCCGACGACGTTCTACTGCTACAAAGTGGTTTCGAAGGATCCGCAAGGCAACGAGAGCACCTCGGCTGCCGCGACGTTCACGACGACGGCCGCTCCGCCGCCCGTTCTGACCGCCGCCCTGGTCTCGGTCGCCTCTTCGGGCGTCACGATCACCTGGAACACGGATATCTCGTCGAGCTCGGTCGTGATTTACGGAACGTCCTCGGGCAGCTATCCGAGCACGGCTTCGAGCGCGGGCAACACCACCGCTCACTCGGTGACGATTGCGGCGGGCAGCCTGGTTCAGGGCCAGACGTACTACTTCAAGGTCCGGTCCGCGAGCCCCTCGGGCGCGACGGCCACCGGCCCCGAGCAGAGCTTCATCTTCCAGGACACGGTCACCGTGTCGGTTGCGCTTAACGGGTACGGCCAGTACTGGTACTTGCCGCGCTACGTGACGGCGACGTCGAACAAAGCCAACTCGGGCTCGACGACGATGACGTTGAAGTTCATCTGGCGCTCGGGCAACCAGGAGTTCGACTCCATCCCGATGACCTACAATGCGGCGGCCAACAACTACACGGCGGAAATCCCGTTCGGATACTCGTACAACTACATCTATCCGGGCTCGGCGTACCTCCGCGTGGTTTCTTCGCTCGGCGGTAAAGCCGAATGGAAGAACTACTAAGTAAGTAAGCCATCCAATATGGTGAGGGTGCGGTCCAGACGGGCCGCGACCGAAGGATCGTGAGTCACGACGAAGAGGGCTGTCTTGCGGCTGGCGCAAAGCCCTTGGAGTAGGCTCAAGACTTCCTTGCCCTGGGCGGAATCGAGACTTCCGGTGGGCTCGTCGGCAAGCACCACCCAAGGATCGGCGACGAGAGCGCGGGCGACGGCGACTCTTTGCAGCTCTCCGCCGGAGAGCTCGGGCGGATAGCATTCCGCCTTATCCTCGAGGTCCACGGACTTCAGACAATCGAGGGCTTTCTTTCGCCGGGTGGCTGCGTCCGCTCCGTCGAGCAGCAGCGGCAGCTCGACGTTTTCCAACGCCGTGAGAGTCGGCACGAGATTGAAGAACTGAAAGACGAATCCAAGATGGCGGCGGCGGAAACGGGAAAGCGTTTCGTCCGAAAGCCGCGTGAGATCCTGCTCGGCGATGCAAACGCTTCCCGAGGAAGGCGCTTCGAGCCCGCCCAAAAGATGAAGAAGCGTGCTTTTCCCCGAGCCCGAGGGCCCCATCAGCGCGACACTTTCGCCCGGCTCGACGGCAAGGCTAACACCACGCAGCACCGCTCTGGCGTTGGGAGAGAAGGATTTCGTCAGGGAGTCGGCTCGAATCACGGCCGAATTCTTCCACACCCGGGCCCCGTAGACTAGACTCTTCGGCCATGGGAAGGCGGGGAAGTTTGGGAGCGGGATTGGGGCGCACTTCGCTCCGCGTGCCCTCGCGCGCGCTTCTCACCATCAGCTGCCTTGCGCTCGGCATCGCTCTTTTCACCTGCGTCGAAAGAATCCGCACCGCCACTTTCGATGCGTTCAAAAGAGCGCAAGATACCGTCGTCGGAAAAGCGGACCTCGTCGTTACGGCGGGGGAGACGGGCATACCCGAGACAGCCATGCGAGTCATCGGACCGACGCCCGGGGTTTTGTTCTCCCTTCCCCGAGTCGCCTTGCGCGCTTTCAATGCGGACTCCCAAGACAAGTCCGAAACCCTTTCCCTCTTTGGAGTCGATCTCTTCCGCGAGCGCTTCGTGCGTACGACGACGGCGCGGCCATGGACGACCGCGGGGAATCTCTCGGACCTGAAGTCCCCCGACGCCATCGCCGTCGCCCCTTTACTCGCCGAAAAGCGCGGACTCGCCGTCGGCTCCTCCTTGCGGCTCGCGACCGCGTACGGCATCCGTACTTTCAAGGTGCGGGCGATTCTCGACTCCACCGGGCCGCTATCGGTTTTCGGCGGTTCCGCCGTCGTGATGTCGCTACCCGCCTCCCAAGCTCACTTCGGACGCGAGGGACGGCTCGATCGCATCGAAGTCCTTCTGAAGAAGGAAGCCAACGTCGAGCAAATGAGAAGCATTCTTGCCGCGAAGCTCGGACCCGGCACCCAAGTGGAAGTTTCAGAACGTAGAGCGGAAGGTTTCGCCCGGCTCGGAGATTCCTTGCAGACGGCGCTACGGCTCTTTGGCCTCGTGGCCCTCAGCGTCGCTCTGCTCGTCGCGGGAGGCTCGCTCGATTTCCACGTGGCCCTCCGCCGCCGGGAAATCGCGTTGAGACGGGCACTCGGCGCTTCCCGCCGCCAGGTCGTCGTCTCAATCGTGAGCGAGGCCGTCGGCATGGGGCTCGTCGGCACAGTACTCGGAATAGGACTTGGCCGGCTTCTCGCCACCAATCTCGCCGGGCTCGTCGAAAAAATGTGGCTCGGGCAATTTCGGGTCGCTCTCGAAATTCATCCGAAGGATGTCGGCTCCGCGGAAGTTCCCCTCGCTCTGCTCGTCGGCCTGGGGGCTACGTTCGTTTCGGCTCTGCCGGCCGCGTGGCGAGCGGCTTCGGTCGCTCCCGCGGAGGGTTGGCGCCCGGCTCGGCCAAGCTCCAGTCGGGAGCCGTCGGTTCTGCCGTGGTTTCTCGTCGGATACGCGGCGCTTTCGTTAAGTTTCGGTTGGTTCGCCGTTCACCCGGTGCTCGCGGTACTGGAAGCGTTGTCGGCCATTGGCGCCGTCGCCCTTTTCGCGCCGAGATTCGTGCGGGCGGTTTGCGGGCAGCTCGCGAAAATTCCGATCGGTGCCAGGTTCGGGCTTCTGACTCTCGCGCTTCGAAATCTATCGCGCGCTTCGGGACGAACGGCGGGCGCTTCCAGAATCCTTGCTCTGTCTCTAGGGTTTGGAGTCGTGCTCGCGGTGTTGAATGCAAGTCTGGAAGCCTCCATCGAGCGAGCTCTCTCCTACACGCTTCAAGGAGATCTCGTCGTATCCGGGCGGGGAAAAATTCTCGGCAACTGGAGCCAGCCTCTCCACCAAAGCGTCGGAGCGAAACTTCGGGAGGTTCCCGGCATTCGAAATGCTTCCGCCACCCGCTACGTGCCGTGGAGCTACACCGGCGCCTCCGTCGGGATCAAAGCCTTCGACAAGCCGGCCGTGGGAGAAACGCTTTTCGCCGTTCGCGAGCCGTCCTATGAAGAAGCCGCAAGCAGCCTGTTTGAACGAACGAGCGTCCTTATATCGGAGTCATTCCGCCGGAAATTCCGCCTAGGACAAGGAGACTCGCTGACCCTCGAAACTCCTTCGGGCCCGGCGACCTTTCCCATCGCCGGTATCGTCGACGATTACGCCCATTCGGGCGGTGTGATCTATTTGAACCGCGATCATTACCGCGCCCTTTGGAAAGACGAGCTGGTATCGCACTTTCGAGTAGAGCTTGCGCCGGGGGTCTCCGCGGAAAACATTCGCTCCGGTCTTGGCGGTGAACTGGGTTTGGAAGCAATGATGCCCGGAGAGCTGCGGGAGCAGGTCAGAGATTCCGTCCGGCAGAGTTTCGCCTTCGCCAAAGCGCTCGAAGCAGTGGCGATACTGATCGCGCTGCTGGGCGCCGCTTCCGCCGTGACTCTGGCGCTTCTCGACCGAAGCAGTGAGCTTTCGGCGATGCGTGCCGTCGGCATGTCGAAGGGTCAGCTCCATCGGCTGCTCACTCTCGAGCTTGGGATTTTGGGGGCTCTAACCGCGGTTTGCGCGGCCGGCATCGGACTTCTCGTCGGGGCGGGATGGGCTCTGGTGACTTTGGGCGAGGTGCTGGGCTGGACCGTGCGGCTATCGGTTCCGGCGGATCGAATCGGATTTGCCGTCGCCCTCGGCGCCGCGGCCATGATCGCCGCCGGCTGGATCCCTCTGAAAAAGCACGGGCGCCGGCTTTCACCGGCGCCCGTCTCTTGAAACTCGTCGATTACTGCTTCGTGAACGCGAGTGTCGCGGCGGCCGTCGAATCGTCATCGAACGTGATGGCGACCGTCGCGTCGATCTTCGTGGCGCTCCATGTGCCGGTAACCGTATAGGACTTCACTTGACCGGTGACGTTGGTGCCCGAGCCGGAGATCGCGCCGTCTCCATTCAAGGTTCCCGTCACGTCTCCGTAAACCGACGAAGTCTTTGCCGTCAGCGTCGCCGCCGTAGCCGCGACCGTCGCTTCAAACGCCTCGGAGGCGGGGTTGCTGCCACCGAACACGTTGCCATCCAAGTCAAAAGCGAAGTTCAGATCACCCGCCGCGCGGGTGGCTTTCGTCACGGTGACCGCAGCGGCACCAGTGCTGCTGAAAGTGGTGTTAGTCCACGTTCCGGTCCAGGTTCCAACGTAGGTGTCGGGAGTGAGCGCGGTATCGCCACAACCTTGAATGAGAACCATCACGGCAACAGCGGCGATGGACAAGAATGCTAGGGCGGCTTTCCTGCTGAACTGGTTCATGGATGTCTCCTGAGTTGGGGAAAAAATTAAGAGGCCTTAATTCTCAGGGAATGGCTCGGTGCGCGTCAATGGCGTTAGCCCTGGGGCGGCGCGACGGGAGGAAAATACTTTTCGCGCAGTTTCAGGAAGGGAATCTCGACGACAAAACGCATTACTACGGCGGCGGCGAGACTCACCGCCCAAACGACCCAGAGGCTCGTGCTCCGAAGATCGTGGCGGGCCCAAAGGAGCACGGGGATCTGGATCAGGTAGAAGCTGTAAGTGATGTCGGAGAAGAATTTCATAACCGGCCGTTTGCCGCCGATGCCGAAGGGTTTGCCGAGACAGCCGAGAATCACCACGCCGAACGAAAGCGCGATGGCCATCGGGTAGAAGATCCGCCATCCGAGCTCGTCCCAGTCTTCCCGAACGTAGTAACAACCAACGACTAGAGCGGTGCCGACGGCAACGAGCCACGCAGCGCGTTTGCCCTCGGCCCATTTTCGAAACGGAAGCGCCGCGATCGTGACGCCGACGAAGAGGCCCCCGAGATAGTGATGGGTCACGAACCGCTCCGGGCCGGCGGCCGAAAACGCGGCCGGAAGCCGGGCGAGGATCGCAACCACCATGCCGACGATTCCCGTGCCGAGCACGAGTTGGTTTACCGAGACTTTCGGAAGCAGCTTCTTTATTCCGACAAACAACAACGGCAGAAGCAAATAGAACTGCTCTTCCACGCAAAGAGACCACGACCAATCGAAATGCCCGGGTTTGGGATCCGTGTAGTTCTGTAAAAAGAAAACGTACTGAAGGAAATTTCCCCACGGCACGTCGTGATCCCGCAGAGCTCCGGCCCGAAGGAGAATCAGCGTGAAAAAATACGCAGGCAAGGTGCGAAGCCAGCGTCTTGCCCAGAAACGACGGACGGCGAGAGCGCCCGTGCGGTTCCATTCGTCGAGAATGAGGCGCGCGATGAGAAATCCGCTCAGCACGAAGAACATGTCGATCCCGTTCATTCCCCAGCGAAGCGGATCGCGCAGCCAATCGGCGCGATCGAAATACCGGAACGTGACCGTGTGACTCGAGAAAGCCCAGAACGCCGCGCCCGCGCGCAGGAAATCCAGCAGCGGATAGTGCTCGCGGTGCACGACGGCGGCGCTCGTAACGAGCCGCAGTTCAGGTCTGGTCTTGGTTGTGGCCCTAGCCTTACCCATGGGTTCTCTCTTCCTTATCGGCATGTCCGGGGCGGCGCCCAAAGCTAGATCGGTCTGAGGAAAACGCCGCCCAAAGGCTGGGCGTTCCGAAGGCGAATGGGTTCGGGCAGTTGAAGGGGGGCCTAGGGGGTGTGTACAGGCAGAATACACTTCGGCGCGCTTAAGCCTGTCGGATATTTACATATATTCAGTCATTTAGGACGTTTCCAAGGGGCACGGTGGTTGCAATTTGGAGGGGTACGCCTTTCGTTTGGAGTGAGCCTTGAAGAACCACAACTTCGCGCTTCTTAGTATCCTGCTGTGTGTATTTCTGTCCGGCTGTTTCACGATGCCCGGCAAGGGAACGCACACCAACAACTCTACGGTCGCCGACCCGCAACCCTCGAGCGGCCCCTACGTTTCGGGTCCGAGCGCCGGTGGCGACGGAGACGCGATTCACGGTGGCGACCCGGACGAGCTGGTTATCGATGAGATGCTCACGAAGCTCGACACTCTTTTCGGCAAAATCGAGCGCGGGGAATTGAACGGAAGAATCGGCCTCGCGCCGGATGCCTGCCCGACCCAGCCGCTCGGAATTTTTTGCGAGACGCTCAATCTTTCGGCCGCTCAGAAGTCCTACGTGGAAGATTTCACGAAAGGCGCGGCCGCTTCGGTCCGCGATCTTCTGCGCACTCGCTCACAGGCGCGTTTCCGTTTCACCGCCCGTTTCGGCTCCGTCCGCGCGAGCGACGGCCAAATCCGCGAAGTGCTCGCGTGGATCGAAAACGATGCCGCCGGTAAGCCGATCGTGATGCTGAACGAATCGGTTCGGACGCTCGAGACCGCGCGCAAGTTCGCTCTCGTTTCCCACGAAGTTTTGCATCTCGCCAACCGCATCGAAGACGGCTCGAGCGCTCCGCTCTTTCCGTCGGCGATGGGCGAAGGCCGCCGGCTCGCCGATACGGTGGGCGCCGCGCTCGCGACTCTCGTTTATCTGCGCGATACCGCAAAGGCTCCGACTCTCGTCGGGCTTTACCTCATCGGAGGCCGGGTCGCCGAACTGAAACGAAACGGATCCACTTACCAGCTCGTCAACGAGTATGGTTCAGCTTCCGGCGCCAACATCACCGAAGTGAACGGAACGTTCCGCATCGTTTCGACGAACCCAGAGTGGAACGGCGTCACCGGGGAAATGGATTACCGGGGCACTATCCGCTGGAGCAACAACACGGTATGGGCTCCGCATCCGTTCTCCGTGGAAATTCTAGGTCTCGTCGGCAGCTACGCCTTCGAGGGCGGTTGCCGGGTCGAGCGAACTGGAGACTCCATCCGCTTCATCAACGAACGCGGAGCGGTTTCCGCCGGATCGATGCTGAGCGGAACGCGCGTCATCGCTGAAGATTGGAACGGCCTGAGCGGTACCATCAATACGGCCGGCGACATCAGCTGGAACAACGGCACCTTCTGGCGCCGCACTTCCCCCCGATAGGCTAAAACCAAGCGACGAACCAGCTCCAGAGGATTTTGAGGAAGCTTGCGATCTGCGTGGACGCGAAGTCCGTGCGGCATTGGAAGGTGGGGCGTTCGGCGGTACGGCAATCATCGAAGAGGCCGAGCCGCAAGTCATCGCTGGCGTTGCGTAGGAAATCGGCGTTGCTTGGGCGATTCAGATTAACGAACGCGGAAAGATAACCGTCATTGTCTTGTCCGCCGGAATGGCTGATGGCGGTCACGCCCCAGCGGCCGTTCGCGTACCGCAGCAGCGGCCCGCCCGAGTCGCCGAAGCAAGTGCCGGTGCGGTTATCGGAACCGATGAGCCCACGAGTTTTTGTTTTGGGAGAATAGAGCTCCACGTACTCACCCACCCGAAGCACCTGGTTGGTGCCCGTGCGCTTGATGCCGGTACCTAGCTTCGAATCGAAATCGTTACAGCCGAAACCCACGAGCCGCACTTTTTCCGCGGCGCCGGGGGAGTCCGCAAGCGCTATCACCTGGCCTTTGCGGGGATTGGCGACGTCTTCGTCCATCACCAGAAGCGAAACGTCTTCCGGATCGTTTAGTACGCCCGGCCCGAGATTTCTCACCCGGCTCGTTCCGAAATTTCCAAAGGAAGTGACGATCGTGTACTCGCCGCGCGCTTGAGTGCAGTGGGCCGCGGTAAGAACCGCGTTCGGGCTCACGAAAGTTCCCGTGCAAACGCCATGACCCCGCGGCATCACGACCATCACGACGGCCGGATAGTCCGCGGTGACGATGAGGGACCTGTTCGACGGCGCTTCGAGCGCGTCGAGGTCGACTTCCAGGCCGCCCTTGCCGCAAGCAAGGCACAGAGGAAGCAGCAAAATGGGTAATAGAGAACGCATGGCGGAGAGAGGTCCTACTCTAGAGAGTAGCCAGGAAATGTAGGGTCACTTTGGCGCAATTGGGGAGCCGCCGGCACAAAAAGAGAGCCTGAAATCCGAGGTTTAGGGGGTCAGAAAGGGGGTTGCGGGGGAAAAGAAAAACGCCCCCGACTCTCTTGGTACGACTTCCGTCCCTGGTTCCGGGGGCTACGAGACAAGCCAGGGGCTTCTTTTTTACTACCGGCACTCTGCTCAATGCCCGTACCAAAAATACCAAAAAAGTTTTCTCACCCGATTTAAATGCAGATTGCGTGCCTGTTTGGCCAGGCTGATCCCACTGTCCCGTTCGCCGGTTCCTGCAACACTCGTTGCAGAACTCAAGGCGTGAAAGGCTCTCCGTACCGGTCGAGATGAAAAATCTTTTCCGGTGGGAAGCGGCCGGGGAAGGGTTTGTCCGGTCCCAGGCCATGACCTAGAGCGAGGAGCGCCACGACTTCGGCTTCCTCGGGGATATCGAATGCCTTTCTTACCGCCTCCGGGTTGAATCCTTCCATCGGAGCCGTGTCGAGCCCATAGCTTTCCGCGGCGAGCATCATGGTCGTTACCGCGATCATCGTGTGGCGCGTGACCCAAACGTCCATCTTCTGTTTGTCCAGAAATTCCAGAGCGCCCTTCGCGACTTTCTCGGAGTTTTCCGGTTTACCGGCTCCCCGCTCGGCTCCCTCGCGGACGATTCCCTCGACGTATTTGCGCCATTCCTTCTTCATGCCGAGAGCGATTACGACGAGAGGGGCTTCGGTGACCTTAGGCTGATTGAACGCGGCCTCGCGGAGTTTTCTGCGGCCGTCCTCGCTCTCGACGAGGATGAATCGCCACGGCTGCAAGTTGTATCCGGAAGGACTTTGGGCGGTGATTTCCAGAATCGCCCTTAGCACGCTTTCCGGAATCGGATCCGGCCGGAAATGCGTCGTCGCCCTACGGTCCAGCACAACCTGAGTGATCGGTTTCACGGGCTGGCCGTTTTCCTGATTGAGAGGAAGCCACTGAGGGCGGTCCCTCAAGATAGGTTCCACGACTTCCGGTTCCGTCTTTCTAGCAGCTTCCATAGATCCTCCCTGACTCGCGTCGAGCCACAAATTTGCAATCGCCGTGCCCGCAATGCCGCGCGGATCACTCCGCTATTGCCGAGCCCTTCAGGAACGAAACGGACTTATCCATGGTGACCGGCCGGTTCTTCAGTTTGCTGCTATCTCGGAAGTACGACTTGTCCCCGAAATACAACACGTCGCCGAACCGTTGGACCACGTCATACGCGACGGTCCCCACCGAAACGGCTTCGCCGCTGCAGAAGAGGCCCGTGATGTCGCGCCGCTGACCCTGCTTCCAGTCGGTTATCTTGCAGAGCTTGGAGTCGTTGAACTCTTTCGCGGCTTTTTCTCCGTAAGCCGTAACTTTCAACTCCGTTATCGTGAAGTCGATGTTCTGGATCGTCGCGTTTTCCTTGGGCCCAGTGGCCAACTTGTACATGCCCGCGTAGGCACGCGCTTCCCATAGCGATTCGATGGGGCAGGACCTTTCCGTGTAAAGCTTCTGCTCCCGCTTGAAATGATCGCCCCTCATGAACTCGAATTCCTCCTCCACCCACTTGCCGCGAGGACCATCGTGGCAGGCCGCTCCCCACTTACCCGATAGCTCGATTTTGCCCTCAATGGCCCCGGCCACGCCCAGCTCCAACAGGCTCACCAGCACCAGTAATGTCCGAATCGATCGCATAGAAGCCTCCTTTTTCAGTCACTTGTGCAGGATGGGTGCCAGTTGGGGGTTTATTTGGGCCGGGATTTATGTTCAAACCTCCGCCATGGCCCTAACCGAGCTCACCATCAACGCCCTTGGTCCCAAGGGGGACGGAATTCATCAGAATTCCCGCGGGCGGGTGTTCGTCGAGCGCACGGTCCCGGGCGACCGAGTGAAGGCGCGCCTCGAGCGGGACTCCATGGGGCTATCCCGGGGAGAAGTGATCGAAGTAATGCAGCCCTCGCGGTTTCGGATGAAGGCGCCCTGCCCTCACTACGAAGCCTGCGGCAATTGCACCCTCCAACATATAAATGAGGGTTTCTACCGGAACTGGAAGAAAGAGCTCGTGGGCGAGTCCTTCGCGAAGGTCGGGCTTCTTCCCCGGCGTTGGATACCGCCCGTGTTTCTGCCGGGCGCGAATCGCAGGCGCGCCACTTTTTCCGCGCGCCGGACGGGAAAGAAAATCCATTTTGGTTACTACCGCCGCCGGTCGAAGCTTTTGACCGACATCGATACCTGTCTCATCGCCGATCCTCGCATTCTGGAATTCAAGAAGGCTTTCGCCCCTCACCTTCCCTCCCTATTGAAGGCGGAAGAGACGCTAGACGTTTTCGTTCAGCTCGTGGGAGACCAGGTGGATGTGGTGCTCACGGGAAACGCCGTCTCTCCGAAGGTGCTTTCGGAGATCGGAATCACGCGCCTATCGGTGCGCGCGACCGAGAAGGACGAGCCTCGGATTCTCTTTCAAAAGACGCCCATCACCACGAAGTTCGGCTCTCTAAAGGTGGAGCTGCCGCCCGGAGCCTTCCTTCAGCCGACTCTTGCGGGTGAAAAAGCACTGACCGACGCGGTTCTTGCCGCCCTTCCCGCGAAGGGCCGCTTCGCCGATCTTTTCTCGGGGTCCGGAACGTTCACGGGCCCGCTCTCGGCGCGGGGTCCGGTGGAAGCTTTCGAATCCACGCCTTCGGCCGTGAGAGCGCTCTCCAAAGCCGGCATTCGGGCGTTTCGGCGCGATCTTTTCAGACAACCCCTTCGCCGGGAGGAACTTCGCCGCTATGACGCCGTGGTCTTCGATCCGCCGCGGGCCGGCTGTGAAGCGCAGGCCGAGGCCCTTGCCCAAAGTGGCGTGCCGGTAGTGGTCGGCGTCTCCTGCAACCCGGCGACTCTCGCCCGTGACGCCCGGATTCTGGCCGATGGCGGTTACTGGCTCCAAAGCCTCCAGCTCGTCGATCAATTTCTCTTCTCCCACCATGTCGAAGTGGTAGCGGTCTTTACGAAGAAACGCCGCCGCTAGATAATGCTGGCACCATGAGCCTTACGGTCTACCGGCGCAAAAGAAAGTTCGATCAAACGCCGGAGCCCAAGGCCGACAAGAAACCCAAGAAATCGAAGGCCCTTCGTTTCGTCGTGCAAAAGCACGCGGCCACCCGCACTCACTACGATTTTCGGCTCGAATTGGACGGCGCCCTGCTCAGCTGGGCCGTTCCGAAAGGCCCGACTCTAACCTCCGGGGATCCTCGGCTTGCCGTTCACGTCGAGGATCATCCGATCGACTACGGCGATTTCGAGGGAGTCATCCCGAAAGGCAACTACGGCGCCGGCACCGTGATGGTCTGGGACGCGGGCACTTACGTCGAGCGCGGCTCCACCGCGCGGGCCGACAGCGAAAAGGCGATGCGCGCCGGAATGGAAAAGGGGCACGTCACCTTCGTGCTCGAAGGCGAGAAACTTCGGGGCGAGTTTGCGCTCGTCAAAATCAAGAAGAAGGGCGCTCCTCCGAACGGCTGGCTTCTCATTAAGAAGCACGACGCCGAAGCTTCCCGCCAGGACGTGACCAAACAGGACCGCTCCTGCGTCACGGGCCGATCGATGGAAGAGATCGCAAAGGCCGCCGACAGCGTGTGGATTCCGGGAAAGGGCCGCGCGAAGCAAGCGCCGAAGCGAGCGCCCTTGAAGAAGCCGCCTCGTCCGGCACCGAAGAAAGCTCCCGTGAAGGCAGCGCTCCCCCATCGGGTCCGCCCGATGGAACCGGTCTTCGCTCCCACGGCACCCACCGGCGGCGATTGGATTTTCGAGACCTTCGGTGCGGGCCCGCGGGCTCTCGCGGAGGTGGAAGCCGGACAAGTGCGCCTGCACTCCAGGTCGCTCCTTCCTTTCGAGAAAAAGTATCCGGCGATTGTCAGCGCTTTGAGAAAACTCGGAACCACCGTGGTTCTCGACGGGGAAATCGTCGGCTCCAACTATCTGATTTCCGACGTGCTCTATATCGACGGCAAGGACCTTCGCGAGACCGCGCTTTCGGAGAGAAAGAAGCGGCTCGAATCGCTCGCCTTGAAGGCGCCCCTCCAGCTTGCGGAGCTCTTCGAAAAGCCGCCCGAGGCCGCGACCTATGTCGCGAAGAAGTCTGATTCGACTTATCGAAGCGGGCTTTCCCGCGATTGGCTCCGGATCAAGGGTGGCGGCACGAAGGGCAGGCCCGAACCGAAAACCAGCGAGTACCCGCCCCTCACCCATCCGAACAAAGTGTTTTGGCCCAAAGAGAAGATCACGAAGGGCGACCTCGCCGAGTACTACAAGAGCGTCGCGGATGTGATGCTCCCCTACATGAAGGACCGCCCGCAGTCTCTCCATCGTCAGCCCGACGGCTTGAAGAACGAAGGGTTCTTCCACAAGGACATGTCGGGTTTTCTTCCGCGCCGGATGGAGACGGTCCGGATCTGGTCGGGCTCCTCCGACCGGACGCTCAACTACGTTCTGTGTCAGGACAAGTGGGCGCTGCTCTATCTCGTGAACCTGGGCTGCATCGAGTTCAACCCGTGGCTTTCCAAGCGCCCGAAGCTCGAGAACCCCGACCAGGTGGTCATCGATCTCGACCCGGACGACAACTCCTACGACGAAGTAGTGGAGGTCGCCCTCGAAGTGAGAAGAGTCCTCACTTCCATCGGCGCCGAGAGCTTTTGCAAGACGTCCGGCGCGAGCGGCATGCACATCGTGATCCCGACGGGCGCGAAGTTCGATTTCGATACGGGCCGGCTCTTCGCCGAAGCCGTCTGCAATGTCGTGCAAAAGAAGTTTCCCAAGAACACGAGCGTCGAGCGGACTCCCGCCAAACGCCGCCACAAGATCTACCTCGACTTCCTGCAGAACCGCCGCGGCCAGACTCTCGCGGCCCCCTACTGCGTCCGGCCCCGTCCGAATGCGACCGTATCGGCGCCGTTAAAGTGGTCGGAAGTGAAGAAGGGACTCACGCCGGAAGCCTTCACCATCGAGACGATGGCTCGACGCATCGAGCGTGTGGGAGACCTCTGGAAGGGCACCCTCAATACCGCCGTCGACATCGAGGCCTGCCACAAGAGATTGCGAAAAAATTTTCACATTTAATTCGGCTTAATTCCCTCAAAACGCAGCGCTGCAAAAGCCGAAAAGTCAGGTGGAGGTCCTCGTTATGGCCAAGTCCACCGCAAAGGCGAAGGCGCCCAAGAAAGAAAAGAAAGCCGCCGCTCCGAAGAAGGAATTCTTCAAGACGCGAAAAACCCGCGAGCCGGAGCTCGAAGCGGGCGACACGATCACGCCGCCGGAAGAAATCCAGCAGGCCATCGACGCCTTCCGCGATGCCCAGGAGCAGATGAAGCACTTCGAGGGCGAAGCGACCGTGCAAAAGGACGCCATCAACGACTTCGCGCTGAAGGAGTATTCGAAGCGCGTGACGAAGGGCAAAGGCCGGTCGTTCAAGTTGCTGGGCGATCAGAGCATGGTGACCTACGTAGTAATGGACGCGAGCGCCGGTCTCACCGAGGAAGAAGTCGAGGCGTTCAAGGAGCAATGGGGCGAGGACGCGGCCGATGAGCTCATCACGCGCGATCTGGCGAGCATCCGTTTCGACGGGGCGGTTTTGGAAGCGAATTACGAAGCGGTGGTCGAAGCCCTGCAAGTCCTGCCGAAAGACGTGCTCGAGAATCTCTTCAAGCCGATGCTCATGAAGGCCACCAAGGGGGCCGTCGAAAAGGCGAAGAACTTCGCGAAGAACGCCGACGAGCTTCAGGAATTAATTCGGCAACTTAAGATACGTAATTACATCCGCTAAGTTGAGGTTGCCCACCGCCTCCGGGCTGCCTATCTTGGGCGGCTCATGGGGTTTGGGGATCCGCGCAGTGTTTTGACCGCGACTATTTTTACCCGGCGCCCTCTCATGCCTTCTTCTCTTTTCATCAAAGCGATGCACCCGAAGTCGGAGATTAGCCCCGACGCCCAGTCCATCGAACGGGTTTTGAAAATGGGTTGGGTGGGCCAGTTGAAGATCCATGGCCACCGCGCGCAGATTCACATTCCTTCCGATCCGAAGGAAAAGCCCATCGCCTACAACCGCCAGGGCCGTAAGCACAAGCTCGCCTTGCCCCCTTCGATGGTGAAGGAGCTGTACCGGCTGTTCCGCCCCGAAAAGGGCTGGAACGTGATCGACGCCGAATGGCTCAAGCCCGAAGAGAAGCTCTACGTTTTCGATTTCCTGAAAAAGGACGGCGAAATTCAACGCCCCAAGACTTTCCCCGAGCGCTGGGCGCTACTGCCCCGCGCGTTTCTGTCCCCGCACATTCAGGTGCTGCCGCTATTTAGGGACCTGCCCGCTTGTCTGAAGGCGATGGCCACTCCCGGCGACCACATCGAAGGCCTCGTCTTCAAGTCGACGAGCTCGACGGGCTTCTCGGATACGTCGATCGTCCGCTGCCGCCGCAAAAAGTGAAGCGTTCCGCATTGAACCAAAAGGTGCGGCCTCACTTCTGGCTTTCGTCCTCTCGAAATTGAATAGGTATTTCCCGAGTCCGGCGAACTCGACCGAAGACGAACTTACGACGATAGAGCGCCTTGCGTAGAACCTCAACGTGCTCGGCATCGTAGGGCTCATCCAACCAGTCGCACCATCGGTAGATTCCTTTACGAGCAAGATTGAGCGAAAGAGATTTTTCAAATGGGTGAGACGAAAGATGAACTTCATAGGGCCGATCCAGTAGAAATCCACCAGCGGTGCTGAAACGATAGTCCGAGACGCGTGTTACGATTCCTTGCCGAACTGGATTTTGATAGATGTATCGAAAAACGTGGTGGTATTGAAACCAGTTATCGATAAGCGTCCACTTGTAGGGACCCCCGAAGACATGATTTATCCGATCGGCTCGGGAGTTGATTTCATCACTAACTCCCTTCAAAAGGCGGCACATCACAGCATCAATGCCTATCGCGGGTGCGCTTGCAAGAATGTGATAATGATTCGACATCAGAACGAAGGCGTGAACCTGTAGCCCCCACTTCTCGATTACCCAATTCAACTGCCCTACAAAGACGTTCCATACTTCTTGCGGCGGTAGATAGAACCACTCGCGATTGTTAGAACGCCCGTAAAGGTGGTACGGGAGGCTTGTGCTTCGAATCAGACGTCTCCGAGCCATGGGGAGAACAGATACACTCTCTGTAAGTAAACGCTAGAAGGTATGGGGGGCGTGAAAGCCAGAAGTGAGGCCGCACCTTTTGGCTGCGCCGCAAAAAGTGAAGCGTTCCGCATAATCTCTCTTTCAAGACCCGCCTCGCTCATTCCGAAAAATATAGAGTATGGGAAAGCCTCGTGTCGGCATTTCCGGTTGGACCTTTCCGGCGTGGCGCGGAACGTTCTACCCGAAAGACCTCGTTCAAAAGAAAGAGCTGGAGTACGCAAGCCGCCAGCTCACCTCCATCGAAATCAACGGCACTTTCTATTCCCTTCAGCGGCCGGCGACGTTTCAGTCCTGGTACGATCAAACTCCCGACGATTTTCAATTCGCGGTAAAGGCGCCTCAGTTCATTACGCACATCCTGCGCCTCAAGGAGCCGGCCGAGCCGCTCGCCAACTTTTTCGCTTCGGGTCTGCTCAACCTGCGCGAAAAGCTCGGACCCATCCTTTGGCAATTTCCGCCGAACGTGATGCTCAAAGACGATCGCTTCGAAAAGTTTTTGAAGCTGCTTCCGTGGGACGCGAAATCGGCATCGAAGCTTGCGAAGAAGCACGGCGAGAAAGTGGAAGGCCGCGCGGTAACCAAAGTGGAAGGACAATTCCCGGTTCGCCACGCCTTCGAGTTCCGCCACAAGAGCTTTCTGAACGAAGACTTCCTCGCGACTCTGCGCTCTCACAACGTCGCTTTCGTCTTTGCCCACGAGGGCGGTGAAAAAACTCCCTACACGGAAGAGCCCACCGCGGACTTCATCTACGCCAGACTCCACGGCGAGGGGAAACCCTATGCGAAGGGTTACCCCGATCGCGAAATCGCAAAATGGACCAAGAAAGTAGCGTCCTGGTCCAAATCGGGCCTCGATTGTTACGTTTATTTCAGCAACGAAGCCAAGCTCCACTCTCCTGCCGGGGCCGCTAAGCTGCTGAGAGCGCTCGGACTGGCCCCCGCTCTCTCCAAAGGCAAGAAGGCCGCCTAATCTCAGTGGCCGAGCCCGTTGAACCCAGGAAATCTTGACCTCCCATGCGTTGATCCGACCTATCTATAGGAGTAGAACTAGGGCGAAGGTGTAACGTTCATGAGCTGGCAGTCTCAGCTGGAAAACCCTCGCGAAGGCCATCACTTCGTGCAGGTGTACAAGACCCAATCGGAGCTTCTCGCTCCACTGCTGCACTATATCGGCACCGGATTAAAACGCGGCGAAGGCGTGATCTTAGTCGTAGCCAAGCCTCACCGCGAAGCCCTCTCGATGGCGCTTTCGGGAATGAACTTCGACCTGGAATCGCTCGCGGCGTCGGGACAACTATCCTTCTTCGATTCCGACGAGATGCTCTCCAAGATTTTTGAAAAGGGCGAGATCAGCCGCGACCGGTTTTTCCTGACGCTGGATCCGATCCTGGAGCAGGTCCGCTCGAAGTTCAAAGAAGTACGCGCGTTCGGAGAGATGGTCGACATGCTCTGGAGGGCGGGCAAGCTTTCCGCGGCGATGAAGCTCGAGTCCCTCTGGGACGAGCTGATGACGAAGCATTCCTTCTCCCTGCTGTGCGCCTACCAGATGGACAACTTCGCTACGGGCGAAGAGGGCACTTCGATGAAACAAGTCAGCCGTGCCCATACCCATTTCATTCCGGCAACCGACTACGAGCGGCTCGAGAAATCGGTCGCCACCGCCATCGATGGCGTGCTCGGCGGAAATCAAGCAAACATGCTTCGCTCAATCGTAGCCGCGCAGAAAGACCGCGAGGCCGCGACCGAGATGCCCCTGTCCCAATGCCTGCTCATGTGGCTGAAGGAGAACATGCCGGTTATCGCCGACAAAGTCCTGCTTCGTGCCAAAGCCCAATACGAGAGCGACTCCGCTACTCCCGGTTATTACGCCTGATAAGGAAAGTTCTCCGAATCGAGGGCCCCTCGGCCCGGGTCCGCCAAAGGGCCAATCCGAGTTGAGGGGCCCGTCGATTGGTCGGTACTACTCGGCACCAACGGAAGAGTCCTCTTTCTCAGGCATTTCGGGTCTCGCCGGAGGTTTTTGGAAGCTGGAATCTTTCTTAGAGAGATCCTTTTCTTCCGTGGATTTTTCTTTTCCCAGTTTTTCGTTTTCCATGCCCATGGTTGTGCTCCTTTGTTGAGCTAGTGGTTTGCAATTTTGATTCCGACCTCGCCGATCTCAGGCGCGAATCTTTCGCCTGGCATTCCGATTGCACAACTCAACGCAGTACAAGGAGGCCACATGTTACACACGGTAAAAGATCCGGTCTGCGGCATGGAAATCAAAGGAAAGGACGTTCAGAACCGAAGTCAGCACGGGGACACGACGTACTATTTTTGCAGCGACATGTGCAAAGACCAGTTCGACAAAAACCCCGAGCGGTTTGCGAAAAAAGCGGCCTGAGAACCTTCGGCTGCTTCATGCCGCACCTACCTTAGAGTCACGGTGATCGGGCAGCTCTTTCCGTTCGGCAGAAAGCCCAAGCTGAGCGAAGAGTGGCTCGAAGCGGTTCCACTCACGTTGAAGCTCTGCACGAGATTGGAGCCCGTCGGAACGGCGGGACCGGCCGTGATGCCGCTCGCGGGAACCGTACGCGTCAGAGCCCAGTTGAGGGTCGGCGCGCAGCTAAGAGGAGCGCTCAAGGTGAATCCGCGAAGCAGACATGACAACGCAAAGGTCGTCGAGGTTTGCGCACCGAACAGGAACTGGCGCACTCCCGAGCACGCCGTGGGTCCCGGAGGAGGCTGGGGCGGATTCGGGGTCGGAGTGGGCGTCGGGTTAGGACTCGGCGTGGGGGTCGGCGTGGCCGCGCCTTTCACTTCGTAGCGAACTTTGCACGCAGCCGAGCTGACTCCCTGAGCGTTGATGACTTTGCCCGTGTACTCGAAAATTCCGACGGTGGAAGTGTCGGCGGCGACCGTGTACCGGCCGTTCTGTAGCGCCACTCGAACGCCCATGAACTCGCCGACAGTGGCATGCCCTTCCGTCACCCGAAGCGTGGCCGTCGCTTGCTGACGGTGCTGTGCGGGATTCGGGTTTACGGTGATCTCACAGGCCGGAGCGGGCGGCGGTGGAGGCGCGGTCACCACCCTCACCATCTTCGAGCTGCACGAGGCGCTCATCCCGGTCACGGTGTAGACGTTCGCCAGAAGATGTGTGGGAAGAGGACTGAGCGCTTTAACGGAACCCTGATAGGCGCCCCGATACGGATCGATTCGGATCACGTCCGGCGCTCCACTAGCCGTGGGTTTGGTCACGGTCGCGTAAGCAATCGGTCCCGTTCCGGAAAGGGTAAAGTTGATGTCTCCGCCCTGGTTAACGGTGGTCTGCTGAACGGTGATGCTACAGGTGATGGGGTTGCCGCCCGGAAGCGGATCTTCGCAAACTCGCTTGATGGTGGCTTCGACTTCGGCTTTGTTCCGGCTGATGTCGATGATAGACGCCGCGGGCTGGCCGGCCGAGGTTCCGCTGGTACAAATGACTCCCTGAAGCTTTCCGCCGGCGAACGCGCCCGCACCCGAATCACCGCCCTTGATTTCCATGTATCGGCCGCCCTGCTGGGTGCTCTTTACGCTGTAGAACGGCCCGCCTCCGGGAGTGTTGATGAAGTCGAGACTGTCCCGGAAGGACGCGTTCGAAACGTGCGCCCGCCCGTACTCGTTCAATCCGTTACCATTCACGGTGACGCTCGATCCGTTGGGCAACGGGCTACCGGCAATCTGCGCTACGTCCCCGGCGCCGACGATGTTGCGGTGAATTCTCATCACCACCACGCCGTCCACGGGACCCATGTGGATGACTTCACTCTGCGAGATATTTCCGACGATCGAGTTCGGTACCGGGTTCGCGGCTCCCGATGGATCCGTGTACGCCTGTCGCCAGGCGGTTCCGCCCCCGGCGCAATGTCCGACGGTGAGCACGCAGTTCGCGCGCACGGCGACGGCCGAGCAAATGTCGTTGCCCAGTTTCAGCTGGATTTGATGGGAAGCGGCCGCCTTGTCTCCGGAAAAGGAAATGGCGACGGCCGAAACGGGAGCGAGAAGCAGCGCGAGGAAGGTGATGGATTTCAAGCAGGCCTCCAGGGGAAGAGGATTTCTTTGACCCTTTCAGTATGGGACCGGAAGGCTACCGGACGGTTACAGCGGCGTAAGCGTCACGAAAACAAGGGGAAAAGAGGTAAGATGCCTCATGATCGTGGAAGCCCTTATAAAAGACATCCGCCCGACCCAGATGGAAATAGGCACGGCCCACGTCACCTACTCCGTGGGGAAAGTACGGGAGCGAGGCCATCTTTCCCGCGCCCTTCCCGGCGTGATCGGCCCGGACGGCGACTACTACATTAGCGATGGGCACCACTGGGCGAGTGCCGCTCAAGCGATGGGCTTTAAAAGCCTTCGCATCGAGGTACGCGCCGATTTTTCGGGTAAGGGCTGGGAGGAGTTCGCGAAATATCTGCACGAGCACGGCGTGGGCTATTTCACCCCGGAAGTTCGCAACCGCTTCGGGCTTACCGAGCTGTATCGGACGCAGTTACCAAAGAGCCTGAGCGAAATGCGGGACAATCCGGGCCGATCGATAGTCGGAATCGCCTTGGAAGAGCTGCCCCTCGTGGCGGAAGAAGCACTGAGGGATTACATCGAGTTCTCGCTCGCCGAGGAGTTCGAAGCGAACTTTCGAAAGCAGGGAGTCGACTTCGAAAAGCCCATCACCGACGAAGCCATCGAAAAGGCAAAGCGAGTGATTGCCACGGATGAGGATATCTTGGCCTACCTGGGAAAGAATCTGCGACCCGACCTCGATCAGAAGAAAGCGGCCGAGGCCACCTTCGGGCCCATCAACCGTTATCGATCGGCTCTGGGTCTCGGGCGGATGACCCTCACCGCCACTCCGGAATAGGGACAATCGTTCTTCGCGAACAGTTCGCGCCGCTCGCCGTTGGGCGGGTCGACGATGGCCACTTCGGGTGCCGTTCCTTCAAGTCCGCTCTCATTGAGGATGACGGCGTAGTCGCCGAGAATATGGAGGACTTCTCTAGTATAAGGATCGTTGCCGAACGTCAGATTCGTGCCGGTGCTCAACTCTTGCTTGCCCATCGCACCGAGCTTACTCAGCTCCTCCCCCGGCAAGGAGGTGCCGCTGGAGGAAACCGTAGCCGAGAGCTTCAAAAAATCCGCAATCTGGGAGTTCAGGGCGGCAAGCACCGGATCGGCGCTCACTCGCGCCGCGTGGCGATCGCGCAGCGCCTTCAGAAATTCGGGCGTTACATGGGTGCTTTTTCCCACGTTGACCACAGGCGTGATGTCTTCAAACTGCAGGGGATTGGGGAGCGAATGCTCGCCGACCTTCGCTTGGTCCCAACCGGAAGAAAAGACCACGTCCGACTCCACTCCGCCGTGCTGGGTGGTTTTGCCCTTGGGCCTGAAGAAACCCTGAACCGTTAGTTTCGCGACGCCGAGCTTCTCCCCTTCAAGGACGTAAACCTGCTGAACGCTGCCCTTTCCGAACGTTCTGGAATCCCCCACGATGATACCGCGGCCGTAATCCTGTACGGCGCCGGCCAAAATTTCGGAAGAGCTGGCGCTTCTCTTGTCGACGAGAACCACGAGGGGACCGTTGTAAATCTGATTGAGCTGAGAAACGTAGGCATTTCCGATTTTGTCGCCCGCGAAGTCCGTGACCTGGACCGCCGGAACCTTGCCGTGCAGAAGGCCGATCAGATGAACCACTTCATCGATGGACCCGCCACCATTGCCTCGCTGGTCGATGATAATCCCGGCGACGCCCTTCCCTGATACGGCAAGCGACTCGATGGCCTTGTAGACATCCTTCGCCATGGAAACCTTGTGATCCGGATCCGAATAATAGCTAGGGATGTCGATAATCGCGATGGGCAGCGCCTCGCCTTCGATCGGCAGCTCGGCAATGTGTATCTTCACTCGGTCCTCTCCGAGACTGATGTGCTCGCGGGGCACCTGGATGATGTTGGGGGGCACTCCCTCCTGGGAGGAAACTTTGAGATAGACCGTCGTGCCGGCCGCTCCTTTCAAGAGCTGACTCGCCTTCTCATAGGGCACTTTATCGAAATCGACGTAGTTCACCCCGTCCTCGGAAGCGCCGACTATTCGGTGACCTGCCTGCAGGGTTCCTTCCTTTGCGGCGCCGCCTCCGGGCATTACGGACTTGATCTCGATCCCGCCCTTTCCCGGCGCGATGGTGACCCCGATGCCGTCGAATCCGCTATTGATGGCCATCTTCCAACCCTCATACGTGTCCTCGGACATATAGGAGGAATGCGGATCGAGGGCGATGGCCGCCGAATCGAGGTAAACCTCGGTAACTTGCCCGGTCGATGCTTTGGTCGTCCACTCCAATCCGCGCTTGAGATCGTCCCTCAAAATCTTGATCGCCTCCGCACGGGGCATTCCGCTCTTCACGCGGATCTCGAGATCTTCCCGCACGAATTTCTCGAGCGACGAATTCCCCGTGGGCGCCTCGCCTTTCTCAAGCAGCTCGACCACGGGAGGAATCTTTTCCCGCTTTCTTTGTAGAAGCCTATGAAACATGTCCCAGGCGGAGGAAAATTTGCCGGCCTTTATTTCATCGCCGTGACGAGCTTCGTACTTCAGGAACTCCACCTTGTCCTGTTCGGTCAGATAGATCGAATCGGGGTCGAGCGAAGCTAGATAGTTGGCGTGAATGCGATAGGACACCGTGGAAAGCGGGACCTCCAGAAAGTGCTCGGACTCGACGGCCTTCGAAAACTCGATGGCGGCTTGCTGATCTTGAGCGGTGGGCGAGCCGAGCTCGGCCCGGCCGGCCGCGCATGCGACCAGTAGAAGGAGGGCAAACTTTTTCAGCTCCAAACGCATTTAGCCGCACCACCGACCGTCATTTAGGGCACAACCTTAGAAGGGTACGTGAGCACGAATGGAATACAGAAGCGTTAAAGGAAGCGGCTGGAACGGCCTAATTTCAGTTACTTAATCTTACTCGTTAGGACAATTGACGAGTCCCCCGCCGCGGTCTTTCCTTAGCGCCTTCATGGGTTTCTGGCTTTCGGCTTTTTTGGTTTCCGGCACTCTGGGGCTTATCCTCGTGGCCGCCCTCTTTACTCAGACGGAAAATCGTCTGCCGAACCGGCTTTTGGCCGTGGTCGTTCTGCTCGCCCTACTCAACCAAGCGGTCGCCCTCCCGAGCCGCCTGCAGGGAGTGGATCCTTTCGAATGGATTCAGCTCGGTTTGGACTATCCGTTCGTGCTCCTTATAGCGCCGCTTCTCTATCTCTATATCGTATGCCTCACCACCCGCGAGTTCTGTCTGAACCGTTCGCACTTAAAGCATCTGATTCCATTTTTCGTGGGAACGATTTGGACGGTCATTGTGCTGTCGTTGCGGCCCGCCACCTTCGAGTGGGAGCCCTATGCCCGCCACCTCTATCGGCTTTGCGTCGGCGGTTACTACGTCTACCTCGCCGAGAAGCAGGTAACCGAGTACGAGGCGCGCCTCCAAGAAGTAACGGCGAGCTCGCTCAAGGTGACTTGGCTAAAGTTGTTGTTACTTGCCGCCTTGGCGGCGTGGATTCTCAATGCCGGTCAGATCATAACTGGTTTTCCGCTGGCACTGTCTCAAGCCCGAACGCTGCTTGTCACCCTGACTTTGTTCGCGATCGGATTCTTTGCCTTGCGCTATTCGGCGGTCTTTGCCGAGGCACGAGGGCTTTCCACTCGCTCGACTAAGTTTTCCCCGGAGGACTTGAAGGGAAACGCCAAGCTCCTGACCGCCATTCTCGAAAGCGAGAAACTCTACCTGGATCCCGAGCTTCGTTTGAGCACTCTGGCCGAGCGCATGAAGCTGCGTCCCGACGAGGTCAGCGAAGTTCTTCGCGATGGCGTCGGAATGACTTTCTTCAACCTGATAAATCGATACCGGGTCCGCGAGGCGGAGCATCGCCTTCGCGATTCCAGTCTGGCTCACCTGAGCATCCTGGGCATCGCGATGGATTGCGGCTTCAACTCGAAGTCTTCCTTCGCTGAGGCCTTCAAGAAGTGGAACGGCAAAACCCCGTCCGAGTACCGTCAGGGCAGGTAGTTCGCGAGCACTATCTCGATGCTTTGGACGAACTCGCTCTTTGTCAGCACGACGGTCGCTCCCAGCAAATAGACTTCCTCCGCCGTCATCGGCGATCCATACAGCCCGTTGAATAGGATAAGGACGGGCAGATTCACGAGTGATTCGTCTTTGCGGATGGCTTTCAGAAGTTCGACGCCGTTGAGCCCCGGCATGTTCGTATCGGTGACGACGAGGCCAACGTCGCCTTTCTTGATGAGGGAAAGCGCGGTCTCCGGCTTGGAGCAAAGCGCCAGCCTCGCTTTCGGAATCACCGCGGCGATGTAGTCTAGCCAGGCGGGATCGTCGTCGACAACCAGAGCCTTGAGCGGTTTTGTGTCGCCCCTCTTCTTCATGGAACCTCCCGTGGGGAGTTCCAGAATGAAGAAATTCGCTACGAATCTCGTCCGCCTGAAAAAAGTCGGACGCCTAAATCGGTGGGTTGGCTCCGAAGGCAATTCGCGCCAATTGATTCCGGAACGCGTCGGTCACGGAATCCTGCTGAACATGGAGTACCATCACCGGCAACCGGCTCTGACGCATAACCTGCCTCGCGAAACTTCCGAGCATTGCGGCACCAACCGGCCCCCGCTTCGAGGCCATGGCGATGATGGTGTCCTTGCCAAGCTCCCCGACCAGCCTGAGCAGGGCGGGAACCGGTCGGCCGAACGTCATGTCCAGCACCAGCCGAATTTCCACGCCTTCCTTGCGTGCCTGTTCCATCCAGGCCTCCGATTCGATTCGAAGGCTTTCCTCGAGTTGCGAGACTGGATTCTGCGGATCGGTGGGAGATACGTTGCCGATCTCGGGATAGA
Organism: uncultured Pseudobdellovibrionaceae bacterium; assembly: GCA_964653655.1. Taxonomy (GTDB): domain Bacteria; phylum Bdellovibrionota; class FAC87; order UBA2466; family UBA2466; genus CAZZHG01. The sequence continues at coordinate 55,953 of CAZZHG010000005.1, forward strand.
GGCGGTTCATTTTGTGAAAGAGAGTGATGGAGGCGTTCGTTTCGGCCGCGAGCTGGACCGCTTTGTCGAAGGCGTCTTTCGACACTTCACTGAAGTCCGTCGGAAAGCAGATCTTCTTCAGCCCCCTCGGACGGGCCGCTTTCGGATTGACCACCAGAACGGGAATGGGGCTGCGTGAAGCGAGACTTTCGGCGAAACTCCCCAGTATCATCCGGGCCGGCCCGCGCCTTGCGTGGGAGGTAAGGACGATTCCGTCGGCACCTTCGTGAAGCGCGAAACGAAGAAGCTCATTCACCCCGTCGTTCACCGACGCGGAAGCCTGGCGGAGGAAACGCGGAGGGAGCACTCCCAGAGTATTTCCCTGAACCAAAAGCTCCCGAAGATTCAGCTCGGCGGCGGTCGCCAAAGCGTGCCACTCCTCGAGAAATTGCCTGGTGCGTCCGTCGTACTTTCCGAGGGGCAGACAACTGACCGGCTGAATCGTCAGAAAGGTCTTCGTGTGAAGGCCCTTCAGATGCTCCACCGCCCGCCATTGAGTGACGGGTTGATCGTGAAAGGCATCCACCGCCCAGATCCATTTTTTGGAACTTTTCGCTTCCATACTCGTTCGAGCCCCCTCTTCATTCCGGTACTTTATGGCCAGCCGAGCCGGCCCACACCGGAGCCCCGGTCAGCTCCCGCAAAATTACTTTTCGATCTCTCCACCTGATCTCTTGGGCGACGATGGCGGGCTTTCCTTCCCAGCGGATCGTCACGCCCACCACCACCACCGGCTCGCCTTTAGTGAACAGGAGATCTCTTTCCATGACGAACCACTTCGGTCCGACATGAACTCCCATCTCTCCTTTTTCTCCACGCAGGCGGAGCTGAAGACCAGGCTCCACCGCATTCAGAGGCATCAGATCTTCCGTGCGAAGGACTTTTCCCTCGAAGGTGGCTCGAGTCCCTTTTTCGTAGAGCTCCTGGTATCGGCCTCCGGTGCCCCAAGCCCCGCTCGTTTGCTTGGCCGCGGACGGCTCGCTTTCCGCCCGTACGGTCATCAGGACCAACAGGGCGAAAACGGCAACGCCGGGACGCAGGAACTTTTTCAAGAAGGCCTCCTCTGAATCGGGTCTACGGCAACAGATTGCAAATCCAGAGCCAGCGAAACCACGGCCTTTTTGACCGGAATGGCCCCGAAATGGGACGAATCACCATCCGGACGAGACATTTTGTCGCCTCAACCGTTGGCGCACCGGTACTGCCGGGTTCCGCTACTTTTATCGATGAGGGTCTTCAAGACCGTGCAGATGGGGTATCCCCTTCGGCTACCCGCGGCGGCGGCGTGGGTCAGCGATTCCGCGGGAACCTCTTTGCCGGTAAAGGCGACGTCGGCCTTATCGAAAGCTGTATAAGGAGTTACTCCCGCCTGCGGGATCCAAAGAAAATCCGGATGGGCATTCTCGTGCCATTCCCCTCCGAGCGCCATGTAGCGCCCTTCGGATTGGTACATCTCGAGATCGAAGGTGAAGGTCATGCGACGGATCTGGTCCGCGGCCGCCCGCGCGTCTCCGCTGGGCCGGGTCTCGACGAGGTAGCCCACCGTGGCGGCGACTCCGACCACTTTCTTGATTCCCCTATCGTCGTACCGGCCACCGGCTCCTCTTTGCCCTCGGGTGAGTGGCTTTTGAAACCGGTCCTTCGCCTTGAAACGGGAATCGTAATCCACGGCGACCTTCCGCCAATCGTCGTTGGTACGGGACGGATCCGTGGGGTCGAAGTAAGTCAGGCGATAGGCCGAGATCGGATGATTCCAAACCTGGTAGTCGAAAGCCACGTCCATGACGAAGGAAGATCCCTGACGGCCCACCAGGTTGCCCAGCGCCAGGAAGAACGTGGAGGGATTGGTGTCGAAGCATTCGGGTTGCTGAAGACGGCCGTTTGGAAATGTGTCGGTCTGCTTCTCGTCGCAGCGGCCTCCGACGAAATTCGTGGGAATTTCCGCAGTGGCCCAGGCGAGCGTCGTCATGGCGCGGATTTCATCCGGAAGCCACCGCACGGTTACCTTGTTTGGTCCGACGACATCCACGGCCCGATCGGGGCGGGGCGCACCGATGCTGGCCGCTGCCCAGCCATGGCAAAGTCCCATCCAAGTGGGTACGTCGCCGGTTTCGTCCTTGTAACGGGCGCCCGCCAGCTTCTGATTGCGGGTGAGAGAGAAATCGGTGTCGCCCACGGTCAGATCCCACTTCTCGGCTGGCGACCAAGTTTGCACGAGCTTGGTCAGGTCGGCGAAGGAAAGCGAAAGCGCCCGGCTCCAGTCGGCCGGCTGTTGGTAGCTGGCAACCGCTTCGTCGTACGAACCGAACCAGGTGTTTTCGAGGTAGCGGAACGAAGTAGCTCCCCCGCGAAGCGACCAGTAATCGCCGGACCAAAGGCCGAGCTTGGTCTTTCCCTCGACGGGAAGTTGGCTGGGATCCCAGGAAAGTTTCTTTTCGTCGATCCAGCTGTGGGTCAGTTGGTTCACCCGATCGTAAGCGGCCGGAGCTTCCCAGGTAGCAGGTTGGTTGAGTTTCGGAAAATAGCGTCTGGCCACCCCTCGGCAAAGGGACTGAATGATTCGGCGGCGGTTTGCCGTGACCGGCACGGGCCTTCCTTCCGCCGTGCTTCGCGGAACGGCCTCGCTCATAAGGGAAACGTCTCCGTCGGCGAACCGCTTGAGGCGATTGCTCAGCTCCGCCGCTTCCCGCGCGGTTAGAATCACTTCGCTAGCGGGAATCCCGTTTCCGGAAGCGGACAGACAACATAGAACCCCAAAGATGACCTTTCGCATGCTACCCCCAGCAGATTTGCGAAAGGGCTTTGCACCTTACGTGCCGAAGGCAGGCTCAGCTCGAAATTTGCGGACGGGCGGATTTTTCGGGAAATATTGACTCAAACCAGCGGCAAGTTGCCCCCTAGAACCGTCCGTGGAACTTCAGATGACGGTAATCCTCGTAGTTCGCCCGCAGACACATCAGCCCGACCAGAACGAACCAGGCCCCGAGAACCGGACTCTGCCCGAAGATGCTGTACCCCCCGGCCGCCAGAAGCGCGAGACCAACGGCATTGCCGGCAAGGTATACCGACTTCAAGATGCCCGGGCTCACGCCGGAATCCCCGGAAAAACAGGTAAGCAGCAGACGCCCGCCATCCAAGGGAAGCACGGGAAGAAGCTGAAAGACGGCCAACGTCAGATTAAACGCCGCGAGGTGAAAAAGGATTCCCACCAGAGTCACTCGACCGGGGTTGGTGTCCAAAAGGAACGCCAACCCGAAACACAAGAGCGCGAGAAAGGCGCTGAACCCGATGGCCTCGAGGTAAAGCTTGCAGCGCGACCAACGATTTCCCTCGGGCAGCTCGATAGGAGCGCCCGCGCCGAACAGATACAAAAACGCTCCCTGCGGTTTTTCCCCGAGCCGGCGGGCGCCAACCAGATGAAACATCTCCCTGGAAATTATCGACAGAACGATTCCGATGGTGGTGACGAACGCCATACCCCAGTAGGTGGCCGAGCTTAGGTCCGTATAGAAGAACGGAAAAAGACGCAGCCTCAATGACAAAAACAGGAGGCAGAGGAAGAACAGGATGGAGAAGTCCGTCGCGAAAACGGCTCCGCCCCATTCGAAAAGGCGTACCCGTCTTCCGAACTGGCTTTCGCCCCAGCGACGGGGCATGAGTCGTATCACAAGGCCTCCCTCGTCGTCCCGCGCGGCTCAGGCCAGCGGAACATGCTTCGGAAACAGCTCCTTCAGGCGCTTCTCGATGTCTCTTTCGTCGAGCCAGGAATAGTCCTTCTCCTTCTTGTCGACGAGCACACGCAACGCGCTGGAGCTGAGTTTGCCCTCCAGCCGACCCATGAAACGGGGCTCGGCGACAAGCATGAGCTCATTGAACTTATTCTCCTTGCGGGCGGTCTCCAGCCATTCGGCGATGATTTCGCTGAAGGCCAGCGTCGCGTGCTCCGAAGGAGTCTCGCGCGAGGTCATCGCGTGGCGGGGCGCACCCGTCAAATGTCCCCCGGATGCCTTGGTATAACTATCGAACGCGCGGCCAGGTCGGTCCGAGACGAGATCCCGCTCTTTGCCCCTTCCTTCGGGGAAGGGAATTTCGTGAATCTTGGTGAACTCGTCCCCGTCCTTCTGAAAAAACTGGGCTCCCGCGCGGTGGGCGACGACCACCCAAGCGGTATGACGAGGAGTTACCTTCATGCCGAGGGTGCTGGAAATATCGACTCCGTTGTGTGTCTTCTTTTTTCTCATGGACTCCGCTCTCCAAACTCGTTGTGACTATTCCCGAAATAGACGGGCCAGCGCCCGGCACGCGTCGACGGTGGTAAAAATTCCGATGGCGTTCTCCGCTTTGTCCTCGATGATGGCGCAGCCATACTTTTCGTCCGCCATTTGAGAGACGACTTCCCGTAGCGGAGTATCCCGCCCGACCGCGTAGGGCGAGGGCATCATGACGTCCTCGACGAGAAACCGGTCGCCGCCCTTGGTGAGCATGGCTTCCGTGATATCCCGGTCACTGATGACTCCGACGATCTTTCCCCGGTCCAGTACCGGAAGGTGACGGATCTTAGAATCCCGCATCATTTCCTTCGCCGTACCGACGGGGATGTCGTGTCCCACCGTGAGCGGGGTCCAAGTCATGAAATCTCGAATCGCGTGAATCTTACTCTTCATCGAATCACCTCGTGGTTGCTTGTGGATCGATGATTGCAATTGGCGTACCCATGTAAGCCGCCCTTCCGCCGGGCGCAAAGAGGCACTCCGGCGGCGCGAGGAGTCGGAAAGCGTTGGACAAGATCGCCCCTGATGGGCCACTTTGTCACATAACCATGAGCCCCTATTTCATCTTCGAAAAGCTGGGTATCTCGTTGCTACTGGGGCTGCTCGTCGGCCTTCAACGCGAGAAGGCGCAGTCGAGCTTGGGGGGCTTCAGGACCTTTCCGCTCGCCACCATTTTCGGAACCCTTTGCGGCCTCATCGCTCAAACTTACGGAGGGAATTTTCTGGCGGCCGCGCTCATCGGTCTCATCGTCCTCATCCTGATGGGAAACCTTTCCTTGCTACGCTCGGAAGAGCGGTCGGGTGGCATCACCACCGAAATTTCGCTGCTGATCATGTTCGCGGTGGGCGTCTATCTCGTCGCGGGCTCGAAGCTCGTCGCGGTGGTGATCGGAGGAGGCGTCGCGGTCCTGCTGCAGTACAAGCCCGAGCTTCACGGGTTCGCTTCCCGTCTCGGAGACGCGGATCTGAAGGCGATCATGCGATTCGTTCTGCTCTCCTTCATCATCCTTCCGATTCTTCCCAACGAAGCTTTCGGACCCTTCGAAGTTTTGAACCCGCACGAGATATGGCTGATGGTCGTATTTATCGTCGGGCTCAACTTGATCGGCTACATAGTCTCCAAGTTCGTGGGCCCCTCCGCGGGCACTTTCACGTCGGGAATACTGGGGGGATTGATCTCTAGCACCGCCACTACGCTGAGCTTCACCCAAAGCGCGCGCAGGGGAGAAACGAGCCTTTCCCGGGCAACCACCGTTATTTTGATCGCTTCTACTTTCGTGTACTTGCGGGTGCTCCTTGAAACCGCCGCGGTCTCCAACACTCTCTTCAACGCCTTGCTCGCTCCCCTCTCGGCTTGGTTCGCCTTTTCTTTGCTTCTGGCCCTGGGCTCCCATTTTCTCTCGAAGGAGAAACAAACTTCCAGCAACGAGCCGCAGAAGCCGGGTGGCGTCCGTTCCGCTCTGATATTCGGGGTCACCTACGTCGCCGTCGTCGTCGTCACGGCGGCCGCGAAGAAGTACCTGGGGCCGGGCTCGCTCTACTGGGTGGCCGCCATTTCGGGCGTGACGGACGTGGACGCCATCACTTTGTCGACGGCAAGGCTCGTTACGCTGCATCAGCTGGCGCCTGAACAAGGGCGGGAAATGATTCTTTTGGGAACGCTCACCAATCTTGCCTTCAAAACCGGAATCGTCGCTTTCAGCGGTAATGCCAAGCTGGCGCTCAAAGTTGGCGGGCTCTTGAGCCTGTGCATCGCCTTCGGCGTGCTCTTGTTCTGGCTCTTTTGAGATCGTCAGTCGTCCTGAGATTCTCCGTCGTGTTAGGCTTGCCTCATGCGTTTGCATTCCACCGTCGAATCGGCACTAGCCGCGCTCAAGCCGGGCTGGCGCGCGTTCGTTCACGGAGGCGCCGCGACACCGAAGGTCCTTCTGGAAGGGCTTGCCTCCATGGCTGACTCGTTGAAGGACTTGGAGCTTATCCACCTCCATACCGAAGGACCGCCGGTTCATGCGGCGCACTTTCGCGTGGCGAACCTTTTCGTCGGCGCGACGATGCGTCCCGTGCTGGATTACGACCGGGTCGATTACCTACCAGTCTTTCTCTCCGAGATACCGGCGCTATTTCGCTCCGGGCGCCGGCCGCTCGATGCGGCTCTCATTCAGGTTTCTCCCCCTGATTCCCACGGCTACTGCAGCCTTGGCGTCAGCGTCGACATCGCCAGAGCCGCGGTCGAGTGTGCAAGCGTCGTCATCGCCCAGATCAACCCCCAGATGCCTCGGGCCTTGGGGGACGGCCTTTTGCACGTGAACCACATTCAACATGCCGTGGAGATCGAATCCCCGCTCTACGAGCGCACTCCCCAGCCTCTTTCCGATGAGGAGAGAAGACTCGGCGCGAACGTGGCCGCGCTCATCGAGGACGGCTCGACGTTGCAGATGGGAATCGGTTCCCTACCCGACGCCGTCCTGGGAGCCCTGACGAATCACAAGCGGCTTGGAATTCATACGGAGATGTGGTCCGACGGGGCACTGGCGCTCATCGAGTCCGGTGTCGTCGATAACTCGAACAAACAGGTACACCCGGGTAAGACGGTATCCACCTTCATCATGGGGTCTCGCCGGGTCTATGACTTCATTCATGACAACCCCGCGTTTCTTCAGCTGACCAGCGACTATGTGAACTCTCCGGCCGTCATCGCCCGCAACCCGAAGGTGGTGGCCATCAACAGCGCCGTTCAGATCGATCTGACGGGCCAGGTTTGCGCGGACTCGGTGGGCTCCCGGATCATTTCGGGCGTGGGGGGCCAGATGGACTTCATGCGGGGAGCGGCGCTTTCGGAAGGCGGCAAGCCCATCATCGCGGTACTCTCCCGCACTCGATCGGGCCAATCCAGACTGGTAAGTCAGCTTCTACCCGCCTCGGGAGTGGTGACGACCCGGGCTCACGTGCATTACGTGGCGACGGAGTGGGGAGTGGCGGACCTTTATGGACGTACTTTGAGTGAACGTTGTAAGGCGTTGATCGCTATCGCCCATCCGCTGGATCGGGAGCGCCTGGAGCGGGAGTGGCACTCGATCTACCGAAAGGCTCCGGGCCTTAAGTAGCGACCATCCAGCGGACGTCTTATTGCTAGGTAATCCGCGGAAAGCGGCTAATGTGGGTAAGCCGCTTTCCTATGAAACCACCAATTCTTGCCTTCGTCTGCTTGGCGATCTCCGCCGTCTGCTGGGGTTTCGATTGCCGACAGAGCTGGAAGGGTGTGTCCGGCCCGGCGGTGGCGGCTCCCCTCGACTCTTATCTCACCCGGCACCGCGAAAGTAAGACGCGCGTCACGGGGGAAAAGCTGAACTTCATCGGAGTGGAGGGCCGAGACGTCTACAACCCCACCGCCCCTTTCAAAACGAGCCACGAGGGCAAGGAAGTGGAAGTGATCGCCGCGCGGGTGGAATCTAGAGACAGCGAGAGCGCCGAGACGGTTTTCTTCCAGAAGTCAGATGGGCAGTGGAAGCCTCTCTCAGGAGCGCCGGTTTTCAAAACGCAGGATCCTTTCGTCACCCGTATCGGAGCGGATTTGGTCGTGGGCGGAGTGGAGACCTTTCCCAAACCGGGCGGAGGCCTAGGCTACCGCACGGTGTTTCGCCGCGGGAAGGATATATCCTCCCTCGAAGTTTTTGCGACGGGACCTGAAGGAATGAAAGACATCCGCCTCCTTCCTTTGCCCGGCGGAAAAATCCTCGTCCTGACGAGACCCCAGGGCGCGACCGGAGGCCGGGGCAAGGTGGCGATGACCGTCATCGAAAACCTGAAAGGTCTGACCCCGGATGCGATCGGGAAAGCCACCATTTACGAAGATCTCTTCGTCGCCGAGGAATGGGGCGGAGGAAATGAGCTGCACCTTCTCAAGAACGGAATGGTCGGGGTACTCGGCCACGTGGCGAAATTCGACGCCGAAGGGAACCGGCACTACTACCCGATGACCTTCGCGCTGAATCCGGAAACGGGACACCGTTCGTCCATGAAGATTCTTCTCGAGCGCTCGGAACTTCCGGCGGGCGCTTCCAAGCGCAAAGACCTGCAGGATGTATTGTTCAGTGGTGGCCTTGTCAGGCGAGCGGATGGTACCGCCGAGTTATATGTGGGCGCGGGAGACGCGGAAGTTTATCGGGTGAATATCGCCGACCCCTTCCAAGAGTTCGAAACCCCTTAGCGTACGAGAGCGGCCGCGCGTTGCTTGATGTCCGAGCGCTGCTCGTCCGTAAGCACGTCCTTGAGCGCCTGCCTGTCGAGGTAATCGTTCAGAGCCACCACTTTGGAAGCCTCGAGAGTGACGCTGGGTTTCGGCAGCGAAGAGCGCGCCGAAGCGCTGAAGGTACCGCCGTTACGAGTCGTGCCGGAGAGGTAGATGAGCGCCTGGTCGCGTTCCTCGTTGGTCAGGTTCGACTTATCGAAGAGAAATCCGTCGATCATGAAAATAGCGGCAGCCTGCTTCGCCTTTTCTTCGGAAATCTCGTTGGGATCCTTCTTCTTCCCGTCGTCCTCATCGTTCCAGGAAGCAGCGGCCACGAGCTTACTGGACTGCATCAGCAGAACTTCGAGGACTCCGACGAAAGAAAGTCCAAGAAACGCCTGACCCGGACCGGATTTGGCGAAAGCTTTCGTTTTCTTGTACCGGTCCGGAATCATCTTGGGTACGCCGACCATGAAGGGATGCAGGAACTGCAGCGGAAGCCAGTAGGCGATTCCGACTCCCGCGGCGAGCGAAATGGCGCCCGAAAGCGGGCCATGAGTCACGGTGGCGGTAAGAGTGCCGCCGAGAATCGCCCCCAAAGCCACGTTATCGGCGAGGCCCTTGGAAACTCCGTGGTAGAGCCATCGCTTTCCCGTGGAAGTGGCGGCGATGTTCGCAATTTCGTTCGTAAGTGGAAGCAGGTAACGGATGCCGCCGGGAAGGAACGCGGATCCCCCGAGAGCGGTCACAAAAATGTCGTGGGCGGCTCCGAGGGCGAATCCGGCGGGTTTCGCCGCAAACTTAAGCGTGTATTGCGCCTTCTCTTTGGCGTTTCTCGCAAGGCGAGCGTACTTTGACCAACAGTTCGCGGGCGCCGCCGACGAAGCGGTGAACGCCACTAAAGTAAGAACCACGGCAAAACGATGTAAAACGACCCTACCCATCCCGCGGGACACTTGTGCAAGGCCGCTGCCGGATTTGGTTAGGTTTTTCGTGCGTAACGGGTTCCCGCCGGGTCCCCCGAAGTGACAAAAACCGTCAATTCAACTGGTTACGAAGTAGACAGTCTGTATTCACCGAACCCGTAACGACGCCTTAACATGCGTTAAACCAACTCCTATCGATATCCTCTTTCGCCAAGAGTCGCGGGTACACTTTAAGCTCAGCGAAAAAATTTTCGGGGGCTCCATGACCAAATCTTTGCTCCTGTTTTTCACCGTCTGCCACACGGCTCTCGCCAACTTCGAAGTTTACTTGAAGGAACCGAATCAGATTCCTCTATATGCTCAAGAGACGAACGTCTGGTGTGGAGCCGCCTCCGCCCAGATGATGCTCGAGGGATTTCCCGGCAACGTCGACCACGTCTACAAGCAAAAGTTCATATGGGACACGATCCAGCCATTAAAAGTGGAGACGAGCTGGTACACGGACCCCGATGGACTCAAAGCCGTGATGGGCGCCCTGGGCGGCGACTCGAACTGGGCGGTACGTTGTTCGAAGACCGCCGCTCCCCTCGCCAAATCGGTTTTGCGAAATCTAGCCGACAGAAAATATCCGACGACGGTTCTCGTCTACGGATCGGCCCATTGGATCGTTCTCATCGGCGCGACGACCGACGTGGATCCGGGAACCGCGGCCGCCGTCACGTTGGAAAAAGTGGAGGCCCACGATCCGTGGAAAGCGCAGCACGTGCTCGTCAGCGGGACAACCTGGTTTCAGAAATATTGGTACGGACCGGCAAGAGAGCGCGGCAAGTGGTCGGGCTGCTTCGTAGCGGTCGAGGAGAACACCAATACCCAGCGCGCGGAGCCCGATTACGAGCTCAGAGTAAAACCCGCGGTTGTCGACGGTGCCCCCATTTCTCCGGAGGAGAGCCTTCGCCTCGCGAAATCGCATCTGGCAAAGCTCGTCTCCGAAAATCCCAGCTTCTCGGCCCTCTCGCCCTTGAAGCTATCCGCTCCCCGTTTGGTCAGCCACGATCGCGGCTCGTATTACCTGATCTCTCTCGGAGACACCGGCGCGATTATGCTCAACGCGTACACCGGCGATTGGGAAGGCTTGAGCCAGTTCGGTAAACCGGTTCCGGTCGCCGAACGGCGGGAGCCGGGCACGTGGTATTTCACTCCGAGCCAGGAGTCCCCTTCCCCGTTCTTCCCCGTGTACCGCATTCAAGACCAACGCGGGGTCAGATACGTCGACTACGAAGGAAAGACCACCACCGCGCTTCACAAAATGGTCCCCGGCAGCTAATGTTCCGGCTCCAATGGACAGCCCCAAAATTATTCTTCGAGAAACCGGAAAGCGCGGTAAAGGCGTTTTCGCCAAAAAGAAGATCCGCCGGGGCGAGCTCGTAGCCGCCTTCGACGGCCCGCGCTTCGACGGCCGCTTTCAGGGTTGGACGGAAGATCTTCTCTCCCACGCCATTCAGTACGGCCCTTCCAAGTGGCGCGATTCAAAAGGCCTCGCCCGCTACCTCAATCACTCGTGCTCTCCCAACTGCGGCATCCGCGGCCTTTTTCGTCTCGTCGCCATGAGAGACATTGCGCCCGGCGAAGAGCTGACCTGGGATTATGAGATGACCGAGAAGAGTGATTGGTATCGCCTTCGCTGCCGCTGCGGATCCCCAGCCTGCAGAAAAGTCATCGGCCACCACGACCGGATGCCCCCGGAAGTCCGCTCCCGCTATAAGGGATATCTGTCCTACTGGCTTACCAAAGATAGGGAATGAGCCGATAGCGTACGCGCTCCCGGTAAGCGGCGTAGCCTTCGAGATGCCGCACGAGGAAGTCCTCCTCGAGATTGATCCTCACCATCAGAATCGGAATAAGGAGGAGCGCGACGAGGGCCGCCGCCCAGGATTGAAGCCACAGCGCGGTTCCGACTATCCAAGGGATGCATCCCGAGTACATGGGATGGCGGACGAACGAGTAGACTCCCGTGTCGATGATTCGGTGCTGGCTCTCCTGCTGATGCCGAACGGCGGGGGACGCGAAGCGGTTTTCCTTCATGGACTGGGTGATGAGCCACCAGCCAAAGACGAAGAGGAGAAACCCCGCGGCTGAAACCGAGTCGGATGTCCTTTCCATCCAGTGGTAGTGAAAGAGATCGAGAGCAACGAGCGCGACGACCAGCGCGCAATGTGCCATGAGGAGGGTAACCAGAAATTTATCCCGTAGAGGCTGGCCCTTTTGCACCGGCGATTTGTAGCGCGCCTTCAAGACTTCGGGGTTGATTCGGTAGAGATAGAGGGTGGACCAGGTCGTCAGCACCGCGCTCACGGCGAGGAAGGTCCAGGCCCGAGTCCACTCGAACGTGCCGGCGAAGGGGAAAAGGAAAACGGCGAGGAGCAGAACATTGAAAACTACGCCGACAGAGAGCTTGAGAGGGCTGATCGGTTTATCATCGGAGGGGGGCATGACGGGAAGCTACTCCCGCCATGCCCCGATGTCACAACTTAGAAGGCTTCGATGAAATGGTAGAGCGCGGGTAGGTGGTGCGCGATGATCGTCGGTAGCTGGCTCGACGAAGGAGCGAAGCTTCCGCCGCCGATCTCCAAGCCGTACGCGAGCGTTCCATGCTTCCAGTACCAGTAGTCGGCGCTGCTGCCGGGAGCCGGATAGATGATGTGGTAGATCTGCCCGACCGGGAATCCGAGATCCTTACCCATGATGTTTCCGACTTCCTTGAATTTGACCAGGTCCGCGCCTTGGGGCGCGCTACCCGTGTACGCCCACGGGTACATGACCATCTCGGCCGGCGCGTGAATGTCGATGGAGCCGACGATCTTTTTCGATTCCGCCCACTTTCTCCAGTTCGCGATCGTCGGGATGGATTGCTTGTTGGGGCTGGATGGCCACGGGAAGTTGCGGTTCGGATCTACTCCATGCACTTCGCGGCTGCGGTTCTTGTAGCCGTCGGGCGAGACCACTGGGATGAAGTAGACGACGTGGTTATCGAGCATCTCGGTGAACTTCGTTTCCTTGCCGTAGCCCTTCAGAATTTCGTTGATGGCGCCCATCGTGATTTCGACGGTCGCAATCTCGTTGCCGTGGGTGGAGGAGGTGATGAGCACTTCCGGTTTTTCCACCATCGTGGGGCTGGTCAACCGGATGGCGAGCAGCGGCTCGCCGTCATCCGACTTTCCGTAATTTTCGAGGGCCGCGAGCATCGGATAGTCTTGCGTCAGCTGCTTCAGCTCCGCCTGAACGCTCGTCCAGTTGTGGTAGCCCGCGCGCCAGTTCGGCTCCGACCGATCCATGCGCTTGAAAACGTCGTTGATGTCTTTTTCAACGAGCTGCGCTTTGGGAAATACAGCGAGAAGATCTTTCGCCCGCGTCGCGGGGACGAGCACTTCGAGTTTGTCCCCTACCCGGCGCTCGACCTCGAAGAAGGTCAGGTAAGGCGCCGCTCTCAGCGCGCTTTCTTCCACGAGGTAGCTCGACAAAACCCGGTCGGCCCCGAAAGCGGACTGGACCATGACGAAGGCTAAAAGCAACGCAATGCCGAAACGCTTCATTGGGGGCTCCTGGTTGAGGGATTAGCTTGTCCTTAATGATCTAAGGATGAGGATCTACTGTAAACGACGCGGCGTTTTAGGCGTTAACGCTTGAAGAGGTGAATTCTCAGGTTCCGGTCTCGATTAGTTCCAGCAGATACGCGCACAGCCGGATTGCTTCACGACGCCGCGGATCAAGCAGATCTAAGGTTAGGGCTTCGCCCTGATGCGATCGATAAACTCGTTGAGGGGCACGATCGGATTCTTCGAGACGACTTCGTCGATGAACTTCTGCATTTCCGCATCCGTGGGATTCTCCAGCGGAAACTTATCCAGGTATTCTTTCGCGGCCACTTCGACGAGCTGAACCTGTTTGCCCGCCATCACCTGAGCCCGTTTGCTGTCGTCGTAGCCATTCGGAAGCCAGTTCTTTTTGAAATACTCGTCGACGGTAAGGATGGTCGGCTCTTTGGTGTAGTCCATATCGAGGACTTTGCCTTGGTAGATCACGATAGTGTGGTATGGCCATTCGACGATGAACTGCCGGGTATCTTGGGGCGCGAGGTACCCCGAGAGGTAAACGACCTTGGCTTTCGATAGGTCGGCGCCTTCTTTCTCGAGCCTACCCAAGAGGCGGCACACGTTCGACTGGCATTCGCTCTGAACGTAGTCCTTCTGGAACGAGGTTTTAAAGACTTTGGCGTAATCGCACTTGGGCGCGGCCAACGCCAGAAAGGGAAGCAGCAACAGAACGAACGCAAGTTTTGCCGGCCCACGAACCATGGCGGATAGGATAGCAATTCCCGAACCAGGCTGCTCGTGCCTACCTTACTGGGAACACTGTTGGAATACAGGCGCAGTCGCACGCCAGTTTCGTCAGCGTCCCCCGGCAAGCTTTTGGATGAGAAGCAGGTCCGGCTCGCCTTCCCGGCACGCCGCCAGAAGAAGTTTGCTCGCCTTCACCTCCGCATTCGCACGCAATTGTTCCGTGAAGTGTAGGTCATACTCTTGCTGAGAGACTGCGCCGACGGCCCGAAGCGGCGTCGACAACTTCATTCGGTAGTCGGCAAGCGACTGTCGAGCCAGCGCCTCCTTCAAACGGAAATCCCGAGCAATACACTGTTCGTCCCACGAGCGCTTGAAATTCTCAAAGACCAGCGCGACATCGCCGGAAGGTCCCTGGAGGGCCTGTAAAAGAAGCTCGTGGGCGGCCACTTCGGCGGCTCCGTACTTGGCCTCGTGATCGAATCTGTCGATGCTTAGCTTGCTGACCTGCCGGCGCATGTCCCGGATGCGGAGCTCTTCTTCCGGGATGGTATTTTTCTTGAACAGGATAAGGTTGCGCTGGTAGGTCGTCTCGTCGTAGACGGCTTGAGCCGTGGCTTCTTCTTTCTGCCCCATCGCCGCGAGCTCGAGCGTGCGAAACGATCTGAGACGATCGTAGACGACCAGGTAATTGACCGCTTCCGGACGCGGCGGCGGAGTGACCGTGTCGGCCAAGGTGAGCCCAGCGGTGCAACAAACCAACGTAAAAAAAGCCAACCGATTAAACATGGAAATCCCCCCCCCGGGCCGCAGTTCTGCACGCATTGGTCCCAATGCGCAACAGCTCTGAGGCTTAAGCTTTTCTAAATAAGAACTGCTGACTTGGTTAAGCGGCCTTAAGCACGCGCCAGTTTCGGCTTTCCACTCACGAGCGCCGCGATTACGAGATCGCCGCTGACGTTGATGGTGGTGCGGCACATGTCGAGGAGCCTATCCACTCCAAGGACGATGCCGAGCCCTTCGGGCGGGATTCCCACCTGCTGCAGGAGAATCATGATGAGGGGCAAGGATCCTCCGGGCACGCCCGCGGTGCCTACACCGGCAAGCACCGACATGAGCACGACCTGGATCTGCTGAGCTACCGTTAGATCCACTCCGTACACTTGAGCGAGAAAGAGCACGGTGATGCCTTCGAAGAGCGCCGTACCGTTTTGGTTCGCGGTCGATCCGACGGTCAACACGAAGCGCGAGATTTCGGGCGGAAGCTTTAGCTTATGCTCGGCTAGCTCCAGCGACTTCGGCAACGTCGCGTTCGAAGACGCCGTCGCAAACGCGTAAACGTAAACTTCGCGGCAGTCTTTGAAGAAGGTGAGCGGGTTACGGCCGCCCATGGACTTCAACATGGCCGCGTACACGACGAACTGCTGGATCAAAAGTCCCACGATAACGACGGCGACGTAGGCCATCAGAGAGAGAAGCAGCGTGTGCCCGAACTTGAAGGTACTCGTGAACACGAGCGCGAACACCGCGAACGGCGCGAGCTTCATGACGTACTCCACGACGATCATGGCCGCGTCGTACACCTCTTCAAGCATGTGCGTGAGCGAGCTACCCTTGTCGGTCTTCGCCGAACTTTTCGCGAGCGCGAGCCCGAACACGAGCGCGAAGAACATGAGCGCGAGCATCTCACCGTCCAACGCACGAGCGGCGGCGTCGATGGGATTCTTCGGCACGATTTCGAGCAGCGCCTGGGTGATGGGCTTTGCCGCCCCGGCATTGGTCGCGATTTTCGAAACGCCGGCCCCTTGATCGGCTCCGAGGGTCGTCGCGTTTTTGACGTGGAGCCCTGGCTGAAAGAGATTCACGAGCGCGACGCCGATGAGCACCGACGCGGTCGAGGACATCACCGTGAAGAAGAGAGTCTTGGAAACGACTTTCCCAAGTCCGTGGTGCCGTCCGAGCTGCACTACGCCGAGCACGAGCCCCGCGAACACCATGGGCACGACGATCATGAAGATCAGCCGCAAAAACAGCTGCCCGAGCGGCTCCATGACGTACTTATTGAGGTCGCCGAGCCAGGCCACATCCCCATAAGAATGGAGGGTGGTACCGAGAACCGCGCCTGCCGCCAGGGCCAAAAGGAGCCAATGATGTCGCTTCATTGGCAGGTTCTAGCATGCGGGCTCAGGTGGGCAAAGCCCCGAGTCACTTCAGTTCGACGGAAAGCAGGCCGGCCGGGTCGTTGCCGAAGAACCGGGCTACCCGGTCCATCGAGAACAAGTCGG
This sequence comes from uncultured Pseudobdellovibrionaceae bacterium, assembly GCA_964653655.1. Taxonomy (GTDB): domain Bacteria; phylum Bdellovibrionota; class FAC87; order UBA2466; family UBA2466; genus CAZZHG01. Next base: position 72,036 of record CAZZHG010000005.1, read on the forward strand.
TTCCCGTAAAATGCCCGTTCAGGAAGATGTCCCGCGACGCCACGTCGATGACGGACTTGGGGTACCGGAGCATGCAGGTCAGGGGCTGGTCCTCGAACGACATGCAGTAGCCCTTCACCGAGGTTCCGCTTACCGGGATAAAGGAGTTGCCCACCTTGCCCGTGAAGGTGAGCGGGGCTCCGTTTCCTACGAGCGCCTGAGGGAGGGCGTAAGTGACTTCGAGCCGATCGCCCACGATTTTCGCCTGCGCGCTGGTGACGTTGAAGTTGCTGTAAGCTTCCAAATCCGGCGGAACCGGAACCTTGTAAGTGGCGGCCGACAGGTTCACCGCGAGCAGGAACAGAGCGAGAGTGAGCTGTTTCATTGTAGGTTCCCTTCTTCCAGGTTTTTTCTTCTATATTTCGTAGCCCGGCCTTTACCGACGCGCCCGACCAGCTCGAGTTTCAGCAGCTCGCTCAAGTCGCGGCTCGCGGTTATCTCCGAAGTTTCAAAAAGTGTGCGGCAGGTGCCGGTGTCGATGAACTCGTTCTCTTTCAAAAACCGCAGGATTTTTTCCTGGCGATGGTTGAGCGCGGCCCGCGGAGCGGGTTCCGGTTCGTGGCTCTCATTGACGGGCGCACTCGCAACGCCGTTCTCGTGAACCATTACGCGAATCTGGTTTCGAAGCTGATAGCCGGCTTCCGACACTTCAATCCAATGCGCCCGGGAAGCGAGCACTTTCCTGAGCTTCGCGATGGCCGAATAGATAAGCGTATCGTGCCGAAGCGGGTGGTACTCGTACTTCCAAATGTTTTGGATTAGCTCTTCCTTTGTCTTCGGTCCCTTCCGGATTTCGAGAAGAAGCGCCCGAAGGGAGCGAGACATCAGCTCCGCGTGGTGCTCGACGTCGCCTTTGTCGAAGACCGTGAGCGAGCCGGGCTCCAGATCCAGATACAAAACCCGCTCTTCCCCGCGCACGGGAAGCACTTCCGGCAGTAGGCCTAGGTAGCCGCTCTTGAGAATTGCGTCGGAAGCTCCCGCGCCTTCCCGCTGCATCTTGTCCCAGAGATCGCCGATGGGATCTTCTCCGTAACGAATTCCGGCCCCGGACAAGCTCTTCTCGCGGGCGAGCATTCGCAGGCCCACGGCTTCTTCCGCGCGTTTCGACAGACGAGTGACTTTTTCCTCGAGGGCTACCTGACAGACTTCGATGCCGAGGAGGTTCACCAGTTTTCTCTCGAAACCACGCAGCTTGAGCTCGAGCAGTACGTCGACTCTCGTGTCGATCTGCGTGAGGGCGTTACGTACCAGATTCAGCGCCAAGTGCGGCTCTCCTTCACGGTAGTGCACATACGCATATTTCAAGTTAAGCATCGCCGCGTGCCGCCGGTTATGGGACCCGTACACAATCCGGCAACAATCGTTAAGAGTAGTTTTCGCTTCCGTCAGCCGGCCCCGTCGCAAATGCTCGCCGGAGATCTCCAAAAGCAAACTCGACTGAGTGTAGATGTCCTGCTTCGAAAGCGCTTTCAGCGCGGAGAGAAGCTGATCCAGACTAGCCTCGCCGTCGATTCCGAAGCGGGCCCGGTAAGTGAGTAAAGAAGAACGAACCGTTTCCTGCAGCCACTTCGCTCCCAGTTGAGAAGCGAGATGAGCGGCGAGCTCCAAAGTTTTCAGGCCCAGCCCTACTTGTCCTGTCTGGAGTAAAGCGTGGCCTTTGAGGTCGGCGGCGAAGGCGCGGCCGTAGAGAAATCCCCCCTCTAAGGCGGCCGCGAAACTGCGCTCCGACCACACGAGCGCCCGCTTCATGCGCCCGGCAAAGTAGTGATAAAAACCAAGCCCTTGAGCCCGGTAATACCTCGAAATCGCATCATCGGCCTGGCGCCGGCTTGATAGGTTTTCGACGAAATAACGACGGGATTTCTCGTAAAAGGAATGCCGGCAAAAGCCCACGCCCAGAAAGAAGCGGCAGGCCACGCGCTGGGGATGGGTGAGCTGTTCCCTCCTCAGGACATAGGCCATCTCGGCTTCTTCCGTCCGGCCCAGCATGACCAAGGCCCCGACAACGTGAGGGAATTCTTCCAGGGAGTAGGTGGGTGAAGGCGCATCAATGGTGCGGTCCGCCACCGAACGGTGCTCCCCGGCGAAGAAGAGAGACTCAATCGTTCTGTCCGCGAAGCCACCCACGATTCACCTATATCCGAAATCCCATCAGATCCCATCAGCAAAATCGAGGGGCGGTCAGTGGGAAGCGCCGGAGGGTTCAGCGATGCTCGAAATAGAGGGGCCTGACGCCCTTCCAACTTGGAGGTCCCATGAAGCCACTTTCCCTGACCCTACTGGCCCTGACTCTCACGGCGGCGCTACTGCCGCGCGAAGGCCGCGCCGCTTTTCTACCGGTTTGCTCGCGCACGCCGGCGGTCACCGCCTTTCTCGAACTGACGCTCAAGAAAAAATGCGCCGACATCACCGCGGCCGACCTCATCACCGTCAAACGGGTGGACGTCGGGCACAAAAAAATCAAGGAGTTCAAAGCGGATGATTTCACGGGGCTCTTCAACCTCGAGATTTTGAACATCCGAAGCAATGAGTACACGGAACTTCCCGAGGGCCTGCTGAAGGATCTCGTGAATCTGAAAACCATCGTCATCATCGGGACGACCCTTCGCCACTACCCGGACGATTTTCTCGCTTACGCCCCCAACATCGAAAACCTCCACGCGTTTCGCAACAACGTGAGGACGATGTCCGAGTCCCTCATGCAACGCCTCGAAGCCGCGCGCGGTCTGAAATTCATCGACTTCGACGCTTCCCTGCAGACGGCGGAAAAGAATCGGCTGAACCGCCTGTTTCCGGCAGGTGGCGCGGTGGAACTGGCCCTCATCGGAGAATAACCATGAACCCGGCGCTGATCCCCCATCTCACTCCTGGCGAACGTCACCCTGACTGGGAGCGGTTGTACGAGAAAGTCCCGGCGGAGGCTCTACCCTGGCATCTGGACGGACTGGACCCCGACATGCTCGCCGAAGTTCGCGGGATGGGGAACATCAAGCGCGCTCTCGATCTGGGCTGCGGTCTGGGAAGCCAGGCCGCGGCCCTCACCGAGCTCGGCATCGAAACCACCGGCACGGATATCTCGGGCGCCGCCGTCACCCGGGCGGCGGCGCTCTACCCAAAAACCCGATTTATCGTCGACGACGCGACGAATACCGCGCTCGCGGAGAAATTCGACCTCGTCCTCGATCGGGGATGCTTTCACGTTCTTGCTGAAACCGCATATGAAGCCTACCTAAATTCCCTCGAAACCCTACTAGAGCCGGGGGGCCGCTTCCTACTCAAGGCATTCAGCCTGGAGAATGGAAGCTCGCCCTTCGGTCCCCTCCTCTTCAAGCCGGCCGACCTCGTGAAACTGTTTGCTCCGCGTTTTCGCATTCAGAAAATGCGCCGCACTTTTTTCCAAGGACCAACGTCCCGTTCACCGGTTGCCTGGCTCGTCGTCATGAAAAGAAAGGACCCCAATGTCTGAAATCGTCGTACTGGGCCCAACTGGAAACGTCGGCTCCGCGCTACTGCGCCTGCTGCTCAGCCAAGATGTCGGCGTGCGCACCGGCAACCGTCAGGACTTCGACTATTTCCAGCCGAAGACCTACGCCCCGCTCTTTCGGGGAGCGACCCATCTCTTTCTGCTCACCCCTATCACGGAGCAAATGGTGGAGCTCACCGAAGCTTTGCTAATGGCCGCCCAGAAGGCGGGGATAAGGCGCATCGTGAAGCTCTCCGCTTTGGGAGCGCACCAGAAATCCCCCGTCCGGCTTTTGCGCTGGCATGGGGAAGCCGAGCGGCTCATGGAAAAAACCGGGCTTCCTTGCGTGTCGTTGCGGCCAAACGCCTTCATGCAGAACTTCAGTCAGTTTCAGGGACGAGCCATCCGCGCGACCGGAAAGATTGCGGCGCCGGCGGGAGATTCCCGCGTCTCCTTTATCGACGCCAATGACGTCGCCAAAGCGGCGGCCCGCGTACTTCTCGACGACACGAAGTACGGCGCCTTCGAGCTTACCGGCCCCGAAAGCTTGAGCTACGCGGAGGTGGCCCGCCGGCTCTCCACCGCGACGGGAAAACGGATTGCCTACGAGAACGTCACCGAAGAGCGCGCCCGCGCCGACATGGAGCGCGGGAAAGTCCCGCCCTGGAAGGCGGAAGCACTTCTCGAGCTCTACCAAAGCTACAAGCGGGGCGAAGGGGAGACTCTAACTTCGGATCTCGCCGAGCTGACCCAAACGACCGGCCGCCGTCTCGACAGCTTTTTCATTCAACACAGGGAGGACTTCCTATGAGCCGTACTTTTTCTTTGTCCGCTAGCTGGGAGGGCGCCTTGGAAGGAAACGGAACCCTTTCCACCCAAGGCCTCGAAGCGCGCTTCTCCGTTCCGGTGAGCCTTGGCGGCGCGGGAGCCGGCACCAACCCGGAAGAGTTGTTACTAGGGGCGGCATCGAGCTGCTTTCTTATCACGCTCGCGGCGGTGCTTCAGCGCCGCAAAATCGCGGTCTCGAAGCTAGAAATCCGAAGCGAGCTGGAAGTGGACTTCGAAGGCGGTCTTCGCGCGAAGCGCATCCGGCATTTCCCGTCGATAAAACTTACGTCGCTCGGCGAAGGCGTGAAGGAGGGCGTTCTCCAAGCGGTGGACGCCGCCGAAGCGAACTGCCTGGTCGCGAAAGCTCTAAGCGGAAACATCGCCTTCGAAATAGCTACGGAAATCCTATGAGCGATCCCATCAAATCCCCTCACGATCTTCCAGGCGTGGTCAGTGGAGCGGAAGGCCCGCCCCCTCTACAGTCGAATTAGGAGAAGTGGATGCGTTACCTGGTTCAAAAGTTCGGAGGCACGTCGGTGGCGACACCGGAGAAGATTCGAAACGCCGCGCGCCGCGTGCTTCGGGCGAAGCAAGCAGGCTATCGGGTTGCCGTCGTCGTAAGCGCCATGGCGAAGGAGACCGATCGCCTGCTTGCTCTCGGCCGCTCCTTCTCCAATGTCCCCGACGCCCGCGAAGTGGACGTGGCGCTCGCGACCGGCGAGATGGTCTCGGCCGCTCTCATGGCGCTCGCTCTCCAAGGGGAAGGCGCCTCGGCCCGCTCCTTTCTCGGCTTTCAGATTCCTTTCCTTACGGACTCGCGGGCGGGTGCCGCGCGCCTTCTTTCCGTCGATAGCGCGCAACTCGAAGCAAGCTTCACCAAGAACGAGATTCCGGTGATTGCCGGCTTCCAGGGAGTCGACGGCGACGGCCGGCTCACCACGCTTGGCCGAGGCGGCTCCGACACGACGGCGGTGGCCGTTGCGGCGGCACTGCCCGAAGCGCTTTGCGAGATCTACACGGACGTCGAAGGCGTCTATAGCGCGGACCCCCGCATCTGCGAGGACGCGGTTCTGCTGCCCGAAGTTTCCTATCCCTTCATGATCGAGGCGGCGGGGCTTGGCGCCAAAGTAATGCACGATCGCAGCGTGAGGATGGGCCTCCAGTACGGGGTGCCCATCATCGTAAAAAGCTCCTTTGCCGAGTCTGCGGGGACCCGCATCGGAAAGACCGAAACGCGAGCCAACTGCGTCACCTTGGATCGAAACGTCGTGCGGCTAAGCCTCATAGACGAGGATCCGGCGACCCCAATGGCGCAAGTGCTCGCCGAGCTCTCCGTTCCGTACGCCATGCTTGGCCGCGTGTCCGCGAGAGAGACGATGGCGGTCGTCCCCTCGACTTCGGTTGCACTCCTCTCCGATCGTTTCCGCCGCCGGCTTTGCTTCGTCGACGGTTCCGTCGCGAAGGTTTCCCTCGTCGGCCCGGCCGCCGCAAACGCCGGCCAGTGTCTACCGGACTTCGTGGGCCGGCTCTCTCAATTTCGTATCCGCTGCGGGGGCCTATCCGTCGGCGACCGCAGCGTAAGTTTTCTTGTGGAGGCGGCTCGGGCCGAAGAGGCCGCGAGACACCTCCACACCTTTTGTTCCCCCACCGTGAAGGAGGCCTGCTGATGTACATCGAGACCGCCGAAAAAACCGTCGTCGAAATGCCTAAACGAAATAAACTCGAGAGCCCCCTTCTCTGGTACGACGCCCGGCAAAACCCGGAGTTAGTCACTCGCGCGCTTCAGTCGGGTTACAACGGACTGGTGCTCGCCGCGGCCGACCTCGCCCGCTACCAAAGCCTCCTCTCCGACAGACTCACCGCCATCGTCGACATCACCGAATCCTCGACGGAACTGGGAATCCTCCCGAACCTGGTGGTCGCAAGCCGCGACAAAGCGAATTTGAGAAAGAAAAGACTAGAGGGCTTCAAGACCGCCTTCCGTGCGTTTGTCGACGATGCCGCGAGCCTTCACGAAGCCATCGCCGTCGGCCGCGAGCACGACTACGTGCTTATGAGCTTCAAGGATCCGACGAACATCCCCCTGGAGCTCGTCATCGCCTCCCTTCAGAGTTCGAACACGATTCTCGTAAAGGAAATCGAGCCGAACGCCCTGGAAGATGCACTGGTCACCGTCGGCGTGATGGAAGTGGGCGCGGACGGAGTGCTCTTCACCCCTCCGAGCCACTCAGTCATGGACGAGTTTCTGCAGCAATGGAGCCGGGTGACCAACAAGACCATCGAGCTTCAGGTCGGCGAAATCGTGCGCACCCGCCCCATCGGCATGGGCTACCGCAGCTGCATCGATCTCGTAACGTTATTTGAGCCGACGGAAGGAATGCTGGTCGGCTCCACTTCTCAAGGAGGCATCCTCTGCTGCCCCGAAGTGTTTCACCTGCCCTACATGGAGCTTAGACCTTTTCGCGTAAACGCCGGCGGCATTCACAGTTACGTCTACAACCTGAACAACGAGACGAACTACATGACCGAGCTGCGCGCCGGATCGCCGGTGATGGTAGCCGACGCCAACGGACAAGTACGCCGCTCCTACGTCGGGCGCATGAAGACGGAAGTGCGCCCCTTGCGCCTGATTGAGGTGAGCTTCGGCGAGGGCCTCCCGGTGAATCTGCTTCTGCAGGACGACTGGCACGTACGGATCTACTCCGACGACGTTAAACCCCGAAACATCACGGAGCTTCGCCCCGGCGACAAAGTCCTGGGCCACGTCGCCGACCCCGGCCGTCACGTCGGCATCAAGGTGTCCGAGCACATTTTGGAGAACTGACATGTCTGGAAAACAACTGAGACTCAATCGCTTCCTCTACCGAGACTCTAAACGGGGCCTCATCGTCCCCATCGATCATGGGCTGACGCTTGGGCCGCTGCCCGGCATTCAGTCGGTGAGGGAAATCGGCCGGTGGATTCAAGACCCCGCCATCTGCGGAGTCATCGTCCACAAGGGAATGGCGGAGCGGCTCGCCGAAGCCCGCCTTCTCGATGGCCTCGGGCTCATGATCCATCTCAACGGGATGACCTCCCTTGCAGCGAAACCCGACACGAAGGAAGCCCTAACTTCCGTCGAGACGGCGCTCCGACTTGGCGCCGACGGCGTGTCCTTTCAGGTGAACTTCGACGGAGAAAATGATTCGCGCAACCTCCAGCTCATGGGCCGGATGGTCGACGAAGCGGCCGCTTACGGCCTACCGGTGCTCGCGATGGTTTACGACAAGGTCGAGGCCAAAGACCAGATTGCGACGCAAAGGCTTCGCCACCTGATTCGCGCGACGATTGAGATGGGCTGCGACGCCGTGAAAATAGCGCCGCCTGCTCAACTCAGCCTCCTACCGGGGCTGCTCGCCAATCTCTCGGAAGACATTCCGATCTTTCTCGCCGGCGGCGCGCTGGGATCCCGTCAGGAGCTAAGCGACTTGGTGAAGGGCGCCCTCAAAGCGGGAGCCGCCGGAGTCTGCGTCGGAAGAAACGTATTCCAACGTCCCGATGCCTCTCAGATCCTGGGCGAGCTTCGGGATCTGATTCGGCCGCCGTCCGTGGTCTCGGAAAGCCCTTTCTATGCGGGAGCGCTCCATGGAGCTCATTGATTTCCACGCGCACTTGGAGCCGACCGCGGCGGCGAGAGAGCGCCTGCTCGCCTCCATGGCTTCCAACGGGGTCAGCCAAAGTGTCGTGGTCGCGGGGCGGGTAATGAGCCCGAAGGAACTTTCCCGAAACGTCACGGAAGGCTTCGGCGGTAACTATCCGGTGCCAAACCGCGCGGTGCTCGACACTTGCGCACCGACGCTCGGCCGGCTTCTCCCCTTTTACTTTGCAAATCCATTCGAAAGCCCGGACGAGTACCGCGCTATCGGCCACCGCTTCTACGGCCTGAAGTTCGCGCCCATCGTGCACGGCGTTCCGCTGAACGATTCCAGGAATCAGCGCTATATCGACGAGTCGAAGGCCTTCGGCCACAGCCTCTATCTCCACCTGCTTGCCCGGCCCGGCTTCGACACCCCAGCGCTCGTTCAACTCGTGGAAGCCAACCCTTCGGTTTCCATCGTGCTCGGGCACGCAGGCTTAGGCACCCTCGACTTCTGCTCGATTGATGCCATCGCTCCTTTCCCCAACGCTCATCTCGAAACCTCCGGCGGCTTTTCCGCCGTTATCCGCTACGCCCTCGAAAAGCTGGGCCCGGATCGGGTCGTCTTCGGAAGCGAATACCCCATTCAGGAGCCGGCGGTCGAAATCCTGAAGGCGCGGCTCACGGGAATTTCGGAAAAGACTTCGAACGCCAACGCCAAGCGTTTGCTTGGACTAGGAGGTCCCCGTGACCAGGTTGCTTAACGAAGTAGTCGCCCGCGCGAAGAAAAGCCCCTTCTACAAAGGGAAACTCAGCTCCGGCCGTTTTGAGGACCAGCCCCTCACGACGAAGGCCGACCTTCGCGCCGGCTACCCCTTCGGGTTTCTCGCCGTCGAGAGAAAGAGAATCGCGACTTACCACGAGTCGAGCGGCACGGAAGGTAGCCCCATCGCCTCCTACTTCACGGAACGGGATTGGAAGGACATTGCGTCGCGCTTTCGCCGAAGCGCGATTGGTCTCAAGGGCGATGACACCTTTCTCATCAAGACCCCGTACGCCATGGTGACGACCGCCCACCAGGCGCAGACCGCGGCCCGATCGGTTGGCGCGACCGTCGTTCCCGCCGACAACCGCTCCTTCAACATGCCTTACTCCCGGGTCGTGCAGCTTCTATCGGATGTGGAAGTGACGGTGACGTGGAGCCTTCCGACGGAGCTTCTCTACTGGAAGATCGCCGCCGACGCGAACGGGTACGACCTTACCGATTTTACAAAGCTTCGTGCTTTCTGGGTTGCGGGGGAGCCCATGAGCCCAAGCAAACGCCAGGCGATGAGTGCTCTTTGGGGCGGTAAACCCATCTTCGAGGATTACGGCAGCACGGAGACGGGAAGTCTCGCGGGCGAGTGCTCGGCGGGACGACTGCACTTCTGGAGCGATCGCATCCATGCCGAGGTGCTGGACCCGCGAACGCAGACTCTTTCTCTCTTCGGTAAGGGCCGGCTCGTGGTGACTCCGCTACTGCGAGAAGCCATGCCGCTGCTTCGTTACCTTCTCGACGACGAAGTGGAGCTGAGCCAGGCCGGTTGCAGCTGCGGGTCGCCTTACTCGCTCATCAAGGTCCTTGGCCGAGGCTCCCAGGCTTATGTCGTCGAGGGCAAGCCCCTGACGCCCCTCGAAGTGGAAGACGCCGTGTATGCAGCCGGCTTCGAGTTCGAGCTCGTCCTTTGGAGGGCCGTTGCGACTCCGAATGTTCTGAAGGTGGAGTACTACGCCCTAGGCGAGGGAGACCTTCCCTCTTTCGAATTGGAAGTGTCACGAAGGCTAGGAGTTCCGGTGAAGGCGCGACGAAGGCCGCTTTCGGAATTTCTCGTGCCGGCCCTACTCACGGAAAAGCTTCGTTTCAGTAAACCCAAATTTCTATACCGCGAAAGCGAGAAACCCCCGCGCGCGGTTCACTATTCACAGGAGGCCGTATGACAACGTTGAGTACCTTACTACCTGAAGCCCTTCGCAAGAAACACGCCGAGAACTTGGATCTAGGCTGCGGAAATTTCCTCCACGTGGCGGCCGCGGTCTCACCTAAAGCCGATCAGCCCCACATCTGGATGGATACCCCGTGCAAGGTCTTCACCGGGGAGACTTTCTCGACGCTTTCTCTAAACGAGCTGCGCCATATCGTCGATACGGTCGCCTCCTGGTACTACGGCATCGGGGTGCGGGCGAAGGATCCGGTCGCGGTTTACGTCGGCGAGGGGATGCAAAACATCATTCACTACCTGGCCCTCAACGCCATCGGCGCGATTCCGGCCATCGTGAACGGAAACGTACCGCCCGCCATCGCGGCCAAATGGATCGAAAAGGTAGGGGCGCAAGGGCTCTATACGGACGCGGCTCACCAGCCGCTGATTGCGCCGCACATCCGGGGCAACCGAGCCCTTCGTTACTTCGTCACCGACGAGACCGCGGCGCAGACGTTCCGGCCGGCGCTTCCGTCCGTCTACCCGTATAAGCACGTCGAGAACGATACGGTTCTCATCGGCCACTCGTCGGGGACGACGGGCATTCCGAAGGCGGTCCAGTTCCAGCATCAGCAGTTCTTCTACGGCATCAGGTACCGGTTGGGACTTCCCTTTCCGGAAGGGTCGGAGCGGATTCTCTCCGCCCTTCCCCACTCGCACTCCGCGGGAATCGCTTACCTGATGCTCGCCGTCCTCCAGGGCTGCAGCACGATGGTGCTGTCGACGAATAAGCCCGAGGTGGTGCTGCCGGCCATCGAGACCTTCGAGCCTTCCATGGTCGTAGCCTTCCCGGAAACCTACGTACTACTCGGCGATAGCGACCTCGAAGCGCACGATCTGAGCTCGATTCGCCTCTGGTTCAACGGCGGAGATGCCGCCCACGAGACCCACATTAGAAAGCTCATTCAGCAGGGGCATCACCTGGTGGAAGGAAAGCGCGTACCCGGCTCCGTCTTCATCGACGGCCTTGGGTCTTCCGAGATGGGCTTCTCGCTCTTCAGAAACGTCCATACGCCTGCGACCGAGCACTACAACCGCTGCATCGGAAAGCCACTCGACTGGGTGGATGCGGCAGTGCTCGATGACAACGGCGAGGCGTTGCCCCCTTACCGGGTGGGAAAACTCGGCGTGAAGTCCCCGACGATTACGCCCGGGTACTGGAACGATTCCGCCCTCACCGCGAAATCTCAGCTCGGAGGCTACTTTCTGACGGGCGATCTCTTTTATGCTGACGAAAAGGGCCGATTCTTCCACGTGGACCGTATCCCGGACGTCATCCGCACCAAAGACGGCGTGGTGTACAGCCTGGAAACCGAGGAGCTTCTCATGAAGGAGTTCCCGGCCATCTCGGACTGCACCGTCGTCTCGGCTGCCGTCGAGAACGGGGTCGGAACCGCTCTAGCGCTCGTTCGACTCAAGAAGGGAGAATCCGCCGCGACGGACAAACTGCTCGCGGACTTCAACCAAAAGCTTAGGTCGGAAGGAAAGAATCCGCTCGGCGCCGTCGTCTTCGCGGACTCTCCCGACATTCCGCTCGGCCCCACCGGAAAGGTTCTGAAACGCGAGCTGAGAGAGCACTTCCGGGAATTCTTTAAGAAGGCCGCCCCCAAAAAACTGGAGCCACTACATGCTTGAAGCGCTTGCTACTTCGGACGTGTCCGTAAACCGCTGGAACGAGTTCATCGATCCTCACTGGATCGCACAGCTCGACGAAACGCCGTTTCTTAGCCGCTGCCGCGCGGGCACCGTCTCGCGGCGTGAGCTGGAAGTTTTCAGCGTGCAGCAGTTCTTCTACTCGCGGCATTTCACGCGCTACCTTTGCGCGCTGCTTGCCAACATCGTCAACGAAGAGGATCGCAGGGAGCTTTGCGAGAACCTCGTCGACGAGACGGGCCTCGGCAAAGAGAAGGGCATCCCCCACTCCGTTCTGTACCGCACAATGCTGAAGGAACTTGGGTGGAGCCCGGCGGACCATGCTCCTCATAAGGAGACCTTGGCTCTCATCGACACCATGTTTGAAAGTTGCCGTAACCCTAACCCGGCAGTCGGTCTCGGCGCCCTATGCCTGGGCGCCGAGGCCATAGTGCCGCACGTTTATACGCAGGTCCTTCAGGGCTTCGAGAGTCAGGGGTACGGGGCCGAGACGGTGGAGTTCTTTCGGCTGCATGTCGCCTGCGACGATGAACATGCGCTCACCATGAAGGAGATCATCGAACGCGAGCTAACGACTCCCGAGCAGCGGCTCGCCCTTCGTTGCTCCGCTTCGCGGGCGATTGCGGCCCGGGCCCGGTTCTTCGGCGCCCTCACCAAGGAGTCTACTTATGTATAGCTCGAAGGACTTCGGCGCGACCAAAGCCACGATTCAAACGGAAGTGCCGGCGAGGCTCCACCATCCCGGCGTCGAGGAGCGGACGACGGACGCGGCCTTCAGCACCGAGCGGCGCCATCCCGTGTTTGTCGTCGATTTACCCTCGCGCACCATAAGCCTCACGGTGGGGCATCTAGGGCCGAAGGAGTCGACCCGGCTGCACCGGCACACTTACGAAACGATCCTCTACATCCTAGAAGGAAGCGGCCGGACCTACGTGGAAGATCGGGTGGTCGAGTGGAAGACGGGAGATGCGGTGTACGTGCCGGTCTGGGCATGGCACCGCCACGAGAACGCGGGCGATACACGGTGCCGATACCTCGCCTGTGAGAACGCCCCGCTACTTCAAAACCTGGGCAACGTGGCTCTGAGGGAGGAAGCATGAACCACTTTCACTTCAGTTCCGCGGCGGTCGACCCGACCATTGCGTTCTATGAGAGCTACTTTGGATTCCCCAAGGTCCGCACGATGGGCAAGACCCACGTGCTCGAGGGAGAGCATGGCTTCTTGCTCGCCATGGATGAGGCGGAAGCCTCCAAGCCTCTCGGCGCCGCTCACCTGGGATTTCGTTTGAATACTCATGAGGCCGTCCGGTCGATCTATCGACGAATGAAGGAGGAGGGAGTGGCGATCACGAGCGAGCTTGCGACGCCCTCCCCCCGGGCTTCTCACTTCTATTGTCTCGACCCATCAGGTCAAACGATCGAAGTGGGTTTCTACGATTTCTCTCACTAGCGCCTTTTCGATCCGCCCATTCGGCAGTAGCCTTCCGGGATGCGCTTACTCTTCGTGTCCCTCATCTGTGTAATGCTTTCGACTGAGGCGTCCGCCGCCTTCCTTGTCGGTGCGTGGCAATCGGACTGTCAGAATCAACCCAACTCGGCGCAAGGATACCTATCGTCCTCGCCCGTCGATACTTTTGCCGCGGACGGCACCGCCGAGCTGAGGGTACGGGTCTTTCGGGATCGCGACTGCGCCGGCCCCGACTGGAATCTAGAGGTGCTGCCCTGCACGTACCGAGTCGGCGCCGCGGTGCCCGGCTTGGCGAACACCAGGGAGCTGGATCTTCGCTGTGAGCTTGGGGGAAAAATCCACGATTGGTACGAGATCGCCGAGGTCACGGCGCGGACGCTACGCTTCGGCAGTTCAACGGGCGACTCTCCGGCTAAGCGCCCTCGGAAGTTGGGCTCGGTCTACTATCGTCGGTAAAGGGAAAGGGGGAGTAGCGTCTCTCGACGCCCTCCCCCCGGGTACTAACTCTTACTTAGTCGCCTTCAGGTAGAAGCGCGCCGTAATGCCAAAGTTGTGATCGTACAGCGTATCGATGCGCGGGTCCGCGGTCGTCGCGATTTCGCACTCGTAGACGTCTCCGGGCTTCGAGGGCTCGGGCTGGTGCTCGCAAGGACGGCCGAACGTGTGCATCAAGTGATCGATGGAGTCGTCGTTGATGATTCGCACGACATCGCCGATGCGGGCTTCCACCGCCGTTGCCATCGTGTTCCAGGGCTTACCGCCCGTTCCGGCCGGGATATGGAAGTCGATGACGGCCGCCTGGGCGGCGCTACCGACGAGAGCTAGCAGAGACAGGGCAAGGGTTGAACGTTTCATGGTGTACCTTTCTTACATTTGCATGCCATCGACCAGCCAGAAGGAGAGCATCTCTTTCTCTTCGCGAGTCAGCTCGCTCGGATTTGGAGCTCCTTCGGGCGTGCCTTTCGGGGCCGGTGGCATCGCTGGGGTTATGACGGACAGAAAGTAACTGGTTCCGATGGTGCCC
>CAZZHG010000006.1:0-83032 GCA_964653655.1 uncultured Pseudobdellovibrionaceae bacterium
CGACTTGCTCCTTCACAACGGCAAGCCTATTTCCCTCGATCTCCCGAATTTCGTGAATCTGCAGGTCACTTATTGTGAGCCTGCGGTCCGCGGAGATACCGTGAGCGGCGGCGCGAAACCCGCGACGCTCCAGACGGGTCTCAACATCAACGTCCCGTATCACATTAAGCAGGGCGACTTTCTCAAAATCGACACGCGCGACGGCTCGTACGTGGAAAAAGTAAAGTAAGCCTTTTCCCGCGTTTCTTCCCCGTGGCGAATGTCTCCCGTGAGGCACAGGCATGGGTGCGCCTAAACGTAAAACTCCGTCCGATCCGAAGGACCTCGTCACCGAAGCGCAAAACGCCGAGGAGCGCGGAATGCACAGGGAGGCGTCCGCGCTTTATGCGGAAGCGGCCCAGGCAGCGCGAAAGGAAAAGCGGACGAGGGACGCGAAAAGTCTTCTGAAAAAGGCCATCGAGCTCTCGCCGCAGTCCGCTCGTCTCTACATTCAGCTCGCCATCCTGGAGAACAAGCTGGGCAGCGACGAGAGCGCACTGAAGTCCATGGAGAAGTTCACTGAAATTACTCTCCAGCGCGGCAAGATGGCCGAGTACCGCCCTTACATGGAAAAGTACCTGGCCGGCCTTCCGACTTTGCGCCAGGTTTTCTACCGGGGCCTTCTCGCGATCGATCGCACCGACGCGGGTCCCTTTCTCGATTACGCCCAGGCGGCCATCGACAAGAGCGACTGGGAGGACGCCCGCGAAATGCTGGTCGATGCGCTGAAAACCAAATCGCGCACGCCGGAAGTGGTGGAGAAGCTGAAGGCGGTGCTGCTCGCTCTCGGCGACGGCCAGAAGGCTTTGGAAAGTTTCGAGGCGGGGCGGATGCCTCTGAAAGATCTCATCTCTCTCCTAGGCAAGCGTCCGGGGGGCGGCAAGAACACGAGTGCCGGCGAGCCCGGCGTCCGCGAGCCCGAGGACGAGAGTCTCGACTCGCTCATCTCGCGTCTGGAAGGCGAGATGGGGATCGCCTTGAAAGAGCGGCACGACAACGTAAAGCCGCTCGTGAAGGAGTTCCGCCGCCGTTCGGAGAAAGTTCTGAAGTCCGCTCCGAAGACGCGCATGGACCTTGCGATGGCGTTTTTCGAGATGGGGCTCGTGGACGACGCCCGCTCGGAACTCGAGGCGGTGAAGCCTTCGGACGCCGACTACCGCCAGGCTCAGATGCTCATCGGCGAGATCCTTTTTCAGGAAGGAAGCTTTCTCGAGGCGCTCGAGGTCTTTCAGCGGGCGCTGCGGGACGAGCAAGCGGACTTGGATTTGCGAACGGAAGCGGCCTACAAGCTCGTATTGACCTACGACCGGCTCGGCGACGGCGAAAAAGCCCTGAAGTGGGCGATTTGGCTCGAGGAAAAGTCACCGACGTACCGCGATATCCGTCAAATAAAGAGGCAGATCGAAGACCGGGAAAAAGCCAAAGGATCCCGTTAGCACCTGATGCGAAAGACCTTCTTCATTCTCTCCGGGTTGTTTGCAGGGGCCTACCTGCTGCTTCACCTCGCCCTGGGGTCGAGCCCGGTGCAGCGCTGGGTGCTGGACGAGATCCAGAAGGCTCTCGCGAAGTACGGCATGGAGCTGAACATCGAGAGCATCGAGTTCTCCGCCTTCACGCCGAAGCTTTACCTCAACCGGGTGAAGCTCTCGACGACTCCGCGGGCGATCATTCAGCTCAACACTCCGCTCAGCGTCGACAAGATCAAGCTTCAGTTCCAGCCGCTCGCGCTCATCTACCGCCGGATCGTCATCGAAGAGGTCGTGCTGTTCCACCCGCAAGTCTTCGTGCCGAGAGCGGACCGTCTCTACAGACGCATTACGGGGCTCATCAAGGAGAACCAATCGATCGAGCTGAAGGGCACGGGCTCCGTCGACGTACTCGTGCGCAAGGTGGGCGTCGTGGACGCTTTGTTCGACGTGCAGTCGAACGATCCGGCTTTCTCAATCCGCTCGCGCAGCTTGTCAGCGTTTCTCGAGCGAAGCGCCGGCCAGCAGCAGGAAATCAGCGTTCAGTCCCAGAACATCGAGCTGGATCGCGGGCCTCTGAAGTTGAGCCTGCGCAACTTCGACGTGGACGTGGACGTCACCCCCAATTCCCTTCGCGTGAACCGGTTTCTCGCCGCCGCGGAGAACCTGTCCATCAACATCAAGGGAACTTCCTCGCTGCCGTTCGTCGCGGGCAAAGGGCCGGACTCGAGCCGTGTCAGCTACGACATCTCTCTGCCCCTGCAACTGCTCACCCAGGTGCCCGAGCTGAAGGTGAAGGATCTGTCCGGCCAGGTGAAATCCGGCGGATCTCTGACTCTGAATCGGGGGACGGTCACCGGCAGCGGCGATCTCGACTACAACAACATCGTATTCGACGATTACAAAATCGGATCGGGCAAAGCGGACTTCAAGCTGGACGAGCAGAACGCGACGCTCACCAAGGCGGACCTTCGTTACGGCGGCGGGCAGATTACTTCCAACAGCATCAAGGTCGGACTAGGCGGCCGTTACCCGCTGCAAGCCGATCTCGACATCAGCGGCTTTCTCATCGAGGGGCTGCTCGACAGCCTCGACCACCCCCAGGCGCCCGTGCACACGAAGATTTCGGCGCTCTTGAAAGCGAAGGGGTTTCTGAGCGGTCCCTTCGAGATCGACGGCGAGCTGGAAGGCAAGTACGAGGGGCTTCAGGTTTTGGCCAGGGGGGACCGGCCGCCCACGCTCGATAACATGATTTTCGACTTCGGCGGCGGGACGCTCGCCGGAAAAATCGGATTTACGGAAGATCGTTTTACTTTCCAGCAGAAGCTGACGGGACTGGGCGGCGGAACGGCGGACGCCGACGGGTTCGTGGGTTACGCCAACACGTCGAAGATCCGGGCGAAGATGGAGAACCTTTCGTTCACGGATCTCGGTCACATCTCGGGAATTCAGGTCGGCGGCCGGGTGAACCTCAACGCGGAAGTCGAGGTCAAAGGCAGCGACGTGAAAGCGGTCGGGGGGTTCGAGTTCACCGGAGCGGAAATCGCCGAGATCCTCCTCGGGAACGCGAAGGGGCAGGTCTACTACCAGAACATGCTGCTCTCCTTCGAAAACATCGACATCCCCGCCCTCGAGCCCATTCGCGGCAACGGATACCTCGATTTCAGCAAAGACGAGCTTCATTACAAGTTCGGCGTCGACATCAGCCGCGCGAGCATCAATCAGGTGTTCGACATTTTCCAGAAATCGAAGCTCGGTTTCCCTCAGCCGAAAGGCGGCGAAACCTCGGCGCGGGTTTCCATCGAAGGAGGCCACGACAAGAAGGGAATCGAGGTGCTCGCCTCGGGCCGCGCGAAGAATTTCGAATGGTACAACGAAGGCTGGAGCTCCTCCACTTTCATCTTCACGTACCGCCCCGAGGCAATCGAGCTGAATCGGGTGACGCTCTTCAAGAAATCCGGAGCCCTCGATACTCAAGGTTTATTCACGCCCACCCGCAACCGGCTTACGTTGCGAAGCCAGGGGCTTCGAGTGGAGGAGTTCGATTCCATTCAGGGCGCGCCGCTCGGCGGGGAAATACAGGGCGATCTCACTCTGGACGGCCCGGCTGGAGATCTGTTCAGCGGAGGCGAGGGCGAGATCAAGTGGATGCAAGCGACCTTCCGGGGCGCCGCCATGCCGGACTCCTCCCTGCGCCTGAAGCCACAGGGGAAGGGCGTCGAGTTTCTCGGCAATCTCATGGGAGAGGGCATGCGAGGCCGCTACCTCAGAGGGGCGCCGGGCTCGAAGACCGACGAGCTTCTTCTCTACTTCCAGAAGTTCGACTTCATGCCGCTCGTTTCTCTCGTCATGGGTAAAGACGTCACGACGATCGCCTCCGTGCTCGCGAGCGGCGATCTGTCTCTAAAGGGAAGTCTCCAGGATTGGACGACGTTGAAGGGAACCGGCTCGATCCACGCCTTAGAGCTCGGGCTTCGCGGGACGCCGTTGAAAAACCGCGAGCCGGTGTTTCTGAAGGTCGAAGACGGAGATTTCGATCTCGGAAAGTTCTACCTCACCGGGGTGGACGGCGAAATCGCCGGTTCGGCCCGCTTTCAGAGCGATCGGGAAGTCGAGATCAGTCTCGATGGAAAGCTCGATCTGCAATACCTGCAGCCGTTCGTTCCCGTCCTCGACTACGGTTTGGGTAAGACGCTCGTTT
Source organism: uncultured Pseudobdellovibrionaceae bacterium (assembly GCA_964653655.1). Taxonomy (GTDB): domain Bacteria; phylum Bdellovibrionota; class FAC87; order UBA2466; family UBA2466; genus CAZZHG01. The sequence continues at coordinate 4,207 of CAZZHG010000006.1, forward strand.
CATTGCGGGTGACCGGAAAGCCGGACAAGTTCAAGATGCTGGGATCGCTTGGCCTTGAAGACGGCGTGCTTCGGTTCACCGGCTTGAAGGACGAGTTCAGAAACGCGCAGCTCCAGATGAGCCTTTCGCAGGATCAACTCAACGTGGACAAGTTCGAGGCCTCCGTGAACGCAGGAAAGTTGCGCGGCACCGGCAGCATCGGCATCAACCGGTTCGAGTCGTTTCAGCCGAAGCTCAACTTCGTCGCGGACAAGGTCGAGCTTCGGATGCGCGATTACCTGTCGGCGCGCCTAAGCGGCGACATGTCCATCACCGGCAAGGAGGCGCCGTATCTGCTCTCGGGCCAATGCACCATCCTCGAGGGAAAGCTGACCAAGTTCGAGACCGCGCCCGTGGAACTATCGCCCAGGGAAAAGCCGGCCTTTCTGTTCGACGTTACTTGCGAAGCCGCCGATCGTTTATTCGTCACCACGGATCTGATGAACGCCGAGTTCAAGGGGAAGTTTCACGTGCTCGGCTCCAGCGAGAAGGTTGGTCTCGTCGGCCGCGCGGAAGGCATCCGCGGTTCGGTATTGTTCCGTGAGACCCGGTTCAACATGGAATCGGCGAACGTGCGCTTCGCCAATCCCCAGGAAATCGAGCCCCGCTTCCGGCTCGCCGCCCGGGCGCTGGTAAAGGAGCAGAAATCGATAACGCCCCAGGAGTTCGACATCAACCTCCAGACGTTCGGTACCCCCGAGGACTACCGGATCGTTCTTTCCTCGAGCCCCGCGCTATCGGAAAACGACATCATCTCACTGCTACTTCTCGGGGTGACGAGCCGGGACGACGCGAATTACACGGGTCTCGGCACGACCATCGCCGGGCAGGTTCCCTTCCAGTCGAGGGTGGGCGACGAGCTCGGCGTAGACATCAAGATCAAGACACAGACATTGAAGGGGGACGTGAACACGAACACGTCCGCAAATACCGGGTCCAGCGGCGACATAACGGTGCCCAGCGTGCAGATTCAGAAGGACATCACGAAGAAGACGAAAGTGTCCTTCTCGAACTCCCTTGATCCGGTCGTTCCGATCCGGGAGCTTCGCATCGAGCAGATTTTGGACGAGAACCTTTCCGTGAACGCCACGACGATCAACCGGCCCCGCGGCTCCACGGAGACCCAGACACAAAGTTACGGATTGGACTTCCGGTACCGGTTCCAATTCGACTGAAGCCATGTTTCTTCGAGCTATCATTCTGGCGGCATTGCTCGTGGCGGCGGTCGCACGCGCGGAAAGTAATCCGGTGATCGATTCAGTGGAGTCGACCGCCTTCAGCAAGGAGGAGACCGCCGAGCTGGCGCGAGCCCTGGGGATCTCTCCGGGGGACGCCATCGATCCCCGGCGCGTGAATGAAGGCATCCGATCGGTCCATCAGCGGGGCAAGGTCGAGAGTCTGTTTGTCGAGGTTGTCGATCGAAAGGGCCGAAAGGTCGCCGTTCTCTCTGGCGAACGCACCCGCGTCCTGAAGTCGCTCACCTACAAGAACGTCGACGCCGAGATACTCGCCTCCGTCCAACGCGGTCTGTCCCTGGAGGAAGGCAAGACCGTCGACATGCGCGCCTTCACCGAGCTTCGCGATCGATTGAAGGAGGCCTACCAGGAGCGCGGTTACGCATTCGCCGACGTGGACATCGTTCTGCACGACGTGCCGGGCTCTACCGAGGCGGACGTCGAAGTCGTACTCAACGCGGGAAAGGCGACCCAGGTGTCCGCGGTGCACGTCGCCGGCGGCACTCCGGAGGACAATGAGAATCTGGCGAGCCTCGTCGGCATCCGAAAAGGGGAGATCTATACTAGAAAGGCCGTCGACGACGCGGCGGAGAGAATCAACCGCTACCTGCGCGCGAACCAGTATCCCACGTCCAAGGTCGAGCAGGTGCTGACGGACTTCTCCGAGAGCAAGCTGCAGGTGGAGATCCGTTTCCTGGTGAAGCTCGAAGACCGCTTCCTCTTCCAGTTCCGCGGCAACACCATCTTCGAGGACGTCACCATCCGCTCCATGCTGACGGAAGAGGTGTTGTCCCAGATCGACGCGACCGCCAAAATCGTTGAGCTAGTCGAGACCAAATACAAGGAAATCGGGTACCACTTCGTCAAGGTGGCGGCGAAGGAGGAATCTTTCAAAGGGCAGAAACTGAAAGTCGTTACCTTCGATATCGACGAAGGCCCGAAGGTTATCCTCGACGAGATTCACGTGAACGGCGGAGAGCCATTCAGCGAGCGTCAGATCTCCAGAATGTTCTTCGCGGGGGCGCCCGGAGTGCTCGCTCGCAGGGTTTATTGGGAGAAAGGCCTCGCGAGCGCTGGAGAAGCGCTCAAGCGGGCCATCGTCGAGGACGGCTATCTCAGCGCTTCGGTCGGAACCCCTCGCGCGGTATTTACGTCTGACAATAAGGGTGTGGATCTTTTTATCGACGTGGATCCCGGGACGCGAACTTTCGTCGCTCAGATCGACGTTCAGGGCGTTTTCCATTTTCCGCAGAGTAAGATCCTGGCCCTGTTCGGCGTTAAGGCCGGCGACCCCATCAACAAGAAAGCGGTCGACGAGGGTAAGGCCAGAATCCTGGAGGCCTACGCGGAAGCGGGCTACGTCGAGGCGAAGTTTCAGGACGGGGAGGGGCACGAGACGATTCAGCTTTCGAACTCGCGCAAGGAGTGTTTCATCCGGCTCCACCTGGTGGAAGGTCTTCAATTTCTTGTCGGGGATCTGACGGTGGTCGGAAATGATAAAACCCGAGAAGAAGTGATTCTCCGGGAAATGAAGCTCAAGACTGGAGACCGGTACGATCCCGGGCTGCTTCGGGAATCGGAGGAAAATATCGCTCTGCTTGGGCTATTCACGCGCGCCGAGATTCTCTCTAGCAATAGCTCCAGCCAGGCGAACCGGAAGGATTTGAAGATCGTCGTGAAGGAAAATCGGCCGGGTCTCGGCGAGGTCGGCTTCGGCGGCGAGTTCGAGGATCCGACGTTGCGGCTCAAGTCCTTCTTCGGCCTCACGTACCGCAACTTGATGGGCCTCAACCAAACCGCTTCCATCCGCGGTGAGACTTCGCTTCCGTTCACGTCCGACAAGTTCATTCCGTTCATCGAGTACGGCGCCGCCTTTGGCTACCGCGCGCCTTACCCGTTCGGCGTCCCCGTGACGCTCGCGACCCAGATCGGTCTCGACGGATTCCAGGTGTCGAGCATCGGTCCGAAGATTCAGCGCCGGGCGCGCATTGAGGCTCGCGTAGAGAAAAAGTTGATCAAGGTGATAACGGCTATCTATCGCCTGTATCGCTATGAGCGGACCAGTACCGAGGTGCTCGCCTCCAGTACGACGACTCCGTCCTTGAACGTCGATATCATCGGCTCAACTGGACCGGGGCTCATTCTCGATTTCCGAAACGATCTGTTCAATCCGACTGCCGGCAGCTACCACACCTTCGACGCCGAGTTCGCTCATCCGAAGCTGCTCTCAGGGCCCAATACCGCGTTCTTCATGTTCGTGAACCGCAACTCGTTCTTCATCCCGCTCTTCTCGCCGTTCCAGATGTCGGCGTTCGTGGGGATCGGCTATGCAAGATCTCTCTTCGGTGGACAGCCGCTTCCGACCGCTCGTCTCGCCAACGATCTCGCTCTCGGCGGTCAGGGGTCGATTCGCGGCTATTCTCCCCGGCGCTTTTCTCCGGCGACCGGCACGACGACTCAGACGGCGTTTTACAACGTGCGCGGCGAAGTCGGCTTGCCGCTTTTCTCCAACATCAGCGCGGCGATCTTCTTCGACAGCGGCCAGATCTTTCCCAATCTCAACACCGATCCCCGCCATGACGGCGTGGGCTTCGGCGTGCGGTACAAAACGCCGGTCGGGCCTCTCGTCATCGACATCGCGAAGGGCCTCGGCCCGGACGCGGAGTCCGTGAAACTGTATTTTACGGTCGGTACTTTTTAGCAGGTCCACCAAAAGGTGCGGCCTCACTTCCGGTAGCCAGAAGTGAGGCCGCACCTTTTGGGGTCTAGTAGCCAGAAGTGAGGCCGCACCTTTTGGGGTCTAACGAAGGGCCCTGGCGGCTCCGCGGCAACGGGGCAGCACGCTGGAAACCGTCTCGTCCATACCGAGATCCGCGGGCTCGCGGTTGGCGGCGATGACGGCGTCGCGGTAAACCCGTTGAAGCTCGGCCGCGAAGGCGATGGGATCGGGATTTCCCTTTTCGAAGGCAAAGACGCCGGTGTCCGTGATCGTGAACTCGAGCTTTTGCGCGCCTCTCAACAGTTTCCACCCGTTCGGTTTCAAGTAGACCACCTTACTTTTGTAGTGGTGTTCCCAAAATGTGGCCTCGACGAGAGCCCGGGCTTTGGCATTGAGTAGCGGCGTCGCCCTTCTTCTCGCTCTGCTTTCTGCGACCCGGCTGTACACTTCCGCGCCTATCAAGGCAAAAGTCGCCTCGGGCTCCGGTATGTCCTTCGAGTAGGCGTGCGGGCCCGGATTGTGGCCCGCCTTCAGCGAGGCGAGGGCGGCGGCGGCGCTCTCGGAAAGCTTGAACTTCATGCCGGTCTCCTTCTCCGCGGCCCTTATGTAGGACTCCAGGAAATCCGCCGAATAGGTCCGGCGCTCCGCCGGATCGAGAGAGGCGTCCACGACGGACTGAGCGGCGAAACCGGCGAGGTGGGGGCCGGGATATTTCGAGTCGGTTCCGTCGACGTAACTTTCGTGCAACACCGAGACCGCGGATCTTATGCCCTTACCTCGCCACGCGGGGACGAAGGGATCGAGGATTGTGTCCACTAGATCCCGGCCGACGAACCCTTCAATTTTTCCGGTACGGCGGTTCAACTGAAGAACGAGATTTTGACTGTGGGCGGGCAGGAAGAGCCCGTTGCGGAATTGCATCTGGGAGAGAAATTGGGCGAGCTTGGGAAGGTATTCCTGTTTGATCCACTCGCCGGCGTTCTTTAGGCCCCTCGCTTTCGCAAGTTCCGCCATGTCCGATTTGGAACCCAGAATCCCGTGAACCGGGGCCAGTTCCGCCGTTGGACTCATGCCCGTGGGCTTCGCCTCCCGAATGGCGTAGCCGAACTCCATTCCGGTAAGTCTCAGAGAAAGCCGTTCCGGAAAGAGGGTCCCGAAGGGCGTGCCGGTTTCCCGCAAAATAGTCTCCGCCATTTCGCCGTTCCTCACGCCTTTTTCCACCCAGTGTGGAGAACTCATTTTCAAAAAGAAGGGTTCCGGCTTGGTGTTCTCCTTCTCCCACACCAAGAAGGTACTGTGGGATTGCATTTTGGTGCCCCAATGGGTGCTCTCTACGGGATACCCGAGCTTTTTGATCTGCTCATGGGGCACGCCCGGAGTTTCGGTGAAAAATATTCGGTAGTGGACGCCGTCGGGCTTCTCGATCAGCACGCGCTTAAGCGTTGAGTCCTCCAGAAATTTGGATCTGGTCAGCATGGTCTGCGAATAGGGTACGTCGATGTGGTAGACGGGCACGATTGCGGATTGCTCCGCGGTGAGAATGGCGTTTTTTCGGGTCGGAACGTTGGAGAGCTGATCGAGCAGGATGTAGTGCTCCCAACCCGGGGGATAGGTCTCCGCTCGTGCGGAGGTCCCCAGCAATAGGAGAGTGAGAAATTTGAGAAGCACTTTTTAGGAGGCCCGGACGCGGCGGCGCGGCCGTAATCGAGACTCACGCTCGGAAGCGGCGGCCCGTTCGGCGGCCTTGATCTTGAGGCGTTTGCCGGCGTCGATTCGGGACTGGCGAAGCTTGTTCCACTGCTTTATCTCGCGAATGGAGACGTCGTAATCCTTCGAGATCGACCAGAGCGATTCTCCGGGCTGTACCACGTGAACGACGAAGCCGGCGCTGTCGGCCGGGTGCCGCTCCTCGGGCTCGTCCTTTTCGTCGCCGCCGCCTTTGGCGGGGGCGGGCTCGCGGGCTTCCTCGTCGGCGTCATCGCCTTCCTCGGCGCTCGCCGTCTTCGCCGGCGTGCGCACCTTGAGGTTCATTCCCGGATAAATCTTGGAACGGTTCAAGTTGTTCCACTTGAAGATTTCCTGAATCGTCACGTCGTACTTCAGCGCGATCGCCCAGAGCGATTCGCCGGAGCGGACGCGGTGATTGGAAAGATCCTTCGGAAGGTCGGCCGGTTTCGCCTTCGGGCGGGGGGCGCTCGCCGCAACCCGTTCCGCACGGGCGGCCGGAATGCGGGCGTTGTCCGGAATGATGAGCCGCTCGCCGGGCCTGACCTTCTCGCGGCGGCTCATGTTGTTCGTGTTGAGAATGGCGGCGGGCTGCACGCGGTAGCGGCGCGCGATGGAGGCGACCGTTTCTCCGGAGCGAACCACGTGCTCTTTCGGAATGTCGCTTTGCGCGACCGCAAGCTTGTCGCGAATGGAGCCGACCGCCCGTTCGACGAGAACTTTCGTTCCCACCGGGACGCGCAGCTCGTAATTGCCGACATCCGGCGGAACCATGCTGCGGGTGAGCTCGGGGTTGAGGTCTTCCAGGTCCTCGACCGGCTCGTTCACGAGCTTCGTCAGCTCGCGCAGGTGGATCGGAAAATTCACCGTGACGACCTCGAAATTGAGCGGCTCCTCGTAGGTGACGCCGCCGAAGCCGTACCGGTCCGGGTTCTTGGCGATGATCGCCGCCGCGATGAGCTTCGGCACGTAGTCTTTAGTTTCCCGGCGCACTTTCTTGCTCGCGCGGATGGCCCAGAAGTTGTTCGTTTTGAGGGACTCGACAGCGCGCAGGATTTTATACTCGCCCGCGTTGTACGCGGCGGCGGCGAGGTACCAGGACTCGAACATGAGGTACAAGTCTTTCAGGTAGCGGGCGGCGGCTTCCGTCGAGTGGACCGGATCGCGGCGCTCGTCGATCCACGGATCGACGCGAAGGCCGTAACGGGTGCCCGTGGACTTCATGAACTGCCAAGGACCGACCGCGCGGGCGCGGGACTTGGCTTTCATGTTGAAGCCGCTCTCGATGAGAGCGAGGTAAACGAGATCTTCGGGAAGTCCTTCGCGTTTCAGAATCTTGCGCATGTTCGGAATGTAGCGGCTGGAGCGGCTGAGGTAGCGCTCCATGTGCTCGCGGCCGCGGCCCGTGAAGTAGTCGATCCAGCCCTCGACGGCGGAATTCATCGTGATCGGAAAATCGTAGTGGGAGTTGTCGTAGAGCGACTGGCTGTTCGGCTCTTCGATGCGGATGATGTCCTCGATGCTCGCCCGTTCCAAATCGGCGGCCGAGGTCTCCTTCTCGCCGTCCTCCGACTTGTCCGCTTCGGCGACCGAAATCTTCGTTTCGGGGGAGGTGGAGGTTTGCGATCCCGTCGGGGGAGTCTTTTCCGTGAGACCGGCGCATCCGCTTAGGCCGAGGGCCACAAATGCCGTGAGGAAAAAGCGCCACCCTGATTGTCGTGTCACGATCACCGAATCACCTCGAAATTGGTTGGTCAGGGCTCGGAGAAAAACCCGAGTCATCGGGAGAGATCTATTTACACATTATATCGAGTAGATTCAATGAGGCCATGCCTAAGATGAGGGCTTTGTTCAGGGCTTGGCCTGATAGTGACGCAATTCGTCAACTACCCGGAAAAATTTAGAGGTTAATGACCGCGTTCGGGCTTGGTTTTGGCTTCCAGCAGGCCGCCCATGATCTCGCGCAGGTAGCTCGCAACGACCCCCCGCAGCTGCTCCAGGGTGAGTTTCTTGGGGTCGAGACCCTTGCGTTTGAGAATGGCGTTGAGCTCTTTGCGGATCGTGCGGGCGGGGATGCCCGTCATTCGGATTACCTGGGACATCAGGTCTTCGGTGGGAGAGACCTGTTTTTTGCGTCGCTTTTCCAAGTTTTCCGTTGAGAACCAAGCCATGCTAGCACAGCAATTTTTTCGAACAAAAGATTTCTTAAACCGTAAGAAAATTGATTACGAGTTTGGTTCCGACGCGAGATTTTCGAACGACGCGTACGCTCCGACCCAAACCACCCGAGCCGTACCCCGGGGACCGTTGCGGTGCTTGCCAATGATGAACTCCGCCGAGCTCGCCGGCTGATTCATGGCTTCGATGTCTTCACGATGGATGAAAATGATGATGTCCGCGTCCTGCTCGATGGCGCCCGATTCACGAAGGTCGGCCATCAGAGGCTTCTTGTCCTGGCGGAGCTCCACGCTGCGGTTCAGCTGGGAGAGGGCGAGAACCGGAACGTGCAATTCCTTGGCGAGCGCCTTCAGGCCGCGCGAGATTTCCGAGATCGCGTTCTCACGGCTCTGGGCCGATTTGCTGACGCCCATGATCTGGAGGTAGTCGACGACCACGGCGCCGAGCGTGCCGAGCTCGGCTTTCAGCCGCCGGGCCTTTCCGCGGACTTCGAGAACCGTGAGGGCCGGAGTGTCGTCGATATAAATCGGCGCTTCCGACAGCACGCCCGCCGCTCGGGTGAGCCGGGCCCAGTCGGTTTCCGCGAGACGTCCGTTTCTCAGACGGCTTTGATCCACCTTCGCTTCGGAGGCGAGCAGACGGGTGACGATTTGCTCTTTCGACATTTCGAGAGAGAAGAACACGACCGGCGCTTTTGCGTGGACGGCGGCGTTTCGGGTGAGCCCCAGGGCGAAACTGGTTTTACCCATCGACGGGCGGCAGGCGACGATGATGAGGTCCGACTTTTGAAAGCCGTTGGTCATCTTGTCCAGTTCGAGCCAGCCAGAGGGGACGCCGGTCAGCTTGTCCTGGTTCTCGAAGCGGTGCTCGAGCTCAACGAAGGCCGAGCGAACGATGTCCCGGATGGGCGCCATGTTCTTCTGCTTCTTCGAGGAGGTAAGGGAAAAAATCTGCCGTTCGGCAAAATCCATGAGCTCGGCCGTCGGCTCGCCCGGATCGAGGCCGCGGGTAGCGATCTCGTTGCATGTGCTGACCATGTTGCGCTTCAGCGCTTGATCGGCGACGAGGCCGGCGTGGTACTCGACGTTCACCGCCGTCGGAACGCGTTCCATGAGCTCAGCGAGGCAGGGAGCCCCGCCGATTTCCTCGTAGGTCTGCAGCTCTTTCAATTTCGCCGTCAGCGTAACGACGTCGATGGGCTGTCCGCTTGACGCGAGAACGCACATGGCGGCGTACAGCTTCTTGTGGGCCGGCCGATAGAAATCGTCCTCGCTGACGACGTCCACGACCTTGTGGAAGGCTTGATTGTCGATCAAGACTCCGCCGAGGACCGACTGCTCAGCATCTATGTTTTGAGGTGGGACTCTTTCCACGATGGTCTTATGTAAGCCAATGGGATCGGGAAGGCCAAGTCCAAAACACGGACTCTTTGTCCGAATCTTGATTGACGTTATGCGTTAGATGGCCCAGGAAGCAGCGGCTCCGGCTCACCGCCTGAAATTACCGAGCCGGGTTCCCCGGTCAGACGCTGGACCGCTCCATGGTAGCGGCCCAAGTGGGTTTCCGCCGTCTGGAAAGCGTTTTGCGCCCGGCCAAGCTGGTTGCCGATCTCGAGGAACCGCTTTTCGAAGTTGTCGAAGTGCTGCTGGGCCTTCTTTACATCCGCTATCGTTTTCTCCACTCCCTTGGCCATTTCGTAGTAGTTGCGCGACATGGTGACGGCGTGAAGTGTGACCGCGAGGGTGTTGGGCGAAACGGCGAACACCTTGAACTTGCCGAGATCCTCGCAAAGTTTCACGTTGCGGAGAATTTCGAAATAGAGCGTCTCGCTCGGCACGAATAGAAGGGCCATGTCCGTGGTCCCGTGCTCCGGGTGCACGTACTTGTCCTTAATCGACTTCGCCTGGGCGCGCATGACTTCGCTGAGCGCCTTCCTGGCCACTTCGAGCGCCGCCGGATCCTGCGCCTGAAAAAGAGGCAGCACTTGTTCGCGCGGGAACTTGCTGTCGACGGGCAAAACCTGATTCGGATACTTGATGACCGCGTCCACCCGCTCCGTCGATCCGGGTACGATGCGGTACTGCAGCTCGAACCCGTCCATGGGAAGCAGATCCGCGAGAAGCCTCTCCAGAGTCATTTCACCGAAACCGCCGCGCAAGTGCGGAAGCTTGAGAAGGTTGTTCAAGTCGTTGATGGAGCTTCCGACCACGTTGAGATTGCGAAGCTGAACCTCGGCTTGGGACAAGTGCTGCTGCACTTTTTCGAACTGCTCGAAGCCTTGCTTGAGATTGGCGGTGAGGTTGGTCTGGACGCTGCTCGTGAGGTCCTTCATGCGGACGTCGAGGCGGCTGTCTATCTGCCCGAACTTCCCCTCGAGCGCCTGGGTCGTCTGAACGAGCCCCTGCTGCAGCTCCTGGCGGTTCGCCTGAAGCTCCTTCGAAATTTCCGTTCGCAGGGCCGCGACCTTGCTTTCCTGGTTGCGCTCGAACTCGTTCTGGAAGGTGACGATGTTCGTCTGAAGCCCCTGAAAGGTGTCCTGGAGCAAACGGAACCCGCCTTGAAGCTGAGACTGATTCAGGCGAAGCAGAAGAAAACCCGTAACGCCAAGCGCAATAACCACCACCGCGACCAAAATCCATTCCATGGACGGCACAATAACGACGAGGGTTGGGGGTGTCAGCTGCAAAAAAGTAGCGTAGGGTCTCCGCCATGCGAGCCGCGTTAATTCTCCTTTTCCTTCCGCTCACCGCCTGGGCCTACAAGCTCACTCCCGTCGCGAAAGGCTTTCGATTTCCGGTGGAAGCCGTCGCCGAACCCGGTTCCAGCCGGCTTTTCGTCGTCGAGCAGGAGGGCCGGGTCGTCGCTTGGAAGGACGGAAAGAGGGAGATAGCTCTCGACTGGAAGAAGAAGGTGCACTTCGGCGGCGAGTGCGGGCTTTTGTCTCTCGCCTTTCATCCGGACTACGCGAAGAACGGCCGTTACTTCGTCAACTACACCGCCCGTGTGCCGGAGCTGATGACCTTCGTCTCGGAGTTCAAGCGGGGCGAGGCGAAAGAGAAGGTGATTCTCAAGTTCAGCCAGCCGTATCCGAATCACAACGGCGGCCAGCTCGCTTTCGACAAGGCGGGGCACCTCTTCATAGGCGTGGGGGACGGCGGCCTGGCGGGAGATCCGCTTAAGGCCGGCCAGGATACGAAGACCATCCTCGGAAAAATTCTTCGAATCGACGTCGAGCGTGGCAGTCCCTACGCGGTTCCCGAAGACAACCCCTTCGCCAAGGGCGGCGGACTGAAAGAAATTTACGCCTGGGGTCTGCGAAATCCCTGGCGCTTTTCTTTCGACCGGGAAACGGGAAAATTGTTCGCGGCCGATGTCGGGCAGGATGCCTGGGAAGAGATCGATATCATCGAGAAGGGAAAGAACTACGGCTGGAACGCGCGGGAAGGAAAGCATTGCTACGAGCCGGCGAAGGGTTGTCCCGAAAAAGACCTCACGGACCCCATTTGGGAGTACGGCCGCGACCAGGGGGTTTCCATTACGGGGGGGGTCGTCTACCGGGGCAAGAAGCTCAAAGGCCTGACCGGCGCTTATCTCTATGCCGACTACGAAACGGGCATTCTTTGGGCTCTTCGATTGGATGCGGCTCAGACGAAAGCGGTGAAGAACGAGACGCTGCTATCGACCGGGCTCAAGATTTCCTCGTTCGGCCTCGACGCCGAGGGGGAAATTCTCATACTGGATCACGAGAAGGGGCGGGTCTTCAGGCTAGATCTGTAACGTCAGGCTGGGCGCGAACTTCGAGTCCTCGATTTTGTAATCCTCGAAAAAGTTGTGAATCACATGGGAGCGGAAGCGGCGGCATTCCTCTTCGTGAATCTTGCGGGTCAACTTTCCTTGCTTGTGGAGCTGGCGCAGGTACTTGCGGATGGTGGTCGCTTCCTCGATGGTCTTCGCCCCCGTCGGATCGACTCGGTAGACGGGAGAATCTTTCCAATCCCGGAGCAGCAGCACCATCGCCGTGACGGCGAGGCGGTTGTACTCGTCCAGATGCTCGATATCGAACTGGAGCTCGGAGCGGCGGTTCACCGTTTTCACGAACTGCTGCCACTTCTTCAGCCGCTGAATGGCCATCATCGAGCTGAAGAGAATCTTGTTCGTGCGGAACGAGAAGATGGTGTCTTTCAAAGCCCCGTCGAGAAGGCGATCGTGAGTGTGGTTGCGTTTGTTGGTGATGATGTCTTGCAGCTCGTGCCAGACCCGGTCCCCGAAATGCTCGTCGAGCCTCACTTCCCAGTAGGCGTGGCGGAAAGTGGCGTTCTCGTAGTGGCGGACGTTCTGAAAGGGAACGAAGTAGTTGTGGGAAACCGTGTCGCAGGCAAGGTGGCTGATGTAGCCGTACACGAACGCCTGCTCCGCCGGGTTCTTCGCGTGCTCGATGAGGTCGAGCCCCACGTCGAAGTTGTGGCAGTTATAGATGTAATCCACGTACGCCTTGCCGATGGTGATGTCGGCGGCGATGCAGCCGTAGAGAAAGTCCGCCCGGTAGGTGGATAGGATCTGGCGGATGGTCTCCGGAAGCAGGTGGGAGAAGTGGAGCAGCTCCTTGGCGTAGTAAAGGTGAGTGACCGGGGCCCAGCCGAAGGCGTCCGCCGGGAAAAAAGCGACCAAGGCCAGCAGGCTCAACAAAGTTGCTCTATTCATCGCCACCTATCCTTTGTATCTTAGTTTCCAACTTTTTGGAGCACAAAGACCGAGATGGTTGTTGGCGAGCTGAAGCATAGTGTTAGGGAGTACCGAAGGCTTTGGGAAGATTCGGGCTTGGAGCTTTCTCCTCACTGGAGGGGCGCCGAAGATCGCGTGTCTTTGGGTGAGCCGAAGTCCGCGGCCGTCGAAGTGAAGGGCGATCCCGCTTCCGATCTCTACTTCCTGGGCGAGGGGCTTTCCACCGCCGAGATCGCGCTGCTTTCCAAAATCATCGAGGCCATGGGCCGGCGCCCGGATTCGGTTTTGGTCGCAAGTCTGCTTCCGCAAGGAGCCGAGGGGCAGCCGTTCAACACGTTCCGCGAGCAATCGGGAAGGGCGAAAGTGATCGTCGCTCTCGGCGCGGGGGCCGCTTCCAAGCTGCTGGGCCAGCCCGGTACACGCGGCAAATTTCAGTCCCTGGGCGGTTGTCTCGTAATGCCGACTCTCTCGCCTTCGGCGCTTCTCGCCAATCCCGCGGAGAAGAAGAGCGTTTGGGAAGACATGAAACTGGTGTTGGGTCAGCTGGGGTCCGGAAAGTGATTATCCGGGCCGCACTCACGTTTTTTCTAAGCGCGGTCTGTTTCGCGGACGTTCCGCTCGTTCGGCTCATCGGACCGCTCAATCCGGGATCGGCCGCCCATCTGAAGAGGGGAATCGACGCGGCCGCGGTACGAGGGGCCCCCTACGTCGTGCTTCGTCTCGACACCGACGGCGGTCTGCTCCCCGCGACGAGGGAAATCGTCCAAAAGATTCTCGACTCCTCGGTTCCCGTCGTCGCCTACGTGGGGGTTCGCGCGGGATCCCTCGGCGCGCTGCTGCTCGAGGCGTCCGATGTCGCCGTGATGGCGCCGAACGCGCTTCTCGGGGGCGACCCGCCCGGAGTAACGGACGAGTATCGGGCCGCCCGCACGCGTTTCGAATCGGAGCTTGGAGAGCTCGCCGATCACGTCGCGAGAGCCCGGGCCAGAAATTCCCACGGCGCCTCGAAGGCGGTCCACGCGAAGGAGCCCGTTACGGCGGAAGCGGCGCTTCGGGACGGGCTTCTGGACTTCACGGCGGAAAGCGATTCGGATTTGGCGGCGAAGCTCGTCGGTTGGAAGCTTCGGGTTCCGAAGGGCGGCGCCTTGGAGCTGCCCGCGGAGAAAGCGGAGCTCGCCGAATATTCCATATCGCCGTGGCATGCGTTTCTTTCCTTCGTCTGCGACACACGTCTGGCCTACGGACTATTGTTTCTCGGCGCCGTGCTTTTCGCTCTCTCGCTTGCGCGATCAGGTGCCTTGTTTCCGGCCGTGCTCGGCGGATTTTGTTTCGCCGCGAGTCTCGGGCTTTTTTACTTTCTGCCGATTTCCTACGGCGCGCTCGCGCTTCTGCTCGCGGGGCTCGGGTTTGTAGTGATGGAAGGGTGGTTTCCGACTTACGGGTTGTTCGGGATCTCGGGGCTTGCCGCTTTCATCTTCGGTTCGTTGTGGCTCGTCGATACGACGGCGCCGGACTTTCAGCTGCCCCTCGGCTGGGTGCTCGCCTGTTCGGCGATTACGGCCGCCATAGGTTTCGCACTGAGTTACGGAGTGTTCCGGGGCCGCCGGCGTAAGCGGAAGTCCGGTCTGGAAGCCCTCGTTGGCGAGTTCGGAGAGACCAAGGCACCCGTTACGTCTAGCAAAGGCAAAGTCTTCGTTCAGGGCGAGCTGTGGGCCGCCGTTACGGACGCAGCCGAGGAAATCGCCGAAGGGGCCATCGTCGTGGTCACCGGGGTGAGGGGCATCTCTCTCGTCGTCAAAGCACGTTAGCGGGCTGCGTTATCCGCTGAAAAATCGCGAACCTTTCCCTCGAAAAGAGCCGATAAGGGTATCGGATGATTGTCGGTACCCTATTCCTTTTGGGCTTCGGAATGCTCGCGTTGAACTTTCTCGGGTACCCCCTTGCCCTGACCTGGCTGGCGGCCCACCGCCGCCGAGAGACCGTGAAGCCTGCACACGGCGCCCGGGGAAGCACCGTTATTTTGCCCGTCTACAACGAAGCCGAGCGGCTCGACGAAAAGCTCGCGAATCTGGTGAGCCTGCGGCGGCCGGAGCGGGTGCGGGTGCTCGCCGTGGACGGGCGCAGCAGCGACCGAAGCGCGGAGATCCTCGAAGCGTTCGCCCGATCCCATCCGGAGTGGCGCATAGAAGTGATTCAGGCGAAAGAGCGCGGAAAAATTCCGCAGATCAACGAGGCGCTCGCGCGAATCGATCGGGACGAGATCGTTTTCATCACGGACGCCGATGCGAGGATCGAAAACCCAGAGGCGCTGCTATTGGTCTCCCAATGGCTCGAGCGGGATGCCGGGCTCGGAGTCGTCGGGGGCTGGGTGCAGCCCGATCCGGGAGGTTGCTCGCCCGCGGAGTTTTCCGGCTGGGTGAGGGAGAACCGGATGCGTTACCGCGAAGAACTCGCCGGCACATCTTCCATCGTGGTGGCGCCGTTCTACGGATTTCGACGGGATCTCGTCGATAGATTGCCCCGTAACTGCGTGGCCGACGACGTGTACGTATCCTTCACGGCGCACGGTAAAGGAATGAGAGTGTATTACGCGCCGGAAATCCGGGTGACGGAGATGCGCGGGCCGGTAAGTTACTGGCAGCTGTACCGGCACAAGCTTCGCAAGGCGAACGGCTTTTCTTCCGAAGTTCACCGCTTCCTGCCCAAGCTCGGGTCGTTCTCGCCGTGCGCCCGCTTTCTGCTCGCGGTGAAAGCGATTCAGTTCTTTCTGCTTCCTTGGGCGGCGGGCCTCGCTGGGGTGACGGGGCTGGTCCTCTGCCTGACGGGAAGGGGCTTCGCCGTGCTGATGGCGGGATTTACGGTGGTTGGGCTGGGCCGAGTTCTCGCCAGGGCCCTTCCCGCGGTTCCCTCCGGCTCGGCCATTCCGAGATCGGCGGGTATTGGAAAGCTCGTTTATCTCGCCGTCGCCTTCGCAAGTCTTCTGACCAACCTCGTTTTTTTTCCGTTCTGGAAGCAAGGTTCCTCCTACGCGCGCGTCCTTGGCCGCCGGCGCGGCCCGGCTTCCGACGAAAGGAAGACCGGCCGAGGCTAGTCGTTTCTTACCAAAAGTTGATCGGCGAGAGCCCGGGCTTCGGCGTTCGTCCGGGCTAGACGGCATCGCTCGGGCAATCCCCAAGTCTCGTAATACCCGTGGACTTTTCCGTAGCTGTTGTCGAGGGCGACGTGGCCAAGGCCCATCGCTTCGGCGAGGATGTTGGCGTGAAGACGATCCGAGACGACGACCCGGCCGCGGGCGAGTAAGCGGCAGCCCCGTTCCAGGGCGAGTCGCGCCCGCCGCGAAAGGCGCTCGACGAGCCAGGCTTGGGGATCGAGAGCGGGCGTGAGACGGGCAAGCCATTGCCCCGCCTTCAGCGGGAGGTTCCAGCTCTCCTCGATGAGCGACAGCCGCAAGTTCACCCAATCGGCCTGCTCCACTCTTCCGGGAAGGGCCGGGATTTCCCGATCGCGTCCTTCCTTGTCCCGGCGCCGAAGCCAAAGCGTGTCGCAGCTCGGGGGTTCCGAGAAGCTTGGAACGTCTGCCCAATGGGCTAGATCGGGGCAAAGAACGACGGGTGCCTTGAAATGCCGGCTCATGAAATCGAACGTGGTCTTGTCTCTCGCCATGAGAGTGAGCCTCGGGTGTGCATTGAACGCGCGCTTGGTTCTTTCCAGGTAGCTCTCGTCGATAAAGTGAGCCGAGTTGGGAAGCAGGATGAGAGTGTGTTCCGGGAAGTCTCGCACGGCCTTCAGCCGCAGCTCCTGATGCTGGCGCCAGAGATCGCCGAAATTTCCGCCGCCGGTCAGCAGAATCACTGCCCCCTCGGCGGCCTTGCGCAGCGCCTTTGCGTCATAGGCTCGGTTTGTCGACGTGGCGGGGACCGAGATGCCCTTCTTCTTCAGGAGAGCTCGCTGTCCAAGCCAGATCGCCGAATCCCCCACGTTCGAATGATTCGGAAAGCCGAGCATCACCGCCTTGGTGAAGCCGCGTAGCAGGGGAGTGAGAATCTCCTCGGCTTTACTTTTTAGCTGGGCGGGCGACAATCCGGCTCCTGTTGGTACGCGCGACGGCCATCGCGCCTAGCCATGCGATCAGCGAGAGGGAAATTTGAATCAGGCGGTCCACCATCGTGGCCGCGAAGCCCGCGCCGGCGGTGACCGTCTGGGCGCGCGTCAAAGTTTCGCTCGCGAGCTCCCGGATGCCGAGAGAGCCCGGCGTGAGGGTTAGGAAGCTGGTTGCGACCGCGGCGGTCGGCAGCGTGAGCGCGACGGTCAGGCGTTCCGCTGGAGGAAGGGCGTGGCACGCTCCGTAAAAGCGCAGGGACAAGCATGCGAGGTTGGCGGCCGTGAGCAAAACTACCGCGGCCGCGATCCTGGGTCGGCGAAGGCGCTTCAACGACGAGTGAACCTCCAAGAGCCACGGGCGCCGAGGCAGGCGAACGGCCACCACGAGAACGCCGGTTCCCGCGACCGAGAGAAATAGGGTGAGAAAACCGAGAGCCAACGGCCCCGAGGTTCCCACCGCGAAGTATCCGGTGAGGGCCCCGAGTCCCAAGCTGAAGAGAAGAAGACCCATCTGAGTGATGCCGTACTCCACGAAGCCGATGCCGAATCGGCTTCGCAGGTAAGTCGCTTTGACCGCGGTGCCCAGCTGAAAAGGCAGATAAGCGGCGAGATTTCCTCCCGCCGCGAGCGCCAGCCGGTCGGACGCCTTCGAACTTTTTCCGAAGGCGCCAAGTAAAACGCCGGTGAGCACGCTCTGGAAGAAGAGGCTGGCCGCGTTTCCGATCACGCAGAGGGCGAGCGCCGGCGCGCCGAGCTGCAGCGCCTGTTCGAAGCTCGTCGAGTGATAAACGGCGGCGGCGGCGTAGATTCCCATTCCCGCGGCGGCAGGCACGATCCAGAGCCCTTGCTTGGTGTTCCAGCTTTTCATCCGAAAGCCCACCTAGCGGCGAAAAATTCCTGGCTGCAGAAGTAGAGGCCGACCGCACTGAGCCCGAGCAGTACCCACTTCACGGCCGAAGAGCGAATGGTCGCGAGCAAGGGATAGAGCGGCAGCAGGACCCAAAGAAAGCGGACCGCCGCGTTCGGAATCGGCATCGTGTACATGAGGGCCACGTAAAAGAAGCAAAAGATCTTTTCCTCGCGAATCAGATCTCTTCTGCGGCAGAAGAGAAAAATCGTAGCGGCGACTATGCCGATGCAGTTCCAGCCGAGCCTCAGCATGTAGTCCGCGTTCGAAAAGAGAGCCGGGTTGGAGGCAAGCTCGGCGAAAGTCTTGCCGATGCGCACGCCGGGAATTCGATCGGGCAGCAGTCCCGTTTCGTGCATGCGCTCCAGATAGCCGCGTGCCCGCAAGGGAATGAATAGGATGGCCTGATGGGCGGCGAAGATCAGTAAGGGCAGCGCCGCGAATCCGATTCCCGGCCGGTCCGACATCCGGCTTTTGCGAAGCAGGTAGTACCGGTAGAGATGTACGGGGAAGAGGAAGACGCCCATGGTTCTCTGCAGGACCGCGAAGCTCAGAATCATCGACGAGAACCGGTACCCTTTCGGGCTCAGGTTCAGGAAGTACAGGCAGAGAAATACCAGAAAGAGCGGCTCCGAATAGACGGAGCTCGCCGCGTGGGCGGCGGGAAAGAAATTGAGAAACGCCACGGCCCAAAGCGCCTGGGCGCGGTCGTGCCCGCGCTTTCGCATCCAGACAAAAAGCAGCCACGAGGCCGCAAGGAAACAGATCAGGGTCAGTAAGATGCCGGCATGCTTCAGGGGAAGGAAAGTTATCGTCGACCAAAGGCGTACCAGAAACGGGTAGAGCGGCGGAAACTTCGCGAAGCGGTGGCCTACAGAGTAGCCGTTCTCGGCGAAGTGGAGATAGTGATTGGCGTCCCAGCGGATCCACCGATACACGAATCCCGCGAAAGAATTAGCGGCGTTCGGAAAAGTGACACTGCTGACTACGAGGAAGAGCCGGCTGCATAGAAAAATTCCGGTGACCGACAATACATCCTGATGTCGGCGCGCGAACTCAATGAGGCGCGCCACGAAGCGGGGAGAGGTTTTTTTCGCGCGCGCGGACGCCGGTTTCGTGGGGGATCTTCGGGCTGGTTTTCTGGCTGTAGCACCCATCGAGAGACGCCAAAAGGCGGCTCTCTCGTATCGGAATGCCTCAGCAATTTCAGGAGCAAAAAGAGTACGACTAGAGGCGCTCGCCGGTTCCGAATTTCTCCGTGCGCTCGTAAAGTGGAATCACCTGGGGAAGCTGCTGACTCAGGGCGTCTTCCCGGGTCGTGCTCGAAGGATGGGTCGACAGAAATTCCGGCGGCGATCCGCCTCCGTTCTTCGCGAACCGGCTCCAGAACCTGGGGGCCTCCCGCGGGTCGTACCCGGCGCGGGCCATGTAGATGAGACCGATTTCGTCGGCCTCCGACTCGTTACTACGGCTGAAGGGAAGCGACACTCCCACTTGAGCTCCGAGGCCGAGGGCTCCCATAAGAAGATTCTTCTTTTGCGGATCGTCTCCGCCGAAGATCGCGCCGAGGGCCTGGACTCCTAGCTGAGTGCCGAGGGCCGTCGTAATGCGCTGGCCGCCGTGACGGGCGGTGGCGTGCGCGACTTCGTGACCCATGACCGCCGCCATCGCCCCTTCATTCTGAAGATACGAAATGATTCCCGTGTAGAACGCCACCTTGCCGCCCGGTAGACAAAAGGCGTTGGCCTCCTTGGACTCGATGAGACGGAATTCCCACTGGTACTGCGGTTTGTTCGCAGCCGCCGCGATTCGTTTGCCGACCCGCTGGAGGACCGCGTTCCATTTCGCGTTGTGGGACACCGGCTCCTTGCGAACGACTTCCTGGTAGGCCTGCAGCCCGAGCTGATTTTCCTCGGCTTCGCTGGTGACGATGAAGGCCCGGCGCCCGGTTTCGGGAGTGGTCACGCAGCCGGCGAGGACGAAGAGAAGGGAAAGCAGGGAAACGACTTTCATGAGGCGAAAGTTAGCACAAAGCGGCTCGGGGTCAACGGAGCCAGCCCTTCTTGCGGAACCAAAAGTAGAGCGCCGCCGCGATCAGCGCCATGACGGCCATGACCGCGGGATAGCCGGCCTGCCAAGTGAGCTCGGGCATGTAGCGGAAGTTCATTCCGTAGATGCCGACGATAAAAGTGAGCGGCATGAAGAAGACCGAAAAGATCGTCAGCACGCGCACGATTTCGTTCGTGCGGTGGGAAGCGAGCGAGATGTGAGTGGATAGCAGCGTCGTAATCTCCTCGGTCTCCTCGTCGGCCCAACCGTGGAGCCGCTCCGCTTCTTCCCGGATGTCTTGAATGAAAGGCTGAAGCGCCGCCGGGCAGTCGCTCAGCCGCGGGATGACGTCGAGAGTCTGGCGCAAAACCCGCTTGTAGACGGCGACCCGCCGTTTGAGGAAATACATTTCCTCGATAATGAGATCTTCGGAGAGGTTGTTGAAGATTCGCACCTCGAAGCCCTCGAAGGCGGAGTCGGAGAGGGCGAGCGCCGGATCGAAGCTCATTATCGATTCCCGGAAAAGATCGAGGACGATGGGAAAGAGGGACTCGATGGCCGGATCCGCCGCCGCCTGCCAGCGCTCGCGCACTTTCGTCATCAGCGGAGTTTCCTTGCGATGGACCGTAATGAGGGTTTTCTCGTCCAGAAAGAGCGCCACCTTGCGGGTCAGCTCGACCACGGTGTCGTTCTCGATTTTCTTCAGCGCCTTGTCGTCGAGGTAGCGCAGGATGATGAACTTGCGTGGTCCGATCTTCTCGAACTTGGGAAGGTGCTGGGGCTCGAGGCAGTCCCTGATCGACGTGGGGTGAAGCCCGTAGTCTCTCGAAAGGCCCTTCAGCTCCTCCGCGGTCGGAGAAGAAACGTCGATCCATTTCAGGCCGTTCGGAAATTCCACGACGGTCTGAATCACTTCTTTTTACTCCGTTTCGCAGGCGCGCAAGCGAGCGGCTTTTCCTTGCCGAAAATCTGCCGGCCCACCCAGGCGTACTTGCCCGGGGCCAAGGGTTTGTTCTTGTAACAAAAGCGTTCGGGGGCGACCACGTAAGCCGCGATCGAATCGGCGAGATCTTCGGAAGTGTCGCCGGAACCGGCGACCCGGGCGAAAGTGCGGCCGAGGGGGAAACCCTCGAAAATCTTTCCGCCGGCCTCGGTCGCCGTGATCACCGGGTCCGGAAGAAGGGTGAAGGAGGATTTCTTGGAAAGCCGGCCGAGGGCGTCCCCGCGGTCGGCGGCCGCCGTGACGGCCTTAAGACCGGGCACTCCCCAGCCCGAAAAGGCAGTGAACTCGCCGACCCAGGCCCGCTCTTCGATCATCGCCACTTTTCTCGCGGCGGCGTGGGCTAGCTCGTGGATCAGCACGAGCCGGTGCAGCTTGTGCCCGTCGGCGAGAAGGGGGCGGGAAAGCACGAGGGAAGCGGTTTCCGGAACATAGGCCGCAAGCCCGCCGTGTTCGGTGACGAGCACCTTATAGATGGCCCGTTTGTCCCAGAAGGAACAAAGATCCACGGGACAGAGTGCTTTCAACGCGCCGTCGATTACCTTCAGAGGCACCGGCTGGGTGGCGACGAGAACCGAGCCTCGGTACATCTGGGCATACCCGTACACGCTCTTGGCTAATTCCAGGGCTGTCTTTCCTTGAGCGGTTTTGAGTTTCTCCGCGAGCGCCGGATGATCTTCCCGCGTGGCGAGAAAGGCCCGGAAGGCGGTGTCGCGTTCGCCGGCCGGCACCCGCCTTTCGTCGAGTCCGAGGTGCTTCAAGTAGGCGCCTTGCAGTTCCGCGGAAATCGCGGAGAGCGGAAGCTCCGGGCAGGTGGGGGCCATTTCCTGCTCGAGAACCAGAACCAGATGGAGCAGAAGATCCGTCGACCATCCCCCCAGCTCCGCGCGCGAAGGTTCGGAGACGGCTTGTTTGGCGGTCAGCGGCGCAAGGCCGCTCCATTGATCGAGCGCCCGCAATGCCTTGGCTTTTTGCCAGCGCGCGAGACACGCCGGCGACACCGGTTGGCTCCCCACTTGGGGGCCGTCGGCGAAGAGACTGCTCGCCAGTAAAAGAATGAGGAGCGCGCTTTTGCCGATCACTTACGCCGCGAGGGGGCTGTAGCGGCGTTCGACGCCGCTGAGAAACTCGTAAAGCGCCTCGAGAGTTTCGGAAGCGGCTTTGAGGGCCTTTTCCTTTTTCTCGTCGGTGTCACATAGCCGTTCGAGAAGGTTGATCTCGGTTTCCGCGTGGTAGACGTCCGACGTCTGGTGCGCGCGGAAGAAGGCGACGGTGGCGTCGTCTTTCACGTCGTAAAACTTGTGGAGCCCGTCGATCTTCTGGCGGGCGACGTCCGGTTGCTGGCGCTCGTAAGCGTAGAGAGCGGCGAGCCCCTCGACCGGATCAGAGCTGGTGAGCTTGCGGAACACCCGCAGCAAGTGTTGGGTCTCGTCCGAATGAAAGTGCGATTGGACGTCGGAGCGGACCGCGCCCATGCCTTCGGCGAACTGCAGCCAAAGTTCCTGGTGGTTGTCGGCGCCTTGTTCTTCGTGGATTAAATTTTCCAGCAGCATCTGCCGCATCTCGAGGTCGCTGGTCCGGGAGTGGACCGCGCTGACGAAGCGGGAGAACTCTTTTTCGAAGGCGTAATACTCTTTGGCGTACCCGCGAAGCTCATCCCGGCTTAGTTCGCCCGCTTGCCAGCGGGTATAGAACGTGTGGGAAAGCATATGTTGGTTTTGGATGCGGGCTTCCAGAGCAGAGCGAAGAGTAAGCATGAGACCGCCTTTCGTAAGGTAAAAACGCCCTCACTATAAAGGCGGATACGCAGGCGGTCAATCAAGGAACCCGGGAACTTAGCGCCGGCGCCGGTAGTGCCGGCGGCGGTGGTGGTATTTACCACGGCGGTTTTTGGCCACGTGCTTACGGCTGTAATGACGCGATCCGCCTGAATAGTGGGCGAAACGCGAGCCGAAGTACGGGATCTTTTTGAGGACATGGACGAAGGAAGCCCGGCCATGGCGGAAGTTCGTCTTGTAGAGGTTCCAGCCTCCCCAGGCCACGCCACCGATAACAAGAAACGGGAGAATTTTTCGGAACAGTTGTTTAATTCGCCAAGCCACAGCCAATCCCTCCTCGAGCAGGGCAATCCCCGCATGGTCGAACTGCTTTGAGCAAGGGGCGTGCCGGGCTGGCTCACGCAGGGGGAGGGCCCGAAGACCGGCGGAGGGCGCAGATTCGGTGGACAGTGGTGACCATTTGCGGCTCTGCAGCCGATTGCCAAAACGCTGCGCCGGACTAGAATAGGTCTGGGTTTGGGAAGGCAATCCGCAAGGATTCGCGGACGGTCGTTTCTAGGCCGCCTGCGAAGTCAAAGGATTGCCTGTAGCAACCAGTCGGAACAGCAGAAAGGACTCCCCCTTGGCGAAGAACTTTTTCTCCGATTATCCGGAGCGCGTCGAGCTACTCACCAAATACTCCAGCGTCCGCCACTTGGCTTTCCCCTTGGAGCAGGCCTTCGGCGAGGAGGGCTATTACAAGACTCCCGAAGAGGCCATGGACTTCTATAAGGGAGCCTTGGACGAAATCGGAAAATTCGCGGCGAACGAAGTGGCCCCGACCGCGGCGCAGATCGACGAAGAGGGCGCGAAGCTCGTCGACGGCGACGTGAAGCTTCCCGACGCGCTACTCGGGCATTTGCGCCGATGCAACGACCTCGGAATGTTCTCCGCGAACGTCGCGAGAAAGCACGGCGGTCTCAATCTTCCCCGCTCCGTTTCGATGATGGCCCTCGAGCTTTTCGCCCAGGCCTGTCCGAATACGGCGCTGACGCTTGCCTGCTTCTCGATGGCCGACTTCATCCAGCTCTACGGCAACGACCAGCAGCGGGAGTGGCTGCTTCCGAAAGTGATGACGAACGAGTGGCAGACCTCGATGGCTCTCACGGAGCCCGGCGCCGGATCCGACCTCGGAAAGCTGCGCACCTCGGCGGTAAATAAAGGCGACCACTGGGTCATCAACGGCACGAAGCAGTTCATCACGAACGGCAACAGCGACGTTACCTTCGCGCTCGTGCGCACGGATCCGAAGAGCTCGGGCCTGAAAGGGCTCTCCGTCATGATCGTCCCGAAGTTCGTGGACGGAAAACGCAACGTGAAGGTTCCCAAGATCGAGCACAAGGTTTGCCTGCATTCCTCGCCGACCTGCGAGCTGCTTTTCGAAAATTCCATCGGATACCTGATGGGGCCGGAAGGCGAAGGCTTCAAAGTGATGGCGGATCTCATGAACGGCGCGCGGCTCGCGATGGGAGCGCTCGCCGTCGGAATTTCGACCGCCGCCATTCAGGAAGCCAAAGCCTACGGCAAGAACCGCGTTACGATGGGCAAGCCCATCCTCCATCACCCGATGGTGGCCGACATGGTTTACGAGATGGAAGTCG
This sequence comes from uncultured Pseudobdellovibrionaceae bacterium, assembly GCA_964653655.1. GTDB lineage: Bacteria > Bdellovibrionota > FAC87 > UBA2466 > UBA2466 > CAZZHG01. Next base: position 28,300 of record CAZZHG010000006.1, read on the forward strand.
AGACGCGCGCCATCCGCGCGATGGTGATGGAGGCCGCGTGCGCCGCCGACTGGATGTACATCGCTAAACAGAAGGGCGACGAGTCGGCCTACCGGAAATGGAAGACCCGCTACCGCCGGCTCACTCCGCTCGTGAAGTACATGGCGTCGGAACGGGCCATCGTGCATGCGAGAAACGCGGTGCAGATCTTCGGCGGCTACGGTGTTTGCAAGGAATACCCGGTCGAACGCCTGCTCCGCGAAACGCTTATTTATCCGATTTACGAAGGCACCTCTCAGATCCAGTCGCTCATGGTGCTCAAAGACACCTTGAAGGACGTCGCCCGGCACTCGGGCGGGTTCCTCGGTTCTCTGGCGGGTGCCTGGGCCGAATCCAAGATGGCGCGCGATCCGGTGAAGTCTTATCTGCTTCAGGCGCGTAACGAGCTCAATCAAGGCATCCGCCACATCATGACGAGCATTCTGAAGGACAAGTTCAAGTCCGATATCGAGTCGCTCAAGCAAAGCAAGATTCAGGAGTTCCTGAAGCTTTTCTCGGCGAACCTCGTCAGTGAAAAGACCGATCTTACGGTCCCGTTCCTGTGCGCCGAAAAGTTCACCCGCATCACCTGCGACTACTATGCTCTGAAGTGCATGGTGGACCACCACGAGCCCGGCGACAAAGAGAGCGAGAAGTGGATCAAGCGCTTCGCCGAGCTCGCGCTCCCGCGGATGCGCTACGAGAACGTCATCATGGCCGAGCGGCTTCCGGCGACGCTCGACTATTTGAAAGAGCTTCAGGCCGAGGGATGAAGTGGTTCCGGTTCGCTCTGTTCGCCCTCGTTCTCGGTTGCGTGAGCCGCACTCTTCCCGAGGCCCGCTTCGCCCAGAGCCAGACTCTCGCCGGCGGGCAGCTCAACGTCGTTCCGGCCGATCCCGATAAGCTCAACTTCGTCGCCGTCGGAGACCTTCACGTAAAGGGCGGAGACGTCTCGCGCCTTTCCCGGATTCTCGACGGGGCCACGGCCGCGGGCGATGACTTGGTCGTTCTGCTCGGCGACATCGTGGATACCGGGGAAATTTCCGACGTCGAAGCCGTGTGGCAAACCATTCGGGACAAGGGCTGGGACGGGCGGGTGGCGGCGGTAATCGGCAATCACGACATTTTTCACGGGGGCTGGGAGCCGTGGACCGCGAACGCAGGCCCGAGCCATTACACTTTCACGGTCGGGAACCAAAACTTCATCGTTCTCGATACGGCGGACGGGACGCTTGGAGAAACGCAGACCCAGTGGCTGGAGGAACAGCTCGCCTCTTTTCCGAATGGACGGCGGTTTCTGTTGTCCCATTACCTGCCGGTCGTTCCCGGCGTGAGGACTTATTTGCGGCTCTCCGACGAGCAGGAGGCTTTGCGGGTACGGGCCATCGCTCACCGGTACGGGGTTTCCGCTTGGCTCGGGGGTCACTACCATAGTTACGTTACGGGGATAGTGGACGGGGTCCGCTACGTCGTGGCGGGCGGGGGCGGCGGGCGTCGCATGCCGCCCGTGCTGAACTACTTCTACGTCAGGGTCAAAGTGAATGGGGAAGAAGTGACGACTGAAATGGTGCCGATACCGTGGTGAAGTTCATTCTAATTGCGGCGGGTCTCGCCGCGGCCTCGGCCCACGGGTTGTCCCTCGATTGGCGCGTGAGCCGGGTGCACGGGCTCGTGAATTTCGCCGAGACTATATCGGGCGATGCCCACCGTTCCCGATCGCTGAAGGAAGCGTTCGACCAGAGTCCGACCGCCGCCGCCTTCCAGGGAGCCATCGAGCGTTTCAAAAAGGCGAGGGCCCGGCACGAGGTGGGCTGGACGTTTCCGGGTTATCCCGTCGATCGGGCGGTGGGCCAGACGCTCGAGAAGCTCGTGCTCATTCAGAGCGCTTTCTCCGTGGACCTGGAAGATTTCGGCCGCCGGGTGTTCGGCTACGTGCCTCCGGCGGATCAGATGGCGTATTTGGCCGCCCTGAAAGAGATCGACCCGGCCTACGAATCGCTCGTATGGGCGCCCAGTTTTTCGAAACTCACCGCTCAGAGAAATCGGCTCGTCGAAATGGCGAAAGACAAGAATATGGCGGGGCTCTTCGATAAAGCGGCGGCCTTCTACCGGGCGCAGTGGCCGGAAAGCCTGCCGCTCACCATCGCCCTCTATCCGATTCCAGGGGCGACCGGGCACGGTAGCGCCGAGTCCATCGACGGGCTGGAATCGCTCGGAGTCTTCGTGGATCGGGAGGACGGCGGCGAGCCCTTCGGCGTTCTCTTTCACGAGCTTTGCCACTCCTTGTACGAAGCGCAGACGGCGGCGTTTCAGGTGGAGTGGGAAGGCTGGTTCCGTTCGGGGCGCTCGGAGTCGGCGGACCCTGCTTACGGTTTGATCAACGAGGCCCTCGCCACCGCCCTCGGAAACGGCTGGGCCCAGGAGAAGGCCGGCAAGGCGCGGTCCGGCTCGTGGTACGACAACGCCTACATCGACAAGTACGCGAAGGAGATTTATCCGCTCGTGAAGGCGTACGTGGAAGTTCCGAAGCCCGTCGACAAGGAGTTCGTCCAGAAAGCGATCGCCGCATTCGACAAGGCCGTTCCCGGCGCCGCGTACGACTACGCTTTTCGGCTTCGCCGCGCGGTGCTTGCGGTCGACGGAAAAATGGAGCCGGTGCGCCGGGAGCTGAGGAAGCGTTTCAACGTCGCAAGTTTAGAGAGCGCGAGCTCGGTCGACTCCGGTCTCGAGGAAATCAAGAAGTCTTGGTCCACCGCGATTGTGGTGGTGGGGCGGGATTCCATTTCGGAGCTGGGCAAGGTGGAGAAAGCCATCCCCGGCCTGAAGGTGCCTTGGGCCGCGCTTCGGGGACGCAGCGGGCCCGTCGTGTTCGCATCCTATCTGAATCACCGGCCGGTGCTTTTGATTCGGGCAGACGGCGAAAAAGAAATCGCCGAGGCGTTCCATCGGATCAGCCGCCAGAAGCGCATAGAGGCAAAAGCCTCCTTCCTGTTGCCGGTCAGCGAGAAAACCTGACTTCGGCCCCGACGACGAGCTCGTCCAGGCGCCCGAATCCTAAAAGCATCTGATAACGCGCGTACGCACGCCAAACGTCTCCCGGAGCCGGTACGTGATCGACGGCCGCCTGGAAGAACGGCCCGTTCAAATTGTAGACCTCGTACTCGTCGAAGGACGCCGTCTCGAACTGAGCCCGCCAGAAATCCGAAAAATGATAGCGAAGGCCGAAGCGAAAGAGGAAATCGTGCTCGCGTTCGGACTGGGATCCTGGGATCGGAAGCACGCTGATTCCGGAGGCCTGGGAAAATCGTTCGTACCACCCGAAGGCCCCGTACACGTCGAAGTTTCCGACGACCGGCGTGTCGAAAGCGGCCTTCGCCGTGAGCCCCGTCCAGCCGGCCCCGAAGGTAGGCATTACGGCGTGAAAGAGAGTCGTCTCGATTTTCAAAACGGGCCAAAGCGGAAAGTAGGCGATGCCCGCCTGGTAGACGAGGTGACGGATTTGCGTCGGAGAGAAGGCCATCTGCGCCGCGAAGGTGTAAGGAAGATTGGGGGTAAGCTCGTTTTGGTAGCGTACGCCGGGGGAGAGAGAGTCCGGATGGGAGGGCGAGAAGCGAAGCCGCAGATCCCACGCCGTTTCCCCCGCGAACGCGGCAGTGGCGAGACAGAGAAGCGCGAGAAGCCTAAGCCCCACGTTGCACCTGATAGCCCTTGTCTTTCAACGTCGAGAGAAGCTCTTGCGTGTGCTCTTCTCCGCGTGTCTGGAGGAGAAATTCCACCATCGTCTCGCCGAGCCGCTGGCGCAAAGACTCGCGCTGGTGAAACACCTGCAGAATGTTGGCTTTGGATTTGGCAAGCACCTCCGTCACGGCGAGAAGGCCGCCCGGGCGATCGGAAACCGTGACGTCGACCCGCACCAGCCGTCCCTGCTCGACGAGGCCGCGCTGAAGCACTCCGGATAGAGCGAAGAGATCGATGTTTCCGCCCGACAGCACGAGCGCGATCCGTTTTTCCGGAATGAGATTTTCCAAGATCGCGGCGAGGGGCAGCGCGCCGGCTCCCTCAACCACCATTTTGCCGTGCTCGGCGATGAGGGAAATCGCGTGCGCGATGGACTCTTCGGAAATCTGAAGGATGTCGTCTACGCCCGCCCGAAGGCGCTCCACCATCTCGGCGTTCGCCCGTTTCGTGGCCACGCCCTCGGCGAGCGTCGGAATGACGGGTTCCTCCTGGGCCGTGCCCGAGTGAAAGGACTTCCAGACGGAAGGGGCGTTCTTCGCGGTGACGCCGTAAATTTTCACCTCCGGCCGTTTGGCTCTGAGTGCCGTCGAAATTCCCGAAATCAGCCCGCCACCGCCGACGCTGACCACCACCGCTTCCACGTCGGCGAACTGCGGTTCTTCGAGAAGTTCCAGTCCGACCGTGCCCTGGCCCGCGATGATGAGCGGATCGCGGAAGGGATGGACGAAAAGGTAGCCGTGCTTTTTCGAGAGCTCCGTCGCGTGCTCGAAGGCCTCGTCGTAGACTTCGCCGACCTGTTCGACGTGGGCGCCGTAGCGTTTCGTGTTCTGAACCTTCAAGTTCGGTGTGGTCGTCGGCATCACGATCGTCGCCTTGATGCCAAGCTTCTGGCAGATCGCGGCGACTCCCTGAGCGTGGTTTCCGGCGGAGGCGGCGACAACGCCGGCTTTCTTCGCCGTGGCGAGGTTCGCCAGTACGCAGTTGGCGGCGCCTCTGATTTTGAAAGAGCCGGTGAATTGAAACATCTCGCACTTGAGATAGATGTCGCGGCTGACGGTTCGGCTCAAAAATTCCGAGGGCACGAAGGGAGTGCGGATGGTGTAAGGGGCGATGGCGCGCCGGGCGTTTTCGATTTCAGCTAAGGTGATGGGCGTCAAGGTCCCCTCCCGAGGTGTTTCCCAGGAGGATAGTCCAGGTTGAGAGCTTAGGCTAGGTCAAGGCTGGACGATGACCATCACGTTGCAGGAGGCCGTATGGCCCGCTGAATCGGCCACGGGAATGCGGCGGCTTACCTGCTGGAGTGAGCCGCTCGTATTGGTGATGGAGCCGGAAATCGTGGTGCCCGAAGCGTCGAGACCGGTATCCACACCGACGATGGTGTACGGCGCGGTTCCGCCGCTGAACATGACTCGGACGTTGAAGGCGACGCCGGATTGGACCGTACCGGATTCGGCGGCCGCGGCACACATGAAGCCGTTGCTGTTTTGAAGAGTGGAGTCTCCGCCGGTGGCGGTTTCGCCGTCGGCGAAATGGGGGCGAAGGGCGTCCTTACCACTCTCGGCGCAGGCCGAGAGCCAAAGGGCCAACAATAGAAGGATGCTGAATCTTGTGGCGCGGACCATATCTTCCCCCTGGTACACCCCCTAATAGTGCAAGCCACGGGCCGCGCCGTTTTGAGCCTGGCGGTGTAGCCAGACTGTCAACACATAGGACAGTTAGAGGCCTTGTCCCATGATTTCAGAGAGATATAGAAAACCCCGCTGTCTGTATAGGTGACAGTGATTTCTTACAGGCCGCCGGCGCCCGCGCCCACGAACATGCCCAGAGAGTGGGTGTACGTGTAGGGCACGAGGTTCAGCTTCTGCGAGTGAGTGAAGAAGTCTCCCACGCGCAGGTAGCTGCCGTAGCCGTCGTTCGGCATCGCGGTGCCAGGCACCACGAAGATGTCCGAGCGTCCGTCGCCGTCGATGTCGCCGGCCGCGACGCGGATTCCGCCGTCGTAGGCGAAACCGTAAGGCGCCGGCTTGTAGGCCTGCACCGCGCCGGTCGCGCCGCTGTAGATGTAGATGGAGCGCTTGTAATTCGCTCCGTCCGAAGGCGATTTCGTGTCGAGAGACGTGAGGATGTCGGCCTTGCCGTCGAGATCCACGTCGCCCGCCGCGATGAAGGCGCCGCTCTTGAGGGGCGCGTCGCCCGCTTCCAGTAGCGCCGAGAAAGAGTGCAAGGTGGTGAAGGTGGGCAGAGCCGCTCCGCTATAAACCTTCACGACCGCTCCGCCTTCCGCGCCCGGAATGGCGAGGATGTCGGCGAGCCCGTCTCCGTTCACGTCGCCCGAAGCGACGCGAACTCCGTAGTTGCCGGTTGCGCCGAAGGGCTGAACCGCGTTCTGGAGCACCGGTGTGCCGGTGGAGATGTTGTAAACCTTGATCCAGCTGCCGCTTTTGCCGGCCGCGTACTGGGCGTCCTGGCCGACGATGATTTCCGCCTTGCCGTCGCCGTTCACGTCGCCGCCGGCGACGAAAACGCCGCCGTTGCCGTCCGGATGGCTCGGAAGCGGATTGAAATCATAAAGCACCGTCGAAAGATTGCGTCCGTCGCGCACGACGACCCGGTAGATCGGATTCGAAGCGTTTACGAGGTCCTTGCCGGAGCCGACGATGAGATCCGCGATTCCGTCGCCGTTGACGTCGGCGCGGGCCACGCGGGCGCCCATGTGGCTCGTGTCCGGAACCGAGGCCGAAGCTCCGTAGAGCGGGGCCGCTCCGGTGTACGTATTGATGCTCAAGACGCTCGACTGATCCGGGCTCACCGCGAACTGCCCCGCCGGATTCGCCTGGTGGCGGGCGACGCAGCTGCCGCGGACCGTGCCGGCGGCGTTACGGTAGTTAACCGTAACCGTATGCAGGCCGGGATTACGGAAGCGAACCTTGCGCTCGAGCGTGGAAGGCCGCGCGATGGCCGGCAAATCGTCGATAAGCGAGCTCGATTGAATTCCGGGAAGGCTCTCGGCGAGACCCGCGATTTCAAAAGGACCGCCGGAGACGTAAGAGGGTACGACCACCTTGAGGTTCGTGAGCGTGCCGGCGATGCCGGGGCTCGGGCTCATCACGATGTCGCAAGTGTTGGTGCTCGGCTGAACCGGCGTAACCGGGTACGGATAGAAACCGCCGCCGATGAACCAGGGGGGCAAAGTACCCCAGTCCCAGCCGGGCGTGTAGCCCGCCGGGTACGAGCCGCCCACGTAGATCGGAACGCGGCAGGCGCTCGCGTCGTTACCGCTCTTCACGAGCACGGAGGCGAAACGGGTGACCGCCGTCGTGTAGGAGAAGCTGGCTTTGCTCTCCGTATTGGAAACTTTGGTGATGTAGGAGTTGTCGATCAGTCGCTCCGCGAAGGGGCGGAAGTCGCTGAACACGTAGGTGCCGTTGCCGCCACGGCCCGTGAACTTGAAGCTCACCTGCTCGCCGGGCATCGGAACGTTGTTCGAAGGCGTGATGTCGCAGCCGAGGCCCGAGCTCGTGTTCTGCGGGTAGACCACCACCGAGTAAGTGCAGGCGGCCGTGCGGCCGTTCGCGTCCTTGAGAGTGACGCCGCCGACACGGTTCAGAACGGAAGATCCGGTGTGGGTGATGCTGCCGAAAATCTTGATGCTCTGCCAGAAATTCTCGACCGGGCTCGTGAGGCCCTTGGTGATTTCGAGAGGCGGCGTGAACGTGCCCTGCGCGGTGATGGACACGCCGAACTGCTCCTGGCTCTGGATTACGGTGTAATCCGAGACGATGGAGCAAGAAAAGCTGTTGGTGACGGTGCCGCTGAGGGTGAGGGTTCCGCCTTCGTTTATGTTGGCGTCGTCCCCAAATCCCGGGCATCCGAGGGTGAGGCAGCCTCGCTCGTCGCTCTCTCCTTTGCTGCAGCCGGTGAGGCCTAACAGAAAGGTAGCGCCGATCATCAAAACCAAGCTGAGAAAATTCCGTCCACTCATTGCTGACTCCCAAAGTGCAAAGCCGGGATGCTTACGTCGTCGTCCTAGTACCAAGTGCGTAAAACTGTGCTTACCGAACTGAAATGCAAGTGGGAGGCCAAGGTGTATTCTGGCGGGGTACAGGCTCAATTTCCGGGGGATTCGCGGGGTTAGGCTCGCTGACACCGGCATAACCGACGCCGGTATCCTGTCAAAAGTTGGTGCATGTGTTCTGTCTGTTTTCGGTACAGATCTCGGCGATACGGAAAGTCGGGGCTGATGCCTGCTGGCGCCCTTGGTTGACTTGCCTGGCAAGTGGCCGGAGAATTTCTCCATCTCCCGACAACCGTGCGCGCCTTCGAGCTACATTTTCATGGAGTGCGAGTTCGAATTTCTTCGTGTCCGCACGACGTGGAGTCCCACTTCCGCCACGACTTTCACTATTTTTTGAAACCCGCTCTGAAAGAAAAACCGGATCTCGCGTTGTCTTTCGTCGCGAGACCGCCGAGCTGGGGGAAAGGGCGCCGCATCGGCCGGGCGGAACTGTTCTTCTCGCGCGCGGGCGAGCGGCGAATCAAATACTTCGGATCCACCTGGATCGAGTACCGTCCCGAGGCGGGAATCGCCCGAGTGCTGGGCGCCGAGACGCCTCACCTTTATGAGGCGGCTCTCTCCGTGGTGCTTTCCTTTGTAGGCGAGTGGCTCGATCGCCGCGGCCTTCACCGTGTGCACGGACTTGGAATTTCGGCGGATGGCAAGGGCGCGCTCTTTCTCGCGCCTTCGGGCACCGGGAAGAGCACGCTGGCTCTCGGGTTACTTAAGCAAACCGCCCTCGCGCTGCTTTCCGACGATACGCCGCTAATCAACGGCGAGGGGGAGATGCTGAGCTTTCCCCAGCGTATTGCTTTGAAAGAAAGGCCGACTGGATTTCCGTCGAAGCACCTTCGGAAATTTCGAAGGGCGAAGTACGGGGAAAAGTACGTGCTCGGGGCGGAAGCGTTTTCGAAACGAATCGAGGACAGGGCGTCGGTGCGGTATGTGCTCGTGACCGATCGCCGACCGGGCGAGCCTTCGGTCGAGGCGATGGCGAACTGGAAGCTCGCCTGGCCTCTCGCGAAGTGGCTCGTGCTTGGTTTTGAGACGCCCCAAATGTGGGAGCTCTTCTTGCGCCCGTCCGCTCCCGATTTTCGGAGCAAGGCGAGGATTCTGGGATCGCGCCTGAAGGCGGCGGCCGGTCTTTTGAAATCGGCGAAGGCCTACCGGCTGGTTTTGGGAGAGGACACGACGGGGAACGTGGAGTTCGTCGCCAGACTCATGGAGGGTGAGCCGTGCGCTTGAGCGTTTTCGTGCTGACTCGGGGCAGGGTGGAGTTGCTCCGCCAATGCGTGGAGTCGGTGCTCGCGGATTTGCCGGACGACGGCGAGCTCATCACCGTCGTCAACGGGCGGGATCCCGAAGCGGAGGCTTTTCTCTCCTCGATATCCGATACGAGGCTCCGGTGGACTGCTTGTGCGGCGGAGCCGAGAGCGCTCTGCCGTAACCGCGGCTTTCGGATGGCGCGGGCGGATGTAATCCATTTTCTGGACGATGACGTGCGGGTTCCACCGGGGTTTTTCCGAGAAGTGCTCGCGCGCTTCGAGGATCGGGAGCTCGCCGTTTTGGGAGGCCCGAACCGCACCCCGCCGGAGAGCCCCGCTCTCGAAAAAATCTTCGGCGCGGTGATGACTTCGCCGTTCGCGGCGCCCATGGTGCGCAGGCGGTACGCGGGCGCGAAGCGGGACCGGGCGGCCGGAGAGCACGAGCTCATTCTTTGCAACCTCGCCGTCAGGCGCTCGCTCTTGCCAAGCGTTCTGCGGTTTCAGAGAGGACTGAGGAGCAACGAGGAGAACTTGTTTCTTTATCAGTGCCGGGCGCTGGGTCTGAAGATCCGCGCATCGGGACGCTGCTACGTCTTTCACCGCCGTAGGAAGGATCTCACGGGGTTCGTGCGCCAGATATTTTCTTACGGATACGGGCGGGCCCAGCAAACGCTTCGCGCTCCGGCGAGCGCGCACCCCGCCTTCCTCGTTCCCGCTTTCACGATGGCGATCGGGCCGCTGGCCGTGGCTCTGAAACCGGGCCTGCTGGTTCTCTATGCGGCGGGAGCGCTTTTAGGTGCCTTGGTTTCTCCCGAGGCCCGGGCTTGCGGTGTGGTCCGCACCGCCATTCTCACTCCGCTCGTTCACGGCGCTTACGGCCTTGGGTTCTGGGCCGGCTGCTGGGACGGCTGGAAATTGCCTTCGGAGATGGGCGGCGGCGTAATTGAAGCCGACCAGAGAGCGGGCGTCGCTCAAGTCGACTTTCTTTCCGGGCGTCCCGCCGAACTCCCCTAAGTCGTAAATCTCGTCGTTGTAATTGAGCTTGTGCGCGAAGAGGCGAAACTGCGCCGCCGGATGCGGCAAAGTGAGCTTCTCCCCCGCCCGATCTCTCAAGACCGGATACTGCCGCCAGCTCACCGACGCAAAAACCAACTGGCTCACCACCGCGGCGCCGACCGCCGTCCGAAACCACAATCGGGTGACAAAATTCTCTTCGGGGAGCGCGAGCCACAGCAGAGGGAGTACGGCGACCAAATAGCGGGGGCCGAGAGCGTCCTGTCCGGCCGGGTTGAACCACCGGGCGTGAAGAAGAAGCTGGATCGCCGCCGCGGCAAAAAGAGCGCGACTTTTTGACGAGCTCCACGACGACGGGAGAAAGAGGGCGAGCAGGGCGAGCGGAGCCGTGAAGAGGAGGCCTTTGTCGGTTGAAAAAAGCTGGAGCCGGACGCCCTCGATCCAGCCCGTGCGCCAAACCTCCGGGCGCAAGCCGACGACTCCCGGTCCGTAGCCGGTGAGCCACGGGCTTCCCCACGCCCACGTTTGATAGAGCCCCTGGACGAAGGCCGCTGCGAGAAGCGGGGGTGCGAAACTTCTCCACTCACGTCGGTGGATCGCCATCAAGGGAATCAGCGGGAAAAATAGCGCGTGCTTGGTGAGGAGGGCGGCCGCGGCCCAAATTCCCGCGCGCGAAGGGCGAGTGGAGGTGTAGGCGCCGACGAGACACAGCGCTTGAAGGGGCTCGCGCGAACAACTCTTGGAGTAGGGAAGCAGCAAAGTCCCCGCGCCTAGGGCGAAGGTTAGCCAGAGACTCTCCTCGCGCGAGCGCCGGCGCCGGAAGAACGCATAGACGAGGGCGAGGAGCCAGGCCGTCAAAACCGGATTGACGAGGGAGAGCAGAAAATCCTCGGCGCGTTTCTCGTCGAGTCCCGCCCTGGTGAGCCAGGCTCCCGCGAGCACGACCGGAACGGCGAGGGCGGTCGGCACGAGGCCCATCTTCGAGTACCAGGCTCCGTTTCGCCCTTCGTGAAAGAGCATCGCGTTCGGAACGAGGGGCCTTACTCCAAGTTCTCCGGAGTCCACGAGCGCGTGGGCGGTCGCTACCGGAGCCGTGGCGTCCACGGAATCGTTGTACCCGGAGGTCAAAAGACAAAGGGCGGCGGCCCAGAAGAAAAAGACGCGGGCGCTCTCACCCATTGAGGATGCTCAGCTCGTCGTCTTCCCAGTGGGCCCGGCCGACGCAGGTGATGTGATGCTTCGTGATTCCGGTCTCCAGCAGATCGGTCGAGGTCCACGCCTTCACTTGGATGTTCACGTGGCGGGCGAGGCGCTCGGTGCCGTTCTCGAGAACCCGCCAAAGCGGCAGATCCCGGCCCGGATCCTTCAGGGCGTCGGTGTTGAATCGGATTTGAAAAGTGGAGAGCTCCACGGGGATAAGGGTACCGCCCCGGGGCCGCGCCTACAAGATAGGGCTTGTGGCGATTGCCGTGCCGTCGGACAATCTCCCCCATGAGTGATTGGGCGAACTATGTCGCGGCGGGCGAAGGAGTGTTTTTCGTCGTCGCGCTCGCCCTGCTGGTGAGTGGATGCCGCGCGGCTCTTCGGGCGCGGCGCAATAAGGCTTCGATCGGAAAGGCGGCGGCCCCTTGGCTTTTCGCCTGCTTCTCTCTGGTTTTCGTCCGGCACTGGGCGATGGAACAGGACGTGTTTCGCGCGCCGACGGATCTCGTGCAGCAGCACGCCGAGAAGATTCCCGAGACCGTTAAGAAGCTTCAGGGCTGGAACGACTGGGTCTTTCACAACGCGATTCTGCTCGGTATCCCTGCCGCGTTTCTTCTCGGCTTTCTTTTTCACATGTTCACGAGCTTCACGATGCGCTGGGTGTTTCGGATTCCCTTCATCCTGGCGGCCGGAGTGGGGCTGTTGATTCTTCATCAGATAATGACGAAGCAAGCGGACGGCGTCGCCGAAGCGGCGGGCAATCTGTGGGGCAGCGTCAGAAAACTTCTCTAGCCGTTCTCGTTCTTGATCGCTTCCAGCTCCTGCCAACGATTGAAGAGCCGCTCCACCTCCGACTGGGCGGCGGTGATTTCCCGGTAAAGCTCGGAAAGTTTTCCGGCGTCTGAAGCATGCAACGGGCTTTCGGCCTCCGCCGTCAGCTGGGCGAGGCGCTCTTCCGCGTTGTGGATACTTTTCTCCATCCCTTCGAGCTCCCTCGATTCGTTGTAACTGAGCTTTCTCTTTTTCTTGGCGGGTGGCGCGGCCGTAACCGCGGGTTTCGCGGGCTCCGGCTTCGCTTCGAGGGACTCGTGCCAGGCTTCCCACTGGGCCAGATCCGCGAAGCTTCGGATTTCGCCTTCCTTCGGCGTGAAGGCGAGAAGCTGATTGGAAACCTGATCGAGAAAATAACGATCGTGGCTGACGAGAATGACGGCGCCCGGGAATTCCTCGAGGCAATTCTGAAGGACGTCGAGCGTGGAGATGTCCAGATCGTTAGTCGGCTCGTCGAGAACGAGAACGTCGGCTTCCTTCAGCATGAGACGGGCGATTAGCAGACGCGCCTGCTCTCCGCCCGACAGACGGCTCACTGGCAGGTCGCTCTGCTCCTTGGCGAAGAGAAACCGATCCAGGTAGCTGCGGATGTGGAGAAACCGCCCCTGGAACTTCACGTGGTCGCCCGCGGGGCAAAGGGTCTTCAACAAGCTCGTATTCGGATCGAGGGACTCGCGGGTCTGCTCGAAGTAAGCGACTTGAAGCGCGTCGGCCCGCTGCACTTCACCCGCATCCGCCGGCTCGTGCCCAAGGAGAACTCGAATCAGCGTCGACTTACCGCAGCCGTTCGGGCCGAGAAGCCCGAGGCGCGTGCCCGGCCCGAGAAAACAATCGAGTTTTTCGAAAAGTGTGCGGCCTCGCCGCCGGGTGATTTGCTTCGCCTCGATGAGGCGCTTGGTTCTGCGCTCGGTGCCGGCGAATCCCATTCGCACGGTCTGGCTCGCGTTGCGGGCGGCGAGAGTCGAAACCTCGTCCTTCAGATCCCCCGCCCGGTGAATGCGGGCCTGTTGCTTCGTCGTGCGCGCCTTCGCGCCCCGGCGCAGCCACTCGGTCTCGCGCCGCAGCTTATTGCGCAGGGATTCCTCCCGCGATTGGGAGACTTCGAGGACGCTTTGTTTCGTCTCGAGGTAGCGGGAGTAGTCGCCGGCGACATCGAGTAGCCCGCCGATGTTTCGCCGATCCAGCTCGAGAATCCGGTTCGCGACGTTTTGCAGAAAATAGCGATCGTGGGTAACCGTCACCACGGCGAAGTTGGCCCGGGAGAGAAAAGCCTCGAGCCAGAGGATCCCTTCGATATCGAGATGGTTGGTGGGCTCGTCCAAAAGCAGTATGTCCGGGCGCCGGGCGAGCTCCCGGGCGAGAGCGACCCGTTTTTGCCAGCCTCCCGACAATTCCCTGACCGGCTTGTCGTGGGAGATGCCGGCTTCGTCCATGCCTACCCGGGAAAACAGCTCCGAGGCCCACGGAATCGGATCGGCCTCGTCCTTCGCCCCTTCGAGGATGGTTTCGAGGACCGACTTCGGATTGAAGACCGGGGTCTGGTCCAGCATGGCGAGCCGAAGCCCGCGGCGCCGGGCGATTTCTCCGCCGTCCTCTTCCCCCCGGCCCGCGAGAAGGCCCATCAGGGTGGACTTTCCGGCGCCGTTCGGCCCGATGAGGCCGATGCGATCGCCTTCATTCACGGAGAAATTGATGCCCTCGAAAAGCACGCGGGAGCCGAATGACTTCTTCAAGGAGCGGACGGTGAGTAAGACTTCCACGGAATGAAAAAGGTAACCGGGGGGCCAACGGCGGTCTACCTTTTTATGAAGCGCTGGGCTATAACCCCCCTCGTCAAAACCGTCCGGCTGTGAGAAACTACATCAATCCAACCGGTTAATAAGGAACATCCATGGCGGTCCAGGAACTTCCCCTGGGGTTAAAAGGCTTTAACTTTTCCGATCTCTACGACCCGGTCCGTTTGAAGGTGCTTCACGGCGAGTTCTGGAAATACGCCGAGAAGAACGCTCCCGGCATCGGAGCTCGCTTTCAAGGAGCCGAGTCGCTTGCGAAGCCGAAGGAATCGGAAATCCTCATCGAGGTGGCCCACCAAATCGGCCATTTCCTCGCGGAACTTTTTCAGGTCAAACCCCAGGTTCAGGTCATTCTGGACGACGCGAAATCGCTCGACCCGGTTTTCCGCTTCAAGCGCGACGTATTGAATCTGCGCGTGTTCAAGCGCTTCAACGAAGCGCCGATGGACGGCTCCGATTTCACGCAATTGGAAGTCGCCCTCGAGGCTCTGCTCGTGAAGTACCACGGCAAGCGCGAACCCCTGGAAGAGGAATCCATCGCGCCGCTCGCGCTCCTTCTCATGGACGCCGAGAAATCCCTGAAGGCCGGTGCGCTCGATCCGAAGCTCGCCCCGAAAGTGAAGGCCGTTTGCGGCTCCGACACTCTGGACGCGATTCAGAAATGCCAGAAAGTGGTCGAGGATTTCTGTACCCACGTTTACACGGATTCCAAGCGCCGGGCCCGGGTCGCGGGCTGGCTATCCTACGTGCGTCCGCAAAAGCTCGATTTCGACAAGCTCGTTCCCGTCGAGCGCCCCGTTCCCAAGATCCCCGAGATCATGAAGGGCCACGACGAGCACATGCGCCACCGGGACGGCTTCAAGCTGACGGACGCGCGCATGGATCGGCCGCAGTACCTGCGCGAGATCGATTACTGTATTTACTGCCACGAGCGCGAGAAGGATTCCTGTTCGAAGGGCTTCACGGAAAAAGACGGCTCCTACCGGAAGAACCCGCTGGGTATTCCGCTCACCGGCTGTCCGCTGGACGAACGCATCAGCGAGATGCATACGCTTCGCCGGGACGGAGAGGCCATCGGGTCGCTCGCGATGGTGGTCCTCGACAATCCCATGTGCCCCGGCACGGGCCACCGCATCTGCAACGACTGCATGAAGGGCTGCATCTTCCAGAAGCAGGATCCGGTGAACATTCCGCAGGCGGAAACCGGCGTGCTGACCGATGTGCTGGCTCTTCCCTACGGCTTTGAAATCTACAGCCTGCTCACGCGCTGGAACCCGCTGAACCGCAAGCGTCCCTACGCCCTTCCGTATAACGGCGTGGACGTGATGGTGGTCGGCCTGGGACCGGCCGGATACACCGTCGCCCATTTTCTCGCCAACGACGGATTCGGCGTCGTCGGTATCGACGCGCTCAAGCTCGAGCCGGTGCCCGACGAGTGGACCGGCCGTAACGGTAAGGCCATCCACCCCATCAAGGATTTCGACGAGCTCAAAAAGGCGCTCGACGATCGCATCCTCATGGGCTTTGGCGGCGTGTCCGAGTACGGCATCACGGTCCGTTGGGACAAGAATTTCCTCGCGGTGATTTACCTTACGCTGCTTCGGCGGAAAAACCTGCGCTTCTACGGAGGCGTCCGTTTCGGCGGAACGCTTACGCTCGAAGATGCGTGGCAGCTCGGCTTCCAGCACGTGGCGATTGCGACCGGCGCCGGAAAGCCCACGATCATCCCGATGAAGAACAATCTCGTCCGGGGCATCCGCAAGGCGAGTGATTTCCTCATGGCGCTCCAGCTGACCGGCGCGTTCAAGAAGTCCCAGCTCGCGAATCTTCAGGTAAGACTTCCGGCTGTCGTCATCGGCGGCGGTCTGACCGCCGTCGACACGGCGACCGAGCTGCTCGCGTACTACCCCGTGCAGGTGGAAAAAACTCTCGACCGGTTCGATAAGCTCAAGGCGAAGTACGGCGAAGAGTCCGTCTGGCAGATGTGCGACGAGGAGGAGAAGGGGATTCTGAAGGAATTCCTCGAGCACGGGGCGGCGGTTCGCGCGGAGCGCAAGCTCGCGGCGAGTGAGCGACGGGAACCGAACTTCATTCCGCTCTGCCGTAAGTGGGGCGGAGTAACGCTCGCTTACCGCAAGAGCATGCAGGATTCCCCGGCCTATCGCCTGAACCACGAAGAGGTGGTGAAGGCGCTCGAGGAGGGTATCGACTTCGCGGAAAATCTTTCCCCGACGGAAGCCACGCGCGACTCTTTCGGCGCGGTGGCCACGATGAAGTTCAAGCGCGCCGATGGCTCGGAAGTCGAGCTTCCGGCGAAGGCCGTGATGGTGGCGGCCGGTACCAGCCCGAACATCATTTACGAGCGCGAGAAGCCCGGCACCTTCAAGCTCGACGACAAAGGCTACTTCTTCCGCAAGTTCAAGGCGGTCAACGGCAAGCCCGTGGAATGCGGGCCCGGAGAAAAGGGTTTCTTCCTCTCCTATGAAAAGGACGGGAAGCTCGTCAGCTACTACGGGGACAACCATCCGGACTACGCCGGAAACGTGGTGAAAGCCATGGCGTCGGCGAAGCACGGGGCGCCGGAAGTGTCGGCGCTTTTCAGGGGCGCCATTTCGGCGGCGGAAAAAGCCGGTCAACCGACGGCGAAGCTCGAAAAATTATTCACTCACCTCGACGAGGGTCTCGTGCCGAAGGTCGTCGAGGTACGGCGCCTCACACCCACCATCGTGGAAGTGATCGTGAAGGCGCGTTATGCGTCCCGTAAGTTCGAACCGGGCCAGTTCTACCGGCTGCAGAATTACGAAACTTCGGCGACCGTCGTCGACGGAGTTCGTCTCACGCTGGAGGGCATCGCGCTCACCGGGGCGTGGGTGGACAAGGAAAAGGATCTCCTCAGTCTAATCGTGCTCGAGATGGGCGTCAGCTCGCGTCTCTGCGCGGCTCTGAAGCCCGGAGAGCCGGTCGTCGTCATGGGGCCGACGGGAGAGCCCAGCGAGACTCCCTCGGGGGAGACCGTGCTGCTTGTGGGCGGAGGCCTCGGCAATGCCGTGCTCTTTTCCATCGCGGCGGCCTTGAAGGCGGCCGGGTCGAAAGTGATCTACTTTGCCGGCTACCGCAATCCGCACGACGTATTTCACCGCGACAACATCGAGGCGGGCGTCGATCAGGTGGTTTGGTCCGTTGACCGGGGCACGCCCATCAAGGCGCGCCGGCCGCAGGACCGGGACTTCGTCGGAAATATCGTCGAGTCGATGGTGGCTTACGCGTCCGGAAAGCTGGGCGGGCCGCCCGCGATTCCGTTCAACAAGGTGAACCGGATCATCGCCATCGGCTCGGACCGCATGATGGCCGCCGTGGCCCAGGCCCGGCACGGGGTACTCGAGCCTTATCTGAACCCCAATCACAAGGCGATCGCGAGCATCAACTCCCCCATGCAATGCATGATGAAGGAAGTTTGCGCGCAGTGCCTGCAGAAGCACATCGACCCCATCACGAAAAAGGAAGTGGTCGTCTTCACGTGCTTCAACCAGGACCAGGAGATGGACAAGGTGGATTTTGCGAACCTGCGCGAGCGCCTGAAGGGCAACAGCCTTTCCGAAAAAATCTCCAACCGTTACCTCGACCTGCTCCTCGAGTCGAAGGCCGTGAAACGGGTCTAATCGGGGCGGTCTGAGTCTGTTCTTGCCCGGTCCCGGGGGAGGGGATAGAACCCCTCCTAATGAAAATCCTCATGATTCTCGGGCTTCTGGCGGTCTCCGCCAGCGCCGACACGCTTTCCGACATCAGGGCCCGCAAGGAGCTGAAGGTCGGGCTCCAGGCTGGCTACGTGCCTTTCGCCATGAGGAAGCCCGACGGCTCCTACGTCGGTTACGAAATCGAGATGACGAAAGCTTTCGCCAAGCATCTCGGCGCCACCGCGACGTTCGTGGATACGAAGTGGGAAGGCATCATTCCCTCCCTCCACGCGAAGAAGTTCGACGTACTCGTCTCCGGCATGTCCATCACCCCCGAGCGCTCCCAAGCGGTGCTCTTCAGCGAACCGTACTACTTCGCGGGGCTCATGCTGCTCGTTGCGAAGAAGCACGAAGGCAAAATCAAGACGCTCGCCGATTTCGACAAGCCCGGGCTCACGCTCGCCGTGCAGCTCGGCACCACGGGCGACTTCTTCGCCTCGAAGGCCGTCAAGCAGGCGAAGATTACGAAGCTGGACTTGGAGTCCGATGCGGCCAACGCCGTTCTTCTCGGTAAGGTCGACGGTTTCATCTTCGATGCCCCGTACATGCAGTTGTTCGCGCGCCGCCACGGCGGCAAAGTCGTGCTGCTCCCGGACGCCCTCACTCAGGAAGGGCTCGGGCTTGCCGCGCGTAAGAAGGACAGCGAGCTCGTGAAGGAGTTCAACTCGTTCCTCGTTCTGTGGAAAAAAGGCGGGGAAGCGGACAAGGTGGCCAAGAGTTTCTTCCAGGAAATGACGTGGCTGAAGGAATTCCCCCAGCTTCTGAACTAGGATGCCCGACCGACGTTTATCCCCTTTTTACTCCGTGGCCGCCGCGGCCTTTCTCGTCGGGGGCGTCGCCTTTCTCGTCTATTCGTTTCTGAAACTCGACTACGAGTGGGATTTTCGCGCGCTCGGAGCGTTCTTCTGGGATAACGGCTCCCCCGGCCTCATCCTGCGCGGCATTTGGGGCACCTTCTACATCAGTGCCATAGCCATCGTAGTAGGCAGTCTGCTCGGCACCGCTCTGGGGCTGGTACTCGTCGGTAAAGAGCCGGTCTCGAAGCTCGCCGCCATCGCTTACGTCGATATATTCCGGAACACTCCGGTGCTGGTGCAGCTCTATATCGCGTACTTCGTGGTCGGCAGCGCGTTTGCGCTCACCGCGGAACAGGCGGGCATCCTCACCCTCTCGCTTTTTTGCGCGGCCTATGTTTCCGACATCGTGCGCGGAACTCTCGTTAATTTCGAGAAAGGCCAGATTGACGCCGCGAAGAGTCTGGGCATGACGCCCTGGCAAATCGCCCGCCACGTGGTCGCTCCCCAAGCCTTGCGCCGGATGTTGCCCCCGCTGGTCGGACAGTTCGTGACCCTCGTGAAAGACAGTTCCCTCGTCTCGGTGCTCGGCATCGTCGAGCTGACCAAAGCCGCTCTAAATGTGGTGTCCGTCACCTTCCGTGGTTTCGAAACGTGGTTCGTGATCGCCGCCATCTATCTAATCATCAACCTGGTCGTGAGCTCCCTCGGCCGTTACCTCGAGCATCGCTTGAGTGAAAGTCTGAGGGCATAGATGGAACCCATCATCGAGTTAAGGGGAGTCCGCAAATGTTTCGGTAAGCACGAGGTGCTGAAGGGCGTGGATCTGACCGTCCATCCGGGAGAGGTTGTTTGTCTGCTCGGAGCCTCCGGAGGAGGTAAAAGCACGCTCCTTCGGACCATCAATGCGCTCGAGACCATCGATTCGGGTTCCGTGAAGGTCTGCGGGGAAAGTTACGGGACGTGCCCCGAGTACAAGATCCGCCGCCACACGGCGATGATCTTTCAGCGCTTCGAGCTCTTTCCGCACCTGACAGCGTTGCAAAACGTGTCGCTCGCGTCCGAGGTCGTGCTCGGCCGGACTAAAGCGAAAGCCGAGGAGAAGGCCCGGGCGCTGCTCACCCGCGTGGGACTTGCGGATCATAGTCACAAATTTCCTAAAGCCCTCTCGGGCGGCCAGCAGCAGCGAGTCGCCATCGCCAGGGCTCTCGCCATCGGCCCGAAAGTGCTTCTTTGCGACGAGCCGACGAGTGCTCTCGACCCCGAGCTCGTGCAAGAGGTGCGGGAGCTGCTGGAATCCATCGCCAAGGAAGGCATGACGATGATCGTCGTCACCCACGAGGTGGGCTTTGCTAAATCCATCGCCAAGCGTTGCCTGTTTCTCGAGGGCGGCGAGGTGGCGGAAGAGGCGCCCACGAAGGAGTTCTTCGAGGCGCCGCGATCTCTACGGCTTCGCCAGTTTCTAGAAAAAGTCCGCCACTAGGGCAAATGAAGCACGCGGATGAGATCGAGCCACCGCTGGGGCAGCACGCCAATTTGAAGGGTTAGAATCACGAGAGCCGTCGCGGCGACCGCAATGCCCCGCGATACCTTGAGGGACCCGATCTGCGCCGAAGGTTCTTTCATGTAAACGAATACGAGAACCCGAAGGTAGTAGAAGACCGAAATCAGGCTGCAAAGAACCGCAATGATGACGAGCGGAATCTCCCCCGCCTGGACAGCGCCGTAGAAGAGGGAATACTTGGCGACGAAACCCGCCGTGGGCGGCATCCCGGCGAGCGAGAAGAGAAACACGGCCAGGGCAAAGGCCAAGGCGGGCCGCTTTCCGGCAAGGCCGGCGACCTGAGACAATTCGAGGCCGTCGTCGTTCCGGCCAGAGAGCGCCGAAAGCACCGAGAACGCCCCCATCGTCATAACGGCGTAGGTCAGCAGGTAAAGCATGATGGAAGCGCTGGCGTCCACTCCGTCGGCCGCGCTCAAGAATCCAAGCAAGAGATACCCGGTGTGCGCGATCGACGAATAAGCGAGCATGCGCTTCAGGTTCGTCTGGGCGACCGCAAGCACATTTCCGAGGAGCATCGTGGCGATGGCAACCAGTCTGACGAGCGTGTCCATGTTGCCGAAGAAGAGCGGGTTGCCGGCGGAAGCCGGTTCCATCGCGAGATAGACACGCAGGAAAGAAGCGAAGGCCGCGACTTTCACGCCCGTGGTCATGAACGCGGTGATGGGCGTGGGCGCTCCTTCGTAAACGTCCGGCATCCACATGTGGAACGGCACCGCCGCCACTTTGAAAAGAAATCCGACGACGAGAAGCCAGGCCCCTAACGTGTAAACGAGAGTGCCCCGGCCGATGACGTTGCTGTTCCAGAGGTCCTTAAGTTGAAGGGTCTCGGTCGAGCCGTACAGAAGGGCCGCGCCGTAGAGAAGGATGGCCGAAGCCGCCGAACCCAGAATGAAATACTTGAGCGCGGCCTCGTTCGACTTCTTGTCGGCCCGGCGAAAGCCGACGAGGGCATAAATGGAAAACGACATGAGCTCGAGTCCGAGAAAGAGCACGATGAGATCCTGCGCGGAGGCAAGCAGCATCATGCCCAGGGTCGCAAGCAAGATGAGAACGTAATACTCCCCATGCTCGAGGCCCTGGCGCTGAAGGTAGCGGTAGGACACGACGGTCACCGCGGCGGCCGATCCCAAGAAGATTAAATTGAAGTACTGGCCGTAGGGGTCGGAGGCGAGCGTGCGTCCGAAGAGCAAAGTAGCGTCCGCGCCCATGAGCGTCGCCGAGGCCCAGGCGGCGGCCCCGAGCGCTACCAGGGAAATGACGGGCACGAGCCCCAGCGTCCGCTTCGAGACGCTCGCGAAAATTCCGGCCACCGCTCCGGCGAAGACGAGGGCGTAGGGCAGAAGCGCCTGCAACGCTTCCTGGGACAGAGTCAGCATGTCGGTTTGTATCAGATGGTTCATCGTCTCACTCCGCCGTCGGCAGCCTTACCTTGTCGGAAGGGAGGAGCCGTTCCACCATCGGCTTAACCGAGCGCTCCATCTTCGAGAGAAAGTAATTGGGGTACAGGCCCATGAAGAAAATCGCGGCGATGAGCGGAAGCAGCACGACGATTTCGCGTGCCGACAGATCCCGCAGGTTCTGATTCTCGCTGTGAGTGACCGGCCCGAGCATCACGCGCTGGAAAACCCACAGCATGTAGACCGCGCCCAGGATGACGCCGAGGCCCGCGACGAGGGCGATGACCGGGGAGGCGCCGAAAGTACCGAGCAAAATCAGGAACTCTCCCACGAAGCCGTTCGTGCCAGGCAGGGCGATTGAGGACAGCGTGATGATGAGAAACGCTACCGCGAACAGCGGCATGATCTTCGCGATGCCGCCGAACTCCGAGATCTCCCTCGTGTGGCGGCGGTCGTAGATCATGCCGACCAGAAGGAACAGCCCGCCGGTGGAAATGCCGTGACACAGCATCTGGTAGAGCGCGCCCGTGACCGACAGCGGGCTCAGAGCGAAGAGCCCGAGCACGACGTAGCCCATGTGACTCACCGACGAATAAGCGACGAGCTTCTTCACGTCCGTTTGAACGAGGGCGACGCAGGCGCCGTATACGATCGCGATGGCGCCCAGCCACATGAAGGGCGTGCGGTACAGCAGCACGGCTTCCGGAAACAAAGGGAAAGCAAAGCGGAGGAATCCGTAGCCGCCCATCTTGAGGAGCACCCCGGCGAGAATCACGCTGCCCGCGGTGGGCGCCTGAACGTGCGCGTCGGGCAACCAGGTGTGCAGCGGAAAGAGCGGAACCTTGATGGCGAAAGCGAGCGCGAACGCCAAGAACAGAAGCGACTGTGGCGAAAGGTAGCCGCCGCCCCGGATTTGGAGCTTCGTGAGGTCGGCAAGCGCCATCGAATAGTCGCCCGAGATCAGATGGTACTGATGGGCGAGGTAGAAAATCGCGACGAGCATGAGGAGCGAGCCCAGCATCGTATAGAGGAAGAACTTCATGGCCGCGTAGATGCGATCCTTGCCGCCCCAGATACCGACGAGGAAGTACATCGGGATGAGCATGAACTCCCAGTAGACGTAGAATAGAAACGCGTCGAGGGCGACGAACGCGCCGATCATGCCGGTTTCGAGCATGAGCAACAGGGCGTAGTAGCGGCGGGTCTGGTCCTTCACCGAGTCGAAGGAGCCCAGCACCACTAGCGGCGACAGGAAAGTGGTCAGGATAATGAGCCAGAGGCTGATGCCGTCGACGCCCAGGTGGTAGAAAATTCCGAACGCCGGAATCCAGGCGAAGCGTTCCTCGCGCTGAAACCCCTCCAGGGACGAGTCGAACCCGGGAATAAGGGCCAGGGAAAGCAGAAAGACCGCGATCGAGACCACGAGGGCCCAGGTTTTGTGGGCGCCCCTCGCTTCCTTGGGCAACAGCAGGCCAATCGCCGC
Organism: uncultured Pseudobdellovibrionaceae bacterium; assembly: GCA_964653655.1. Lineage (GTDB taxonomy): Bacteria > Bdellovibrionota > FAC87 > UBA2466 > UBA2466 > CAZZHG01. Next base: position 51,188 of record CAZZHG010000006.1, read on the forward strand.
GCCGGCAAGCGGCAGAAAGACGAGCAGGCTCAAAAGATTGCGATCAAAGAATTCCATAGAGCAAGAACCCCACCGTCGCGATTAATCCGAGTAAGAGCACGAACGAGTAAACCTGTACCGATCCCGTCTGCATCCCGCGCCCGGTCTCGGCGGCCAGCCGCGTGAACCGGCCGAAGCCGACGACGAACTGGTCGATGACCTTCACGTCGAAGAATTTCCAGAGCAGCTCCGAAAGGGCGCGGATGGGAGCGATGACCGTCGCCTCGACGATCTCGTCGACCCACCACTTGTTCTCCATTCCCGGGTAGAGCGGGCCGGCGACACCGCGGGCGCGCTCGGCGTCGCCGCCGCGGAACCATTTGAGCCCGAGCCCGACCATGAGAAGGGCGATGGTGGCGCTGACGCCCATGAGCACCCATTCCATTGAGTGAGCGTGGCCTTCGGCGAGCGGAATTTCCTTAAGCGCCGGTTCCAGCCAATGTTCGAGGGCGCTCGAATGGGGAATCCCGATGGCCCCGCCGATCACGCTGAGGACCGCGAGAATCAAAAGCGGCACCGTCATGGTGGCCGGGGACTCGTGGGCCGGATGGTGCTGGTCGTAGCGGGCCGTGCCCAGAAACGTAAGCGCGAAGAGCCGAGTCATGTAGAGCGCGGTGAGGGCGGCCGTGACCGCGCCGAGGACCCAAAGTCCCGTCGAGCCAAGCGGGCTTGCGAACGCTTTCCACAAAATTTCGTCCTTGGAGAAGAAGCCCGAGAACGGGGGAATACCGCAAATGGCAAGCCAGCCGGCGGTGAACGCCGCGTAGGTCTTCGGCATCGCGGTGCTGAGCCCGCCCATTTTTCGGATGTCCTGCTCCTCGTGCATGCCATGAATGACGGAGCCGGCCCCGAGAAACAACAACGCTTTGAAGAACGCGTGGGTGATGACGTGGAAGACGCCCGCCGAAAAGGCTCCGACGCCGCACGCGAGGAACATGTAACCGAGCTGGGAAATGGTCGAGTAGGCGAGCACCTTCTTGATGTCGTTCTGGGCGATGGCGATGGTGGCCGCAAACAGCGCCGTGAGCGCGCCGACCGCCGAGATGACCGTCATGGCCGTCGGAGAAAGGACGAAAAGGTAGCTCATCCGCGCGAGCAGGTAGATGCCGGAGGTCACCATGGTCGCGGCGTGGATGAGGGCCGAGACGGGCGTCGGTCCCGCCATGGCGTCGGGCAGCCACAGGTAGAGCGGAAGCTGTGCCGACTTTCCGGTACAACCCAAAAAAAGCAGTAAGCAGGCCGCGGTCACGAGGGCCGGCTCGGTGGCTAGCGGCGCGGCCTTCAGCACCATGAAGTCGAAGCTTCCGAAGGTGTGAAAGAGCAGGAAGGACCCCAGCAGAAAGCCGAGGTCGCCGATGCGGTTCACCACGAAAGCCTTCTTGCCGGCCTTCGCCTTTTCCATGTCCGTGTACCAGTAGCTGATGAGCAGGTACGAGCAGAGTCCCACGCCTTCCCAGCCGAGGAACATCACGGGGAGCGAGCCGCCCAGCACGAGAATCAGCATCATCGCGCAGAAGAGATTCAGGTACGCGAAGAACTTGCCCGGGCTCTCGTCGTGGCCCATGTAGCCGATGGAATAAATGTGAATGAGCGTGCCGACGCCGGTGATGACGAGAGTGAAGACGGAGGAAAGAGCGTCGAGCCGGAACGCGAAGTCGATGTGCAGGCTGCCCACGGAGATCCACGAGGCGTAGGACTCGTAGATGACTCTATGCTCCTCGCTCATGCCGTTGAGAGCGAAGAACCCCGCAAGGGAGCAGGCGAAGGAGCCGGCGAGAGCGGCGGTGGCGATGAGTCCCGGTACCGTCGCGTGAGCTTTGTGGCGGCGCTGGCCGAGAACGTACCAAAGCCCGTTAATCAGAAATCCCAGAAACGGCAGCAGCACTATCGCGTGAACGAGCATGTCAATCCTTCAAGAGCCGCATGGCATCGGTGTCGACGGTCCTAGTCGTCCGGAAAAGCGCAATCACGAGGCTCAACCCGATGGCCGACTCCACGGCGGCGACGACGATGATGAAAAAGACGGCCATCTGCCCGGCGGTGTCCTGCAGGTGACGGGCGAAGGTCACGAACGTGAGGTTTACCCCGTTCAGCATGAGCTCCAGCGACATCAAAATGACGAGGAGGTTTCTCCGGACGAGAAGTCCCATCAGGCCGATGAAAAAGATTGCCGCGCAAAAGGAAAGCACGACCCAGGGAGGAACGGCCGCCATCATCGGGCGCCTCCCGACGGAGCGTCCAGCTTGCGCTTGGCGATGGAGACCGCTCCCACGATGCCGGCGAGCAGTAGCGCGGACGTCAGTTCGAAGGGGAGCAGGTACTTTGAAAAGAGTTGCTGGGCCAGCACTTGGGTGTTCCCGCCGTAGGACTCGATGTTTTCCGGCGAGAGATTGCCCGCACCCTTGCCGAGCGGCGTGTGCTTGAAGCTCCACACGAACGCCGTGAAAAGCATGGCGCAGCCGGCGATGGAAGCGAACCTCAGGCCCGCGTGGGCCCTTCCGAAATCGAAGGAGGGCGCGTCGGCGTTCAGCAGCATGATGACGAATACGAACAGCACCATGATGGCGCCCGCGTAGACGAGAATCTGTAGCGCCGCCACCAGGTGCGCTTCCAGTAGCGCGTAAATTCCCGCGAAGGAGAAGAACACGAGCACCAGGGCGAAGGCGCTCGATATGGGATTGCGGCTGAAGACCACGGCCAGCGAGAACCCGATGGCAAGTGCCGCGAACACGTAGAAGAAGAGGGCCGGCACGGGCAAGCTCACTTGTTCCCCCTTTGGATGTCTAAGAACCCTTTGTCGTAGACCGTGCGGCGGGGCACGGCCATCTCGTAAATCGTAGACAGCTTGATGGCGTCTTCCGGGCAGGCTTCCTCGCACATGCCGCAAAAGATGCACCGGAGCAAATCGATCTCGAACTTCTTCGGATACTTTTCCTTCGTGTCGCCTTCGGAGGCCTCGATGTGGATGCAAAGCGACGGGCAAACCGTCGGGCAGAGCATGCAGGAAGTGCAGTTTTCGACGCCGCCGACGGACTTGATGTAGTGCTGGCCGCGGAAGCGGGGAGAGTAGCCCCGTTTCACTTCCGGGTACTGGATGGTCACCTTGCGCCCGAAGATGTGGCGGAAGGTGATGAGCAGCCCGCGCACGATCCCCAGGATGTACAGTCTTTGCAGGAACGCTTTTGACCTTCGGACCAGCATCTCAAATCACCCGAAAATAAATGAGTAGCCCCGTGACGAAAATATTCAGCAGCGACAGGGGAAGCATGACCTTCCAGCCCAAATCCATCAGCTGATCGTAACGGAACCGGGGCAGCGTCCAGCGCACCCACACGAAAAACCACATGAAGAAGGAAATCTTCAAAATCAGAGACAGCGCCTGGAAACCGGCCCGGGCCCAGACGTATGCCTCGGGGGCGAACCCGAGATGATTGAGCAGGTACGGAAAGCCCGGCAGCATGTGCCAGCCGCCGAAATACAGAGACGCCATCAGACAGGAGGCCGTGAACATGTTCACGTATTCCGCCATCATGAAAGCCGCGAACTTCAGAGATCCGAACTCGATGTGATAGCCCGCGATGATCTCCGACTCCCCTTCGGGAAGGTCGAAGGGCAGGCGGTTCGTCTCGGCGAAGGCCGCCGTTAGAAACAGCAGAAAGCCGAGGGGCTGAACGAGGACGCCGAGCTTTGGAACGGCGTGCCCGGCCAGATAAAACCAAGTGGAACCTTGCCCCGCGACGATGGCGGAAAGCTCCAGGGAGGAAAACGTCATCACGATGCCGATGATCGAAAGGCCGAGCGACAGCTCGTAGCTGATCATCTGAGAGCTGGAACGCAGCGACCCGAGAAGCGAGTACTTACTGTTGGAGGCCCAGCCTCCCATGATGATTCCGTAGACGCCGAGGGATCCGACGGCGAAAGCGTAAAGGATGCCGACATTGAGATCGGCGACCTGAAAGTGAAACGTGCTGCCGTCGGCCATCGGAATCGGGGCCGCGAAGGGAATGACCGCCGAAGTCATGAACGCCGGAATCACGCTCACCGAAGGGGCGATGGCGTAATAGAACTTGTTCACGTGCCCGGGGATCGGGTCTTCCTTGGAAATCAGTTTGATGGCGTCGGCGATCGGCTGAAAGAAGCCGAAGGGTCCGATGCGGTTCGGGCCGAGGCGCATCTGCATCCACGCCGAGCCCCGCCGTTCCAGCCAAAGCATGATCGGCGCGACGTGCAGAATCATGAGCGCGAGCACGGCGCATTTGAGGAGCACGATGAGAAGGGCGTTATCCATTCGCCGCCGCTCCCCGCTGATTCATCCACCGGGTCAGGATCTCGAAGAGCTGCTTCGATTCGCCCGGGGGCTTGATGGACGCCTTCAGCTTCTGCTCGGTGCCCTGGAAATTGACGATGGTGCCGTCTTTCTCGGCGAAGCTCGTTCCGGGAAGCAGGGCGCTGAGGCCCTTCGCCTCCGAATGGAAAAAGACTCCGACCCCTACGACCGGCACGCCCGCGATGCTCGGCAGCTCGGCGCGGCCGCCGCGGAAGATCAGAACCCCTTGGGTCCCCTTGTCGAGCTGCTTGTAACCGGTGAGCCCGAGCTTCTCGACGCCGTGAAGGTTCGAGGTCTTGCTCGTACGCTTCAAAATCTTGTCCTCGTCCTTGTCGTCGGCGGAGGAGGTGATGCCGGGCGTGCCGAAGTGAAACAGCGGCGAGCCCGGGAAGTTCTTCTCCGAGAACCGTTTGACCAGCTCGACTTCCTCTTGGGTGAGATCGCTGCCGACGAGGATCGTGAGCTTCTTTCCCTCGAGGAGTTTTACGGCGTGGGCGATGGAATGGTCCCAGGAGCCCATCACCGAGGGCACGATGACGCGCTCGGGGCTTCCGACGTAGTGGAAGTTGAAGCGGCCTTCGTCGCACAGCCAGTACTTGTTGATGGCCATGTTCGTGCGGGGCACGCAGCGGTACACGACGTCGTTGTCCTGATCCATGCGCATGTTGCAGCCGCGCGAGCAGCCTTCACAGACTGTGTCGGTCTTTTTCAGGTACCAAACCCGTTTGCGGAAGCGGAAATCCTTCAGCGTGAGCGAGCCCGTGGGGCAGATGTCGGCGTAATTGCCGGCATAGGCCGTCTGCAATGGCTTGTTGTCGACGGTGGTGATGGCCGTGTGGTTGCCACGCTGGATGGCGACCACTTCGCGGATTCCCGCGACTTCGTCGGCGAACCGGATGCAACGCGTGCAGTGAATGCAGCGGTTCATGTCCTTCTTGATGACCGGGCCCATGTCGTCGTCCTGGAACTCGCGGCGCTCTTCCGTGTAGCGCATGTAGGCGCTGCCGTACTTGAAGGATAAATCCTGAAGGTCGCACTCGCCCGCCTTGTCGCAGATGGGGCAATCGAGCGGGTGGTTGATGAGCAGAAACTCCATCGTGGATTTCTGCGCTTCTTTCACCTTCGGCGAAGTCGTGTGGACCACCATGCCGTCCGTTGCCGGAGTCGAGCAGCCCGTCTGGAGCTTCGGCATCTTCTCGATCTCGACGAGGCACATGCGGCACTGGGCGACGACCGAAAGCCCCGGGTGGTAGCAGAAGTACGGAATCTCGATGCCGCCCTGGCGCGCGACCTCGATGAGGTTCGTCCCCGGCGTGAACTCGATCTCTTTCCCGTTGATGGTGCACTTAGGCATTGTGAGCTCCCGGGATCAGGGCTTCGAAATCGCCTTTGAACTTTTTTACGAAGCTGAGGACGGGACCCGCGGCGGCATCGCCCAGCGCGCAAAGCGTTTTGCCGTTGATGTTGTTCGCGATGTCGGTGAGCAGCGGCAAGTCCGAGGGCTTGCCTTTGCCGTCGAGAATCCGGTTGAAAACGTCTTCCATCCAGCGGCAGCCCTCGCGGCAGGGCGTGCATTGCCCGCAGGACTCGTGGGCGTAAAAGTGAGTGATGCGCCGGATGAGCTTTGCGACCGAGTAGCCTTCGGCGACGACAATCATCGCGGCCGAGCCCATCATCGTACCGATCTTCTGCAAAGGCTCCACGTCGTAAATGACGTCTATTTCGGCGGCGGTCAGCACGGGCGCGGAGGAGCCGCCGGGAATGACCGCCTTCAAAGGCTTGTCGTGCAGGATGCCGCCGCACATGTCGTAAATGATCTGACGGATAGTCGCGGAGCCGGCCGCGATTTCGTATAGGCCGGGCTTTTTCACGTGGCCCGAGACGCAGATGATGCGCGTGCCGCCGGACTTTTCCTGGGTGCTGAGCTTCGCGAACCATTCGCCGCCGTTACGCAGGATGTGGGGCACGGCCGAAAGCGTTTCCACGTTATTCACGATGGTCGGTCCGCCGAAGGCGCCCGAAATCGCCGGGAAGGGCGGCTTCACCCGGGGCTCGCCCCGTTTGCCTTCGAGGGAGTTGAGTAGCGCCGTCTCCTCGCCGCAAATGTAGGCGCCGGCGCCGCGGTGAACGGTTATGTCGAAAGTGTTTGAAGTACCGAAAATGTTTTTACCGAGGTAGCCGCGCTCGTAGGCTTCCTGAACGGCGGCGTTCAAAATCTTCGCCTCGCGCACGTACTCTCCGCGGATGTAGATGTAGCCCACTTGCGAGCCGATCGCGTGCCCCGCGATGATCATGCCCTCGATGAGAAGGTGCGGCGTGTAGCGCATCAGATCCCGGTCTTTGAAGGTGCCGGGCTCGGACTCGTCCGCGTTGCACACCACGTACTTGGGTTTGGTGGCCTGCTTCGGGATGAAACTCCACTTCATGCCGGCCGGAAAACCAGCGCCGCCCCGTCCGCGCAAATTCGCCTTTTTGACTTCGTCGATTACCGCGTCCGGCGCCATGGCGAGCGCCTTCTTTGCGGCCTCGTAGCCTTTCATCTTCTCCAAGTAGTAGGAGAGGGGCCGGCAAGCGTCTTTGAAATGCTGAATATAGAGTGTTTCCATTATTTCAGCCCATTCAAGATGACGTCGAGCCGCTCGACGGAAAGATTTTCGTGGTAGTCGTCGTTCAGCATGATGGCGGGCGCCGTTCCGCAGGCGCCGAGGCACTCCTCTTCGATGAAAGTGACCTTGCCGTCCTTGCTCGTCTCGCCGCAGTCGACGCCGTACTTGCTCTTGCAGTGGGCGACGAGATCTTCGGCGCCCCGGAGCGAGCAGGAAACGTTCGTGCAGACCCGCAGGAAATTCCGGCCGACCGGCTCCAGGTGATACATGTTGTAGAAGCTCGCCACTTCCCGGGCCTGGGCCGGGTGGATGCCGATGTAGTCGGCGACTTCGTGCAAAATCTCCGGCGACAGCCAGCCGTGCTCTTCCTGGGCCGCGTGGAACGCGGGCAGCAGCAGGGCGACGCGCGTGGGATAGCGTGGGACCAGCTTGTCCATCTTTTCGTAAAACTGGTTTGAGAGAAGCTTGGGCATTATCTGTCGAGCTCCCCGGCGATGATGTTGAGGCTTCCTATGGCGGCGACCATGTCGGCGATCTTCGCGCCCTCCACCATGGGCGAGAGGCCCTGGTAGTGGAATACGGACGGCCCGCGGATCCGCATGCGGTGGGACTTTGGATTGCCCCGGCTCACGATGTAAAAACCCAGCTCTCCGTTGGCCGCTTCGAAAGTGGTGTAGGCCTCGCCTTCGGGCACGTTGAAGCCTTCCATGAAGAACTTGAAGTGATGGATCATGCCTTCCATGGAATTGTAGACGAGATCTTTTTCCGGAATACGGGTGCGCTTGTCTTCCGCCCAGATGGGGCCGGGCTTGATGCGGTCGCAGCACTGCTCGAGGATGCGGAGTGACTGCCGCACTTCTTCCATGCGGACCAGGTAGCGATCGTAAACGTCGCCGCGTCCGCCGACCGGCACTTCGAACTTCACCTGGTCGTAGAACATGCAGGGCTGATCCCGGCGCAAATCGTGGTCGATGCCGGAGGCGCGCGCCACGGGTCCGCTGAAGGAATATTGCCGGCACTGGTCCGCCGTGAAAACGCCGACCCCTTGGGTGCGTTTCGCCCAAATCTGATTGTGGGTGAGGATGGCGTCCATCTCGTTGATGCAGGCGCGGGTGCGTTTCACCCAGGCGCGGACGTCGTCTTCCCAGCCCGCCGGCGAGTCGTACATGAGGCCGCCGATACGCGTGTAGCTCGTCGTGAGACGCGCGCCGCAAAGTTTTTCGATGAGCGTGTAGGCTTCCTCGCGCTGATGAAATCCGTAGAGGAAGAAGCTGAAGGCGCCGAGATCGACCGCGTTGATGCCGATGCAGATGAGGTGATCGGTGATGCGCGCGAGCTCCGCGCACATCATGCGAAGCCATACCGCGCGCTCGGGAACCTGGATTCCCATCAGCTTTTCGACGGACATCGCGTAGGTGACGTTGTTGATGAGCGCCGAGCAGTAGTTGAGCCGATCGGTGAAAACGACGAACTGGTGATAGGTACGGTGCTCGCCGAGCTTTTCCTTCGCCCGGTGCGTGTAGCCGAACTCGCAGTAGGACTTCTCGATGGTCTCGCCGTTGATCTTGGCGACCATGCGGAAAGCGCCGTGCATCGACGGATGCGTGGGGCCGATGTTGATGATGACGCGCGAGTCTTCCCAAAGATCGTCCGGATCGTGCTCGAACGAAAAGCGCTCCGGCGCCTGGGGCGTGAATTTGCTCGGCGGAGATTTGTCTCGGTCGTGCATTATTTCAGTCTCTCCGGGTCTGGCGGTTCGGGATCCGGAAACACCTGGTAACCGTCGAGCGGATAGTCTTTGCGAAGCGGAAAACCTTCCCAGCGGTAATCCATGAGGATGCGCCGGAGATTCGGGTGGCCGCGGAAACGGATGCCGAACATGTCCCAAATTTCGCGCTCGAGCCAGTCGGCGGCGGGCCATAGGCCCACAATCGTCGGAATTTCTTCCTTCTCGCCGACCTTCGCCTTGATACGGAAACGCGGCCCGTGGGGTTTCATCGAGTAGAGGTTGTAGACGACCTCGAAGCGAGGCTCGCCTCCCTCGTCGGTCGCCGTCATGTCGGCGAGAAAATCATAGCCGGCCGATTTGAAGTGGCCGACGACTTCCGCGATCTTTTCGCGGTCGGCGTAAACGATGGGCACGTCCGTCGGGTACGCGGGCGGCATCTTCACGTCGGTGATGGCGGAACCGAGGGCGGCCTTCGCCGCTTCAATCTGGCTCGTCCACGTGGGCGTGTGCTTCTCCCACCAATCGCCGTAAATGGTTTTGACCGGGGTGCGGATGTCGGTGTCCGTCACGTCGCCCCCTCGACTCTCGCCGCGCGGATGCGGTGCTGGGCGTGGGTTTCGCCCTTTTTGATGCGTTTCTGCAGTTGCATGAGGCCGTAAAGAACGGCGTCGGGAGACGGCGGACAGCCCGGAATGTAAATGTCGACGGGGATCACGCGGTCGATCCCTTGAGTGACGCTATAGACGGGAAACACGCCGCCCGAGGAGGCGCAGGCGCCGAAGGACATCACCCACTTCGGATCGCTCATCTGCTCGTACACATTCACCAGAATGGGAGTCATCTTCGCATTTACGATTCCCGCGACGATGAGAAGATCGCTTTGGCGCGGCGAGAAGCGGATGGCCTCCGCTCCGAATCGGGCCATGTCGTAATCCGAAGAGAGCGTCGCCATCATCTCGATGCCGCAGCAGCTCGTGCCGAAAGGAAGGGGCCACAGCGCGTTCTTGCGACCCCAGCTGAGGAAGTCGTCGAGGCGGGTGGTGAAAAAGCTGAGTGATCCGTCCTTGCCCATTTCAATCCCAAAGCAGGGCGCCTTTGCGCCAGACATAAAAGAGTCCGACGAGCAGCACGCCTACGAAGAGGCCCATCTCCCAAACGATGAAGGAGTTGATCGCCAGAAAATCGCGGTACACGACCGCCCACGGAAAAAAGAAAATCGCTTCCACGTCGAAGAGCAGAAAAAGGATCGCGACGAGGTAAAAGCGGACCGAAAAACGCCGGTGGGTGTCCCCATGGGCGGGCACGCCGCACTCGAACGGCTGGTTCTTTTTGGGGTTGGGGAGCCTGGGCGCAATTAGGGCTGGAAGCAGCAGCATGCCCGCGCCGACCACGGCGCCTATCCCCATCATGATAAGTACGGGTAAGTATTCCACTATCCAGTTGGTGCTTCGCCCAAAAAGCTCGCACCACTCCCTTCTCGAAATCGGGAAATACGCTACCAAAGGAGGTCTTAACCGGCAACGGGAGAATCCGTAAATTTCCCAAAGGCTTCGTAGGGTTGGCGGCACTAGTGCGGAGCGTCAAAACCGGCTATAATAAAGGTTCCTTCACCGCGCAATTTCCGGAGCCAAAACCAATGCCCAATTCCAAATGGATCGTAGGTACGGTGGCGCTGTTCGTGTGGGTTCTCGCCGGTTGCGAGAAGAAAGCCACCCAGTCCGCCGCCGTTTCCAATCAGGCGATCCAGGATCAGTCGACTCTCGTAAAAAGCCTCGTGCAGAAGCTGCAGGATCCAAGCTCCGACCTGTACTCGAAGGGCGCGCAATATCAGGACACGCTCGAATCTCTTCACAACGCGCACCCGGAGATCAAAGAGAAGGTGCGGGAAACCTACCTCTCCCTTTTACAAAGCATTCAGTCGATGACGGGCGCCGATGCCGTCGGTTCGGCCGTTCGCGGAGCCCGCGGGGCCCGGGGCGCCCGGCGCTCCATGGTCGGCGGTGCCGCCAATCCGGCCGCGTGCGTTCCTCCGGCGCCCCCTCCCGCAGGTGGTGGCGTTTGTCCGTCGGCGTTCTTCTGCGCTTGGGCGGTGGGTTTCGCGTCGGCTCAAGCTTATGCGTATGCCTACGCCTTCGCCTGTAAGGATTGCGCGTCCGGTGAAACGATTTGCGTGGAGGCCGAAGCCCACGCCTATGCCTACGCCTACGCTTATGCCTTTGCTTTCGCTTGCGCCTGGGCTGGTGGTGGAGCTCCGGTCGGAGGCAATGCTCCGGCCAATCCGGCGGCGGGCAATTGCAACGGCAACGGCGGGATCATGGACGCGCTGATTGCCGACGTCGTGACTCCAGGCACGGCGCCGAATCTAACGGCTTCTCCTCCGCCAACGGCCATGGGCATTCGTTGATGGCTGGACAAAACCTGTCTTCCTGAGTACATAGGGGATTCTCTGTGGGGCCGACATAGCTCAGTCGGTAGAGCAGCTCATTCGTAATGAGCAGGTCACCGGTTCGAGTCCGGTTGTCGGCTCCAGTCTTCACCCTCCCAACGTGGAATAGCGGTCGCGCCGAGAGGGTGCTCCAATCGTCGATAAGGTGGTCTTTTTGGCGCGGTTACGACTGGCAAGCCAGTCTTCACTCGATGGTCATTGCTATGGGCGTACTGAGGATCGGAGGCTCGGCACCGAAGCGCACTACCATTTCCGTCGCGCCTTTGGGGCAACGGTCGCCCGCCATTATTGAAATCGTTTCGGTCAGGTCCTCCCCCGGGGCTAACGTGTGCTCTAGTAGAACGTTTTTGAGGCAGGCTTCCCCAACTTGGCCGGGGGTGAAGGTGTTCTTTTCATGCACGATACAACTGGGTTCGAATTTCCAAATGTCCCAATGACTGCAGCTCAGGCGGGCGTAGCGGAAAAGTTCCTTTCCGGTGTTCCGAATCACCACCTTGGCATTGAACTTTTGTCCTGTTTTGACTCGTTTCTTCTCCAAGGAGACGTCCATCTTGATGTCTCCGGCAATGGCAACGGACGCGGGGCAAACACTCAGCAGTAATAGAAGGGCGAGGCGCATGGCCGGAATTATATCAGGGGCTCTCGCTAATCGGCTTTCGACGATAAACAGACTTCGTGAAGCAACGCCCGGAACCAGCGGTGGAGCGGTTCCTTATGCGTTCGCGCGTGCCAGACCTGATTCACGACGAAGCCGTCCAACTTGATGGGCGGGGCATGCTCCTCGAGCGGAAGGTACTGCCGCAGCCGGGCGGAGAGCCGCGCCGGGCAGGTAAGAATGAAATCGGACTCGGCGACGACCCAGCCGGCGGAAACGAAGTTCGAGACGGCGACCGCGATGTGGCGGCGGTGGCCCATTTTCTCCAACGCGACGTCGACCGCGCCTCTCAGATCCCCCTGCAACGTGATGAGCGCGTGGGGAAGCTTCAAGTAAGTTGCGAGCGTCAGCTTTCCCTTCAAAAGACCTTTTCTCGTCAGACAAACGAACTTCTCGTTGAAAAGCTTCTGCTGCAGAAAGCCGTCGGGAATGTCCTTGAAGTAGCCGGCGGTCGCCAGATCCACGAGGCCCTCCGCGAGCTCTTCCTTCGGAAGATAACCGGCCAGCGGCCGGCTCACGAGCGTAACGCCAGGAGCTTCCTTGCTCATTCGCTTCAAGAGAGGCGGCGCCATGGATTGCTCGAAATAGTCGGTCGTCGCGAGCGTGATGCGGCCCTCGGCCTTCGATGGATCGAACTCCGTCGGCTCCTGAAACACTTTCGCGAGATCTTCCAGGATGCGCGCGAGATCGGGATGAATCTTGATGGCCGTCGGAGTCGGCGCCATTCCCCCGGGAACCTTCACGAAGAGCGGATCGCCGAAGTCTCGGCGAAGTTTTTCGAGGCAGTGGCTCACCGCCGGTTGCGTTAACCCCAGCTTCAATCCGGTGCGGGAGAGGTTCCTTTCCCGCATCAGGATGTCGAAAACCACCAATAAATTCAAGTTCTTGGAGTTGAGATTCATTTTTTTGATGATAATGATTTCAGACATTAATTTCAACTATCAGGATTTTTCCTCCAGTGTCGGTTTCAACAAGCAAACGAATCTCTCAGGAGGAGAAACAAATGAAGTCGAAGTGGTTGGCGGTAGTAGTGGCGGCGGTCGTGACTCTCGGAGCTCGCGGCGCCATCGTGGAAATCAAGCAGATGAACGAAATGGCTGGAGGTCTGAAGAAAGACACTCTCGTCGTGTTCGACATCGACAATACGATCTTGCAGAGCACCCAGACGCTCGGATCGGTTCAGTGGGCGGACTGGAACGAAAAGGAGCTGATTAAGAAAGGCATGGGAGCGGACCAGGCGAACACCCAGAGCAGTAACGAGTGGGTTCGCATCAACCTGAAGGGCGGGCAGGAGACCGTGGAAGCGGTTACCCCGAACATCATCCGCAATCTTCAAGCCCGGGGCATCAAGGTGCTGGCGCTGACCGCGCGGCCCACGGGGATTGCCCTTAAGACGGTGCGGGACCTTCCGCGTTTCGGACTTAACTTCGCCAAGTCGTGGCCGAATGCCCAGTTCAAGAGCCCGTTTCAGGGCGCGGCTTACACGAGCGGAGTTCTCTTCGCGGGGCAAAAGAACAGCAAGGGAGCCGTTCTTCTCGAGTTCCTTCGCCAGAACCATTACCGGCCGGCCGCGGTTCGCTTCGTCGACGACAAACAGAAGTACGTACTCAGCGTCGAGCAGGCGATGCAGCAGGCCGGCATCCCGTACGTAGGCTACCGCTACGGCGGCGCCGACTACCGGGTGAATCACATGTCGCCGGCGCTCGCGGCCTTCGCGACGGATTACTTCCGCCGGAACGGTATCATCCTTTCGGACGCCGAAGCCCGCCGCAAAATGGGTGGAATGGGACGCGCGGCACTTCCTTGATTCGCGCCAACCACGAGGGGCCGTCGGAGAAATCCGGCGGCCCTTTTCTTTTTCAGAGGGGGGAAGTCGAGACGACTTCCGTCTCGATGAGACCGTCGGCGACACGGGTCGTGAGGCGGTCGCCGGCCTTGTAGCCGTCGATGGTCCGCACGATGTTACCCTTCGCGTCCGTCGTCAGCGTGTAGCCGCGGGCTATGCTCTGAAGCGGCGACAGCAGATTCAGTTTCTGCGTCGCGGTCTCGAAGCGTTTTCGCGCGAGGAGCACGCGGTTATGGATCGCAAGCTCCAGCCGGGCGCGGGCTTGGCGGAAAGCTTCCTTCAGGAGCCTTATCTTCTCCCGCGGATCCACGAGCCGGGCCGTCAAATGATCGAGATGAATGCGAAGCTGTTCGAGACGCTTTTTCGTCAGCGCGGTCAGCCGGTCCCGGCGCGTCTTCACCTGGAACGCCAGCTCGTCCTTGCGGGGGATCACCATTTCGGCCGCGGCCGAAGGCGTCGGGGCGCGGACGTCGGCGACGAAGTCGGCGATCGTGAAATCAATTTCGTGGCCGACGGCGGAAATCGTGGGAATGGGGCAGGCGGCGATGGCGCGCGCGACGATTTCGTCGTTGAAGCACCAAAGGTCTTCCATGCTGCCGCCGCCGCGGCCCACGATCAGAACTTCGAGCGCTTTCTCCGGCTTTTCCTTGTTCCAGCGCTCGGCTCTTCTCAGCGCCGCCGAGATTTCGCCGGCCGCCTTGTCGCCCTGGACGATGGCGTGGAGTAAATAGACTTCCCGATCCGGATATCGGCGGGAGAGAACCTTCAAAATGTCCCGGACCGCGGCGCCCGTGCTGGACGTGACGATACCGATGCGCTTCGGCAAGTAGGGGAGCTTTTTTTTGCGGGAGGCTTCGAAAAGTCCTTCGGCTTGGAGCTTCGCTTTCAGCTGATTGAAGGCGAGCTGCAGAGCGCCCATGCCCACCGGTTCAAGGGTGTCGCTGACGATCTGGTACTCGCCCCGAGCCTCATAAACGGTGAGCCGGCCGTGAAGCAAAATCTCCATGCCGTCCTTGAGCTCGAATTTCAGCTTCTGGACGGAGGTCTTGAACATGACCGAACGGAGCTGGGCGGTGGCGTCTTTCAGGATGAAGTACACGTGCCCCGAAGCGGGCCGGCGGAAGTTGCTGACCTCTCCCCGGACCCAAACGTCCATGAACGCGCCTTCGAGATGGCCGCGTACCCGGCGGGTCAGCTCGGCCACCGTCGGAACTTTCTCTCTCCAATTGGCGGTCTCTGGAGGCGGCGCGTCCAACGGGAGTGAGAGTTGATCGGCCTTTTTGTTAGTTTCGGTGCTGAGCATGAAGGCCACATTATTCTCAGGCGTGAGAGAAAACGGCAAGCAGGGCCGTTGCCTTTTCGTCTGGGTTCGCCAAAGGTGAGGGCCATGCCGAGCCGCTCGATGTTTCGAGGCATTGCCGCCGTCTGCTTAGTTTGGGGGCTTTGGGTCGCTTTCCAGGCGGCCCGGACCTATCTGGCTTCGGCCTGCGCCGAAGCCCCCTCCTACGATCAGCTGGGGCATTTGCTCGACGGCTTGAAGCTTTACAACAACCTCGTAACCTTCTCCCCGTTCTCTTTTCTGCTCAACCTGGGCGGGCTTAGTTATTGGCCTCCGGTGCCGCCGCTTCTGGAAGTTCCTTTCTATCTACTTGGCGGACCGAGCAATGTCGCGGGAGTCGCCCTAAGCTGGTTTTGCTTTCTTCTTTCAATAAGTCTCGGCGTCGCCTTCATCTGCCGCCACCTGTTCGCGAACTCGTTCTTCGGCGCTGCCGCCGCGTCGCTGGTATTTACCGGATTTCTCACCGGAGCCCCCCTTTTGCTGACGTACTCCGTGTACGCGATGTACGAGCTTCCGGGGGCCGCTTTCACTTTACTCGCGACGGTCTGCTATTGGCGTGCATGGGACGAAAGGGAAAAGGGCTCGCAATCGGTTCTCTGGTACCGGCGCACGGCTCTCGCCACTCTAGTATTGATTCTAACCAAGCCGAACTTCGGCCTTCCTTTTCTTCTTTCGATGGCCGCGGCTGAATGGCTTCTGGGAGAAGCCTCCCTTCGTCGGGAAGTCTGGAGGTTCCTCGGAAAGTTGCTCGATCCGAGAATCTTGCCTGGGCTGACGATTCCCGGGCTCGCCTTCGCCGGGCTGGCCGCGATCATCCAGTTCTCGGGCGGAGGAACTTTTAGTGTTCTGGGCCAAGCAGTCTCGATGACTAGACCAGACAATCCGATCTATGCCGCGTGGTTGCTGCTGGCGGCAAAGTCCTGGCTCGTCGTCAAACGGCAGCCTCTGCGGGTTTCGCCGGAGTGCTCGGCTCTCGTGCGCTGGCTCGTCGTTCCCTACGCTGCTTGGCTGACCTATCCGCTGCCGAACCGATTTTCCGCCATCGTTTACCATTTCACGCACGGAGGGGCGTTCGCGGGAGGCAGTCGCTTCGCCGCGGAAAATTTGCTCTTCTATCCGCGAGCTTTCACTTCGGCTTATTCGGACGGAAGTTGGCTGCTCGCTCTGCTCGGAGCGGGACTTGGGGCAGCTTTGTTTTTTTCGGGGAAGGGGAAAAGTGTCGGCCCGAGGTTCGCCCTGGGTTTTTCGATCTTTGCTTTCTCCGCGGCGACGGTTCTGACCGGAGTCAAGGACATGCGCCTAGTGCTGCCTTACTTGCCCCCTCTGTTTCTGGTTGCCGCCTGGGGGCTCGGCAGAATGGCCACCGGGCCCGCTCTGGGCGCCTCTCTTGCGATTGTACTCTGTGTCGCCTTGTCTCATCGGCCGGCCGTCGCGGACCTCATGAAGGGGCCCGGCACCCTAGCGACTTTGTGTTTTGATTCTTCCGAGGGCCCAGCCCAGATCCGAAAGACCATCCTTGGGGGCCCTAACGAAACGGAGTGGCGCTCCTTCGGTATCGAGCCCGGCTCGCCGGTGGGTTATCTGCTCGAACTCGAAATACAGCGCGCCTTCCCGCGCCTCTCGAACTGGCCCGCGCCTTCGGCGATCGACCTCGGGTACCGCGTGACCGCCGCGAGCTATCTGGAGGGCGCCTTGCCTTCGGGAAAGCTTCGAGTTGCGCTGGTGGCTCGCCCAAGCGATCGCGCCTATGTTTCGGATGCGATCCTGGCTCAGGAGAGGATCCGCGCTTCGGGCCGGATCGAGACGGCGCTTCCCTTCCACTGGCCGGCCTTGAAGTATGAAGGCATTCTTTTCGTTTTGAGGCGGTAGGAAGAAGGCGATCGCGGTTTGCGCTTCCCCGCGAAGCGACCAAGACAAAGCATCCGGTCAGTCACCTAAAACGTAAGCGAGAATGCGAGAAAGTCGGAGAGGTATTCTTAACTTATGCGCGCGTGGGAAGGCGCCTATAATTCGGGGAACCTGGAGAAAACCCATGAAGCTCTACGCGGCGACCGCTTTGCTGGCTGTCCTCAATCTGCTCATCCCGGCTTGCAGCAACGCCCCCGGAGCGGGTCCCATCGACGGAAGTTTCGCCATCACATCCACCAAGTGCAACGGCGTGGCTCAGACCATCACCACCGCTCAGGTCATAGCCATTGCCAATCTTGCCGGCACGGTCGTCATCACCGACGGAAGCTGCACGGAGACGGACACGGAAATATTCTCCTATCCCGCCGCCGATCAAATCGGCATGCAACAGGCTGGGGTGGCTTGCAGTGCCTCCTGTACCTCGGGCCAGTGCATGGCGAGCAGCACCGTCCAGACGACGCCGACCGTTTACACTTTCGCTCTGAGCGGAACCACTCTCACGTTCACGAGAACGTCGGCTTCCAACGACGAGGATTGCCCGACCGGGGAAGCTACCGAAATCACCCTCACCAAGCAGTGATCTAAAACGTAATTGAGAAGGCGAGAAAATCGAGCCGCGTACGGGTGTATCCCGTTTCGCGCACCACGCTGAGCGAGGGCCGGTAGCTCACGCCCCTGAGCAGCTCGAAGCGCTTTCCCACGGTCGCCTGGTACACGGCGTTCGTGCTGCCCGCGTCGGCAAGCCGGTAGTAGCGGGCTCCGGCGGCGAGGGAAACAAAGGGGCTGTCCCGCCATCCTTCGTCCGCGAAAAAATTGTAGGTCATCACGCCGATGAGGCTAACGTCCCAAAGGCCGCCGCTCGCGTACTGGGCGCTCGGCACGAGTCCCACCTGGAACGCGTCGGATACCGAATAGTGGTAGCCGAGGGAGGCACCGAAGGAAGTGCCCAGGGAATTCGTCGTGACGTTTCCCGTCGAGGGAGCGAGCACGAATTCGTGCCGCGTGAGGCGGACCGAGTCCTCGTCCACGGCGGCGAAGGCGGCCGTCGAAATGAGCATGGAAAAAACGAAGAGGGGTTTGTGCATGCCGATTTCCTTTCCATCTTCGAGAGACGGAGCGACGGAAAGGTTGTGACGGCTAGCTGGAGAATGGCTTCAAAATGACGAGGAGCACAATCGCGATCATGAGTAGCGTCGGAACCTCGTTCAGGATCCGAAGCTGCTTCGACGTATAAGGTTTCTCCCCTTCGGCAAGGCGCCGCCGGAGTTTTCCGGCGAACCCCGTGATGCCCGCCATGGCGAGCACCAGAAGCAGCTTTCCGTGGAGCCAGGGCTGGCGCCAAAGCTCCGGATGAAAGCTCAGCATGAAAAAGCCGAGAATGAAGGCTACCACCATCGCCGGCATGGTGATGATTCGATAGAGCCGCTCTTCCATGACGCGGAAGCGAGACTTCACGACTTCCTCGGTTTCTTCCGTGTGATAAATGAACAAGCGGAACAGGTAGAGAATTCCCGCCATCCAGGAAATCACCGCGATGATGTGAAAGGCCAGAAAGACTTTATACAGGGTTTCCATTGGGCCGCGCGGATCGCCCCTGGAGCTTTTGGCGGAGCAGTTCCACCTCCCAGCGCCGGCGGGGCTCGGTTTCCATCGTTTCTACCACTTTTTGGAAAGAATGGATCACGGTGGCGTGGTCTCGGCCGAAGGCTTTTCCGATTTGCTCGAGGGGCAAGAGCGTGTGGAGACGGGCGAGGTACATGGCTACCTGCCGCGCCCAAGCGGTCGCGCCCTTTCGGCATTTGGACTGTAATTCGGTGCGGCAGATGCCGTAGTTGTGCTCGACGAGCAACACGATCTCTTCCAAAGAGATGTGTTCCTTGCGGGGCTCGACGGAAACGCCTTCCCGGGACAAATAGTTCTGGTCGAGGGGGCGGTTTTCCATCTTCGCCTGAAGGTGCAGGCGAACGAGGGTGCCGATGAGCTCCCGGACGTCCTTTTGGCCCTGGTCGGCAAGCGTGCGAAGAACCGAAGGATCCGGGTTCATGCCGTAGTGAGCGCCCATTTTTTGCAACAGGCTCACGCGCTCCTGGAAGGAAGGATACTTCACTTCCGCGATGACGCCGGAAAGAAGACGGGACTTCAGAGTCTCGACGAAGCCCTCGAGCCGGTTCGGGGGCACGGAGGTCGTGAAGGCGATCTTTCCGCCGCGGCCCGCGATGTCGTTGAAGATGTGCAGGAGCTCGTCCTGGGTCTTCATCTTTTTCGACATGCCTTCGATATCGTCGAAAAGCAGGCAATCGGTTTCCTGGCGGTACTTGCGCTTGAAGTTGAGAATTTCCTGAGGATTCGGATGCCGAAGCGCCTGGAAAAACTCGTTCGCGAAGGTCTCGGAGTTCGTGTAGCGGATGCGGGCCCGCGGATTGAGACGGTGAAGCTGGTTGCCGATTTCGGTGAGCAGGTGGCTCTTGCCCATGCCCACGCCCGCGAAAAGGATGAGCGGGTTGAACTGCATCTCGCGGCCTTCGGCGAACATCCGCACGCAGCGGGCGGCCACCTGGTTGTACTCGAGCTCCACGAACGGATTCGGGAAGGAAGGTAGCTGCGGCACGTCGCCGAGGAGCTGATGCGGATCTTCCTCATCGGCCGGTTCCGACTCCACGATGCGCAGAGCGGGGCGTCCGACCGGGGCCGCCGTCATTCCCACCGGCAAAACGGGCTGCGCGATATCGAGCGGGCCGTCTAGGTCGCTTTCCCGCTCCAGAAGCTCGAACTCGAGCTGGAGGCTTTGTCCGACCTGGTTTTGAATGGCGCGGCAAAGCGCCTGGGCGTAGTGGTTCCGGATCCATTCCTCGTGAAACTTGGAAGGAACCCCGAGGACGACGGCGCGCTCATCGCTCCGCAGAAACTCGACGGGTTTCAACCAGTTCTGGAACTGGGTTTGGGGAACCGTTTCCCTCAAAACGTTTAACGCAGCATTCCAATCAGTAGACAGCATTATTGCGCAATGTAGTGTTATGTCGATCCAGCGTAAGGAACGCAAAGAGCGGAATTTTCCCGACAACGATCGGTTATCCCCATGTCGGTCCACAGAGCTAAGCGTTTGATATGTTGTTGAATGACCTTTTGTGTCCACCCTAGCGGCCCAGTACACAAGGCCTACGCACGACGAGGCGCCAATAACTTATATGATCGGTGAGTTGGGAGATTGATCCACAGCCTGTGGATAAGATCGGATCTCGCTGTTTCTCGTGTTTTCTCGGGTTTATTGAAGTTTTAAAAAAAATTTAGAATTCGAAGAGCCGCCACCAAAGCGTGTTTCGGGGCGGCTCCGCTATAATGTCTCCATGCCGACACAAGCCGGAGTTTGGGACGAGGAACAGGAAATAAATCTTCCACCGCTTTCTCCAGGGTGGGTGGCGTTCGCGCTACTTTCGCCGCTCGCGTTTCTGCCGATGGCGGCAGCACTCGGCTGGGCGGAGTTCGCCGCCGGTTACAGCGCCGGTGCCGTAAGCGCTCTCGGGCGGACCGTGCTCTACGCCCTCGGCGTGCATGTTCTTCTAGTGTGGCCGCTTTGTGGATTCGCCTTTCTTCAGTACGCCGGAAGGTGGACGGCGTTCGAACGGGTGACCGCTTGCCTTCTTCTTCTCTCGCCGCCCGTTCTCTCGTTTCTGTATTTCCAAACGGGACAGGGGCTCACGGATTTTTGGGATCTCGCGCTCACCGTGGTGCCCGCCGTCGGACTCGGCGCGCTTCTTTTCGAAAGAACCGGACGGCCTTGGGTCTTTTCGCTCGTGCTCGCTCTTTCCACCTCAGTGCCCTGGCTGTGGCTCGGGGATCGGCTGGGCGGTTTCTCGCCGCTTTTCACTTACGGCGTGCTCCAGTCGGATTTTCAGACCCTTCGCGCGGCGTTTGGCGCTCTTTCTCTCGCCGTGACGGGCGCGGCGCTGGGGCACTCGGCGCTTTCGCGGGATGAGGGAAAGATAATCGCCGGAAAGACGATGGCTGCGCTCGGAGTCCTGCAGCTTGTCGTTTCCGTAATCGGCCCGATTCTCAGCGCGGCGTTTGGGGAACCGCTGGAAACGCTCGATCCCCACTGGCCGCTGGTCGTTTATCCGTGGCTCGCGATGGCGCTCATTCGCCACGGAATGCTTGGCGCGAAATCGGTAAGGGTTGTCTTAGCGGCCGGCGCTGGAGCCGAGCTTCTCGAACTGGGGTGGCTCATTAGAGTCGGCGGCGCCGCTACTTGGAGTCACGGACACCTTGCCGTCACCTGGATCACGCTCGCCGCCTGCGCGTTCTTGTGGGCCCGCCTTAGCCGAGTTCGATGACGGCGGGGGGCCCACGTCGACCGGAAACGGACCATGGTTCTTCCAGCCGAGCATTAAATTGCGAACCGTGAGCACGGTGAGGCCGGCCGTGGTGCCGACGTTCACGAAGGGCAGGGCCATGCGGAAACGGTTCACCGAGGGCGCGAAGTAACTGCCCTTCGCCCATTTGAGATCGGATTGATCTTTCAAAAGCTTCATAGCGACCTCACAGCGCTCCTTCAGCGATGTCACCAGGCTGGTGGAGCTCAGCCGCACCGGCTCACCTTGGCTCCCGAAGTGATGAAACACTCCCGGTGAGTGGCGGTTGAAGTCATCCGCGTGGGAGACCTTCGGTATTCGGTCGTGGAACGGAAGGCCCTTGTTGAAGAGCTCCGTGATGGCGTTGGCTCGCTTGGCCACTTCCTTGGCCGCATCCTGCTCGCGCGTAAGGGCGTCCTCGAATCTGGTCTGCCAGTCGCCCATGGCTTGCTGAAACGAGGGAAGCTCTTTGTAGCGCTCCAGCACCGCTTCAAGCCGCGAGACGTCTCTGGTTTCGTTCCAGCTCTGGATGGCCTTCCCGAGGTCCTTTCTCCATTCGCCGGATTTCATATCTTCGCTGTTGTCGATTTCCCGAACGAGCTGCTCGACCGCGTAGAGCTTTCGGGCGTGCGCCACGTTGGCCGTGTTGAGAACGTCGAAGAGCACGGGCTCCCGTTTCTTGATGCTTTCGACCTTCTCGATGTACTCGAGGAAATCCTTGCGGAGCTCTTCGTAATTCTTGTTGTCCTCGCGGGCCTGAATCGCGCCGGCGACCTGGGTGGGAACATCCTTTAGAGCGATGGTGCGAAGCGCGAGCCAGGTCAAAATTGCGTACGCGGCCACCGGATCGTCTCCGAAGATGACGTTCTTGACCCAGTTTTCCTCGTCTTCCTTTTCCTTCTTGAAGGCGTCCTGCGTCTCCTGGCTAGGCTCACTCGTTTCGGCCGTGGTGTCCGAATAGGCGGGTATAGGGCGCGCGAAGGCGGCGCACAGAAAAACAGCGAATAAAATTTGAACGTATTTCCCCATCCCCAGACTTACCCCGCGCACTGCTAGTGCAAGGGGCATTCCAGGAGAAACCATTGGGTTTTTGCCCGCATCCCGAAGGAATTCGCGGACAAGGGGTTTGTCGGTGACTGTGGGTTATACGGTCAGAAGACGGGGTGTCCACAACGTGTGATCGGGTAGGTCCCCCTCCGGGGCGGCCTCTCGGGAAGGTTCCCCGGGACGAACGTCCAGATCGGGCTCCTGGCGGCCGCCGTAATCATTTCCGCGTCCGGGGGTTTCCTCGGCCTCGTCGTTCGCGAGCCACTGCTGCCAGAGCTTCTTTAGAGAGAACATCCTGTCCTCCGTTGAGGGGCCGCATCAGGAGACGCGGTACAGAACCCTGATCTTATCGCCGGGCTGGAACTTCGTCATGTCGATCCGGTTCCAGTTGATTTGAACGGAATTGGTCGCCGAGTCATAGCGCCACTGATCGGAGCCCGATCCCGTATTGCCCTGAAGCTCGACCGTTCCGAGCCACACTTTCATCGAGTTGATGTCGGTGGGGTTCTTCGTGAGCTTCACCGACTTGTGTCCCCACAAGTAGGCGCGGCTGATGACCTTCGCGGCATAGTCCTTCAGGAAGCCCGACACATTTGTGTCGCAGCCGAAGGAGTAGTACGAGCCGGCGGTTTTCGTGACGAGGGTCTGGTACGTGTTTTCGGGGCCCGAGCTGGACGGATCGCCCGTCTGTTCGATCAGCTTGGGGCACTTCGGGGCGATCGCGCTGATGCGCAGATTTGTGCCTTCGTTCTGATGGAACTTCTGGAAGCGGTTGGCGTAGTCTTCCGGCTTGAGGTTCACGAACTCCGGAATGTACTTCGTGTACCACTTATAGTGGTCCGTCTGCTGGGTCACGATCATCGCGTCCATCGGCACGCCCGGCTCAAAGTAGCCTTGGTGGTAGACGTCGCTCAGGGCGGGGACGTGTCCGTAGAACTTCTCCATCGACCAGATGGGCGAGTTGTAGCAGTTGTTGCAGCCGCCGGGGCTGTAACCGGCCTTCACTCTGGCGAGGAAGTCGGCGACGAGTCCCGTGGTCATCCAGTTGAAGAGCCGCGGCTGATTCGAGGCCCGGATGGGCATTCCGTCGAACTCGTGGGCGTCGGACGAGATGTAGATGCCCGCGTGGTGGATGTTCGCCTTCGCGAGAGCGTCGAAGTAGACGTTCACGTTCGCCTTCAGCGAAGCGATGAGGTTGTCGCACTGCTGGGAGTTGTCGATCACCCATAGCGTGTCGGCGCGGGAGCCCGGCACAGCGTCGTCGGTAACGAACTTGTCTTCAATCGTGCCCCACTGGACGTCGATGAAGAGACCCGCGTTCGCGCAGAGCACATCGTTACACGCGGCGACCACGAAGACGTTGTTGCCGAGATCGGAGTCCTTCGGGGTTCCCGTGATGGGGCCCTTGGAATCCACCGCGAGCCACGGCTTTCCGGTCAGCACCTTGAAGGTGAGAGGGATGCCGTCCAAGTCCTTCGCCCACGGGGCGAGTGACTCCGAGAAGAGCTGATTGGTCTTGGCGACATAGGTAACCGGATCCTGGATCCACACCGGGGCGCGGGGATCGCGCACTACCTGAACCTTCAGCTCGCCGTCGGTGACGAGTTTCCCGTCGTCGACGCGCAGCTTGAACGTGTGCAGGCCGATGTCCTTGAAGGCCGGCTTGTCGATGAAGAGCTGTCCCGTCGGGGAGACCGAGATCCAAGACGCGCCGGTGAGCAGCACGAAGTGGAGCGGGTCGCCGTCCGGATCGTAGATGTAGCCTGCCTGATTGAGCTCGACGCGCATCTGGGAGCGTTCCTTCACGATGAAGGTCGGCAGCTCCGGCGCGAAGATGGGCGGCTTGTTCTTCTGCAGAACCTGTCCGTTGCCGTTGGTCTGCACTCCGGGTGACTTCGAGTCGGTGACTTCGAATACCGCCGTGAAGGGGCCTTTGTCGGCCTTCGCCGGCGTTCCGGTGATGGCGCCGTTTTCGGCGACCTTCATCCAGCCCGGGCCGCTCACGAGGCGGAACTTCAAGGCGTCTGCGTCGTCGTCGACCGCGTAGGTCGAGAGGTTGAAGCCGTAAGCTTCATCCACGTAACCGTCCGACATCGCGATCGGGTTCTGGCGCCAGCGCGGCGGGTGGTTGACCTTCTCGACAGTGATTTGCACCGTGACGTCGGCGAACTCGTTATAGGGGTCCATGACCCGGACGCGCAGCGTGTTCACGCCGGCGTCGGTGCGGGCCGGAATGCCCGTAAGCACGCCACTCGCGCTGACCTTCGCCCAAACCGGTCCTTCGAGCACCGAGAAGGAGAGAATGTCGTTCGTGTCGGGATCGCGCGCGTAACCGGAGAGGATGGCCGAGTAGGGCTCGTCCTCTTTGGCGTTCGGCAAAATGATGGGGTTCAGAGTCCATTCCGGACGGTGGTTCACGTGATCCACATGGATGGTCACGTCCACGTCGGCGGAAAGCCCCTTCGGATCGGCGACGCGTACCTTATACACGTTATCGCCGACCTGTGCGGCGCCCGGGGTTCCGGTGAAGGCGCCGGCCGTGGAAAGCTTCGCCCACGGCGGTCCGGAGAGAAGAGTGAAAGTGAGCGGAGTGTCGCCGTCCGGGTCCTTCGCGTAGGCGGAGATCGAGAAGTTCATCGCCGCGTCCTCTTTCACCGCGAAATTGAGCGGGGAAGCGATCCAGAAGGGCGCGTGATTGGTCGCGACGACGAGGATTTGCACTTCGGTGATGTCGCTGCCGGAGATGCCGTCGGCGGCGCGTACTTGAATCTTCGCGAGGCCGATGTCGTTCTTGCCGGGTTTGCCGGTGAGCTTGCCGCTCGCCGAAACCGAGGCCCAGGCCGGGCCGCCCATCTTCGTGAACGAGATGGCGTCGCCATCCGGATCGGAAACGTACTTGGACTGATTGAGATCGACGTCATAGACCGCGTCTTCCGCGCCGTCGCCGAGCACCGTGGGTTTCGACACCCAGACCGGCGGCTCGTTCGACTTGATGATCGTGATTGTGAGGGTGGTCGTGTCAGAGGCGCCCACCTGATCGGTGACTTTCAGCTGCCACGACGCGGTTCCCGCGTTGGCCTTCGCCGGAGTTCCGGAGAGGGCGCCCGTGTTCGCGTCCACCTTTAGCCAGGCCGGTCCGCCGGGGAGAAGCTCGAACTTGTGCGTATCGCCGGTATCCGGATCGGAAAAGGAGTTCTTCACCGACTGCGAGTAAGCGACCCCGGTCGCGCCGTTCGGAAACGGAAGCGGATTGGCGAGCCACTTCGGAGAGTGATTCACGTGAATGACGGTGAACTGAAAAGCCGCGGTGTCCTCGTAAGCCGTGCCGTTGATGGTCGCGCGGAGCGTGACCGACACGCTGCCCGGGCCGATGTTGCTCTTCGTGGGCGTTCCGGAGAGTGCTCCGCTCGTCGTGCCGACGGAGAGCCACGCGGGAGTCGTCTGGGTCACCAGCTCGTACTTGAGCGGCGCGCCTTCGGGGTTCGAAACGTACTCGAGGAGGCTTCGGTTGTACGAGGCGTCTTCCGTCGGGTTCGGGGCGAGAGCGATCTGCTGAGCCACCCACTTCGGCGGTTTGATGGTGATGAGCACTTCACCGAACGCCGAGATCGGGGCGGAGCCGCCCTTGCCGATCGCCGTGACGGTGATGCCCGAATATTTGCCCACGTCGGCGCGGCGGGGAGTTCCCGACAGAACGCCGGTCGTTGCGTTCAGGGTCATCCAAGCGGGTTGGCCGCTGATGGAGAAAGTGGTTCCGCCCGCGACGGGATTAGTGACGGCGGTATTGAGATTGAACGTCCAGGCCTTGTCCTCGTTTTGAAGGCCGAGATCGAGAGGACTCTGCGACCACTTCGGCGGAGCGACGACCGTGATGACCATCGCGTGGTTCGCTTCGCCGGCTTCTCCGGAGCTATCGGAGACGCTCATTCTGAAATTGAAGGTGCCCGCGTCGGTGTTGGCGGGGGTTCCCGACAGGCGGCTGTTCGCTGAATCCAGCTTCAGCCAGGCCGGATGCCCGGAGATGGTCCACGTGAGAGGCGGCACTCCCGCGGAGGAGAGCAGCGTTCTCAAATCCACGTCGAAGAGGACGCCCGCTTGGTGGGTACCGAGGTTCGAAGGGGTGTCCTTGAACTTCATGCCCTTCGGCGGCGCCGCAACGAGTTGAGACGCCAAAATCAGTGCCGACAGTACGATGCGGTACATAAAGACCCCTCTGGGAGTTCGGGAACGTAGATTGTTTGGGAGCGAAATAAAGGTACGAGGTAAATCCATTTTACCTGGTCCCAGCCGTCCTGGATCCACTCGGGCGCGAAAGCGTTAACAGTCCAAAGGCAGGCTTAATCTCTTCGGTTTTCAGAGGGGAATTTTGAAGGGGCGAGGTGTCATTGGAAAGGGAGCGAGTTTCTTCGCGGTGGCTACTTGGGGCAGGTGCGTTTCACTTCGCCTTCGATCCAGGAGAGACCGAGCACGCCGCCCGCCCATTCGAAGCCGGGAGCCAGCTCGGAGAGGGCGCAGGAGAACGAAGTTCCGTAGCGTTTGTCGACGAACTTGAGCATCCAGGCGAGACCCGGGTAGGCCTTCACGGGCACCTTGTAATTTTCCATCGCCTTCAAGGCGCGTTTGATCGCGTGGTTGCCGAAGCTCCAGATCGGATAGCCCTGGCGCTCAGCGATTCTCGCCACCGACACCATCATCTCGATGGACTTCCAGGCGTCCCATCCCTTCACCAGTTCGCCGGCGCAAGGATTCGTCCTCGCCATGAACTGAGGCATCGAGCCCGAGATGTCGACGGATCGACCGTCACACTGGATCACCGAGCCGATGGGGTTGATGAAATGCTTCTTGTCCGGATTCACTTGCCAGGGAGTATTCAGCCACACCAGGGGAAGGGTGGAGGTGCCGTTCACTTCCTGCTTCCACTGGTTGAGGACCGTTTGAAGAAGCGGTTTCTCACCGAGATAGGAATAAATCGTAGTCAGCGCGAGAAGCGCCTGCATGCCGGAGGCGGTATTGGCATACACGCGCCAGAGGCCGATCATCGTGCGCTGTTGGCCCGCTACGTTTCCCGTCCAGACGCGGGAGAGATTCTTCAGGAAATTGTCGAAGGCGGCCGTGCGGTACCCGATGAGGTCCGCGGCCATCACGAAGCCGACGATGTTGGAAGAGAAAGCGTTCATGTTTCCCGTGGGCTGGCCTTTCGACATCAGCGTGCCGATGCCGTCCACGACGACTCTTTTGTAGTCGGCGTAGGTTTTCGGATCCGCCTTGTAAGCGACCGCCGCCGCGAGGATCGCGGAATCGGAGTTCATCTGGCTATTAGCTAGATCGAAGATCGCCCAGTGGGGCTGCCACTTCGCCCGGTTGACGATGTAGGTGAAGCCGACGTGGTTGCGGTTCAGCGGTTCCAGTTCCTCGGACGTCGTCCAAAGGCCCAGGGACTTCATGGGAAAGAGATTGGAGAAGTAACCGACGCCCACGTCGCTGACGGGCGCGGTGATCGCCGTGGTATCCGGCGCCGTAATGGCGGAGGGACGGCTCGCGCCGCCGCCCGCGACGTCGAACACGAATAGAAGGAGATAACCTTGGTTCTCTCCCAGGTAGAGCGCGGTTTCCTTCACAGAGCCGTCCGGCTCGCTCGTGATCTCGCCGACGAAATCGCCTTCGATCGCTTCCGTTCCCTGGCCCGTCGTTCCGACGCGGGAAACCCACTCTTCGCCGACCGAGAAGACGGCGATCCGAAGAGCGGCCGACTGGCCTCCCAGATATCCGTAAGAACCGGCGGCGGCGGAAAATTTCAGCTTCGCGAGGTCGGAGGGATCGCGTTCGGCCTGCATGCCGGCGGGGGTGACAATGTAACCGGGAATGATCGGAGTGTCGGAAATGCGCCGATCCATGTCCTTGCTGGTGCCGGAAAAGCGGCAGGAGCTGAGGACGAGGGCGAGAAAACAGAGCAGAGTTCGAAACGAAAATTTCACGCGCGCGGGGTACACGGGGGTTCTTATCTACAAGCTCCGTGCCACGAATTTCCCAATGAATTCAATGACCCAGGAGTATGCTTTTTGTTTACGGGGTGGGCAGATTTTCTCAAGCCTCCGGAACGATTGGGTTTCGGAGGATGTTCGCGTTTTAGGCGCTGTCGATCTTAACCACACCCCGTAGATGAATCTCGGTAAGGGGTGAGTTATCCTTGAACTACTCCCGTCTAATTCATGAAACCCTCCGTCCTCTGGTCCAGCCGTAGCATCGAGTCCGAGAAGGCCGAGATCCGCGCGTGGGTCGAAACCCTTCCCAAGGAAGCCAAGGGCCGCATGCAGGCCCTCCTGAAGGAAGTCCGCCACATCAGTAAGGAGAGCGGGCCCCGCGTTCCGCTCCGCCATTTCCTCCTAATCGTGTTCACTCTAGCCCACCACCTTCGCACCGGGCTTCTCTCCGAGAAGGAAGTCCATTCCCTGGGCTACATGGGGGACGCGCTCCTTCGCATTCAGGGTGTCGAGCCGGGAAAATCGCGCGTGGCGTTTCTGTTCGGCGATCTGCATCTGATGCTGAGCCAGATTTTTTGGAAGTCGGGCCGTCAGTGGGACGCGGCCTGGGAGCAATTTCTTGCGACCACTCAAGGGGGAACCTCGCCGCAGTCGGGAGCGGGCACTCCGTTTCTCGCGATGGCGAACCGGGCGTTTCGTCTCGGTCAGACGGGAACCGCGCTCGATTGGTTGACCGAAGCGGACAGCCTCGGCCTCGACGCCGGCCTTTCGGCGCAGGCGGATTTGAAGCGATTGATGATTCACCGTCTGCGCCGGGACTTTCCCGCGGCCGAAGCGTTGAGCGGGGAGCTGTCGGCGCGTCCCGGGCTTTCCAACGACGAGAAACGCGAGATTGAATGGGAGAGGCTTTGCCGTGGCGCCGAAAGCGGCGAGGACATAGGCGAGCTTCTCAACTCCGTCCGCCGCGGAAAGAGCCACCACGAGGCGGAATACGCGATGGAAGCGTTTCTCTGGTCGAGAGCCGTCGCGCCGAAGCGCTGGATCGAGCAGTACCCCACTTTCCGAAAGCTCGTTTACTCTTCCGCCATCGAGCCCAAGTCGAAGGACCCGCTTTTTGCAGCGGTTCAGAGTATCGAGGCTTGCTACGATGCCTCGGTTTCTCTCGGCCGGCGCCTTCGAGATCTGGGCGAGGCCTTGTCGCAGGTCTCGAAGCTCGTGAACGTGGGCCACGAGGTCCTGGTCTGGGCCGCGGCCCTGAGATGGGTAACCCGCGTAAATCTCAAACAGGCCCGCCGGCTCGTGGAAGAGGAGTATGCCTCTCTCTCCCGAAAGCTAACCGGCGGAAAGCACGCCGACGCCCTCGGGCTTTTCTCCTCCGCCGCCTCCAAGGCAGAAGCCGCCTGACCCCTCGAACTGCGCCTTCCGCCTGCCCGATAATCCCAAGCGATTCATACGTTTAGCCGATAGTCCCCTGATCCCGCGGGTGCTTTCCCATGGGACTTTCTTCGCCAGTTCCTGCAACCCGCCGAAACCCCGGGGATAGGTGGAACCGCCCGCGCCAGTCCGCCCGGTTTCCGAGCCCCCTCGTCTGAAACCCTCGCACCTGTCTTCGCACGAAACGATCGAAAACTCCGTTGGTCCGTCGGTTGCAATTACAGACTCCCGAAACCCTTTCAGGAGAACGTAAATGAACCACGCCAACCGCGTTCTGACCGTCGTCTTCTTCATCGCCGCCGTCCTCGCTTTCACCGGCTGCGTGAAGAAGGCCGTGGACCCCGTCAGCGATGCCAAGCCGTACCTTCGTTCCGCGATTCCGCAGACGGAAGCGCAGCAAGCCGCTCAAACGGTGAGCGAAGTCGATAAAGATCTCGAGACCGAAGAAATTCCCGCCAGCGAAGAGTAACTCTCACAAGAATTTTTTGGAGGTTCCCATGAAGACGATTTTTCGGATTCTTTTCGCTCTGATCCTGCTCGTGTCGCTTCCCCGCGAGGCCGTAGCGGAGTCCGCCAACCTCAAGGACCGAGTGAAAGCGGCGATCCTCGCCTCCGACCTTACGCCGGCGCGCCGTATCCAGCACTTTCTGAACCGCGTCGCTGGAGGGAACAGTCCTTCCCGTATCACTTATGAGCGATTCGCGATTCCCAAGGGCGAGGGCATCGACGCGGAGAGGTCCGCCGAGGCCCTCGCCGCGGAGGTTGTCGCGAACCTTCAGGAACTCGGATCGCTCGACGCGAGCGTCGAAGCGAAGGCCCGGGCTCTGTACCCGTTGAACGGACTCGACAGCGACGAGCTTATGCAGGCTTACGGAGCCGAAGTCGCCAAGGGCCCCACGGAATCGGCCCGCATGCGCCAACGGATCGTGCACGAGGAGGCGGGAGCCCACATCATTCATACGGTTGCCGAGGATCGCGGACTTAAGAGCACGCTTTTCGATTTCTGGTTCGATCACTTCAACGTGGACGGCCGCAAGTGCTCCATGGACTTTCCGTCCTACCGGGACCGGATCCGCACCTCCATGAAAGGCAGCTTCCGGGAGCTTCTGACGAGAGTCGCGAAGCACCCCGCGATGCTCATCTATCTAGACAACATCCGCAGCGTCCGGGCTAACGGAACCTCTGGTCCCAACGAAAACTACGCCCGCGAGCTGATGGAGTTGCACACGTTTGGTGTCGGGCCGACGGCCGGCGTCTATACCCAGACCGACATCCAACAGGTCGCTCTGATCCTCACCGGCTGGGGAATCTCGTCGCACGAAAACTACACGCTCGGCCGCAACTTTCTGTTCCGGCCCACGCTACACGACAAGACCGAAAAAACTGCGATGGGGATCAAGTACCCGCGTGCCGGAGTTCCGGAAGGCGTCGCCGAGGGCGAAGCGCTCCTCGGGTACCTGGCCGAGCATCCGCGTACGGCTTGGAACCTCGCCCGAAAGCTCGTGCGCAAACTGGTGACCGAGGACGAGACACTCACCCAAGGCCTTCGCGCCAACGTGGCGGGGGCTTATCTCACGAACGAGGGATCGCTCATGGCGATGTACGAGACGATTCTCGCGAGCCCGATCTTTTGGTCGAAGGCGGCGTACAACCAGAAGGGCAAGCGCCCGATGGAGTTCGTGGCTTCGGCCCTGAAGCTGACCGCGGCCGATACGGGCTCAATGAATCTGGATCTCGTGGAACGGGCGATGATTCAGATGAAGCACATGGGGCAGGACCTTTACCACTTCACCGCGCCCACCGGGGAATCGGATCGGGCCGGCGATTGGATTACGACGACGAACGTGGTGGAAGCCGTCCGTTACGGCGTCGCGGTCGCCAACTACCGCTTCCCTTCGGCGTACAACATGAATCTTTTCAAGGCGTGGGAAGACTGGATCAACACCCTTCCGGTGAGCTATCGCCAAGGTTATGCCCTGGACGGCTTGCGTGCCTACTACGACATCGAGAACATGCGCCACCGGTTCACGATGTCTCCCAACGTGGATCCAAGTGAAGCGGGCTCGCTCCTTAGGCTCGCCATTCAAACTCCGGATCGCGTGAACGTAGTGCCGAGGCACATCCGTTCCGCGGCGGGAGCTT
>CAZZHG010000007.1:0-79759 GCA_964653655.1 uncultured Pseudobdellovibrionaceae bacterium
AGCTGACGTAAGCGCCCTCGTCCGCGACGATGAGCGTGCGCTCGAACTGGCCCGTCTCGGCCGCGTTGATGCGGAAATACGTCGACAGCTCCATCGGGCAGCGTGTGTTCTTCGGGATGAAACAAAACGATCCGTCGCTGAAGACCGCGCTATTGAGAGAGGCGTAGAAGTTGTCGGTATAGGGAACGACGGTGCCCAGATACTTCTTCACGAGCTCGGGGTGATTCTTCACGGCTTCCGAGAAGCTGCAGAAGATGACTCCCATCTCGCCGAGCTTCTTCTTGAAGGTGGTCGCGACCGAGACGCTATCGACCACCGCGTCCACCGCGACGCCGGAAAGGCGCATCTGCTCCTCGAGCGAAATGCCCAGCTTCGAAAACATATTGCGAAGTTCCGGATCGACTTCGTCGAGCGACTTCGGGCCGTCTTCCTTGCTCTTCGGAGCGGAGTAGTACGCGATGTCCTGAAAATCCACTTTCGGGTAATAGACGTGCTGCCACTTCGGCTCGACCATCTTTTGCCAGGCGCGGAACGCTTTGAGGCGCCATTCGAGAAGCCACTCGGGCTCGTCCTTCTTGGAAGAGATGAGGCGGACGACGTCCTCGTTCAAACCTTTGGCGATCGTGTTGCTAGCGATGTCGGTGGTGAAACCGTACTGGTAATCCCGCTTGAGGGCCTCTTTGACTTCGGCATTGTGGGTTTGGATTTTCACCGGCGGCTCCCTTCCCCCGAAGCCCGGGCGAAGACGCCCAGGGCCGCGGCCGTGCCGAAAGGCTGAACCATGTCTTTCAAAGTGAGCTGTTCGAGGGCGCGGCGGATGGTGACCGAAATTTTTTGCCAGTTGTTCATGACGGGGCAATGCAACTCGAGGCCGCAGTTGTCCTGGCGGTGGCTGCTGCACTCAGTGAGCGCGATGGGGCCTTCGAGAACCTCGATGATCTTCGCGATGGAGATATTTTCCGCGGGCTGGCCGAGGCGGTAGCCTCCATTGACTCCGCGGTGAGAAAGCAGTAATTCTCCCCGGCACAAGGTCTTCAGGATCTTACTCACCGTCGGCAGAGGCAGCTTCGCTTCGCCGGCCAGATCGCGGGCCGTGAACGCTTTCGACTCCGGATGGGAGGCGAAATAAGACAGCAGGACGATCCCGTAGTCGGTCATTTTCCCAATTCGAATCATACTTTTAGCCTCTGATCCCAAGATAGGACCAAACCAGTACTAATTCAACCCTTTTTTTGACCCGGTGGTCAATGAAAATACCCTGTGGAGGCAAGGACTTAGCGGGCGAGGCGTTGGCTGGCTATAGACCGAAGCGGACGTAAGCCTGAAAGAGGCCGGACGTCTGTCCGGTGGTCCAGACGAGGCCCGCGTCCGTCACTTCGGAGAGGTTGCCCGTCTCGTAATACATGCCGAAGGTCATGAAGTCGGTCGCGGCCCATTCGAGCCACGGCGTGATCGTTATGGAAGGAATCCACTCCCCGCTTTTCGCCGCCTTCTCGCCGGCGTCGCGGAACTTCACGGTGGAGAGGTTGATGGGAATCCCGAGCGTAACCCTGGGAAACAAAGTGAACATCGGCTCCAGGATGAGACGGTTTTCGAAAACCGGGTTCGCCTGCGTCTTGCCGTCCGAAAGCGTTCGCTCGGCGCGGTCATAGACGTGCAGGATCGGAACTTCGTAAAACCAGAAATTCACCGACTCGCTTATTTTGCGGGTGAAGACGAAGTAGTTCCGGACGATCGTGACGAGACCGGCGTCCCGCTTCACCTGCTCCGTCGGAAAGTACACGCGAACCTGATCGTTGAAGGTGAACAGCTTGTCGTCCGACTCGCGGATCTTGAAGAAGTTCATCCGGATGAAACCGTCCTGCAGCACGGGCGTGACGTCGCCGGCGTCGGCGGCATTGCCGGTCTTCGAAATGTTCGTGTTGAAATCCTGAACGTAGGTGAGGGCGAACTTGTCGCTGAACTGAATGCCCGCTTCGATCGTGTTCTCGAGCTCGAACAGCGTCTCAGACTGGTACCACGTCGGGCGGACGGTCACGAGGAGCAGCGGCTTCGCGCCGCCTTTCTTCGGTTCTTCCTTGCGGGTCGTTCGCAAAGCGTTGCCGCTCAGGCCAGGCGCTTTCGGGGCGCGGGCCCACGCCGGGGTCGCGGTCAGCACCGCGAAGAGGAAGAGAATGTGAAAACCTCTCAACATGCCGTCGGGTGAACTGTGCAATGCCAGGACCAGCCCGTATTCTGCTTGTTTCATGCGTGGCCGTGCACTTCGAGTGGCCGCGCGGACGTTACTCGTCACACTCTCCGTCTTCATTCTTTGCTATCCTTAGTACATGGGGGATAGGACGAGAGCCTGGCTGGTCTTACTGGGCCTACTGGCCGCGACGCCCGCTCTGGGGCTGCCGAAGTGGTGCGCCCTTCTGAACCGGGCCATGAACGGCTACAAGTACCACAGCATCTCCGCGGACGACTGGGCCCTGCGATACGGCAGTCAGTACGAAACGCCGGCGGCCGCCGCTTACCGCGAGCGCTACGTGACCGCGCCGGCCGAAGGGCATGAGGCGCGGCGCCTCGAAATTCTCCGCCGGACGAACCAGCTTCCCAAGGGCGCCCCGACCGAGCCCGAGCCGGCGCGCATCGTTAGAACCGCCGATACCCCGAAGCAACATGGTGGAGGGGGAGTCTACACGCGCGATTACGATCAGTACGGCGATGCCTACGGCAGAGGGGTCGAGGGGCCGGGCACCTACCCTGAGCTCTCCCGTTACTTCAACGTGCCCCAATACTCCCCTCACCTGCCGGAAGGCGAAGCGCGATTCTTACGGGACGGGGAAAGAAACTTTCCCCGGACGGGCCTCACGGCGCAGGACTACCGCGATCTCGAGCCGCTTCCGCAGACGGATCCGCTGAAGAGCTATCTCGGGTGCAACCTCGTCCGCCTGTTCGGTCTCGACGGGGACAAGCCTCTTCCGAAATACAACCCCGTCCCCGAAGGCGAGTACCCCACCAACAAGAATTATTTTCGCCGGGGCGACGGCACCTACTACATCTACGATTTTCCTCCCGGGCACGTGGGCTGGTGGGCCTTCGGAAAAACCAGCGTCCGCGATAACGAGACGATGCAGGACGGAATGAGAAACATCGTGGACGCTCTCGCCACCATCAAGAATCCCGCGGAGCGGGCGAAAGCCATCGAGTTTTACGTCGACAGCATCTTTCAGTTCCCGCAGGCGGGGCGAGAACGGGCGGCGAAACTTCAGCGGGAAAGCGTTGAAATCGCAAAAGCTTACGCGGCCGATCTGGCGACTTTTCAAGGAGACAAGAAAAGCCTCGCCTTCCGCTTGGTCGCGGGAGCTTTGGGGGACGCCTCCTCCGCCCACGGCCCGCAACTCATCGAACGGTTTTCGGGCCCCGCGGGGGAGTTGGAGGGCTACTTCGCTTTTCCGTTGATGATGCTCGCCTATCACAAGCAAAGGGGCCACGACCGGTCTTACCCCGATGTCGTCGCGGCACTCGAAGGACGGATGGAGGCTTACCGGCTGGAAATGGCCAACCTACCGGCCGAGTTTTCCGGTGCTCCGGAAGATCTGGTCCGTGCCATGACGAACATCGCGAAGGAAACGGCGAAGCGCTAGCGGTTGGTCAGCATGCCGTCTTTCGACGGGGCCTGGGTGACTTCCCACCGGTTGCCGTCGGGATCGAGAAACAAGAAACTCTTTTCGCCCCACGGATGATCTTTCGGGGGGCCGCTCACTTCCACCGTCCCCACTTCTTCCGTCGGTAAATCCAGCAAGCGAACGTAGAACTCGTCGACGTTCTTCACGGTGATTCCAAAACCCGCGGCTCCCCTCGCCCCTTCCGCGCGAAAGTACTTCGCCGCTTTGCCGGTCGGTTTGAAGAACGCGATACGGAAGCGGCTGGGCAGAACGAACTCGGTGAACTCCGTGTTGGCGAAATGGGGTTTCACGTCGAAGACCCGCTCGAAAAACGCCGCGAGCCGGGGGACGTCGGCGGTAGCCACCACGAGATGGGAACAAGCCAGAATCATGGGGAAACTCTACCCGAGCTGGACCCGAAAGGGAAAAACCGCTAGAAGGCGTCGGTGAGCCTTCCCCCCATGGCAGAAAGGACCCGCCACCTCATCGTCGAGAAACCGACGAGCCTTTCGTCGTTGCTGAAATCCGAGCTCGGGATCGAGCCTTCCCGCACCGCGGAGCTTCTGCGCTGGGGCGCCGTCTACCTGAACAAGATCCGTCTTACCGAAGACCGTCCTCTCAAGCGGGAAGACTACGTCCGCGTGCACCTGCAGCCGCGCCGGTTCCCCGCGGCCGATCTCGACTGGCTTGCCCGCGTCGTCGCCCACAACGAAGACTTTATCCTCGTGAACAAGCCGCCGGAGGTCCCGGTGCCGCCCACTCTCGATAATCTCCACGAGAACGTGCTCACCTGCGTGGCGAAAGCCGTGGGAACGAAATTGTGGATCACCCATCGGCTCGATTTGCCGACCCAAGGGCTACTCATGCTGGCCCGCTCCACCCGGTTTCAGTCTCTCTTCAATAAGTGGCTGAACGAGGGCCGCGTCGAAAAGTATTACCGCGCCCTCACCGCCGCGCCCGTGCCGGCCGGCCCGCACGTCCATTGGCAAAAGTTCGATAAGGCCGCGCCGAAGATCGTATCGAAGGAACCCGTGGAGGGCTGGTACCGCTGCGAGCTGGAGGTGCTTTCTAACCGGCCCCATGAGGAAGGAAACGAAGTGACGTTGAGGCTCCTAACCGGGCGCACCCACCAGATCCGATGTCAGCTCGCCGACGTCGGCGCTCCGCTTCTGGGAGATCCTCTCTACGGCGGCCCCAAGCGGCAAAACGGACTTGCGCTGCAAGCTTTCCGTCTGAGGCTTCCGGACCGCCAGACGAACGGCCATTTCGAGTTCGAGTTGCCCGCCCCCTGGTGAGCGGCTAACTTACCCCCATGAAACGTCCCGATTGCATCCGTCATTACACGGAACTCCAGGAAGAATGGCCCGGCCGATACCGCGGCCACGACGAATCGCTCAGCCGGGGCGCGCCACTGGGCCGCGCTTTGGGTCTGAAGCGAATCGGCATCCACCACGAAACGCTTCCCCCCGGTCGCCGCACCTCGTGGCCCCACGCGGAAAGCGCGGAAGAGGAATTCGTCTACGTGCTCGAGGGAAATCCTCACGCCTGGATCGACGGCCACCTTTATGAGCTTCGGCCCGGCGACGCCGTCGGGTTTCCCGCCGGCACCGGCGTGTGCCACACGTTTCTCAATAACTCCGCCGTGGAGGTCCGCCTGCTCGTCGTCGGCGAAGCGAACCGCGCGGACAACAAAATCTTTTACCCCCTCCATCCGGAACGTCGGTCCTGGAGGGAGGAGAGCTGGTGGGACGACGTCCCGAAGCGCCCAATGGGCCCTCACGACGGCAAACCCAAGATCGGAGACTCGAAGTGAAAACCGTCACCGTCTACACGACCGCCTATTGCCCTTACTGCGTACGCGCCAAGAGTTTTCTCCAGGGCGAAGGCATTCCCTTCACCGAAGTGAGCCTCGAGGGTAAGCCCGAGGAGATGAAAGCTCTGAAAGAGCGCACCGGCCTTCGCACGGTGCCGCAGATCTTTTTCGGTGAGGAGCTGATCGGCGGCTGTGATGATTTGCTAGCCCTCGGCCGTAGCGGTAAGCTGAAGGACAAGCTCGCCTAATCCATTTAATGAAGGCCACTTTCGAAATCTTGACCGGCAGGACCGATACTCACGTAACGCTGCTGGCCGACGGAAAGACTCGCCTTCACAAAGACGTACTCAAGGATTTTGCCCGCCTCGAAGAAAAAGCCGCGCAAGACGGCTTTCCTTTGAAGGTCGTCAGCTCCTTCCGCGACTTCGCGACTCAGCTTCGGATCTGGAACGAAAAGGCCGAGGGCAAGCGCCAGCTTCTCGACGATAAAGGAGCGCCGCTGGAATTCGCGAAACTCAAGCCCGAGAACGTAGTGTCCGCCATCCTCCGATGGTCCGCGCTTCCCGGAACGAGCCGCCATCATTGGGGCACGGACTTCGACGTGGTGTGCGCTTCGGCAATTCCGGAAGGTTACCAGGTACAGCTGACGCCGGCGGAAGTCGCGCCAGGCGGCGTCTTCGAAGACTTCGGTCGATGGCTCGACGAAACTTTGCCCTATGCGGGCTTCTACCGCCCTTATGCCCAGGAGCTGGGCGGCGTCAGCCCGGAGTGGTGGCATCTAAGCTACGCTCCCCTCGCTCAGGCTTTCCGCGCCGCTTTCACCGAAGCGGTCTTGAAGAAATCCGTCGAGCAGTCCGATCTCCGCTTGAAGGAAATCGTAACGGCAAGATTGCGCAACATTTTCGAGACCTACGTCGACAACGTCACCGATCCCCCAAAGGAGTCCTGAAATGGAAGGCACCGGAACGGTAATGGGTAAGTTGGCTCCGGATTTTTCGCTCGCGGACGCCGAAGGTGCGTCTCATACGCTCTCCGAATATTGCAAGAAGGGTCCGGTGGTCGTCGCCTTCTATCCGGGCGACTTCACTCTCGTCTGCACCAAGCAACTTTGCAGCTACCGGGACAATCTGGAGGGCTTCGGCAAGTACGGCGTGCAAATACTTGGGATCAGCGCCAACCCTCCCGAGCAGCACAAGAAATTCGCCTCCAAATACGCCTTCCCGTTTCCCCTTCTCACCGATCCGGGCAGAGAGGTCGCCAAGCAATTCGGCTGCACGAGCGCGTGGATGCTCAACCGAGTCAGCCGCGCGGTTTTCATCCTCAATCAGAAGCGGATGATTCTCTATCGCTACGTGGAACCGACCATCCTCACGCACCGAAGCGCCGACGAGTTGATTGGAATTCTCGGCGACTTGAAGGGCGCGAAGCTTATTTAGACTTAATCAGCGCGGCGAGGCCGGTAAGCTCGCCGAGGATCGCTTCCGCGTCCTCGATGCTTTGCAAGGCAAGGCCGCAGGCCGGCGTGTAGATGGCCGATGCGAGAATCTGATGAACGAGCTCGGGATCCTTTCCAAGCTGGGCATCGAACGTCTCGAGCAGATGCTCCAGAAGAAGCTCGGGGCGGTGAGAGCGGATCTTCACCGCGTGAACTCCGGTCGGAACCGCGCCTAAAGAGAGCCTTCCGCCTCCAACTATGAATTTCTTCAAAGCTTCCTGCTGGGTCAGAAGCAGGTTGAGCGAAAGATTCGTGTCGATGGAAAGCACGTCGAGGGGCAGCGAAAGAATCGCGCCCCAATCCGTATTGCTGCAGCAGTGAATTCCGACGAGGGCCCGCTCCTTGCGAAGCGTCTGCAGAAAAAGCCTGAGCTCCTGGAGCGCCATCGCGTGCCTGGGGTTCTTCCACGAAAAACCGTAGAAGCCCGGCTCGTCCAAATAGATCATCGGCTGCGCGCCGGTGGCCCGTACCCGGCGGCACATGGCGATGGCACGGGCCAGAACCAGTCGGAACACCTGCGTTCCGACTTCCGGATTCCGGTCGGCGAATCCGCCGTCGGTGAACCGAAGGGCCCACTGGGTGGTCATCGGGCCTGAAATCTGAATCTTGGCGAGAGGGATTTTCCGCTCTTCCAGCTCGTACAAAAACGGGTTCCAGCAGCTCCAGTACTCCGGCGACGGCTCGAAACTTTGAAAGGCGTCGGAACGGATTTCTCCGTCGAGAAAAGCCGTTTCGAGTTTTCCCGCCAGAGCATTCGCGCCCTTGTTCCAGGCGGCGAGATCGAGGGTGACGTAGCCCGCGTCGCCTTCCACCACTCCGGGCATCCCCTCCACGGCTTGGGCGACCATGAACTCCTTAGGGTTTCGGATGGGCACCTGAGGCAGAAACGGAATGGTCAGGCTGAAAGAGAAGTTCATCGCCGCGTCGACGAAGGCGTGGGGCAGGCTTCCGATGCCGGTCGTGAGCGTTCCCTGAGGCGCCGCCTGCCAGAGTCTCGAATGAGCCGTCGTCACAAGGCCCCCTTTACGGAGAAGTACGAAGCCTTCGGATGGTGGAAAGCCAGCGCCGAAACGCTCGCCTCCGGATCCATCATGTAACCGTCGGTCAGCTCGACGGCGATTTCCGTGGGCTTCAGCAACGCGAAAAGTTTTTCCTGATCCGCGAGGTTCGGGCACGCGGGGTAACCGAAGGAATAGCGCTTGCCGCGGTATTTTCCCTGGAAGCGCTCGAGCATCGTCATCGCGGGCGCGTCGGGGAAACCCCACATGCGGCGCATCTGGGCGTGCAAGTACTCGGCGTAGGCTTCCGCCGACTCCAGCGCCACGACCTGGATGATGTGGGACTTGAGATAGTCGCCCTTCGCCTTCAGCTGCTCGGCTATGCCGCGCACGCCTTTGCCGACGGTCACGATGAAAGCGCCCAGATTGTCTTCCTTATAGAGGTCCGGGTGTACGAAATCGCTCAGGCAATAGCCTGGCGCCTTGTCCATTCTCGGGAACTCGAAGGTCTGCAATTTCGTTTTGCCGTCGGCGGACCAGAAGTGAACCCGGTTGCCCTCTCCCGTCGCACGGAAGAACTGATACACGGCGCCGGGCTGCATGGCCTCGGTGTCGCGGTAGATCGCTTTCACTTCCTCGACGGCCTCCCAAATTTCGACCGCTTTCGGATCTTCGCGGCGTAGCGCTTCCCGCTTCTTGGGATCTTTCATGCCGTCCTGGAACTGACGGACGGATCCGCCCTTCACGCCCAGGTGGCGGCCATAAATCATCATCGGGTTGATGTAGCTCCAGATAGTCTCGATCGGAGTCTTTCCCATCAGGACATGGCGCTCGAAATCCTGAGGAGCCGGTACGGAATCGAGAATCGGCACTTCCGGGCTTCTCGTCTCCGAAACCGCCTCGACGACGGGCTTCACTTCCGTCGCCATCGCTTCGGCGAGCTTCTTTCTGCGCGCCCCCAGCTCGTCACGAAGCGCTTCGAAGCGCTTGGGATCGACGATGGTTTTAGCGAGATCCAACCCCTGCATCGCATCCGGCGCGTAAGTCACGGTTCCCGTCGTGTAGGCCTTGGCGATCTGTTTATCGACGAAATTCGACGTCAAGGCCGCGCCGCCCACCATGATGGGGGTCTGAATACCGGCCTTCGAAAAATCCGCAGCGGTTATGACCATCTGCTGGGCGGATTTCACGAGCAGGCCCGAAAGCCCCACGATGTCCGGCTTGTGGGAGCTGATGGCCTCGATGAGCTTTTCGGGCGGCACCTTGATGCCGAGATTGATCACCTGGAAGCCGTTGTTCGACAAAATGATTTCGACGAGGTTCTTTCCGATGTCGTGCACGTCGCCCTTCACCGTCGCGAGCAGCACCTTGCCGCGGGAGGCGGAGTCCGCCTTCTCCATGTGGGGCTCGAGATGAGCGACCGCCGCTTTCATCGCTTCCGCGCTCTGGAGCACTTCGGCGACGATTAGCTTATTGGCGTTGAAGAGCCGGCCCACCTCGTCCATGCCGGCCATGAGCGGCCCGTTGATGATGTCGAGCGGACGGGCTTCCTGCATCTTCAAGTCGAGATCGGCGGTTAGGCCGTCCTTCGAGCCCTCGATGATGTAGTTGGAAAGCCGCTTATCGAGGGGAAGCTTCGCCTGGTCCTTCTTCGGTGCCTTCTTCTTCGTGCGGAAATGGGCGGCGAACGCCGCAACCGGATCCTCGCCCCTGGAGTAGAGCAGATCCTCGGAAACTTTCTTGTCCTCATCCGACAGCGACGCGTAACGCTCGAGCTTTTCCGCGTTCACGATGGCGAGATCGAGACCCGCCTGCACGCAGTGATAGAGGAAAACGGAATTGAGAACTTCGCGGCCGGAGTTCGGAAGACCGAAGCTTACGTTCGAGATACCGAGTACCGTTTTCGTTTCCGGAAAGGCGGCCTTCAAAAGGCGGATGCCCTCGATGGTCTCGACCGCGGAACCCACGTAGTTCTCGTCGCCGGTTCCGCACGGAAACACGAGCGGATCCCAGTAAATGTCGCCGGGCTTTACGCCGTACTTCTCGGTGAGAAGCTTGTAAGAGCGGGTCGCGATCTCGAGCTTTCTCTGGCGGCTGACCCCCATGCCCTGATTCGGATCGTCGTCGATGGTGCCGACGACGAGAGCCGCGCCGAACTTTTTCGCGAGGGGGATGACGTGCTCGAACCGCTCTTCGCCGTCTTCGAGGTTGATCGAGTTGATGATCGCCTTTCCCTGGCAATAGGTAAGCGCGATCTCGATCACCTTGGCGTCGGTGGAGTCGATCATGATGGGCGCCTTGATCTTCTTGATCAGAAGCTCCATGAAACGCTTTACGTCGGTCGCCTCGTCCCGATCGGGGTTGGCGAGACAGACGTCGAGAATCTGGGCGCCGTTCTTTACCTGGAGGCGGCCGATGTCGGTCGCTTCCTCGAACTGCTCGGCGACGATCATCTCCTTGAACTTGCGGCTGCCGATGACGTTGGTGCGCTCGCCCACGATGATGGGCCTCATCTCGTCGGTAATTTCGAGGTATTCGATGCCCGACAAATAGGAACCCGGG
The DNA here is from genome assembly GCA_964653655.1 of uncultured Pseudobdellovibrionaceae bacterium. Taxonomy (GTDB): domain Bacteria; phylum Bdellovibrionota; class FAC87; order UBA2466; family UBA2466; genus CAZZHG01. The sequence goes on from CAZZHG010000007.1 coordinate 10,519, forward strand.
CCCTGGGAAAGCTTGTGGGGCCGTTTGCCCTTAACCAGCTCCGCGAATTCCTTCGTGTGATCGTGGCGCGTGCCGCAGCAGCCGCCGATGAGATTGACCCATCCGCTGTCGATGAAGTGCGACAGAACCTGGCACATCATCTTAGGCGTTTCGAGGTAAGTGCCGTTCTCGTCGGGCAAGCCCGCGTTCGGAACGCAGGCGATGCGAAAAGGCGCCATGCCGGCGAGCGTGCGGATGTGGTCCGTCATGAACTCGGGGCCGGTCGCGCAGTTCAATCCGATATAGAGAAGCGGAACGTGGGCGATGCTCGCGACCAACGCTTCCACCGCCTGACCCGCGAGCATGGTGCCCATGGGCTCGATGGTTCCCGATACGGCGATCGGAATTTCCTCGCCGGTTTCCTTCGCAAGCCGCTCGATGCCGAGGAGCGCGGCCTTGATGTTGCGCGTGTCCTGGCAGGTCTCCACCAGGAAGTAGTCGCAGCCGCCTTCGGCGAGCGCTTTAGCCTGAGCGTAAAAGTTATCGATGAGCGCTTCGAAGGTGATTCCACCCGTGACGGAAATCGCTTTGGTCGTCGGGCCGATGGAGCCGGCGACAAACCTGGGCTTTTCGGGAGTGGAGAGTTTGTCGGCTTCCTCGCGCGCGATCTGGGCCGCGACGAGATTGATCTCGTGGGCCCGCGCCCCGAGCCCGAACTCTTCCAGTACGAGCGGAGTTCCGCCGAAAGTATCCGTCTCGATGATGTCGGCGCCCGCTTCGAGGTGGGCGCGGTGAATGTCGCGGATTACATCCGGGCGGGTGATGACCAGATACTCGTTACAGCCTTCGAGGTCCGGGCCGCCGAAGTCCTTCGCGGTGAGGTCCCTGGCCTGAACGGCCGTGCCCATGGCTCCGTCGAGCACGAGGATGCGCTCCGACAAAGCTTTCTCGAGTTGGGCGCGCCGTTTTAGACGCGCTTGGGCGGTTGGGGAACTCATTGCACTCCTGTTCGACAAGTCTCCAGAATCTTTAACCGATCCGAGACCCCGCCACCACACTTTTCCCCCGGGGCGAGGTCTCAATGGTTCGGTCGGGACTGCCGTTAACCTTACTGTATGGGTAAGGGGTTGAGACGCTTAGCGTTAATTTGGGCTGCCGCCGGATGCCTTGGGGGCGTTCAGGCGGACGTACGAGGCCCCTACGCGCCAATCTTCTCACAGTGGGCAACCCCCAGCCGAGAGGAAGTCGGCTCCTACAAGACTTTGAAGTTCATCGACGGCGCCCAGCGCTCGGCCCCCCTCGGCCAGTACGAAAAAGTTTTCGCCTCCACCTGCCGCAACAACCTCGTGCTCTCGGACTTTCTGGACGAGGCGGAGCTGAAGCGAGTCACGCCGCCCGAACCGGTCGATCTTTCCGCGCCGGTGACTCAGCCCCTCGATGCGTTCCGGGCCATTCGGGCCACCGTCTTGGGGCGAGCCATCCTCAAGAAGTTCATGCCGAAGTATGGGACCGAGATCAAAGTCGAGATGACCGACCCGCGCGCCATCAAAGAGGACTCGCGGAGCTCCGCCCTCGCCTTCTACGATCCGCTGCGCAAGCTGATCCGAATCGAAAAGGACGCCGAGATTGGAATGGTGGCCTTCGTTCTGCTCCACGAGATCGTGCATTCCCTCGACCGCGATTACGGCAATGCGGTCGCCAAGCACATGAAACTTTACGAGACGTTTTATGCCGAAGTCGATCGGGTTTCCGGTCTCGCGGCGACCCGCTTCCGCAAGCGACCCGACCAGCTCGCGCAATCGGATTTTCAGCCCGAGGAGCTCGCGCGGCTCGCCCGCCTCAAGCTCGCCATGGAACAGATCCAAGACATCCAGATTTTCCGGGCGGAACGCTTTGCCTACGACGCTTCCTACGACGTGTGGAAGCAGCTGTCGGACCTCTTTCCCGGCTACTACAAGAAAAAGCCGAGCCGCGCGGTCGCCGGCGAGGGCTTCGATCTGAAGGGGCCGCCGGTCTTCTACAGCGACGACGACGTGGTTAGGATCAACAACCTCAATCCCACCTACATCCGCAAGTTCCGGGAAGGCAAATGCACGCCCTGGAACGGCTCCCTCGCTTCCCTTCCCAAGTAGACCGATTTTTCAGTAGCTGCATTCGGGAATACGGGCGAGCTGCACGTATTTGTTTCCCGCGATGACCGGCTTCCAAGGCTCCGAGGCGGAAGCCCGGTGCTCCAGCACCATGTCTTCCCGGGCCCGGTAGTTGGCCGGGAAATCGAAGCCGTCTCCTATAGCAAGCACGCAGTTTCCTACATCCGTTTCCGTCTGACGGCGAATCACGCGGTCGGCGAAGTCCTTCATCCGCCCAAGCGCCAGTTCCAGCTCCGCGGGCTTCGAGCCGGGAGCCACGACTTCGGCGAGCATCCATCGCTTTCGGTAGTCGTAACCGGCGATAAGCACGCCCTCACCGGTTTCCCCGAGAACCATCTTCGTGTTGGCGCGGCCTACGGCGACGATTCGTCCGGTGGATCCCGCGTAGAGAGTTTCGATCGACTGTGTGTCGAAGAAGGAGAGGCTGTCGCCGTCCCCGTGAACCGGATAGACGCCTCTCCGCCGCGCTTCCTCCGGATCGGACAGGTAGGGAACCCTCGCCGACTTAAGCTCCTCCCGCATCCAAGCGCGAACCCGCTCGACGGCGTCCTTGCCGGAACCGAAGGGTTTAAGGAGCGCCGCGATTTCGGCGGACGCCGACGGCGCGAGCTGAAAGAAGCGGCATACGAGCTTCCGCTTATCAGTTTCGCCCAGCCCCTTCGGCCAGGCCATGCCCTCTGCCTTTAGGAGGGAATCGAACCGATCGAGCGCCGAGTCTCCCGCGTAGACGCCGAGTTGCAACGAGGCCGGCGGATCGTCGTGGGCGAGGACGGGGCACACGAGCCCGGCGCCTCCTCCCAACAGGATCAGCAGGCTTACGAAACGGTTTCTCACCTAATGACTCTTCCCCCGAAGCCGATGCCGGTGGGGGTAACGGGAGCCAAGGTAGGGGCCGCCCCTCCGTTTATCGGAATTCCGAGTCCCCACCCGGGTGCGATGGTTCCCGCCGGAGACGCGGTGGGAGCCGGCGTCGGAGACGCCTTCGGAGTCGCGGTCGCCGCGTTCGTGACGAACGTCGCCATCACCGACCTGGACGCGCTCATCGTCAGCGTGCAGACCTGATTCATTCCAGTGCAGGCCCCGGTCCAGCCCGTGAACGACGAACCCGGTGCCGGATAGGCGGCGATGGTCACGAGAGTGTCCGAGTAGTAGCCCTCCGTGCAGTCGTTCGGGCAGTAGATACCCGCGGGATTCGAGTTCACGATGCCGGTTCCGCTACCCATCGTCGTCACGTTGAGCGAATAGGTCGGCCTCGCGGTGAAAGTCGCCGTCACGGACTTCGCCACGTTCATCGTCACCGTGCAAGACGGCGAGAAACCACTGCAGGCTCCGCCCCAGTTCGAAAATACGGAGCCCGCATTTCCCGCGGTCGCCGTAAGCGTGACCTGGGTATTGCGAACGTAATTCTCCGTGCAGTCCGCCCCGCAAGAGATGCCCGCCGGATTCGAGCTGACCGAACCGGCCTCACCGGACACACTCACGTTCAACGCGACTGGACCCGCGGTCGGCGCCGGTGTGGGCGTCGGCGTGGGAGTGGGCGTCGGCGTGGCCCTGGGAGTCGGCGTGGGAGTCGGCGTCGGCGTGGCCCTGGGAGTCGGCGTGGGAGTCGGCGTCGGCGTGGCCCTGGGAGTCGGCGTCGGAGAAGGCGTCGGAGTCGCACACCCAGCGGAGTTTGAAACCGTCAGAAAAACACCCTTGTCCTTCGCGGGACGTCCGTTGGTGTTGGTCGATTGGCACCAGCCGCCGCAAAACTGAACGCCCATCTTGGTGCACTTCTTCAAGAGGCCTACGCTCGTATACGCGAAACGCCAGCGATCGCCGACGGGCGCGGAAGAGAGCTGGGTCTCCGAGGTGCGTGGTACCGGCATTCCTGGAATTCCAGGGCACCATTCAAGCGACGCCTTCTGGGCCGCCGTCCAGTCGGGAAGAGAAACGTTTTTCACGAAACCGTTGGCGGTCGAAGGGGCGTTCCAATAGAACTCCCTCGGCGCATTGAACGGAGAACCACTCGAGTCCTCCCAAGCGAGCCGATAACAAAGATCGCCCGTCGCCCAACCGGCCGGTTTCGGATTGGCGCAAGCGACGGCGGTAAGTGTAATGGCGTTCGCGCTATCGGGAGCGCGGATCGCCTGGTGCTCACCCGGAGGCGGCCAGCTGCCCGAGGCAACCATCTTCGCCTTGTCCTCGGGGATGACGAATTTCGGAATCGTCGAGTCCCGCACGCCCTCGCACCGGACCCGGTCGCAACCCGCCGCACCGCTACCCATGCAGCACTTGATCATCTCGACGGCGGGGAGATTGTTGTACGTCCAGCTGCCGACCAGCGGCCGGCCCGCAACGTCCACCGTCCAGGTTTTCCTCGCGGCCACGCAGCTGAGATAAGTCGTATAGGCCGGATCCGAGCACTTCGATACACCCGTCGTTTGAAACATGTGCCCCTTCGGCATGGCGTGGGTCCGGCGCGCATCCTTAAGACGCTGGTCGGGCTGCAAAAGGTGCTTACGCCAGTCCGAAAGCCTGGCCCCCATCAAGCCGGGATTGCCGGACATGAAATCGATGAGGTTGGTGTTACTGCCTTGCATGAAGTTCGAATGACAGTCGAAACAAGCGCTCGCATCCGCTCCGGTATCGAGGTGAGTCGCGCCCGAAAAAAACTTCTTCGGGGGAAAACCGAGGACCTGATTTCCAGCGTGCCAGTAGGTCTCGTCGTCGAACGTGCCCAGCGAGGAGCCCGGCACTTTCGCCAGTGAATCTGTTCCGTTGAATGCGCCGCTATGGCAGTCCGTGCACCGTTCCGTGTTGAGGCTTGCGATAGGGTCCCACCAACGGGAAGAGCGAGCGCCTTCGTTACGCGTCCAGGGCCGCAATCCGCCGGGCCGGGGCATCGCCCCGTCATTTCCGGGAAATCGGAAACCCGGATCGTTCACGAAGCCGATGTCGTAACGATTGTCCGCCGCGCCGGGCGCCGAGCCGTTTTTCCGGAGCGTATCGAACCAGGAGACAGCGCGGCTGCTCATGTTGTAACCGCCGACATCGATGTTGAAGTAGACGTCCTTGTGTTGGGCCCCCCACTTGTAGTGAGTGGAGGTTTGATTGACCATTCCGGGGACGGGGCCTTCGTAAGTGGGCGCGGCACTCCGGCGAAAAATCGCGCTCCAGCGGATTCCGTCCACGTCTTTCTGGTACAACTTGCCGTAGGGAACACAGCTAGGATTGACGAACTCCGCCCGGTCGCACTTCAGTTCCGTTCCGAGCGGCAAACTGGCATTCGTCACCGAAGTTTCCTCTTCGGGGTAACCGGGGGTCCAGGTTCCGCCGGCGCCCACGCAAAGCGCTTTTGTAGACTTGGTTGTGATGCTGCACAGGCCGCGCTTGGTGGGAAGTCCGCCGACCAACCAGCGGTTGTTCTGTTTGTCCCAGGTGATGGCCTTTCCGTTCCATTCCCGCGGAACGTCTTGCGTTTCGGGCGCATTCGGGCCGATTCCCTTCGGAAGATACTTCGTTTCGCCGCCGCCGTTCTCGCAAGCCGCCGCGTCCGCGTACTCGTGGACGGTGTTAGGTGTCCAATAGGACAGCTGACCCGGCTGTTCGGCGAAAGTGGAAAAGGAAAGGATGGACGCAAGCAAACACAGATGAAATCTACGCACGTGATGACCCCTGGTTCGGCGGGAGGCGGACGGAACCCCTACTTTTAACACTACGCTGGAAATGTGGCGGAACGATGGAGATGAGCGCTCAGTTAATCATTTGGAATGACCCGGGAATTCCTGGTTAAGAAGGCTTAGGCGTCAGAATCGTGCGCGTGGGGTACGCAAACTCGATTCCCTTCTCGGAAAACCGGCGGAAGATTTCGAGGTTCACCGCCTGCTGGATGTCCATGTGGAGTAGAGCATCGGGCTTTCGGATCCAGTAGATGACCTCGAAATCGAGGGACGAATCGCCGTAGCGGACGAAATGCGCGCGTTCGAAGCGGGCCATCTCGTAGTGGCGGATGACGTCCTCGACGATTTTGGGAATCGCTTTCAGGTCTTCGAGCTTCGTCGAGTAGGTCACTCCGAAGTTGAGCGGCACGCGGCGCTCGTACATGCGCCGGAAGTTGCGGATGCGGCTCTGGAGCAGATCCGAGTTCGGAAACGAAATCTCCTCACCCGAGGCGCTTCGGATTCGCGTCGTCTTGAGACCGATGCGCTCGATCGTTCCCGCATCGGGGCCCACCGTGATCGAGTCGCCCTGCACGAAGGGCTTATCCAGGATGATCGTGATGGAGGAGAACAAGTCGGAAAGAATTTTCTGGGACGCGAGACCGATGGCGACACCTCCGATGCCCAAGCCCGCGATGAGCGTCGTGACGTTCACGCCCATGTTGTCGAGGGCGAAGAGCCCGAGGGCCACCCAGACGACCATTTTCAGAAGGCCGCTCGCCGCCTTCAGCGTGCCGGCCTTGTCCGCGTCGCCGCCCATCTGGTGGACGGCATAGTCCTCGAGGAGAAAATTGATGAGAAAGTTCGTCCAAACCGCGGCCTGAAAGAGAAACGCGATGACGAGAAGTTTCTGGATGAGGCCCTGGATATCGGGGCTCAAGTTCAGAAAGCGGGCACCAAACCAGAGAGAGAGGATGAACAGAAAACTGGAGCGGGTGCTTCTCAGAAAGTAGTCGCCCACCTTTTCCCAGTCTACACGTCCGAGGCCCTGCAACTTGGGCAAGCGCTTGCGGAGCAGGCGGCGGATCACTTTCATGCCGAAGAACATGAGGACGGTCAGCGAGAGGGCGAGGATCCACGAATGGAGGCTATTGCCGTAAAAGGGTTTGTCGAGGAATGCGAGTACCTTTTCGATTATCTCCATCGGGTCCGGCTCCTTCTGGCGAAGTGGCTCCAGAGTTTCGGCAGGAGCGGGACGACTTCACCGTCGAGATTCTTGAGACGGACTTTCTCGCGGTTGTCGGTAATCGATCCGATCACCGCGATGGGAAGCTTCTTGCGCTTCATCGCTTGCTCCACTCTGGAGTACTGCTTGGGGGAAATCGTGTAGAGGAGACTGAAGTCCTCGCCGCCGTAGAGCGCCCAGGCGCGGGCGTCCGACTGTACGGAGCGCTCGATCTTGAGAAGATCGCCGGCGATGACGAGCCGGCCTTCGTCGACCAGGCAACCAACCCGCGACGCCTCGATGAGCCGATAAAGATCGCGCGTCAGCCCGTCGCGGATGTCGACCATGGACGTCACCCCGCCGGCCGCCATGAGAGCCGCGCTTTCCGCCAGCCGCGGCTCGGGAAGCAGGTGGGCGCGGTAAGCCGAATCGTGCTTCAAGGCCTCGGTGCGGCCGAGCCGTTTCAAAAGTGTCAGCCCCGCGGCCGAAGACCCCAGCGGTCCGCTGAGGACCAGATGGTCGCCGGGCTTCGCGCCGGCCGGAGAAAAATGTTTCCCGCCGACCTGTCCCACGGCCGTCACGCAAATCGTCGCGCCCGAGGGCGAAGCCCCGGAAGTTTCGGCGACCAGATCCATCGCCCAGTGTTTAGCAAGCACCGCCGCTCCCGCCATGAGCTCCGCGACGAAAATCTCACCGTGATCTTGTTTCAAACCCAACGCGATGGTCGCGTAGAGCGGATCCGCACCGACCGCGGCGAGCGCGCTGAGGGCGACGGCAAGCGCCTTGTGTCCGACCTCCCGGGGAGTCGTGTAGGAGAGATCGAAGTGAACTTCCTCGACGAAGATCGTCGACTGGATCGCGAGACGGCCCGAGGGAGCCGCGACGACCGCGCCGCCTTCTCCGAAATTGGCGATCACTCGGCGCGATGGCTTTCCAAGCTCCAAGCGCATCTGCTCTTTCAGCTCCCGGCCGTCGAGAAATCGAATGGCTTCCATACGAGGAATCCAAGATACCACCCGCCCCCGGGCGTAGGCAAAAAGTCTTGTCGCCGGGCTAACTTACCATGTATTCCGGCGGTGTCCGGCCACTAGCCAGGGTAACCCAGCAAACCGACTCGACTTTCTCGCGGCCTCCCGAGGCCCGGCCAACCTCTCTTCACCCGGACAGGCGCCCGACTGCGCGGCTAGCCTGGTCCTAGGCTTGCAATCTCTTGGGGCAAGCCTTGTCCCTTTGGGAGACACCATGAGACTCGCAATCATCCTCAGCCTCACCCTTTTCGCCTTCACCGCCCAAGCCGCGGGAAGAGACAAAAAAGCGAACTGCAGCGTGCAGCTGATCCGCGAAGCGAGCTCCAGCTCCATCGAGATTTCGTTCGATGCCGACAGCCAGGAAGAATGCGACCGCGCCCGCGGCCCCGAAGTCACCACGGCCTACGACGGCCCCGCCGCTCCGGTCGAAAAACCGGCGCCCGCGAAAAAAGCCAAACGCTGAAAATTAAGCTCTGGATCCCTTACCGGGAATATAGGTTTGCGAATGAGCGGGACCATTACGCTCTAGAACTTGCTCGACGTCAGACCACTTCTGCGCGGCCTCCCTCAACGTCTTCGTATCTTCCTTGGTCCAAACCACCGTCACTTCCTTCGCGCGTTTCGTTCCGTCCAGCGCGGGCGGTTGCGCCGAGCTTCGTTTGCAGTCCACGAGGAGAAGCGTCGTACCGCCGATTCGAATCTCGTCGCCCACCTTCACGACCGCCTCCGTCACCCGGTGCTCGTTCAAGTAAGTACCGTTCGTGCTTTGGAGGTCGCGGACCTGAAGGTCTCCGGCGCGGGAGAGATAAATCAAAGCGTGGTTTCTGGAGCAGTGAGGCTCGGCTAGAAGGACGTCGGCGTCTTTGCGGCCGACGAGACAGTGCTCTCCCTCGATTTCCAAAAACCGGGATGTGACGGCGTCGGCGAGGGACTCTTTGACGAGTATCTTGAGCTTCATGGCCAGTTCAGCTCCTCCCTAAATTATAACGCAACACGCTATTCACCCTCGACAAAAAGTGACCCGGGACCCCGTTCACCGACGGAATTCAGGCCGAAAGGCGAAAACGAAAATTACGCCGGACTCGCGGGGCTTTGCGCGCGCATTCCGACGGCATACGGCGGATAAGATTTTTGGCGCGGCCCGTGCTCCTTACGAATCCGGAGGTCGATTTGGGACGGCTGCTCGCGATATTTTCCTGCCTGCTGATGAACGCCGCGCTCGCGACGTCCCCTTCTCTCTGCCGACTCGATTACAACGAAACCTGCGAAGCCCCCGAGGCCGTCTCCCTTGCCCTCTCGCAACGGGCGTTGCTCCTGGAATGGTCGTTAAAGTACTCATCGCTTTCCCGCCACGACGAGGTGATCGTGCTCGCGCTTTCGGATTTGCCCCATGCCATCCGGCACAAGATCTTTCTCGATCGGAGCCGAGTGCTCTCCCGCGGCCAGGTCAAAGCGAGGCTCCGCGAGCTGGGCTGCGATCCGGAAGCGCATCCGGTCTGGAAAGCGATACTAGAAGCGATGCCGACCGCCTTCGGCGGCGAGCGGAGGTTTTACGCGGGTCTCGAGCAAGCGATTCACCGCCTCCTCGTGTCCGAGCCGGGAAAGGTCGCCGCCTTGAGAAGAGAGATGGCTTCGGAGCCCGCTAAGCCGCGGAAGGAAGAAACCAGAATAGAATCAGAGCCACGAGCGTCGGAATCAACGCCCCGAGAAAAAGGCCTAACGGGCTAATCCCGTCTTTACCGAAACTGGACCGCAAAATCGAATAACCGGCCGGGTTCGGCGCATTGGCGATGACCGTGAGTCCGCCACCCACCACCGCGCCCGAGACGAGAGCGCTCTTCATTTCCTCGGTCAGCGTCGGCACCTGCGATCCGAGAAAGGTCAAAGCCGCGTTGTCGGTGATGGCAGTGAGAGCGGCCGCGCCGACGTAAAGCTCGAGGGTCCCGAGCCGCTCGAGAAAATCCTTCAGCCACCAGCCCTGTAATCCCCCGAGTACCACGAGCCCCGCGAGGAAGAATCCGACGAGAAGGCTTTCCCTCAGTCTCAGCTCGTCCTGATACTCGCGCGTCACCGACATCACGCCCAAGAACATGAGAAAGACCGCGAGAAAGGCCAGAGGATAATGCGCGAAGTGCACGACTCCCCCGAGAAGCACCACGTGAAGCAGCGACATCCCCAAGGGAACCGGGGATTTGTTTTTCGTTCCCCGGGGCGCGGCGGAAAGCGTCTTCCAGCCGTAGGCCGTCGCGAGGCCGGCGTTTAGAAGTACGGAGGCGACCGACTTCCAGCCGAAATGGGAGAACATGAACGCGAAATCCCAGTTCCATTTCGCGGCGACCATCAAGACGGGAGGAGCCGCGTAGGGAGTGAGAACGCCGCCGATGGAAACGTTCACGAAGAGTACGCCGAGACTCAAATAGAGAAACTTGGGGTTGCCGCCCCGATCGAAAACCCTTTCCTTCAAGACGAGCGCCGTAACGGTCATCGCGGCGGGTTCCGTGATGAAGCTTCCGAGCAACGGCCCGAGGACAAGCGCCGTAAAATAGAAAGAGGTTCCGCCGGGCAAAGGAAGTAGCCGCGCGGCCGCGCCGATGACCGCGTTGGCGAAAGTTAGAACGGGTTTCGTCGCCGCGATCGCCATGATGACGAAAACGAAGGCCGCTTCCGTGAAATCGCACTCATGCAGATAGGAGAGCATCTGCTTTTCGCCGTGGGTGACGGCGATTCCCGCGAGCAGCACTCCCGCCCACAGACCGAAAACCACCTCCACCTCGCCGAGCAGGTGGAAAAGATTTTCCCCGAGAGATCCCTCGGGAAACCTCGACGCAATGCGACCAAATTGCGCCGTACAAAACGTGTGAAGGATCGCGAGCGCGAAGAGAACAGTGGCGAGAATTTCGATATTGTGCGTCAAACGAGATCGTCCGTATTCAGTTTCATGGATTGTATCACGTCGATTTATTGACGATCGCGCAGCGTCGACGGACAGCTAGTTGCAGTGGGTTATTTCTTTGGGGGTTTCATGTTGCAACGCACCATTCTAACGTTACTCGTTCTCGTTTCTTTCTCCGCGCGCGCGGACATTCTCGACGCCTTCGAGCTGTTTCCGACTTTCGATCTGCCGCAAACGTGGGAGGCCTCGACTCCTCCCGCGGCCGAAATGAAAGACCAAAAACGCTTCCCCTACTGCGGGCTCTTCGCGATGGCGACGTTTCTGGAAATCTGGGGCGACACCACTCGTGCTCACGTTTTTCCTCCTATCGACGAGTCCTACCTGAGCCTCGGTTACAACCGGGTAGTCGGCAGCCCGAAGATGGGCACGAGCCTCACGTGGCTCTCGCTGACCACCCAGATCTTCGGCGCCCTCCCGAAAGGTGCGAAGTTCCGCGGCACGGGCTCCGCTTGGCCCATCGAAAACTGGCGGCAGGAAAACACGCGTCTGATTTCGACGAAAATCACGGACCCCCTTCTCACCGGAAAGTACGTTTGGGGACGCAACACGCAGGAGTTCACGGGGCCTCAGTTCCTCAGTGACTACCTCCACATCGACATGCGCAATTTTTACGTGTTGCACACGGACTTCGAGGAGGGCGTCAAAGGCGACACCAGCCCGAACGAAGAGCAAGCCGTCGCGGCACCCCTTCGCCTCGGCAGTTTGGAGGCAACGGCAAAATCGATGCAAGCCATCGCCCTCAAGATGGGCGGGGACACCCGCATGGCCGTCACCAAACCGGAAGTCCTTTACAAGGCGACGAAGCTTCAGCTCTACGCGCGCCGGCCCGTGTACATGGGCATCAACGCCGGTCTCACGAAGGACAAGTTCCGCAAGTACGGCGTGCTTACCAGCGCGGATCTCGTGCCGGTGGGCACGGGTTTCAACGGCGCCCACGCGGTCGTCGCCGTCGCCCATTGCGACAAGACGAACTCCGTCGATCGCATCTGCCAGCGCTTTGGCCCGTACATGAAGCAGCGGAATGTCGACGAGTGCATCGCGGTCCAGAACAGCTGGGGGACGGCGGTAAACGACAAGGGCTTCTTCTGTTTGGCTCCGGATGCCTGGAGACGGGTCACGCAGGCGGTCTTCATCGAGAAGAATCTCGTTAAAGGCAACTGACAAGTTCCGCACACACGAACCGCCGGATCCGAGAGGGTCCGGCGGTTTTTTTTAGTGGTAGGCTTCTCCCCATGAGGAATCTTCTTCGACTGGCCGCGCTCGCGCTTCTTCTTTTACCGCCGACCGAGGCGCCGGCAGACTCCATTGCCGAGTTCTCGAGTGGGAAGACGACCGTTGCGCTTCTGGAACTTTTCAGTTCGGAAGGGTGCAGCAGCTGCCCGCCCGCGGATGAGTTCCTCTCCGGCTTGCGCGGACGCGCGGATCTTTGGAAGGCCTTCATCCCGGTCGGCTTTCACGTGGATTACTGGGACCGGCTGGGTTGGGTGGACAAGCTCGCGCAAAAAGCATTCACGCGCCGCCAGCACGGGTATGCGGCCCAGTGGAAATCGGATCGAGTTTATACTCCGGCGCTCGTCTTTCAGGGCAAGGAGTGGAGCGGCTGGCAACGAGGGGCCATTCCGACGGCGAAAGGCGAACCGGGATCGTTGCGGCTTACCCTGCGCAAGGACGGGAGCGGGGAAGTCTCTTTCCGTCCCCAGGGCTCGCCCGCCAGCCAGGTCTGGTCGTTATCGGTGGCCGTTTTGGGAAACGGGGTGGTCTCGAAAATTCTCGCGGGAGAGAACCGGGGGAAAACAATTCGCCACGAATTCGTCGTCATGGATTTTCATTCGGGCGACGGCTTCACGGCGAAAGACGGTAAGGTCACCATGAACGTCTCACTCAAGCCCAGCCCCAAAGTGGACGTTCCAAGATACTCGGCGGTCGCCTGGGCGGTTCCCGCCAAGGCGTACGAGCCGGTCCAGGCCGTCGGAGGGGATCTGCCCGAAAGCTTCTTTCGGTAACTGCTATTTGCGGCGGGCGGTTTTGCCGTAGCGATCGCGGACTACTTTGTATTCCTCGAACACTCTTCCGTCCTGGACGGAACGAAGGAGCTGGAGGTACTCGGCGTGCGCCCACGTGAGCGGCGAAGCCGAATCCGTCGGCTGACCGGCGGCGGAACCCTCGTCCCAAACCTGCTCCGCGAAAATCCCTTCGGGGCTCGCGAACGCTTCCAGCGCGCGGACGTAAGGTTCCATCGACGAGGAGGTAAACGTGCCCTCCTCCAGCTTTCTCTCAAGCTCGTAGTGGTACCGCTCACCCGAGAGCAAAGGCCACAGGCGCCCTTTGGTGTTCTCTCCGTAACCGTCGTAACGGTAACGGTACCAGCCCGGTCCCCTCGGCGTGTCCTTGCGGATGATCGTGTCGATTTCCGGGATGCTCGCTTGAATCAACGGATTTTTCGCCGCGCGCACTCCGAGCCGCACGAGCGAGAGGAAACCGCCGTCGACGATGTCCGACTCGTAAACGTAGCGGCCCGCGAAGTTGGCGAGGCCGAATAGCTCGTCGACGTTCGGATTCCACAACGCGTCCCAGATGGGCGCGCAGTTGAGCGCTGTCCGGCAGCCGGCTCCGTCGAGCCGCAGAAAATATTGCCCGTCGGTCGCGCCGCCCTTGATCCGGCCGTTCGTCGTGAAGGTCCAAGTGTCGATGTTGTCGCCGGTCTTGGTGGCCCAGCTGTCGGCGAAACTCAGCCACTGCGTGCCGAGCGCCGTCTCGCCGATCTCGAACGCCATCGTGGAGGCGGCAAGCATCGCCGAGATCACGTAGCTCGCGGAGTTGGGCGAGATGCCGTAATTTTCTTCCCAGCGCTCGTTCTGCGTCCAGGGGCCCATGGCCGCGAGAAAGTTCGCCGCTTTCTTGATCATGGGCCAGTAGGGGGAAAGCCCGAGCCCCGCCGTGTGCAGACGGTAAGCGAGCAGAATCGGCATCGCGGTCTCGTCGGCCTGGTAACCGCCCCAGGCGGCCGTTCCATCGACCCAGAAATTTTGCGGAAAGCTTCCCTCGCGGTTTCGCCTGCGGGAACCGAACTCCCAGTCGCCGTGCCAGCTCTGATATTGAGCGGCGACGAGGCGATTCAAGATCGCAAGCGCCGTGGGGGTGTCGCCCGCCGACAGAAAGCCGTTGGCGACATGGTAAACGTCCCGCGGCCATACCGCGTGGTAGCCCGTGTTCTTTCTCGGGTCCACCGGACCGGACTCCACCTGCTTCTCTCCCCACGGGTGCGACGGAGAGGCGACGAGGCCGCCTTCATAGGTTTTGTCCTCGCAGGATTTCAGGACCACGAGCGAGGTTTCCGCCAGCCGCTGGCGCCACGCGGGAGAGCCGGACCGCACGGGCGGGCGCAAGCTCGACAGATAACTTTTCCAATGGCCGATGAACTTCGCTTGGCTGGTACGCAGATCCAGCGACCGGGTCGCCGCCATCTTCTGAATGACGTCGGAACGGGAAGCGCCGAACACGAGAAAAATCGACAACTCGGTGTCGCCCGTCGTCGGCGGAATCGGAAGCTCCGCCATCATCGAAACGTTGCCGTTCGGAGCGGCGTCGAACTGGTAGTCCAGCTTGAAGTCGGCGGAGAGATCGGCGTAACCGTCGGAGCGGCCCACATAACCGACCGTCTTGTTCACGAAGGGAACGCTCGAGGTGATGCCCTGCCAGCCGCCGAAATTCGGGTGGTCCTCGCCCGCGATGAAAGGCTCTCTTTCGGCGGAGTCGCCGAAGATGGAGTTCGCCGCTGCGGTCTTGTGAAGGAGAAAGAACTTCAGGCCGGGCTTGTACCGGTCGATCCGGATGCGTTGAATGACGATGTCACGATCGGGGTCCGCCCAGATTTCCTTCTGAATGGCGTAGCGGCCGCCTTTGTCCTTGTTCAATATCTTGTAGAGAGCGCTGCCGGGCTCGCGCACGACCGCGGAAACCGTGTCGTACTGTTCCTGATGCAGAAAGCTCGTCCCGTCGGTGACGACGATTTGAGTGTCGCGGCTCTGGGGATTGTCGATGCGCGGGTAATAGACTTCGGTGAGGATTCCGCGCGCGATCGTGTACCAAACTTTCGAGATGGGCGCGGAAGCCGACGTATTTCCGTAGCGGATGCCCCGGTCGTAGGCTTCGTATGCGGTTCCCACTCCCTGTTTTTTCGAAGTGGCCCAGGGAAACGCGATTCCCGGTGCTCCGGGAGCCAGGTTCCGAGCGAAAGAAGTTGAACAGAGGATACAAAGGAGTGCCACGCCATGTCGCTTCATGGGGGACTTTATACAAGCCTAGTTATTCGGTGGCAAAGACGATAACGCCGTAAGCGGGCAAAAAAGGAACGACGAGAGAGTTCGACTTACCGTGTAATCCGTTCGATTGGGGAACGAGCACTCCGTCCGGCACTCGCCGGGAAAGCTCTCCGGAGCCCGCGAACTCCGATCGGTCGCTGTCGACGAGGATTTTCACGTTCGCCCCGGTGGCCACACCGAAGGCGTAATTCTCGAAGGACGCGTGGCTCAGGTTCACGATCGCGTAAATTTTGCGGCCAGTCTCGTGGTCCACCCGCTCGAACGAAATGATCTTGTTGTCGGGGTCGGTGTGGTTCTCGATGGTCGGCGTCAGGTTCTGGTGCGCGAAAGCGGCGTGGCTTCCGACTACGCCCGAAAGGCGGGAGAAGAAATCGTTCACCTTGCGCTGGCTCTCGTACTGCAGAAGCGTCCAGTCGATAGCGGGGTTCGTATAGAACGTCCCTTCCTGCAGGAGGCGCATCTGAGGCATGTCGAGGTAAGCGGTGCCCGATAGCATCGCGAGCGCTCCGTAAACCTTCGACTTGGCTTCGACGTAATTCCATCCTCCGCCGCTCGTGAGCGTCGCGACGTAGGCGCCGGTGGCGCCGTCGCGCTTGTTGGCCGCCTCGTCGTGATTGGTGACGTACTGAATTCTCGTGGCCTCCCCCCAGGTCCAGGGGTTGCGGACCGCCGAGCGAAGCGACCAGAGGTTCACCTCCTCGGTGCGCTTTTGCAGGTTGTCCTTGAAGAAATCGAAGAGGTCCGAATGGGTGCGCAGGTTGAAGCCGACCCCGTTGCGGTCGAGCCCCGTCATCACGCGGTTGTCTCCGAAAAACATTTCGCCGATGAGAATCGCTTCCGGCCGGTGCGTATGAATGGCTTCCGCCATCTCCTTCAGGAACTCCGGCCCGCCCCCGCCCGCTCCTTCGTAGAACCGGATGCCGTCGAGGTTGTCGACGCGCACGCCGCCGATGCCGTATCGCCTCATCATCCGCATCATTCCGTCGATGAGAAAACGGCGGACGAACGGATTGGCGTAGTCGTAACGGTAGCTGCCCCAGGGGCTCATTACGGAACCGTAAAGATTCTGGCCGTCCGCCTTCTTCCACTGGTGCAAGCCGACGGGCCCGAGATCGCGGGGGCCGTCGTTGCCGCGAATCGAAAAATGTCCGACGACCGCATCCATGATGACGGCGATGCCGGCGCGGTTGAAGGCGTCGCACATGCGGGCGAAATCATCGGGGCTTCCGTACCGGGAGTTGGGGCCGAAATTACCGAAGACCTGGTAACGCAAATGCCAGGAGTCGCCGTCGACGCCTGCCGTAAACGGCAGGAACTCGACGGCGTTGTAGTTCATCTTTTTCAGCTGCTCGATGACGCCCGATTCCGCGATGAAACGGTAGGTATCCCCTTTGTGGGCCGGGCCGCCCTTCCACTTGGCGACGAGCGCGTGCACTTCCGTTTCCGCGACGATGGTGGCCTTGCCGCGCAAATCCGCGACGGGCGAAGTCAGGCGATACGCCTCCGGCCGATCGAAGTCCCAGTACACGGAGTTCAGAAAGGCGGTGCCGCTCTTTCCGACCACTTCGTTGAACTCGTACGTGGCAAACGTATCGGAGGAGGGGTCGATGACCTGATGCCCGTTCAGAACGAGGCGGTACTCCATCCCGTGACGAACCCGGATCGTCCCTTCGAAATACGGGGTGCCCGGCACGGGCTGAAGCTCCTCCAGGATTTCTCCCCAGCCGTTTCTATCCGAAACCACGCGGATGCGGTTTCCCGCGTTGTCGGACAACACGCGGATTTTCGCGAGCGTGGCATTTCCCGCTCCGTCGCGCTCGACGACGTCGAGACCGGTTTGCGCCTCATAAGTCTCGATCCATTTTTTCGCGGGCAGATTCAGCACGCGGGTGGACTCGTAGCGGACAAGCTCCTCATGATTGGGGTTCGCCTTGAGGGCGCTCCAAGGGCAAGGGCCGGCGCCGAAAACGTGGGCCGAAACCGTAATAAGGAGGAGGAAAAGTCGCATGGGGAGTTACCTTTTTACAGAACCGCCGAGGTCGATTCATCCGATCTTTTCCGACAAGATATAAATATTTGAATTAATAAACTATTTATCTAGCGCCCCGAGGGCGGATGGGACCTGGAAATCAACAGATTTGACTCTATGCGCCAGGGTGGTAACTCAGGGCTTATGTTTGGGGTTTGGATGGTGCTCTCCCTCGCCGTTTCGGCGTGGGCGGGAAGCTGGAACATTTTTGGAAACGACGACCGCGTGGAGCTGCCCGCGTCCCCGAAGCTCGGGCTTGGGCTCGGCAAAGTGGTCGGCGTCTCCCAGTGCACGGGGGCTCTGGTCGGCGATCGCCTCGTGCTGACCGCCGCCCATTGCGTCGCCTGGCAGGGGGCCATCCTCAACCCGAAATTTCCCGTCTATTTTCTCGCGGCGGAACGTAACGGCCGCTCTCCGATGAAAAACAATCCGAAGGCGATCGATGCCCGCGGCGGCAAGTGGCGCGCGGACTCCGACTCCCGTGCCGACGACTGGGCGGTACTCGTTCTGGATAAAGCTCCCGAACGCGCTTCCGGAACGAATTTTCCGTGGCTCGACGTCTCCACCGCTCCGCTTGCGGACGGCCAGGAGATTGCGGCGGCCGGCTACTCTTACGATTTCATGGGCGGTGGCACCCCTTCGATTCAGAAGGGCTGTCACCTGGACCAGGTGTTCAATGACGGAGCCTTTTTCCACGACTGTGACGGAGCGGCCGGAATCTCCGGCGGCCCAATTCTCGCGGGCTCCTCCTCGACGGAGCAGCCGGTGATCATCGGAATCGCGAACTCGCACCTTTCGGAAGGCACGCCCGGCATTCATCTTCCGGCTTACGATCGCGATCACGCCAACGTCGGAGCCTCGGCCCGCCTTTTCCTGCCCGCCCTCGTCGAGCTCTTGAAGCGTTACCCGAACCAGCCCCGTCCTTGATTTGACGAAGAAACCTCCTATAGTGACGGGCATGAAGCACACTATCCGTATGTTCGCCCTTTCTCTCGTCCTGCTCTTCGCCCTTCCCCGCTGCGGCTACAACCAGCTGCAAGGTCTGGACGAAGGCGTGAAGGCTTCCTGGGCCGAAGTCGAAAACCAATACAAGCGGCGTGCCGACCTCATCCCTAACCTCGTGAGCACGGTGAAGGGATACGCCAAGCACGAGGAAAAGACTCTGACGGAAGTGATGGAAGCGCGGGCGAAGGCCACCTCCACGACGATCAACGCGGACTCGCTCTCGGATCCGGCGAAGATGAAGGCGTTTCAGGAAGCACAGGCCGGACTGAGCGGCGCGCTCTCGCGGCTTCTCGTCGTCTCGGAGAATTACCCCAACCTTAAAGCGAACGAGAATTTCCGAGACCTGCAGGCGCAGCTCGAAGGCACGGAGAACCGCATTTCGGTGGCGAGAAAGCGCTACATCGAATCGGTCGCCGAGTACAACAAAGGCGTGCGCTTCTTCCCGACGAACCTCACGGCGAAGTTCCTGCTCGGTCTTAAAGAGCGCGAGACCTTCACCGCGACGGAGGCCGAGAAGGCCACTCCGAAGGTGGAATTTTGAAATTAGCCGGGCTCGCGCTTCTCTTCACGCTGTCGGCGTGGGCCTTGGACGTTCCCTATTTGTCCGGGCCGGTCGTCGACGAAGCGGGATCGCTGACTTCCACGGACATCGCGCGCCTCACCGCCGCGGTCGAGTCGGTCAACGCCACGGGAAAGATTCAGCTCGCGGTGCTCATCCCGAAGTCCCTTCAGGACGAAGAGATCGAGCCTTACGCCGTCACGGTTTTTGAAAAGTGGAAGCTCGGCAAGAAGGGGAAGGACGAAGGGGTACTCTTCGTCGTGGCTCCCAACGAGAGGCGCATGCGCATCGAGGTGGGCTATGGCCTCGAGGGCGAGCTTACCGACATCGCGAGCAAGCGCATTCTCTCCGACGAGGTAACTCCCTTTCTGAAGTCAGGACGGCTCGCGGACGCCCTCGTGGCCGGAGTAGCGGCCATCGGCGAGAAAGTCGGCGCCACGGTGGATCGCCCGGCCCGGCCGACTCAAAGGCGCGAGCGGCAATTTCCCTGGTCTCTCATTATTTTTCTGGTGTGGATCCTCTACATCGTCCTTCGAAACCTCGGCGGCGGCCACCGGGGCGGCTTCGGCGGCGGCGGATATTACGGTGGCGGCGGCTGGTCCGGCGGAGGTTTCGGCGGAGGCGGCGGCTGGTCCGGCGGGGGTGGAGGCTTTGGCGGCGGCGGCGGAAGTTCCGGCGGCGGCGGAGCCTCGGGGAGCTGGTGATGGGACTGTTTTCCGAAAGCGAATTGAAACGGATCGAGGCCGCGGTGACCGCGGCGGAAGCGGGCACGTCGGGCGAAATCGTCGTTCATTATACCGATAGAAGCGCGGGTTACCGGTGGGTCCCCTGGGCCGCGGGCCTTGTGGCGGCCATGGTCGCCGGGCTCGCCGCGTGGGCCTGCGAATGGCGCGAAGGGTGGCAGCTCTCGGCGATTCATTTCCTGGAAGTTCAAGCTCTCGCCGCCGCGGCGGTCTTCTTTCTGACGAGCACGAGGCCCGTTCAGCGGCGGCTCGTTTCGGCGAAAGAGAAAGCGCGGCGGGTTCACTCGGCCTCTCTCGCGCAATTTCTCGCCAGCGGAGTGGGCGCCACGCGCGATCGCACCGGCATTCTCGTTTTCATTTCCGAGTTCGAGCACCGGGTGGAAATTCTCGCCGACTCCGGCATCAACAAGGTCTGCGGCGCCGACTATTGGAAGTCGATCGTGGACGCCATCGTCGCCGGCATCCACTCGGGGCGCGCGGCCGACGCCGTTTGCGAATCGGTTGGTTTACTCGGCGGGAAACTTTCCCAACATTTTCCGCGACGTAACGACGATCAAAACGAGTTACCGAATGCACCCACGTCCGGGAAATTCGATGGAGATCCGAAACGTTAACTCGTTTCGGGGTCCAGGTGCACACGCAGAATACACCCTAACCCACTGAAACTTCTGCCTTTTCACCCCTTTTTGAAAACGCGGTGACGCCTTTTCCGACACCTTTAGGGCGCTCCGCCTGCCTAGGCTCGCGGGGCCCTTGGCTTGCAATGAGTTAGCTGGGTTATGGGCAAATACGGCAACCTCACGACGGCGCTTTTACTATTCATCGCCGCCGTCGCGCGCGCCGAAACTCCCCGCTACAACGGGGTCGACCCGCATGCCGCCGATTACTACCAGAGCGAAATCGCGAAGAACCGCCAGCGAAACCCCCAAAGGGCTGGCGAAAGCGACACGGACTATGCGATTCGCATGAGCCACCTCGATCCGAACTACACGACTCCGCCCACAGCGCAGGAGGACGTCGCCGGAATGAACGGCGGCACTCTCGATCGCGCCCAGAAATTGACCGATGCCGCCGCCATCGCTCTCGAAGGAGAAAGGGCGGCGACCGCGCAAGCCGCCGAGATGGTGGTCGCGGGAATCACGACCGGACTCGATATCACCGGCGGCGGAACCTTCGGAGATCCCGCGGCGGCGAAAGCCAAACTCGCCGACAGCCAGAAGTATTTTGAGGCCGGAACCAAGTACGGTCAGATCAAGACGGACATGCAGGAAGCCAGAATTCAAAACTCGCGGGGCGCGGCTCGCCTGAAGTTCGATCCCGAGGACGGGGATGGAGCCGGAGAACCGGATCCCGAGAAAGTCGCCTCCATCGTCGACGGACTTTCGGACAAAGACAAAGAAACGCTCGCCGCGCGCGGGATCGATCCCACGGAGCTAGTCGAACGCCTTCTGTCCGGAGAAGTGGATACCAGCGATCCGGCGGCGATCCTGAGAGAGCTGAAAGATCCCACTCAACTTTCGGTGGACGATTTGAACGACGTTCGCGCTCTGGCCGAAGCGAACACCGCGGACACGACTCTCGGAGCGGACTCCGCCGTACGCGCGGGAGAGCTAGCGGGCAAGGATCTCGCCGAGGGCCGCGACCTCAAGGACGGCGAAAAGCTCGCCGGCGGAGACGGCATCTCGATCAAGAATTTCGACAATCTCAAGGAAAAGGCGATTTCGCTCGTCAATAGAGAGCTCATCGACCGCGTCGGCGGCTGGCTCGGTAAGGGCAAGGGAAAGAAGGACGGGCGGAACCTCGCCTCGCTCGATCCCAAAGGCCTTGGCCCCGCTAAGGGCAAAGGCGTGAAAAAAAGCCTCACGGCGAAGGCCTACTACGAGTTGCAGGACAACGGCATCACGGCCCCTCGTTTCGGAAACAACATCTTCAAGATGGCCCACCGCCAATACCGCGACTACGGCAAGTGGCGGGAGAACCGGCCCGCTCCGCCCGCCAGAACTTCCAAAGTCTCCAAACCCTCCAAGAAGGGCTGACCCGGCTTTCGCTCCCCCTCGTTTCCAATCAAAACCGAGACTGAACGACACTAGATCCAAACTGGAACCATTTTGATTCACCGTTTTGGTTCCATTTAGGCACGTCCTTTCTGGCACGCGAACTGCACAAGGCCGCACTGAGTTTAGAAGGGTTGGCCTTCGGATTTAAGTGCCCTGTCCCGGAACTTTTTTTGAAAGGAATATTGAAATGAAAGCTCTCGCTCTTGTCGGTCTCGGAGTTCTTGCTGCGTTCGCCACCCCGAGCTTCGCTCGGTCTCCGATCGTGATCACACCGGTGCTTCCGGTCCGTCCCATCGTGGTCCGTCCCATTCTCCCGGTTCGTCCCATCCTCCCGATCCGCCCGATTCTTCCGGTGGTTCCGCGGGATTCCGAGGACATGGGAGCGGTTTCCTACGTCGGCTACGGCTTTCGGACGGAATACCTCACCTTCGGCTCGCGCCACGTGAATCACCTTCGCCTGCGTGTCCCGAACCAGTGCGCGATTCAGATTAAACCGATCGTCGTGCGCGGCTACAACGGCCGGGCCCACGGTCAGCTCGTCACGACCTACAACGACGGCTCCTACAGCCACTTCATCTATTCGGTGAACGGCAACCGCGGCGCCGACGTGAACGAAGTCGAAATGGGCCTCAACTCCCCCTTCGCCTACGCCGATTACCACGGCTGCGGAGTGCGGTTGTTCGTCTCCGGCAACTACGCCGTCCCGTACGCGGCCGGTAATTAATTCGGATACTTGGCGGGGGAGCGGCAGAGGCCGCTCCCCCCCAATGTTTTTAGATACCTTTGCTTGATCCCCAGGGTCAGGTTGGGTAGGTTGCCCTTCGCCGAGGGGGATATCTCGGCGGTTGGTTACATGGGTAAAGAGAACTTAGACAACGTCATTGCTCTGGTCACACGTGCGAGCACGGGCTCTTCGGGCCCCGCCGTGGCCCCTCGCCCCGGCGAACGGGTGCATGGAACTTGCCTCGTCAAAGGGCACGAAGTCCGTATCCGCGAAGCCGCCGATAAAGACATCTCGAACATCCAGGCCCTCTACGCTCTGGTTTATCAGGGCCGCTACAGCATGGAGTTCGCGACCAATCCCTCGAAGCTTCAGGCCCAGCTCGACCGCCCCGAGCAGCATTTGCTTCTCGTCGCGGAAGATCCGAACCGCCAGGGACTGGTGGGATCGATTTTATTCAGCATGGATGGAGCCCATCGACTCGGCAAAGCGGCCGGGGTGGTCGTCGATCCGGATTACAGGAGCGGCGGCCTCGGCGGCGCGATGCTGAGCCTCGGAACGAAATATCTCGCCGAGGATGCGGCCCTCGTGGACGTCATGTACGCCACTTCCCGCACGGTAGGGGAAGCGCCCTCGCGCATCGTCGCGGAAGCCGGCTATCAGCAGGTCGGGCTTTTTCCGAACGCCGTTCAGGTCGAGAACATGGAGCACCTGAATCTCGACGTGTACCTCACGACTCGAGCTCTTCCGAAACGGCGCAAGAAGCCCTTCATCTTCAAGCCCTATCACGAGACTTACGAAATCGCGCGAAAGCGCCTCGGTTTCGAAAAAGCCCAGGTGGTTTCGGAGTACGGCTCGCCGAAACTCAATCCGCAGCCGATGGAGTTCGAAGTGGTGACCGATGAAGCCGCGGCCGTCGCGCGCTTCCGCGAGCTCGCCGCGGAAAAGCGGCTTGCGAACAGCTTCTTTCCGTTCCACAGCCCCAATCTCATTTTCCGTTCCTCGAACGGCCATACGGAAGTCTTCGTTTCGCTGAAGGGCCGCCACCGGCAGGCCGCGATTCTGGGCTACCGCACGGACGTGGTCGACATCGAAAACGTTCTCGACTCGGTCGCGCGCGCGCTTCACAAGCAAGGCGCTTCCTACGTGGAGTTTCTGGTCGATGCCCACGACTATCGCTTGCAGCAGCAGGCGTTCACCGCCCGTTACATTCCGTCGGCGTACTTTCCTGCCATGCGGCTCGGATCGGACGGCTTGCGAGACGACGTGATCATCGTTAGCCGTACGTTCAGTCTGCTGGACTTCACGGGAAGCGTGATGAAAGGCGACAACCTGAAGTACCTCAAAGCGTACTTCCGCCATTATCACGAGCTCTACATCGAGCCCATTCTCGGCAAGAATTAATCCAAAAGGTGCGGCCTCACTTCTGGCAGCCAGAAGTGAGGCCGCACCTTTTGGCGCTATTCGGCGTCTTCTTCTTTGAGAGCTTCCTCCCGCTTTTTGGCGGCGGAGGCAAGATCGCGATCGAGGGCGGCGAGCGCTTGGCTCGTGTCGGGGCGGGGCCAATCGATGAGGGTGACGCTGTAGGGGCCGTTGAAATCAAAGGCCGGATCTTTGTCGACGATCGAGACGACGATCATCACGCTGACCAGAAAGACGTCGATACCGAGAATCCAGCGAAAAACCCGCCGGGCCGGCTGCTCGGTGAAAACGAGACGGGCAATCGAGTAGCCGGAGTAAAGAACCCACGCCAGAAACAAGGCTGCTCCCACGAAACTTGAGCCGACGAAGCCCGGAGCATTGAAGGCGATGACTTCCGTTCCCATCCACACAAGCCATCCGAGCGAGAAGGCCGCCGAGCTTCGGCGGAAGAATTCCCAATAGCGGTACTCGCCGGCGTGCAACCGCGAGAGCAAGGCGAAGCCGAGGGCGAGAAGAAGCGGCAACGGTATGCTTATGGCCGCGCGCCCGAGGGAATAAGCCATCATGTGCTCGTCGTGGGAGCGGTAGTAGGAACCGACAAACACCAGGAAAGCCTGAAGGAGAAGATAGCCGAAGTTGCGTCCCCACTCGGCGCGGGTGATGCCCAGGTAGAGGACGTCCGCCTGCTTCGGCAGCACCTCGGTGTGCGCGTCCAGGGACTCCTCGAAGTCCGCGTCGAATTTCAAGGCGCCGATATCGAAATGCGTCCCGGTCTTCAGCTCGATTTCGGAGACGAGATGGTGATCCTTGCGCAGGCCGTTCGCGCTACCCAGATCGACGATGAAGACCCTTCCGTCCTCCCGCTTTTCGATCCGCGCGTGGCTCGCCGAAACTTGCGCATGAGGAACCCATACATCGGAAGCCGAAGCCCGTCCGAGCACCGCCGGAAACGAGGCAATCTTGAAATATTGGGCGTGGCCGAGAACGCCCGCGCGCATCTTGAGTATCACGGGCCCTCCCTCTTCAATCCGTCCCACTGCTTCTCCAGGACCTTCTTGATATTGGCCTGACTGAATCCGCGAAGGGTTCCCTTCACGAGGAGCGCGGGACCGCTATTCACGGGAGTAATCCATTTGAAGTCCGCGTCGTACAGGTCCGGATGGCGCAGGTAGGAACGCAGACAGTAGTTCAGTTTCAGATCCACGCCGCTCTTGTTACGGAAACGGTTCTCGTGACACTGGGCATCGGTCTGGAGACGATGCTCGTCCTCGGCGAGACTCAGAATGAAGTCGCTGCTCGCCTCGAAGAAATCGTTGTAGCGCTCGCTGAGAAGGCTTGCGAACTGAAAACGGTTCAACGTGCCGGGAGAATAGACTTCGTAGCGCAGCTCGAGCGTTCCCGTCGTGAGGCTTTGGGCGAGGTAGGACGAAAACGGCAGGAAACAAACCTGGCGGTAGCCTGAGTAAGCCTGCTTTCGTTCGGTGGCGTCGTCCCCCCAGCACTTCAAGTAGGACGGCGGCTTAGGCACGCGCCAGCCCTCGAAGGAGGACGTCTCTTTGCCGGAATCCATCAAGTCCGTGGTGAGCTCCTCCTGAACGGAGTCGAGCTGGCGCGAGATTTCCTGCTGCCAATCCTCGGGATGGTCCTGAGTCGCGAGACTTCGTTTCGCCGCTTTCTCCACGAGGTCGACCGCGGCCCACGCGGGCACGGCGAAAGACACGTTCTGGGAATCGTTCAGCATCGACACGTTGATGCCGACCACTCTCCCCCGCGGATCCACCGTGGGGCCACCGCTCATGCCCGAGTTCAGCGGCGAGGAAAGATGAAGCTCTTCATAGAGCCCGTGCTGCAGAGATTCGTTGAAAATGCCTTCGATGATGGAAAGGTTCAGATCCTGCGGGAGACCCAAGGAGTAAAGGCGAGACCCTTGAGCCGGAGGAAGCTCCTCGAACTCCAGCGTGCCGGTGAAAACCTTCGGCACCTGAATCAAAGCCAGGTCGTGAATGACGTCGAGGCCGAGAAGTTTCGCCTCTATCGACCCTTCCGGGGTTTCCAGAAAAATGCGGTACTTCTTCGGGAATTGAACCACGTCGGAGACGACGTGGTAGTTCGTCATGAGCTTGCCGTCTTTTCCCACGACGAAGGCAGAACCGTAGGAGCGCTTCGGCGCGTCCGATCGCACGGCGGTTTTCAGCTGAAAGACGAACGGCTCGACCTTCCGGAAAACCTGGTCGGCGCTGGGGGCCTTTTCCTTGTCGCCGCTCACCTGAGCGCTGATGGCCACCGCGAACGGATCGAACGCCGCGACCGGCGCCTTCTTCGGAGCGCTCGGAGGCGTCGCGTAGGCGAGAAGAGTGAAAATGAGAAAAAGCCGCGGCATCTCACCTTCTTATCGGTGTTTTCGCGGCGTCTGCTTATTGCTTGGCGTCAGGCAAACAGAAAGGGTCGAGGCTCGCCTTTTCCTCGAGACGGAAGTAGTTGGTAAGGTACTCGATATACAGCGGGTTCACCGTGCCATGAACGGGGCCCATCGCAAACAGCCGGTCGAAGGAACGGCTGAGGATTACGTAGTCGCGCCGTCTATCTCCCTGGCGCTTGAAACTTGGGAAATACGCGACCGGCAGGTAGCCGGCTTTCAGCAGACAGTCGATGCCGTGGGAATCCCCCGCATCGTTGATCATCTCGATGTAGCTGATGTTGTGCCGGTTGAGCAGCAGCGACACCGCTTTGTATAGGTCCACCGGATCCACCGGGTGATCCAGCCGTTCGCCGATGATGGCGGCAAAGCGCATTTCGGGAATGACCTTCACGAAGATCTCCACCTTCTGGTGCAGACCGGTGATGAGCGCATTCGGTTCCTGAAACGGATAGAAGTGAATGGCGATGGATTTCTTGTCCCGGAGGGACTCGAAGCGATCGCGGACGAAGTTGGGCGCGAAAAGAATTTCGAGCGGCGGAATGGGCTCCGTCTGAAAACGCCGCTCCTCCCGCGGAGCAACCACTTCGAGCGCCGGCAAATCACATTGCTTGCGGACCGTTTCGAAAAACGGCGCGAGCACGGGGTGCATGTGAAACGTGGCGAGCCGCCGATCGGAGAGGGTTCCCTCGAAAAAATAGGCCGAAAGGCCGTTCACGCGGAATTGATCCGCGCCCATGGCGTTTGGAAAAATGCCGAGAAGCTTGAACCCCATCCGAAGCGTCAGCTCCTGCTGTTCGAGGGTGAGATAGCGGGTGGTCGTGTACAGAACTTCGACCTGACCTTGCAAATATTGAATGAGAAGCGGCAGGGCGTCACCGAGCAGCTGAACCGAATCGTTCCATTCGGGTTGCAGCACCACCCGGTTCAGCTTCGCCAGCCGGTTCTCGGGATCCAGCATCAGGGAGAACGCCGCGAGCAGCTCCCCTTCCCTGTCGGCGACAAGCCATTTCGAAAGCGGAGACTCGATGTCCTTAAGCAGCAAGCGGTAATTGAGCAGTACCGGATCGTCGGGCGTTGCGCTGCACGCAAGCTGGTACAGCTTCATGATCGCAAACGCGTCCTCGGGCTGGGCTCGGCGGTAATTTATTCCCTCTTTCAGAGGCACGGCGCCACTTCCTTCGGAGTTCCTTCCTCGGCGCTCAG
Organism: uncultured Pseudobdellovibrionaceae bacterium; assembly: GCA_964653655.1. Lineage (GTDB taxonomy): Bacteria > Bdellovibrionota > FAC87 > UBA2466 > UBA2466 > CAZZHG01. The sequence goes on from CAZZHG010000007.1 coordinate 37,975, forward strand.
GCTGAGGAAATACAAAGCCAGCGCGCAAACGCCGACCCCTTGAATGAGACACACCGTCGGCGGGCTCACGTAGTCCGTGAGGGCGCCGAACAAGAAGTACGCTATGGGAAACGTGAAGCTGATCGTTGCTTGGAGAAGCGCGAAGAACCGCCCCTTCCACTCGGGCGCGACCACTTCCTGGAAGAACGCTACGAACTTCACGTTATTTACACCAAGGGCGGCTCCCGCAATCAACAGGGCGGCTCCGTACACCCGCGTATCCGTGACGAATGCCGGTACTCCAAGCCCCAGGCCGAGGGTGAAGAGGCAAAGGGCGCCGAGACGGATGCGGCTCGAGATGAAATTGATGTGCCCCGCGAGCATCGCTCCCGCGAAGAGTCCGACCCAAAGGCAAGCTTCGAGAGAACCGAGGGTGCTGGCCGAAGCGCCAAGGGTCTTCTTGGTATAGATGGGCAGAACAACGAGAGTCGGGGTCGAGAAGAAATTGATGAAGCCGAAGCCCAGAAGCACCTTCTTCAGAAAGGGCATCTGACCGAGCATTTCCCAGCCGCTTTTCGCCTGTTCTTCCCCGGCCGCGGGCGGAACCGCATACCGGTACCGGGCGAACCACGAGCAGGTTGCTGAAATCAGGTAGCCCAGCGCCGCAAGCTTCGCCGTACCTCCGATACCCACCTTGTCGATGAGCATGGCCCCGGCGACGGCGCCCGCGAAATTGGCAAGGCTCTGGGTCGTAGTGAGAAGCGACACCGCCCGTTCCACGTCGTCCTTCGCCGCCACTTCCGCCACCGCTTTATTGAGCGTCGGATCGAGGAAGGCCTGCAGGCACGCGGCCACGAAACCCGCCACGAAAGCGACCGGCATCGAGAGCATGTGCTGCCAAACGAGAATCCCGACCCCGCCGACCACGAAGGCAGCTAGGAGATCCGCCGTCACGAGGATGCGTCGGCTAGGCAATCTGTCGACGGTACGGCCTATACGCTTTACCAGGATGAGAGACGGAATCGCGGCCATCACCATGAAAAGCCCGACGAGCTTTCCGGTGCCGGTCGTGGCGCTGGCAAGGAGCCACCAAATCATCGCCATCTGGTACATGCGCCCGCCGGACTGGGACAGCACTTGGCCCGCCCAGATCAGAAGGAAATCGGGATTGCGCCGGAAGAAGTTCACCGCTCGCGCCTTTCGTCGAGAATCGTCTTTAGCTTGCCGCTACGGCCGCTCCTGGGAAGGCTCGCGATGGGATAGGTCTCGACGTAGAGCTGGGCGAGCATCCCCTGCTCCAGCTCCAGGGCAATCTTCTTCACGTTATGAAGAACGGCCTGCCGCATTTGATTTTCGAGCTCCGGGCCGGGCTTTTCCGTTTCCACTCTGAGCACGATTTCCTCCCCGCGCTGTCCCTCCCGAACGGCGAGCTGCATGGCGGAAACCGGGAAGGCGTCCAAGCCATGAATCACGTCGCGATAGGGAAGATTCAGCAGTCCGACGCAAATCTGATCGTCGGCGCGTCCGAGGTACTCGATGATCCGGTTGCGGCGGCCGCAAGGACACTTTTTGTCGACGAATTTCGCGGCGTCTCCAATCTCGTATCGGATGAGCGGGAAGGCGTACTTCCGCAGGCTCGTGATGAGAATTCGCCCCGGTTCTCCGTGAGCCACCGGCATGCCTTCGTCGTTCACCAGCTCGATCCAGTTGAAGTCGTCTACGGTGTGGTGCTCGAACCCGGCCAGATGCTCGCATTGGAACGCTATCTGCCCCCCATCGTTGGCTCCGATGACGGAAGAGATGCGCTTCACCCCCATCACTTCCTTCAGCCACACCCGATCGCTCACGCTCATGGGCGTACCGGCATAGATGACTTTTTCGATCTGCATCGAAGGCTCGATTTCCTTGGCCTCCCGAAGCAATTTCACGAGCCGCGCCGGGATTGCCTGGATCGCGTTGATATTGAACTGCCGCCAGACCTTGGCGAAGACGGCGGCGTCCATGTAGTTGGCGAAAGCGAACGTGGTCGCTCCCAACCGGCAGTTGATGTGATCGAACGACACGAAGCTGCCGTACAAGTCTCCGGCGAGCATGAAATTGGCGACACGATCGCCTGCCTCCATGCCCGCGGCCCTGAGGACCCGGACGGCGCCCGAAATCATCTGTTCCCAGTCGTGACCGTCGTAAAGGGAGAACTTGGGTTCTCCCGTGGAACCTCCGCTACGCGAAACGTAACCGCCCGTGATGGACGCCTTGGTGGCAAGGCCGGTCCCTTGAGGCGGCATGTTCGTTTCCATTTCCACTCGCGTAAGCGCGGGAATTTTGGGCAGATCGGCGACGCCGTCGATCTTCACTCCCTCCAGGCGCTTGCCGTAGAAGGGGCTCTTTTTCGCTTCATCCAGGAGCACGCGAAGCTGCGCGTCCACCTCGCCCCGGAACTCCTTCTCGGTCATGGCATCGACGGGATAAATCGCCGTCTCGGCGAAGCGGCCGACCACGAAGTGACCGAGCTGAGGAAGGTCGTACGCGCCGTCATGGGGATCGTCCACTTCGCCGCCGGACATCGCGCCCAAGTCACCCACCTTCAAAGCCCCGGCCGCCGCCAGCCGGCGGTACCACTCGCCTTGTTCCGAAGAAGCGGCTACGAGACCGACCGTCTGGAGATAACCGCGCACCGCCTCCGCCTCCTGGAGAATGGTCTCCACGCTCGTAAAGGGGATGATGCGAATCGTTCGGTGGAGCGGGGAAGGCTCGATGGCCGTCTTTTTGTCGACGATCACCGTCCAATCCACGTTTTTTGCAGTAGCGCGAAGCAGCCCCTCGCCTTTGGCTTCGGCGACTTCGGCGACCCCACGCCATTTCTGAATCTCGACCGCGACGTTCGCGTCGACCGGACCGGCCGGGAGTTTGGCGAGCTGAGCATCCAGCGCCTTCGGGAGAGCCTCGGCGACGGAAAGTGCCGCCTCAATCCCCTCCACGTAACACTGCTGGGGAGCCGTGCAGGCGTTCTGATCCCAAATCGACATTTCCCAGGCCATCTTCTCGGCCACCTTGTCCGCGCCCGAGGCGGCAAGCCCCGCCTTGGTCACGATGGAAAGCGACAACTTCGGTCCGAACACAATGAGTTTCTTACCGGCTCCTAGTCCGTCTCGATAGGCGCGGACCGCGTCCTCGCCGCCCCAAACGACAATTCCGTCGACCCGGGCCTTGAATTCCTCGAGTACGTCCTTCGCGCTCGAAGGATAGTCGATGAGCGCGACTGATTTCGCGACGACACCCTCCTCGTCGCATTCGAGAAGCGATTCCATGAGACGCGGCAAAAACAGCTTTTCCCCGGAGGACATCTTCAAGATAGTGACGTTGCCGGTTAGCAGACCCTCGACGAGAGAGCCGATGCCGACGAGAAACACGTTACCGGAAAGCACGTGCATGACGACGCCAAGGGGACTCCAGCGCAGCTGGGTCCTTCGGGCGTGGCGGTAGCTGGGCCCTCCGGCGCTGGTCAGCCCCTTTAGCTCGGCCGACACTTTCTTCCGAAGCACTTCGGGGCTGAGCACCCAGACCACTTCCTCCATACCGAGACGAATCATCTCCGGGGAGAAACCGGTCGCTTCCGGAAGCGTCGCTTCCAGCTGCACGCGCTTGGGATAGGCAGGATCCGCCCAGAGCTTACCGACCTTTTCGAGAACCCGAAGGATCTTGTCTTGCGGGTACTCCCGAATGCTTTCCCGTTGGGCGTCCGCTCGGCGGCAAAGGCTCGCGACGTCGTCCGTCGTAAGCGGTTTCGAGGAGTCGAGCCATTCTCCAAAGGCGTAACGAATCTTTTCCATCTTAGTGCCTCCTCACGATGTCGGCGGCGGTGATCGCGCAGCCTTTGTGCTTCGAAATGCCCCCGCGCCCGACGATTTCAAACGTCGGCGAGTTCCATCCGCAACCGCACGGATCCGGATGCAGGTAGCCGAGGTCCGTACTCAAAATCGCAAGATTAGGCATCATCGCGTTGTAAGGCGTGACGAGTTCGATGAGACCCGTCTCACCGGGGGCGCAGACGGCCATGGTTTCGGGATTTCGAATGAGAATACGGTTAAACACAGGCACGTGGTGGCGGTGATTCGTACACGAAAGATACGGAGCGCTGTGTTCGGCCATTCCGTAGAGGTCGTACATGTTGTCCAGCGGGATGCCCAGAGCTTCGGAGGTCTGCCGCTGAAACTCGTTCTTGGTGACCTTCTTGTCTTCCTTCGCCTTCCAGCCGCCGCCGATGATGACCCGGCTTCCTTTCGGAAGCTGAATGGGCTTCGCGCGCTTTCGCACTTCGGTCACCAAATCGAACAGGAAGCTCGGAATGCCGAGCAGCCGCACCGGGTACCCTTCCCGGGCAAAACGCTCGAGCGCCTGGATGGTTTCCTCCATCCGGAACTCCCAATCGCCCTTGCTATTCTTTCTGACCGTGAAATGAGCTTCGTGGGGATTGGCGAAACGCATCTCGTTCTTCGCGGTAAAGGCGATGCCTAGATCCTTGGCTTCGTCGGGGTGGTAAATGAAGATGCAGTAATTGGTCGGTTCGTCGGTGACGAGGCCGGCCTGGCCCCAGAGTACGTCCATCATGGACTGAACCCGATCGAAACTTCCCTGATCGAACCAAATCTGAGTCTTTTGACCGCTGGTGCCCGAGGAAGTCAGTTTCAGAACCGCCTGCTCTTCCGGCATCGAAGTGAGAAGGTGCCACTTCATCGCGGTGACGTTCACCGAGGGGATCCGCTCAAGGTCCTTCTCCTCGCGGATGGACGAGGGATCGAAACCGTGCCGGCGGTAAATGTGGCCCAGCTCCGTGGAATGCTCCGCGTGGAACTCGGCGAACTCGCGGCACGCCTTTACCATTAGCGCCGATTTCTCCGGCGTCCAATCCAGGGGTTTGTCGATGCGGCAGACCGCTTCGGAAGCGGGGAACTGGTTCATAGCTTGGTCGTCCTTTCGAAGTTCTCCCGGATGATCGAAAGCAGCGCCTTCGCTCCCGGGCTGAAGATCTGAATCTCGTCGAAATCCACTTTCGTCGGGCCCATGGACTGAAACCGGAAGCCCAGCCGGTCGGAATACTTGTAAGGGATGAACCCGCCGATAAAGAACCCGTGATCGGCAAGGCGATCGTAGAGGTTTCCGATGCCGGGAGCGTCGAGGGGAACCTCGATGCCGGCGTACTGGTAGCCGTTCTTCAAAAGCTGAGTCCAATCGCGCAAGATACCGTCGACAGCCTTCTGACCCGGCTGCACGCAGTCAAACAGAACCGCGTTTTGTGTCGGCTGCAGGTGCGTCTGGTACTCGCCGCCTGGAGGAAGCACGTCGAATCGGGACGCGGGATACCAGGTTAGATTGAGCGGTTGAAGCAGAAAGCCCAGAGCCTCGCCCAAATTGTGGGGAAGCACGATGGACTTTCCGAACGGGTACTGGGTGCGGGGGATGATCGAGTAGAGGAGCGAGTACCGATCGGTTTCCTTCGGATCGTGGCCCATTCCGAGTTTTTCGAGACGGGCCTGCGTCTCTTTGCTTTGGCAGCCGACGAAAATCGACATCGGCACCGGCTTGTAATTCTCGACGAGCTTCTGGCTATAGATGTGGTTCGTCACGAAATCGAAAAAGCAGTAGGACATTTCCGTGCGGGCGATGCGATCCATCGTGGCGCCGAAAATCTGGCTGAAGAGCCCTTTCGCTTTCACGCCGGGATGAGTGACGCCGAGGCACGGTTCGTAAACCTTGGGCGAGTCATTCCACTTCACGAGCCCAACGTGACCGAGGAGCCGGCCGTCCGGCAGGGAGGCGACGATGGAAATCAGCCGGCCGTCCTGGAGGCGCTGGCGAATCTGCTCCGGGTAGTAGACGAACTCGTTGATGTAGTCGTAGCCGTACACCTGGTAGAAGAGCTGGGAGAGCTTCGCCTCCTCCCCCGCCTCCATCTCCCGGATGACCATGCCTTCGGTCGAAATCGGCCCTTCGTCGGCGACCGTCGACGACATCGACCGGCGGGAGGCCTCTTCGCCGAGACGAATCGCGAGCTTCACGGCCTGCCCGTGCCGGCCCAGGTTTTCGATGCTGAATCTCTCGAGTCCCTGGGACGCGTCGGCGAGTCCCGCCCCGAGCAGAGCGGCGCCCTCGAGGAAAATCGGAACGCCCCGGTTCAAAACTTCCACGTGCAGTTTTCCTTCGGACTCGAAGACGTCGACCCCGATGCGTTCCTCGGAAAGCCCGCCCGTGTTCTTGTCGAGGACGAGCTTCATCGCCTGCTTCGCCGCGTTTCGGATCGCGCGGCTTCGCTCCTCGCCCATGCCGAGACCCGTCGCGAAGGCGCCGACGAAATCGGAGGCCGGTCCCAGGGAAAACTCCGAGGGCGGAAACTCCAGATGGTTACGTTGTGATTCGGGCACGATCATGCGTCGTCCATCGAAGCGTCGATGACCCGGATGAGTTTCCCCGTCCGGCTGTTTCTGGGAAGCGTGCCGGGTTTCACCAGCTCCGCCTTCAGGGGCCATACGGTCCCCTTCTTTATGAATTCATTGAGCGACGGCCTCGAGGCCATCACCTCGCGTACGAGCTCCGCCGCTTTGGCGTCCCGCTCGGCCCCTTCGAGATCGCACTCGACGCGCAGGACAAGCAGATCCCTTCCGTCGGCCCGGGACTTATGCATCTGAAGCGAGCCGGTAAGCCCGCCGATCTGAGCGACGATCGCCTGGATGGCGCCGTAGTCGACGGAGTCGTAACCGACGCGAAGCACGTCATCTCCGCGGCCGAGCAGCCTGAAGAGCGGCGTCGTGCGGCCGCAGGGGCACGCGTCGCCGATCCACTTCGCCCGGTCGCCCACCCGGTAGCGCACGATGGGCATCACCCGGCGCGGGAAAGCGGTCGCGTAAAGCATGCCGACTTTTCCGGGCGGGCAGCCCTCGCCGGTATCCTCGTCGACGATTTCGAGAAACGCCTGATCGTCGTGGGCGTGAAACACCCCGGTATCGGTGAGGTTACATTGATAGCCTAGGTACCAGGTATCCACGGTCCCGTAGCCGGGCGCCTTGATGATCTCGGCTCCGACCTTTTGGCGAATCTCCTGCTTGTCCGCTTCGTAGAGGTGCTCGCCGCCGTAGTAGATCTTGTCGATCTTCAAGTCTCCGATTCCGAGCGAGTGAATGCCCCGGATGGTATTGAGGACGACGCTGCCGATGCCGGACAGACAATTGACCCCGAACTGGGTCACGACGGTGTGGATGAACTCCATCTGCGTGTGATTGGAGAACGGAAAGTTCGTGCAGCCGTACTGCTGCAGCATCCGGTTGATATGGACGAAGGTCATGTAGAGGCTGCCCACGGCCCAGAGGTTCGCGACCTTGTCCTTTTCCGTAAGCCCTACCGCCCAGAAACCGCGGGCGTTGGGAAGGTTGAGGCCTTCCAGCTCCGAATGGGAGAAAAGCGTCGTCTTCGGCGTTCCCGTCGTGCCGCCGCTTTGAAAGACGGTGTAATCGCCGCCGGCAATGGCGAGAAGCTTCTCGCTCACGGGCGGAACGATGTCCCGCAAATCCGTCGAGGTCAGGACCGGAACTTCTCGAAGCGGCTGATCGGAATCGAGCCGCGCCGTCGCGAGACGTTCCCGATAGAACGGAACGCGTCGGGCGTACTCTAGGTACTCGCCGAGACGCCTGGAAATCTCGCGCTGCCTATCGGCTGGAGATACGGTTTCCCAAACGTCGTAGAAACGGCCTTGGCGCTGCTGAAGGAGATTCATGGAAAAAACCTATCCAATCTGAAGCTCTTGAGGGACGGCTTACGCCTCGGAACGGACTCGGGGACGGGACCCGCGGCCACCGCTTGGACGGGAGGCGGGATCGGCGCTTCGCCGGAGAGATCTCCGACGAGCTTCGTGAAGTAGCCTCGGTAATCCACGAACTGCCCCGCGAGGTCGAGGCCGTCGAACTTGAAACGATCGCTTTCGGGCTCCTTCACGGAGATGAAGTAGGCGGCTTCGGATTTGGTGTCGGTTCTCCACACGTCGACTCCCGAAACCCGGTCGGGAGTGAAGCCGGTCTTCTTCGCCGGATCGAAAATGTCCTCCAGGATCGCGTTCCCCGTAGTGCCGTGGAAATCCTTCGTCACGTCCGGCATCACCGTATCGGGGGAGGTGAAGTAGAGCCGGGCCTTATGCTTCTTGTCCCAAATCCCGCGGACGATGCGCACCCACTCGGCGAGCTTCAACGGAGTGCCGGGGGCAATGGGAGAAACCATGATGGGATCGATGGCGTACCACTCGCCGCCTTCGCCGAGCACGACGCCCGTCACGTGAAAGCGCCACTCAGGATCGGTTCCCGAGCGAAGATCGCCGATGATGAAAAGCTTGTGAAGCGACGCGGAGGCGACGCCCATCCGGCGCGCCATCAGATGCACGCCCATGGACCGGCCGAAGCAAAAGCCGACGAAGCCGTCCGGATCGTACCCGCCCAAGTTATCGAGATCGGTGACCGGGTGATTTCTCACTTCCTTGAAGAGTTTCGTCCGCTCCGGAGCGAGAAGGCCCGCGTGAAGCTCCGGGGCCTTTTCGGAAAGCTGCTGGTAGCGGCGAAGAGCGGTTTGCTCATCGCTGCTTGCGAAAGCGAGGGCGGAACTAAATGCGAGACCAAGCCATATGGAGCGCATGCGAAAATCCCCTATAAGGTAGGCGAACCCCTTCAGCCCCGGCTTTTTAGCACAATGCGGCACTCACCAGCAAGTCGGGCGGGCTTTAACTTTCGTTTTAAAAATCATAGGTTAACCACCCTTAACCGGGTCCCGGACCAACGTGTCCCGACCTCGGCCCCGACAGCCTCCTGACAGAGGGCAAGAATGCCGCTCTGTGATATAATTTTAAGTACTTACCCCGCATGCGAATGAACGCGCTCATAGGTCTCTCGGCCATGGCCCTGCTGTTAACGGCGGCGGCCCCCGTCCGTTCGCAATCGCGCGGGGTCTTTTCCCTGGGAAATGCCAGCTGGGCGGCGTGGCTCGGACAAGCCCTCCTGGGCGGAGTTCAGGCACAGCCCGCCAAGAAAACGGAAGCCGCGAAACCGGCCGCGAAGGCGAAACCGACTCCAACACCGGCCCCGGCAAAGCCACCCGCGGCCGCTCCGGCCGCGGCCACGGACACGCCGGCGAAGCGCAAAGTAATTTTGCTTTGTTACACGACCGACTGGGTGATGAAAGAACGCTGCAAGAATTACCGCGCGATGCTGAATTCGAAGGGCTGCACCGGCGTGGAGTTCGTGGAGGACGTACCCGAAAACGCGAGCGAAGAGGATCTGGCGAAATTCCTCGCGGACAAGAAGCTTCCGAAGGACACGATCACGCTCGTCTCCGGCCATGCCGCCGGAATCGAGCAGAAGGTCGGCAAGTTCAACGCGCAAGGCAGGAGATGGGTCGAGCCGGTCGAAGATTGGTGGGCTCGTCTCGAAACGGGTAAAGATCACTCCCTCGCCCTGCCCGGAAACGTGTCGGTGCCGACTAGCAAGATCAAAGGACTTCTCGAAAAGAATTTTCCCGGAGCCCCTCAGTGGTACGCCACCTGCGGCGCGGGCGGCGTCTGCGCGACGGGCGGTTGCACCGGTGGCAGCTGTCAGGCGACGGAAGTCACCATCATGTCGAAGAAGTCGGGCTGGCTCGATCCGCCGACTCAACAGATTGTCTCGCTACTCTGCAGTCCCGAGCTCCGCAAGAAAGTCGACGGAAACAGCGACGGAACCATCGACAAGAAAGAGCTTGAAACGATGTTCCGCTGCGATGCCAAGCGGTTCCCGGCCACTTACACCCAGAGTGTCGGCCCCGACGAGGATTTCCTGGACGGACTCGATCCCAAGCTATCGAAAGAAGTTCGCCAGCAAAAAATAGCCGACCACATGGCCGTGCCGGACGAAAGGGCCGTACTGAACGCGGTCAATTACCTGGGCCAGCACCTCGTCTATTCTCCAGAGGATTTGGTGGACGCCTTCGACAAGAGGCGGGTTGCGATCCTACAAAAGTCTTACCGAAAGCTGCTCACGGACAAAGGGGCTTACGATCCGAAAACCAAGTCTCTCGACTTGAAGAAGTTCCGGGCCATTTTGAAAGTGGACATCGAAAAGGTCGGTTACGGGAATCACCGAGTGAATGTTTCCCTTCCGGAAGATCTGGCGCCGACCTGCTACTTCGGAGGTTTGGACAGCTACTTCCCCGACGTGGATGTCTTCTCCCTGCCCACTCACTAACGGATGCCGGCAAGAAGACTCGTCAGGGCCTGATTCCATTCCGGGATGATTTTCCAGCCGAAAGTCGCGGGAGCGACGGCGAGAAATCCGGCGAGCAGCAATCCCACCACTACATAGAACGATTTTTTCTGCCGGCGAAGCCGGGAGGAGGGAATCCATCCCGCGCCGTCGAGCCAAAGCACGACGTACATCGTCGCAAACACGAGCGGCGTGAGATAATGGTAGAGGAAGAGAACCCGCGGCACGAAGATGAGCGGAAGATAAGATAGAACGAATCCCCACAGCGGAATCCACTGCAAGGCCCGCGAACGGCTGTCGCCCGCAACGATCTTCAGACTGGTAATCCGTCCGAGCAGGGCGGCCCCGAGCGTGAAGAGCATCAGAAGACTCGTCCCCCACCACAGCGCCGGATTTCCCCAGAGAAAGATGCCGCGATCCCCTTCGGCCCAGTAGTAGATGGGCTTTCTATCCATCGGCCACTCCCACCAACGGCTCTGCGCGGGATGAGTCTGCGCGAGAGTGTAATTCTTCTCGAACATGAGGCTTTGGTAGGCGGTCACGTTTTGCCAGGCGGAGTCCGTCGGCTTGAAGAACTTGTCGGCGGAGCCGGGCTTGGTCAGCACCGCGAAGTGCAGGAAGAATCCCGCATAGAAAACCGCGATCGCGGGGGTGAGCACGATGGCGAGGCCCCGCGCGCCGAACCGGAAAGTATCCCAGCCCCGCCGCGAGAAAAACGGATGGAACAAGACTACCGCCATCAAAACGCCCATGGCGGCTCCGGTCACTTTAGTGCCGGCGGCCATCCCCAATAGAATTCCCGACGAGGAAAGCCAGATCCAGCGCCGCCGGGTGCTTCGCTTCAAGGCGTGAAGAAAGAGCGCCAGCGCCGACAGAGAGAAGGCGATCAGCATCGAATCGAGCGCGACCATGCGCGATTGGGTCGTCAGTGCATTATCGAGCCCGAGAGCGAGCCCGACCAGAAACGAGGCAGGCCTCGAGGCGCCGAGCTGGCGCATCACGAACCATGCAAGCAGCGGAATCAAAGCTCCCATCAAAGCGGGAAACCAGCGAAGCGACCACGGGGAAACTTTTCCGTAGGGTTGCCCGATCCGCTCGAACGTGAGCCCTCCGTCATAGCCGGCCACTTTCGCGGCGGCCGCGAGCAGCAACTTGCCGTGAGGCGGATGAGCGTCGAAGAAGCGTTCCTGCGTGCAGCAGTAGGCGGTGGCGAATTTTCCAAAATGCACTTCGTCGAAGACGACGGACCGAGGATGGTCGAGCCAGGCGAAGTGCAGAGCGAAACTGAGAACGGCGATGAAGGCGGGCGGAAGCCACTTGCGTTCCACCGACGGTCCCTTCGCGGGGGCCGGGCGTTTCTTCTGAACGACGCGATCCGCTCCTTCGTCGAAGGCACGTAGTCTCTTTAGGCTGCCGTTTCGCTTGATAGGCATAAAAAAGGCACACTTGGCCCTACGGCCTCTTATCGGATGCTTTGCGGCAAAAGTTTATTTCTCGTCGAGCAGAGGCTGCAGCATGGAGCGGAGTACCAAGAGCTTGTCGCGATCCAAATCCGTTCCTCGCTCGATGGCCATTTCGATCGCTTTCTCGAGTACCGCGCGTTTCTCCGGCGCCGTTCTCTTGTGCTGAAACTGGATGAGCCATCCGGGGAGAATCCGGATTCTCGGAGTGAGGATATTGGCGGTTTTGTAGAGCGGCGTCCCTCCCCCAGTGTCGGAATCGATTCCGCGGCTTGCGACCGCGCCCTCCAGGACGTTCTGCATGACGTGTGCGTCGACAAGCCCCCAGTAACCGCCCGTATCCGGAAGCTGAACGGTCGTGCCGGTAGGTTTGCCGAGAAGGGAAACCAGATCGTAGTGATTGCGGTAATGGTGAGTCGCCTGTTCCATTTTCCAGCCCATCCTCTGAGCCAGCTCGGGATCTTCCTTCTCGATCACGTGTTTCACGCCGAAGGCGTTGAACGTATTGAGCTCGAGCCGCCTCCAGACCCGGTCGGGATGATTCTTCTGAGTTCCCGTTCCGCCGTCGAAGAACATGTGAGGGGCTTCCCGTTCCATGCGGCGGAGCTCCTTCGCGACATCCCACGCGAGATACTGGGCCATGCCTCCTCCGAGACTGTGCCCCGTAATGACCACGCGCCGGCCGCTCATCATATCGTCGACAACCCGGTGCACGAGGTTACGGTACATCTCGCTGTCCCGTTTGATCGCGCCGAGGCCGAAGTTCGTAAGCCAGTCGAGGGGATTTCTGGTGCCGGCGATGGAAACCACGCTCGGGGCGTCCGGGCGATCGCGCATCGAAGGACGGTAGTAGGCCCATTTCAATCCGTGGTGGAAATCGTCGGCGCCGAAAGCTTCGAGAGTCAGGTTCGACGGGGATTGCTCCACGAAGCTGTCTAGAGACTCGAGCAGGCGCTTCGCCCCGTCCTCGACCCTCGCTTCGCCTCTTAGATTGTACGGAACCTCGGAAAGAATGACCCCGAGATCGGGGATCCGATAAACGTGCTCCGCCGCGAGGGCGGAAGTAATTTTCGTGTCGAGCGGACGCTCTTTTCCGCCGACCATGGCGACGGATCCATTCACCTCGTGAACGCGTTGGGTGCTGCGGGGGAGAAACTGTTCCGGATTCTTGCCGCCGGGACCGAAAGGTTCGTACTTCATCGCGTGCTCGAGACGGAGACGGGACTCCAGCAAGCATTCCTTCACGAACGGATCTTTCTCGGTGGCGAGGTAACGATTCACCTCCGCGAGCAGACCAGGGACCCCTTCTTCGTAGCCCTTGGACCGGTGGAAACCGGCGTCGGAGATGAGCGAGCGCACACCCTGAGCGGCGTTACGCCGGACGAGCGCTACGTCCCGCAGATCCCCTCCCAGAGGAGAGAAGAACCGCATCATGAGCTTCGCGTTCTCGACGGTAACCGGGTAATTACCCCGCATGAAAACGAGCGAGGCATCCGGAAAGCGTTCCGCCATCTTCGCGGCGACCGCAAGCGGTAGATTGCGAAATTCCTCGAGCTGATGACGGTACTCACGGCCGTAGCGGATCACTTCCGGCGGATCGTTGGCGTTCACCCAGCCCCATCTCGTGTCGAGAAGCCGAGGCAACGCATTCGAGGAAATGGTGTCCGTCATCCAGGCGAAATGGGAAACCACATCCGGATGATCTTCGTAATTAAAGGGCGGCCCGTCGATGAGCCCCTGCCCGTGGAGACGCTGATACAACTGACGGGCCCGGGATTGCTCCTCCCAGGCGCCCGTCCTCATCGCATTGTTGAGCGAAGTGACCTCGGTGGAGGAAAGTTTGGAGGAGCTGGCTTCGATCCGGTCCAGGAAAGCGGTGGTCGCGGTTCCCGCGGGCTTTTCGAACATTTCCGGATAGGCCTGGCGAAGGCGCATCCCCTCCGGGGTGCTTTCGTGGGTGAGATTGTCTCCCTCCCAACGGTAGAAAAGTTTCTGAAAGAGAATCGCGGTCCGGGCCGGTGATTTCGACGGTGGCGCGTTCGGATCCTCCTCGAGAGCCTTCTCGGCGAGATTGAATCCGTGATAGGGAAGCGAATCGTAAATCCGGTGATCTAATTCCTGTCCCGACGTGCCCCGCTCCGGAGGCCTCGTCCCCGCGGCGACAGGTCCGGTCTTGCGTTCCGGATCCATTTTCGCACGCGACAGCAGGTGCTGCTGAAGCAGTTCCGGGGTGAGCGCGGAACTTTGGCCTTCTCCGCTCGCCCCGCTGAAGATTTCGATTTCGCGAAGCGTGCGCTCGGCCAGAATGGCGACGACCGGATCCGAATCCTTCAGGGCGGCGCGCAGGAAAGGCACGACCTCGGCAAGTTCCGCCTCACCGACCGGGCTCGAGTCACGAGGAGCCCGATAGGCGAGGTACACCGCCTCCTGAGCCGTTTTCAATGCCCGGCGCACTTTCCGATCCCTTTCCGCGCCCGGAGCTTCCCCCGCCGCTCGCGCCGCCTCTCTGAATTGATCCCGTCTGCCGTGGATCCCTTGCGCCAGTTTCAAAGCCACCAACATTTCCACTTCCTGGGTGCGCAGACCAAAGGCGCCCTTCTCGTGAAAACGCCATTCGAGCCGCTGAAGCTCTTCGGCGAAGCGGCTCTGCCAATTGCGCTCGGCTTTCGGAAAGGCGGTCTCCTGCTCGCGCACCCAACGATGAAAATCAGCTATGCGGTGCGGACTGATGGGAGAGTCTTCGCGCGCGAGCGCGGCGAGCACATCGGGCGGCAACTCGCGGATTTCCGGAAACGTCCGCGCGAGTGTTTCAATCACGTCCTTTGGTTTCACTACCGGGTGCGGAACGCGGGAAAACTTCGTCCACTGCGTTAGGAACGTGAAAAACTTTTGAAGGGGGTTGGTGACGACACCGACGGAAGCCGCGACGAACCGCTTCGCGCCGGAGAGGATGCCGTAGGATTGATTGCAATCGAGAGCGAACGCGGGCGACGCCGCGAGAACGCAAAGCATTCCCAGGAAAAAGATCCCGCGCCGAATTGGTTGAAGCTCCCCCCGCAAACCCATGCCCCCCGCGCCCTAACTTTGCAAGCGCGGGACCATATTATTCATATGTATTTCAAATACTTATGCCGGATATCGAATGTGGGTATCGTCTATACCGTAGACAGGGAGACTACTTGCCCAGGACTAGGCGCGGACTTACCGGGGGTTAGGCCGGTGGCGAGCTTCGAGACACCCAACCAAAACCCCTCAGAGGAGAGCCGTCAGCTTGAGCTTCGACCAGGAAGCTTCGAAACGCGCTCGCGGAACTCCGATGAGCGTGCGAAGCCGTCCCGATTCGAGCGAGCGGAAAATGCGGGCGGGCACCGTCCGGCGCAAAGCGGAGCCGCCGCCGGGGAAAGCCTCGAAGATTCCGGCGAGCGCTCTCGGGTAACCGACGGTTTCCGGAATTTTGTGCCAGCCGTCGACGAGGGCCTCGGTGACTTCACCGACCTCTTCCGGAGTGAGGCCTCGCGCGATGGCCATACCCCAATCGTCGAAGAAAGGGCCGATGGGAAGCAGCCACTCGCTACGGCGGCGAACCGAGCGGGGCTTTCGCAAAGCAAGGTGCCGGTGGTTTTCCGCCGCCATGTGCACGCGGTTCCACTCCCCCGCCCGCGCGGACACACCCGAGCGTTTGTAAAACTCCCTCAGCGGATCGGTATCGGGAAGTTCCCAAAGATCGATCACCCGATCCAGGTCGCCCAGGTTGTGAGCGATGATGGTGGAAGTTTCAAGCAGCCGTCGCTTGTCGCCGTTCTCTTCGAACTGAAGAAATATCCTCTCCTCCCGTTCCACTTCGGAGCGAATGGCGGCAAGGATCCTCTCCGCAATGCCGGGCGAGCGCTTTCTCAATGCCCCGTACGCCGCCGCCGCCGTGCTGTACCACTCGCCCAGCAGCCCCGACAGCGCCGGGCCGCCCTGATCGTGGCGCACCTGCCGGGTGCTGAGCCCCCGCGCGCTCCAGGTAAAGCTTTCCTCGACCACATAGGCCATTGCCTCTAGCGTCTCGGTGGGCAGGGTGCCGTCCCAAAGTTTCGAACGGATCGCGATGTCGACATCCGTCGGAACGAACGAAGCCACGGTCGCGTGGTGAGCGGACAAGCAAAAGCGGAAGTAGTCCGCGTGCCCCTCGATGGGACGCTCCCCGCGTTTCAGCGCACGCAGTAGGGTCACGTGAGGCTGGCGGGAGACTTCTCCGAACTCGTCGTCAAAAATAAAGGGGGCCGTGTTCTCGACTTGGGAAAGAAGAAGCAGTGGCGCGATTCCCCGCCGAACCGTCGCCGGTGGCGCCTGCAGGGAAAGCTCGATCATCAGAATTCCGCCCGGAATCCGGCCCGGAAACCGGAATAGGAGAGATCGCTCGTGGCGCCCGCCGGAGAGGAGAACTTGATGTACTCGCCGTAAAGAAACAGATTATTGATGCCTTGATCCTTGTCGAGGTTGAACGCCGAGTGAGGTTCGAGCCAGTCGAGCAGCACTTCCCCGCCGAAAGCCACTTGCGTTCCCCGCTGGCTGGGCTGGGTCGGCCGCGTCTCCACTCCTCCGACCGTCGTAATTTCTCTCGGCAGCACGATGGCAAAGGCGAATCGCCCGTAAGGAACCACGTATTGGTTCGGGAGAAAATCCGCGCGGTAGCTGAGCCCCAGCTCGACGACATTGGCGGAGATCTTCGAAATGTCTCCCGTCGAATAGGTGACCGTGCGGGCGAAAATGTATTCGTAACCGACTCCGACCCCTAGCTTGCCGAACCGGGTGATCGGAATCCACTCGAAGTAGAAGCCGGCGGCGCTTTGGTTCAAGGACGCATCGAGGCCGGTACCCGGATCGAGGAAAAACGCGTTGTACTTGATAGGCGCGTAATAGAGGTCGAGACCGAAGCGAAGCGGCGAGGAGTAATCCTCGACGTCAGCGGCGGCGAGCCGGCTGAATAAGACGACAAAAAGAATGAAGAGGCGGCGCACGGGGGTAGTTTAGCACAGGTGCCTTCGGTGGTACGATGGGCCAAGAGGACTGCTTCCATGGCCTTTCTCCCTCGCCTCGACATGGCCCTTTCCCTGGGCTTTCACATCATCTTCGCCTCCATCGGCATGACGATGCCGCTGCTCATGGTGCTCGCCGAGCACCGCTGGCGCCGGACCGGGGACCCCGAGGCGTTGCGCCTCTCCAAAGCTTGGGCGAAGGGAACCGCCGTTCTGTTTGCCGTCGGTGCGGTTTCCGGAACGGTGCTCGCGTTCGAGCTCGGCCTTCTCTTTCCGAAGTTCATGGAGCGGGCCGGGCCCGTCATCGGGTTGCCCTTCGCTCTCGAAGGGGTAGCGTTTTTCACGGAAGCGGTGTTTCTCGGCCTCTACCTTTACGGCTGGGAGCGACTGAAACCGGCGGCCCACCTCGCCGCCGGATGGATGGTGGTGCTAAGCGGCTTCGCGTCGGCCGCCTTCGTCACCCTCGCCAATGCCTGGATGCAGACTCCCGTCGGATTCAAGCTTTTGAACGGAGAGTTCACGGAAATCGATCCCATCGCCGCCTTGCTCTCTCCCTCCGCCGGCCACGAGGTGCCCCACGGAGTTCTGGCTTCCTATGCCGCCGTCGCCACCGCGGTCGCGGCCCTTCACGCCTGGCGTCTTCTGAAACACCCGGGCTCGAAATTCGATCGGCTGGCGCTCCGGCTTGCCGTGATGGTCGCCCTGCCCGCCAACCTCCTCCAGCCGCTGCTCGGCCACCGCTCGGGCATGGAGATCGCGCGTCTCCAGCCCATCAAGCTCGCGGCGCTGGAAGGCCATTTCGAAAGCCAAACCGGCGCGCCGATGCTTCTGGGCGGCTGGCCCGACTATGCCGCCGAAGAAACCCGCTGGGCGATCCCGATTCCGTACGCTCTTTCCTGGCTCGCCACGGGAAAAGCGGACGGATTCGTCGCTGGGCTCAAAGGTTTCGATCGGGATCTGTGGCCTCCCCGGCTCGCGCGCTTCGCCTTTCAGACGATGATTCTCTTCGGGACGCTGCTCGCCTTCGGGTACACCTGGGTGCTTCTCTCGTGGGTTCGATCGAGATCCTTCGAGCCCTCGAAGCGCCTTCTCCGGGCGCTCGTCTGGCTCGGGCCTTGCGGAATCATCGCCCTCGAGACGGGTTGGATAGCCGCCGAAGTGGGCCGGCAGCCGTGGATTATCTATAATGTGATGCGGACTTCGGAGGCGGTCTCCGATCGCCCGGCGCTGCTGTTCTCCCTGCTTCTTTTCGTCGGCCTGTATCTCGGCCTCGGTCTTGTCGTCGGTAAAATAATCCTTCACTACGTCAAGACCGGTCCGTCCATAGCGGAGGCCTCCGATGGAACTTACTGACGCGATCGGAATTTTTCTCATCGGAGCGCTCGTTCTCTATCTGATATTCGGCATTGCCGATTTCGGCGGAGGAATTCTCAGCGGCCTGAGCTCCGGTAAGACCGCCGCGGAGCAAAGAAAACTGATCCAGTCGGCGATTGCTCCCATCTGGGAAGCGAACCACGTTTGGCTCATTCTCGCGCTGGTCCTTCTTTTCACGGCTTTTCCGGCCGCGTTCCGGGTTCTCTCCGAAGGGCTGCACATCCCGCTTGAATTGATGCTGATCGGAATCGTGCTCCGAGGTTCCGCCTTCGTTTTTCGCCAGTATGGACCGGCGGAAGAGCGCGGAGTTTGGAGCCGGGTCTTTTCGGTCGCAAGCTTCACGACGCCCTTCTTCCTCGGGCTTTCCATGGGAGCGCTCACCTCCGGAACGCTTCGTCTGGATTCGGGTACGGGTTACGTCGGTTGGCTGGATTTCTTTCCTCTTTCCGTCGGCGTCCTGACGACGGCGTCGGGAACCTTCCTCGCGGCGGTCTATCTCACGGCCGAGGCTCGCACCGTCGAGCTCCGCCGGGAGTTCTCGCGCCGAGCCTACTACGCGGCGGCCGTCTTGGTGGCGAGCTCCCTTCTGTCGGCCGTTTTGGTGCCCTCGACGGCGGGGGTGTTTCAGGATCGTTTCCTGAGCTTTTGGTATATCCCCGCGCTCGCCGGAGTTTCCCTCGGCGCGGCGATCGCCTGCCTTAGGCAAAAACTTCCAAAGCTAGCCCGGGTTTTCGCCGTCGGCGCGGTGGCCTGTCTTGTATTGGGATGGGGAGCGGCCCAGTACCCGTATCTCATCGCCCCGGATCTGACGCTTGATTCCGCGGCGGCCCCCGAAGCTACCCTGAGGCCGCTCTTCGGAGCTTTGGTGCTCGGATCTTTTCTGGTTTTGCCCTCGCTGGCTTGGCTTCTTTACGCCTTCAAGCGGGACTAGTCTTCGTCCGGGCCCACCCAAGGCCGGTTCCTGGTGATGAGATTGAGGACGGGTGTCGTCACGAAAGTCGTCACTAGGGCCATGAGGACCAGCATCGCGAAGAGGGTCGGCGAGATGACCTTCAGATCCAGACCGATGTTCAAGACGATAAGTTCGACGAGACCGCGGGTGTTCATGAGAACGCCGAGCGCCGCGGAATCCATCCAGTTGAGTCCCGTGAGCCGCGCCGCCGCTAGGGTGCCGCCGAATTTTCCGAGCGTCGCTACCAGGATGATGGCGCCGCACATCCACCACTCCTCGGGCGTGCTGAGCAAACCGAACTGAGTCCGCATTCCAGTGAAGGCGAAGAACGCGGGGAGAAACAGGACCCGTACCAAGTCATCGAGCCGCGTCGCCAGCTCGTGGGCGATTCGGCTGTCGTGGGGAATGACGGCGCCCAGAAGAAACGCGCCGAAGATGGCGTGGATGCCGATGACTTCCGTGGCAAGCGCGGAAAGGAGCAGCGCCACCATCACGAGAGCCATGCCGCCTTCGGTGACCTTGTCGAACTTCTCCAGAAACGGAACCACTTTCGCGATCAGGGGACGGCCAACGAAAAACATCATCGCGACGTAGGCGATGGTGAAGCCAAGGGTGTAGACCGCGCCGCCCAGTTTGGCGTGGGTAATGCTGACCACGAAGGCGAGCAGGCACCAGGCGGAGACGTCGTCGACCGCGGCGCACGTCAGCGCGATGGTACCCAGCCGCGTCTTATGCACGCGCCGGTCTGTCAGAATGCGGGCGAGTACGGGAAAAGCGGTGACCGATAACGAGATCCCGATAAAGAGCGCGAAGCTCCGAAAGGGAACCTGACTGTTCGAAAGCTCCGGGTAGAGATAAACGGCAAGCCCCGTACCCATGAGAAAGGGAACGATGATGCTCGCGTGGGAAATGGCGAGCGTCGAATGGCCGGAACGCCGAAGCAGCTTCAGGTCGAGCTCGAGGCCCACGATGAACATATAAAGGATGATGCCCAATTGGGCGATGATCCCAAGAAACGGCGCCGCCGTTTGCGGCAAAATGAAATCGTAGGTGGCCTGAGAAAGCCGGCCCAGAAAGGAAGGCCCCAGCAGAATACCGCCGATGACCTCTCCGATGACGGGTGGCTGTCCGAACCATTTGAAAAGAGCGCCGACCGCGCGAGCGGTAACGATGACCACCGCTAGAGCGAGCAGCACATGCAGGAGAGTGTTTATCTGTTCCGGACTTTCGCTCTGGGGCCCCAGTCCTGGGATGGAGGGCGCCACCAAGTTTTTTCCGATCCCGTCTATGTAGTAGAGGCAGAGAAGCCCAAAGACCATGACCCCGAAATACACAAGGAACGTCAGGCCTTTGTTGTTGGATCTGAGCCGCGAAAGCGCCATGTCACGCATCATAGCGGCAGCGGCCTTGAGTGTATAGCGCCGGCTATTTGGAAGCCGGCGGCTGTTCTTTGAGGCGGCCCGCGCTGTGAAGGCACGGGGGCGTGGGCGAAAGCAGAGGCTCCAACACCCTGGCGACCTCCGGGTTGAGCCCCTCTCGATCGCCCGCTTGGAAAGAGAGATCGAAGGGGGTGGCCTCACCACCGCGGTTGATGGCGACGAGTTTCGGTTTGTCCGTGTTGTCCACCTGGACGATGAAATCGGAAAGCGGTGCGAGAGTGCTGACGACTTCCGGGACGTCTTTCACCGCTTGCTGCTGAAGTACGGCGGGAACCACTCGCCCGTCCCGATAGGGCCCGGAGGCGGCACGCTTCGCCGCGACCTGGGGATCCGCATGCACCCAGACGATTCCAATCCGGTACTCCGGATAGTTCTTTCTAATGTCCTCGAAGAGCTTTTGGTTGAACGCTTCGCTTCGAAGCGTTCCCTGGAGCACGATGTTCACTCTCGCGTTCAAAGCCTTGTTCAAAACCTGCTCTTGAATGTGTCCCGTTTCGTATTGAACGAGTGAGCTAGCCTGTTCGGGACTGGCCTTGAGCAAATCGAGGTACTCGGGAATGGACTTTCGAATTTTGTCGGGATCGATGTCGGTAAAATGGGTCGGATCCAGTACGCCACCCGACACGAGCTGGTTCACCACATAGGACTTTCCGGAACCATAAATCCCGGCCGTAAAGAGAATGATCGGCGCCGCCTGCGCTGGATTTTTCGGCTCGAACTTGGCGCCGATCTCCTCGTGCACCTTACGGCGCGAAGGCAAAAACTCGATGTCCCAACTGGGCTCGTAGGTCCATTTTGACCGAAATCGCCCATAGCGGTGGGCGGTATCCGAAGCGCCGCTCTCCAGAGGAGAGTCCAATTTCAGCTCGTCCGGGCTTTCCTGGGTATTTCTCAGAACCAGAATCCTGGGGTGCCGCTCCGAAACCGATTGCAGGTTGACGAGATCGTCGTCGACGAGAGCCACCGCGCGCGTGCGGACCCGGGAGCTCAGGTAGATGGAGATAGCCGTGGCTTTGAAAAGGGCGGTGTCCTGTCCGGGTTGTTTGGAGTGCAGGGCGAAGCGCCCGAGCCCGTCCGCACTGAGCTTTTTCAGGGTGGCGTCTCTTATGCTGGCGTCCCGCCCGGTCAGAAACACGACTTGGGCGCCGGCCTTTTCCCATTTCGAGATCGCTTCCACGAGGGGCCGGTCGACTTCGTCGCTGGCGATGCTGTCCGGGTGAAAGCGGTATTTCTCCTCATGGGCCGCGAACTTGTTCCACAGAGCGAGTCTCTCTTTCTGGTTCGGAACCCGCTCGTTCAGGTGATCGCGAATGGCCTGCTCAAGACCAGGAAGGGAGGTGAACTTGGGCAGGTCCGCTTCCTTAAAAAGTTTCGTGCCGTTCTCCCGGTCGAAGCGCTCCAAAAGGTGTCGGACGCGGGCTCTTTCGGAGTAGAGCGTGGCGTCCAGATCCACGAAGACGACCGGGGTATCGCCGGCCGCGACGGCCTCGGCGATCCGCCCATCTATGGGGGGCTCGGCGAGCAGGCTCGCGGGCAGAACGAGAAACAGGAGCAGACACGTCTTAACGAGACAAAGCACGGTCTATAAAGGATAGCATGGGGACCCAACTTCCTTAGGAAGGTTGCCCTGGTTAGAGGAAGAATTGACGGGCCCAAGAGGCTCGTGTTAAGCGCTTGGTTTGCTTGTTGTTTTAAGGGGCCCCGATAGCCGGTAGACGGCGGGCCCGCGAGAAATTAGAGTCCCTTTCCACGATGCGGGAGTAGCTCATTTGGCTAGAGCATCAGCCTTCCAAGCTGAGGGTAGCGAGTTCGAACCTCGTCTCCCGCTCCAATTTTCCTCTGGAAAATTGGAGCCCTCAACTCGCGAGTTTCGATACTCACTTCTTCGCCTCTTCGCCCTTCAGAAAGCCGAACTCGCCAATTGTGTTCAAATGAGCACATTTCCAATGTCGGAAAAGAATTAGCGGTTTAGGTGCCCACAATTCCCCGGCGCCGCTAAGGAGGCCCGAATTCCGCTACAATGGTAGTTATTCGTCGGCAACGGGGATCATTCAAGCGACCGAAATCACGCTCCAACCCTCACGGATCTTCTCTATGCAGATACGCCTGATTGCCTTTTGCTTCGCCGTTTGCGGTGCCGCCGTCCAAGCGAGCGATCTGCTGCTCTCGGGGAATCCGGACTTCGGAAGAGTTCCGTTTGGGGAATATAAGATTCTTCCTTTCCAAGTCACCAACTCGGGCGCCTCTCCAATATTGCCCACTCGCATCCAGCTCACGGGACTATTCAGGGTCATCTACTCCAGCTGCCGCACCCCTTTGACTACGGGACAGTCGTGCGATTTGAATGTCGTCGTCTTCTCCAGCCCGAATGGCCGGAATAGTTCCCGCCTGAAGGTCACCGGCCACGCGGGAAACGTCCCGCACAGCGCCGCCCTCACGCTCACCGCCACCCTCTATCGGAATCTCACTCCCGTCGCGTCCTCATTGTCGTTCCAGGGCACCCAAGGCCAAACTATTTCCGGAACTCTCACGGGTCAGGACTCGGACGGCGACGTGCTCAGTTACTCTATCGTCGCCGGCCCATC
This sequence comes from uncultured Pseudobdellovibrionaceae bacterium, assembly GCA_964653655.1. Taxonomy (GTDB): domain Bacteria; phylum Bdellovibrionota; class FAC87; order UBA2466; family UBA2466; genus CAZZHG01. The sequence goes on from CAZZHG010000007.1 coordinate 61,056, forward strand.
GAACGGCTCGATCTCGGTTCCCGTTGACGGCGGGGCGGCTTTCACCTACACCCCTGCGCCGGACTATTCCGGCACGGATACTTTCACCTATGTCGCTCGCGATGGGCGCTTGAACTCGAATGCGGCTACGGTCTCTCTCATCGTTCGTCCGAGAGATATTTTCGTACCGATCGTCGCCAATGAGCTTGCCGAGGCCACTACCGTTCGCCTTCAGCAAGCCATCGATCGAGCTTCGAGTCTTCAAGTCGGCCTACGCCTGCAAGCGAATGGGGTCTACCTGACCGAACGGGAGCTCGTGATCAACGCGCCCGGGCCGCTGTTTCTGGACGGAGCGGGCGCCACCCTCCGCAAGGTGGCGAACCCGGATGCCGTATTGCGCATAGCCGGCGCTCGCGACGGCTTCACCGTACGCGACCTGGACATATTCGCCTCGGATGGAAGTTTCAGTCAGGTTGAAACCGCTTGTACCATCCAGTGGCCGAGGGAAGTGGCGGAGTACGGAATCATCCTTAACTCGGGCCGAGGGATTACGTTATCCGGGATCAGAATCCAGAACGCCTCGAAAACGGCGGTTCTCGTCGATCCTTCGTCCAGCGAGATTGCGGGCCTGACCCTGGACACTTTGGTTCTCAAGTTCAACGGCGAAGGCCTAAGGCTGAACGGCAAGAGCACGAGCCGTATCCGCTCCACTCGGGTTTTCGGAACCGTGATTCTCTTCACGAAGAGCCAGGGGGCTACCTTGAGTTTCGTTGAAGATCTAACCTGGCTGGGCGGTTCCATCGAGAAGTCCCAAGGCGACAGCATCCGAGTCAGCGACAGCTCCAGGATCGAATTTTTCGGCTATACCGAGAACTACGGCGGCTGGCAGATCATTTCGTGGAGTCAGGTCCCGTATCATTTTTGTCCTAGAAACGTGGCGTCCAATGCCGTGAGGCTCACGCGCACCGCGAACTTCCGCTTTCGCGGGCGCATCGGCGACGAAAGACTGGAACGCGGAACCGGACCGCTCGCCACGATCGAACAAAGCCAGTGTTACGAAGTTTCGAGCAAGGCGGTCGTACTTTCGCGGGATGCCGGCTGCGCGGCTTCCATCCAGAGACCGGTACTGGAAACGTTCGCGGCCAATCCAATCCCCGAGGAGCTTCAAGAAGGCACCGCCCTCCTCGTGCTTCCCTCGGATTCGCCGGAGATCGTACGGCAAAAGTTTCGCACCGCCGCTTCTAGCCGGCCCCGGCTAGGGATCACCCTCTCCCCGTGGGCGTCCTACAACTGGCCCATGATTGTCATGACGGGCAATGCGGACACGCCTGCGTTTATTCGAGGAAGAGGGGCGATCATTTCGCTGGTGGGCGGGTCGGCTGGGGCTCCGGTGGACGCCGTCTTCAAGCTGCAAATCCCGACCAATTGGGTCGGGACCGCCCGCTTCTTCATCCGGGACCTGACCCTTCGCGCGACCGGGGCGAGATACGGAATCCAGGTTAGCGGAGGGCAGAGCCTGACTCTAAAAGGAATCCGGATCGAGGGGGCGCTCGAAGCGGGGGTTCGAGGAGAGGGACGGCCGGGAGCGGGCTTTTACTACAACACCTTCGCCGATATCTCGGTGCTTCACTCCGGAAAGGCCATCGAGATCGTCTCTCTCACTAACGAGAAGTACGCCGGCGCCAATTTTATCCGAAACCTTAGGGTCGTAAGCGTTCCCACCGTTCTCTCACTCCATTGGACCGGGTCCGTCGTCGCCTACCAGGTGCAGGCCGATTGGCGCGGCGAACCTCCGAACTCTCCCAAGCTGCTCCTGGATACCACCTTCACTTCCGATGTGGACGGCTTCCGGGTAGTGCTGCCGGGGACCTCTCCGGCTCCGGCGCTCATTCGTGCCGGCATGGAAGTGCGCGGGATCAACTTCGAATACTCTCCCTGACCGCTTCGCACTCCGGATAAACACGTCCGCCCTTTCTGCCGATAACTCTCCGTGGGTTTCAAAAGACATCTCTTTCTGTTCGCCTTCGTTCTATTCGCCGCGTCAGCGGCTTGTTTCGGCGAGCTCCCCAAACACGCGGTCGTCATCATCGACATGCAGCCGAAGTTCGAAACCCGTGGCGGATCCGCGGACAAACCCGACAACGTCGAAAAGGTGAAGAAGCTGACCGCCGCGCAAGTCACCGCGATCAAGAACGCAAAGCTGGCGAAGGCCCCCATCCTCATCGTCGAGTACGACGGATACGGCGACACCAAAGACGATTTGAAGAAAGAGCTCACCGACTATAAGGATGTTAAGTACTTCATCAAGAACTCAGATGGAATGTTCGAGGACTACAACAAGAGCAAGAAAGACATCGTCGATCACCTAAAGGCCAAAGGCATCGACACCCTGATCATCATGGGAGCCAACGGCGGAGCCTGCGTGCGCAGCAGCATCACGGGAGCGATCGAAAACAAGTTCAACGTGATAGCCTTCAGCAAGGGGATAGCGGATTTCAACTTCGACGACTTCATGTGGCCGTACAACTACAAGGACATCAAGGAAACCACCTTCAAAGAGGTAGGGGACATAGAAACGGTGAATGCGACCCTTGGGCTTAGCCAAAAAGAAGCTCCTGCCCCTCCTGCGCTCCCCGAGGAAGTCCATGATATGAAGGCCGAACCAGGAGCAAATCCATGAAAGCTTGGCTGACCAGTTTGCTGTTTCTCTCCGGCATCGCCTCCGCCGCGCACCTGGAAGACGTGAAACTTCTGAAGTTCACTCCCGGACCGGAAAAGTTCGAATTGAAGCTGCAGCTGAAAGACGGGCCGAAGGATTCGTACTTCCTTGTGGACATCGTAAAGAGCGATTCGGAGTCCTTCGCGAAGCTCGCCCATGTCGTGCGCAAGTTCATGGAAAAAGAAAAGTACAAGTTGGACCTCAACATCCCGAGCTTCTCTCCGTCGCCTAGCGGAAGCCACTACCGCAGCGACGACATCAAGATCTCCGGCGCTCCCGCGACCCGGAAGTAGCCGTACTTCCGAAACTTCCCTTCTTTCGTCATCCGTTCCCGCCCCGAAAAAAAAATCAGTGTAACCATCTGATTTATATCGACTAATAAGAAATTACCCCTCTGCCACGATCCGACAAGGTTTGGCCTCTAATCTGAGAATGTGCAAACCGATTCCCGGAGGAGACCATGAAAATGTTCTTCATCGTCAAGCGCCTCGACCGCGCGGAAGACAGAGCGATTCATTGTTTCAACAAGCCGACGGTGCTCATCGGCACCGAGTTCGGAGACCTCGCCGCTGGCGGCGATGTTTCGGAGACACAGGCTTTGCTCTATCTCCGCCCGGACGGCGAGATTCACGTCCGCAACCTCAGCTATGTGATCGACACCTACGTCAACGGAGTGAAAGTCACCGACAAGGCCATCTCCCCCGGCGATCTGGTCCGCATCGGGAATCTCTCGCTGGAGTTTCTGGGCGCCGAAGAGGTCGGCGCCCCGGCGAAGAGACCCGAATTCCGGCTTCTTGAACAAGCCGGCTGAATCAGGGGTGTCAGGTGCGTAGCAAGAAAATCTGGGTAGGATTCGTTCTTTGCCTTTGTTTGATTTCGACCGGCTGCCGAAAGTCGCCGGACGCCATCGCTTCTTTCCTCACGGCAAGGATCGCGAGTTATCTCGATCTGGACGAAGGCCAGAAGCTGAGACTCGAAGCGATCCGGGAGGAATTCTTCCGGGCACGGGCCGAGACTCTGGAAGAGCGGAGCCGGATTCTGTCCGAGCTTCGGCATCAAGTCCTTTCGACGGAAATGGAACTGGGAAAACTTCTCGAGCTGGCCGACGACCACCGCCGGGCGGCGCGGGAGAAAGTCTTCCCCCGAGTTCTGGCGAAAGTGATCGAATTCCACCGGGCACTTCGACAAGAGCAGAAAGAGCTCATCGCGAGCAAACTCGGCGCCACCCGCTAGTTTCCTAAAATAAGGAGGCCCCCATGAAACGACTCCTGGTATTCGTGTGCCTTGCGGCAGCCACTCACTCGTCCGCCATCGAAAACGCCGCGAGCACGAGCCCGAACGGAAAGACCGCTTACCTCAGACAGCCCGACGGAATAGGCGGTTATCGCCACTGTACGGCGCCCCTTCTCGCGCCGAACTGCGCGCTCGTTCCCCTCCACTGCATTTCCTCGCAAGTGGAAGGGCACGTGAGCGAGACGTCGGACTTGGAGGTTTGGCTTCCTTACGGAACCCAAGTGGACTCCGGCGGCGCTCCCGTTCCCAGCTACGTCGTCGGGGTCAAAACGGTCGCGGCGTATCCGCTGGATTACGACGGTTTCGCGGTACTTGGACTTAAGAGCGCCGTAAGCGGAAGCGCTTATCAAATGCCGGCGTCGGCGCTTCCCGCTCCGGAAGCCTTGCCCTCGGGTCCGACCTCGGCCGCTCCGAAAAATCAGCTGCCGATTCAGGGCTTCGGAAGAAAGACTCAGAAGGGAGTCTACGGGATCTCCGGCGTGAACTGGTTCGCGTTTCAGTCTCTACCGATCACCTCCGACGAATCCTCCGGGCTGACTCTATTTCTGCAATACAAAGCCCCCTCGAAGAGCCTCGCTTCCATGTCCTCTTCGGAGTCGACGTCCTATTTCAACTCGTTGAGCTGGGCGATGCCCGGAGACGAAGGAGGCCCGGTCACGCAAGGCAACGCCCTCGTCGGTATCGTCAGCTCCGTGGTCCTGCCGGAACAGTGGGCGAAGGCCTCATCGCTCGGAAAAGCGGACAGCAAGGCCCCCTACAACGGTGTGCTGCCAATCTATCCACATCTCGCGAAGCTCAACGCGCTTCGGAGCCAGGCTTGCCCCGCGGCCGGTAACTTAATCAGCCTCTCGGTTTCAGGAACGGGAACCGTCTCGGGCTCCGGCATCCTGTGCGGAAGCGGAAATTACGACTGCGTCGAATCTTCGCCGTCGCCCGGCAGCATCGTCCTCTCGGCCAAAGCCGCCTCCGGCGCCAAGTTCAAGGGCTGGTCCGGAAGCTGCTCGGGAAAAGCGGCGACCTGCACGGTTTCGGTCAGCGGAGTGAAATCCGTCGGCGCCACGTTCGGCAAATAACCTGCAAAATTCCGAAGGAGAATGCCATGAAACTCTTGAAGACGGCGAAACTCGCCAATCTCACCTTGATTGTGACTTTGATCGTCCAACTCATCTTCCCGGGAAAACTTCCCGTGGCTCAGGCGGCGTCCAAGCCCAACCTCGTCGTAATCATGACGGACGACCTAGACATCGTGACCTACCGGGCGGCGATGAACGCGGGCCTGCTGAAGAACATCAAACAACATATCGTCGATAAAGGCGTGTCCTTCGACAATAACTTCGTGACCAACGCCGTCTGCTGCCCTTCGCGGGCGACGATGCTATCCGGGCAGTACACCCAGAATCACGGAGTAAAGACCGTTTTCGGCGGGATCCTCTATTGGCTGAAAGGGGCCCACGCCGGGGGCGAGTCGAACACCATGGCCACCTGGCTTCAAGGAGCCGGGTACCGCACCGTTCACGTGGGAAAGTATCTGAATGGGTACGGCTACTCGACCGCACGGGATTACATCCCCCCCGGTTACAACGAGTGGTACTCGCTGCTCGATCCCTCCACCTACCGCGTATACAACTACACCATGAACGAGTCGGCCACGGGCCTCACGCCCGGCACTCTCGTCAAATATCCCGATGAGGTCGCGGACCAGTACCAGACGGACGTGCTCTCGAAGAAAGCAAACGCCTTCGTCAACAATCATTTCAACAAGACGTCGGCGCCCTTCTTCATGGTGCTCGCTCCCATCGCGCCGCACGTCGAAGTGATTCAAACGCCGCCCCAGCCCGGCGCGCCCGCGCCGGAAAGCAGCTACCTCGATCACTTCGCGGAAAGCATCCGTCCGGCGCCCCGGCACGAGTACCTCGCCGACGGAAACCTCGCCAACGGAGAGGCCCCTTCCCTCAGCTCGGACTGGCCGGCTCTCCATAAGCCGTCTTTCAACTACGACGCTCCGGACGCCATCGACTACGTGAAGCAGCTTCCGTCGATGGATAGCAAAGCGATTAACGACGTGAACGAGCAGTTCAAGCACAAGATCGCCTCGATGGCGGCGGTCGACGACATGGTCGGAACCCTCGTCGATACCCTGAGCAAGCGCGGCCAACTCGAGAACACCGTCATCCTCTTCACCGGGGACAACGGGTACTTCTTCGGGGAGCACAAGCTCAGCAGCAAGTTGTTCGGTTACGACGAGTCGATCCGGGTTCCTCTGGTCATCCGAGGCCCCGGCTTCGCTCAGGGCGTATCGACGAAAAAGATCTCCCTCAACATCGACATCGCGCCGACGATGAAGGAACTCGGCTTGGCTAGCGGCACGCTCACCGTCGATGGCCGCTCACTCGTGCCGATTCTCCGCAACCCGAGCGCCGCATGGACGCGTAAGCAATTCCTCATCGAGCACTACGTCGAAGGCGGCGGCGTCGTTCCCGACACTATCCCGCTCCTCGATCTCTCACCACCGACCTTCAAGGCGGTCCGGCGGCTTACGGACACGGAGGACTACCTCTATGTCGAATGGAACGAGAAGATACTTCAGCCCAACACGACGACGTTCTGGGAATTCTTTCCCCTGAACGACGCGTCCGTTCCGAACGCGAAGTTCCAGATGACGAACCGGTACTCGAGTCTGACGTCTTCGCAAAAATCGGCTCTGCAGAGCACGCTCGCGTCCTTCCGGGGGTGCAAGGGCTCGGCATGCCGCACCGTCGAAGACAAGTAAGCTCGAAATGCTAATATAGGCCCGTGACGCAGAGGCAGGTTCCCTTCCTAAATCTGGCGGCCCTACACGGTCCGAATGGCGTCGAGTACCTCGCCGAAATAGGCCGGCTCATCCAGGAGTCGCGTTTTGTCGGCGGCGAGGAACTCGACGCCTTCGAACGTGAGTTCGCCTCGTGGCTCGGGCCGGGCCTTTTCGCGACCGGATGCGGCAACGGAACCGACGCGCTCATGCTGGCGGCGAAAGCCCTCGAGCTTCCCGAAGGATCGGAAGCGGTTATTCCCGCGATGACCTTCGTCGCGACGGCGGAAGGTTTGCTACACGCGGGCGTCAAAGTCCGCCTCGCCGACATCAGCGAGGGCACCTGGCTAGTCGATCCCGCCGAGATGGAAAAGGCGATGAATGCCCGGACCAAGCTTCTCGTCCCCGTCCACTTTTACGGACAAATGTGCCCCATGGACTCCATCCGAAAGCTCGCCGATCGAACCGGGTGCCGAATCCTGGAGGACAGCGCCCAGGCCCACGGAGCTCAGTGGAAAGGCGAAGGCCCCGGCCAATGGGGCGACGTGGCCGCCTTCAGTTTCTTTCCCAGCAAAAATCTCGGCGGTTTCGGCGACGGAGGCGCCGTCGTTTCCCGGTCGCAAGCCCTCATCCAAAAGAGCTGGTGCCTCGGAAAACACGGCGGACCGAAAAAGTACGAGCACCTCTGGCTCGGCCACAACTCCCGGCTGGACAATGTCCAAGCCGCGATTTTACGTTTCAAGCTGCGCTTCATCGACGGCTGGAACGACAGAAGAAGGCAAGCCGCCTCCTGGTACCGGGAGGCTCTGCACGACGTCGCCGACATCCGGCTACCGGTGGAAGCGCCGGAGGCTAAGCACGTTTACCATTTGTTCGTGATAACGACCGAGAGCCGCGATCGCCTCGCCGCTGCTTTGAAGCACCAAGGAATCGAGACGGGCATCCACTATCCGCTTCCGCTGCACCAGCTGCCGGCCTTTCGGGACACGGAGCTCGCGAACGGGAAATTTCCCAACGCCGAACGGCTCTCGAAGCAGGGACTTTCGCTTCCCATGGGGCCGACCCTCGAACGAAGCGAAGTCGAGTACGTGGCGGGCGCCATCCGCCGTTTTTTCAACGGACGCTCATGAAAAAGAAGAAGCCCGCTCCCAAACTCTACGTTCATCCGAAGGCGATTTGCGAGTCCAAGCGCGTGGGCCGCGGCACCCGTCTCTGGGCCTTTACCCACGTTCAAAAGGAAGCCGTCATCGGCGAGAGCTGCAATCTGGGAGAAGGAGTATTCGTAGAGGGCGGCGCCCGGGTCGGAGATCGCTGCACGGTAAAGAACGGAATCTCCCTGTGGCACTCGGTCACCGTGGAGGACGACGTATTTCTGGGCCCTCACGTCGTATTGACCAACGACCTCACTCCGAGGGCGTTTTTGAAGCGGGGCGCCGAAAAGTTTCTTCCCACGCACATCAAGCGGGGAGCCTCCGTCGGCGCGAACGCGACGATTGTTTGCGGGGTAACGATCGGAGAGTTCGCACTCATCGGAGCGGGCAGTGTCGTCGCCAAGGACGTTCAGCCCCACGCTCTTGTCGTGGGTAACCCCGGACGGCAGATAGGGTTCGTCTGCTTCTGCGGGACCCGCCTGGACAAGCAGTTCTGCCCCTCCTGCCGCCTGGAGCTCTCCCAGAACAGTCTGGAGAAAGCCGCGGCTGCCGAAAAATCAACGGCGTGAGCTCTCTCGATCAATTTCCCGTTCGGCTGGGATTCGCCAGCAGATAGTCTTTGTCGGAAGCCGGTGCGTTCCCGTAGGAACCCGTATCCGCCATGGTGCGGAGCCGCGCCCCGAACTGTGCCGACAGCCGATTGAAGATCTCTTCCTGCCGATCGCGCGCGCTGATGAAACGACCGAGGAACGAGTCCATCCAAACCGCTCCGGCTCCCCGCCATCCCGGCTCCACCGACGTGAAGAGAGCCCCGCCGAACAGATGGTACCAAACACCGTAATTATCGCCGATGTCCTTCGTGTCGTGGCGGATGTAGGCGAGCTTCTTGTAAACCGGGTTGGCTTCCACCCGATCCGACCGCTTCGGGAAATCGGCGAGAACGTTCTGCGCCGTAAGTAAGGTTAGGTAAAGGTCGCCTTCGGCGAGAACATACGCCTGGCGGAAAACTTCATCCGGCTTCAGAGAACCGTCCGGGTAAGTCAGAAGCTTGGCCCGCAGCTGGGCCTCCAATCCGGTCGGCAACATCGAGGTCGTCCTGCCCAAGGCGGAAGCGAGCAGCAACTTGCTGGGCACCCACCAGGAGTGCTTCTTCAAATAAGCCTGCGCCTCGGGCGACCATTGGTGCGGAGTCGAGAAGTGGGGCTTGAACTGCGGATACTCCGCCATGATGGAGCCAACCCGATCCATGAACTTGTTCATGTCGATCGGAATGGACTCGAGAGGTTTGTACTCCCCGTTCTTCAGCGCAATGACGTCGGGGCGCTGCCCGGCCATTTCCGAGTAAGCGGGAGCGCGGGTCGCGGTTCCCTTCAGCAAACGGAACAAGGAGACGCCGTGTCCGTCGAGCTGGCTGACGACCACGATATCGAAGTCGGGATCGAAGATCCGGTTGGTCTTTGGAGTCAGGGCCCCCTCGACGGCAAACGGAAGCGCCTGGGAAACCATTTGCTTGTAAGCTTCAGAGCCGTAGGCGTTCACCGCCACGAATCGCTTCCCGGGAAGGAGCGACGACAATAGGCCGATGGCCTGACTGAGATGAGCGGGGCTCGTCTGGTACGTCCCGCTGTCGTTCGAGACGTAGATCGTGCCGTCCTTGTCCACGTAGACTTCTCCGGCGAATCGAACCGGTATTCCCGGCCGCGCGATGGCCACGTGCTTCGTACTGACGGAAGCCGACTTCGGCACGATTCTCATGCCAAGCTCGTCGATGATCACCGTGTGCCAAGTGCCGGGCGCCAGCAGAGCGAAGGGCTCCTCGCCGCCGGCGGGGCTCGGCAACGTGTGACCGAGCTTTTCTTGAAAGCCGAGAGCAAATTTGTAGGCAACGTTGGCAAGCGCTCCCTTCGGAGGCCGAGCCTCGAACTTCTCCGGAAGAAACCGATCCACGACTCCCTCCGCGAAAGGCATTTCGAGAATCGGTTCCCGCTTCACTCCGACCAGGTGAGCGTACCGGCTCGGGCACTCGTACTTGAGAAGTCCGCCGGTAGCGAAGGCCGGCAGGCAGACCAAAATCGTCAGCAACAGGTATTTCACCGCCCACCCTCCCTAATCTGAATCTCCACGCGAAGCCCGCCCTTCGGATGGGTGGCCATAGTCGAAGTGATGTCCACTTCATGCCCCGTTCCGAGCGGTTTCATCGAAAAGCGCTGAAGCAGCCGGCTGATCAAGACGTCCTTTTCGGCCTCCGCCGCGTGGCGGCCCAGACAAACCCGGGGTCCGAAGCCGAAACCAAGCAGCGTTTTCGCGGGATCCGATCCCATCGCAAACAAGCGATCCGGCGCATAGACAGTGGCCGGATAGCCGGTCTTCTCCACGCCCCAATCGCTTTCCGAGCGGTGATAGGAGTAAGCGGAAAACACGAGATGAGTTCCTTTGGGAACGCCGATTACTGTACCGTCGAACTCGATTTGGGCGTCTTGGTTCGCCCGGCGCGGCATGATGAAAAAAGGAGTGTGGAGCCGCATGGATTCCAGAGTCGAGGTCTGAAATCGCGGCAAGGGTTGGCCAGGCAGGATCGGCTTTCCCCCCAGTGTGGAATCGATCTCGGCCTGAACCTTGGCCATCTGTTCCGGGTGCCACAAAAGATCGTGCATCACCCACGTGAAATAGGAAGTACTCGCTTCCGTGGCGCCCCCGAGAATCACCTGAACGTTGTTCTTCTGCTGAGCCGGCGTAAGAGTCGTGTTCGCGAAAGCCGAGTTCAACACGCCTTGGTCCGGTCCCAGCTCGAAAATGGACTGGGCGACGGAGGCCATGTGCCGGTTGCTATCCTGGGCCCGCGCTACTCCGGGCAACCAGCGCGGGAGCTTCGAGAGCGGAATCTTGGCCACGTTGAGCAGCGTATCCCGGACGAACCAGCGGTTCACCTGATCGATGGAACCGACCAAAGCGTGAGTTTCGTCGAGCGTGATCTGTTTTCCGTAGAGGCCCTCGACGGTCATCTTCACGGCCATCGCCTCGAGCTCCTTTTCCAGATCGATCTCGAGTTTCCCTCCCGCGGCGCGGATTCGATTCTCCAAATCCCGTAACGGTTCCTCGATCGAGGCATGAAGAGCCCCGTAGGTGGAAGGGGTGTCAATGTTCATAATGCCAAAGGACTTCGACAAGGCTTTGCGGTGCGCCGCCCAATCGGCTCCGTGGGCGAAGAAAACGTTATCGGGGCCGTAGATGTTCGCTCCGCCCTGGGAGGCCCGGGGATCGCGCTCGAAATTTCTCGCTTTGCCTTCCGTCTCGCCCAAAACCTTGATGGCGAGATCCCGGTCCCGGATGAACATCACCGAATGCCGGTTGAGGAGAGACAACGGAAACGGCGGAGGCTCCACGATCACGACCGGTCCGTGGTCCTCGTGCATCTGATCGATCATCTTCGCCGAGTTGAGCCCGAAACGGGCCAGGTAGCCGACGAGCTTCGCGGTGGAAATCCGCGCATACTCCGGGGGCGCCACGACCGGATAGGTTTCCCTGACGGACGACCACGGGCAGAAACCAAGGGAGGGGGCGGGCAGAAACGCCGTGAGCAGAATCGCGAGGACGAGCACAGGGGTGGCCGCGCGCGCGCGGCAGAATACAGCTATCCCGTTGAACGACCCTCGGCCCATCTAACCCCCGCCGCTATAAGAGCAAGGGACGTACCAGGGGAGCCCTTCGCAACGGTCCGAAGATAAGCCGCTATTTCACGTTTACGGGCGCGATATCGTCGATAGATTGGACGTCGCCAACATAGGCAGACACGCGGACCCACTATGCCCCGTAAACCATCGGTGAGCGCCCGCGTCGACGGCCGAGGCCCAGTCTACGGCCCTGCCCAACGTGCTTAAAATCCAGCAGCGACTCCACTTAAAGAGCCCGCGTCATTGCACCGATAAGCAGTGCGGTGAACCACCTGCGGAAATTCCGGTATCTCTTCATCCTGGCGGCGACTTGGGGCCTGTTTTTCACGGTGCTCTTTTCCAGGAGTCTCACGGAACGGCCGAACGGCCTGTGGGCCAACCACCAGTACGTGTGGGCCGACTGGTCCCTGCACATCGGGATGGCCTCCATCTTCGCGGAGAAAGCTCCGTCCGAGTGGTTCGCCTATCACCCGGCTTACGCGAACGGCCAGTTCACCTATCCGTTTCTGACCAACTTCATTTCCGGAATGCTGATGAGGGTGGGCTTCTCCCTGCCCGCGGCCTTCGTCTATCCGTCGATAGCGCTCGCTCTGCTTCTCTTGCTCGGCATGTTCGCCTGCTACTGGCTTGCGCTGGGATCTCAAAGAAAGGCACTGCTCGCGATAACGCTCTTTTTCATGTCAGCGGGCCTGGGCTTTCTCGACTTCTTCAAGGACTTCTACGAAAGACCGGCTCTTCTCAGCTTCTTCATCCCGCCGAAAGACTACGGCCGGATGGACGCCTTTCAATGGTACGCCTCCAACTGGGTCACCGGGCTTCTCCTGCCCCAGCGAGCGATGCTGATCGGAATGATGCTCGCGACATGGTCGATGGCGGGCCTGCTCGCCGTTTTGCTGGAGAAAGTACGCTCCGAGGATCAGGCGAAAAAGATATTGGTTGTTTCGGGAATCGCGGCGGGGATTCTGCCCATCGCCCACATGCACAGCCTGATGGTGCTCGTGCTGCTTCTGCCGGGCGTTTTGATTTACTCGTACCGGCGCTGGAAACTTCTTCTCTACTATGTGGTGCCCGCGGGCGTTCTCGCCACGACACTCTATCTGATTTTCGTCGCCGGCAAGATAGAGTCGAAGCAGTTCATGTCCTGGCACCCGGGCTATACCGCGCAGGACTTCGGCGGCTGGGTCTATTTCTGGTTCCACTCTTTCGGGCTCATGATCCCTTCCGCCCTAGCGGGCGCGTTTTTCATCCGCGGTAAGCACCGGCGGGAGCTGCAATTTTTCTTCGGCGGATTTCTCCTCCTCTGGGTCGCAGGCAACCTCATCTATTTCCAGCCGCAGCCGTGGGACAACTCCAAGATGTTCCTTTGGGCCTATTTTGGTTTCGCGGGCCTCGCCGCGCATTTGCTCTATCACCTGTGGCGGCGCTCGCGAAAACTCAGGCCGGTGGCCGCAGTTCTCTTTTTCTTCCTCGTTGGGACCGGCTGGCTGCAGCTGGTTCTGGTTCAACGCTACGAGAAGAACCAGACGCAGGTTCTCAGCCGCGAGGAACTGGATCTCGCCGACCTCCTCCGCCAAAAGACCGGTTCCCAGGACCGCTTTCTTACCGGAACCAATTCCAACCAGCTCGTAATGATGCGGGCCGCCCGCCCGATTCTGCTCGGCTACACGGCTTGGGTGTGGAATTTCGGCTTCGACTACGCGCAGGTGGAAAGGGACGTGCCGATCATGTACCGGGGCGGACCCGCCGTCCCGGAGCTCCTGAAAAAGTACCAGATCCGGTACGTGATGATCGGCCCGTGGGAACGCCACGATCAGAAGGCCGATTCGAAATGGTTTCTCAAAAACTATCCGGTCGCGTTTCGCACGGATCACATTCTCGTGTTCGACGCCCACGGAAGCCCGCCCGCGCCGGACGCGATTCCTTACGACATCGCCGACGTTCCGCCCCCGGTCACGACTCCCGTCGCCAGCGAGGCCGAAGTGCAGATGGGTGACAACGAGTTCACTCCTTCGGGACCGTTCAAGCTCGGAGGACTACGCTTCACCAAGTTCAACGCGGGCTGGGGAACGTTCCACAGAAATCAGAGCATCGAGGGCAACCGCCTGAACATCGGCGGGGTGCCCTACGACCAAGGTCTAGGTACCCACGTCAAGTCCGAGGTCAACGCCGAGGTCCCGGAAGGCTCCAAGCGCCTCACCGGCAAGTGCGGCATCGACGCCGAAACCGGCGGCAACGGCAGCGTCCAGTTCAAGATTGAAGGGGACGGAAAACTCTTGTTTGACTCGGGTGTCTTGAAGGGCAAGGAAGTGAAGGAATTCAACGTGAGCGTCGAGGGTGTAAAGGCCCTGAAGTTCCTTGCCGAGGACGGCGGCGACGGCATGAATTCCGATCACGCCGACTGGGTGGACATCAAAGTTCAGTAAGCCTCAGCGCCCCGCCGCGAATACCTGAACCCAATAAGCTCCCGAACGGCTCGCTCCGAACTGACGGAACTTCGGATTCATGAGGTTCTTGCAGTGGCCGGAGCTATCGATCCAATCCTCCATCACCGACGCGACGGAAGACTGGCCCTTGGCGATATTTTCGCCCACCGTGGTCCAACGAAAATTCGAGTTGCTGACCCGATCCCCGACGGAGCTTCCGTCGAGACCGGTGTGGTCAAAGTAGTTTTGCGCCTTCATGTCGTCGGCGTGGCCCTGGGCCGCCTCCGCAAGGCGCCCTTCCCAGGTAAGCGCCCCCGCCGGAGCATAGTAGTCGCCGCCGCAGTAGGTACCCTTGGCGCGGACTTCATTCACGCGCTCGAGCATGTCGCCGAGCCCGGAAGCCTGCCCCTTCTCGGAGTCTTGAGGTCCCTTGCCGCAGCCGATGAGTACCAAGCCGACAAAAATCGAGGAAAGAAATGTCTTCGTCACCCTACCCGCTCCCCCGCGCCTCTCAGGCGCAGAGCCTGAATGTGCAAGAGCGGTTCCAGGGTAAAGCACCGCCATCGGGCCCCGGTTGGGGGCCGGCCGGTGCCGTGAATTGTCTCCGAGTGCCGGATTACGCTACTTGGCGCGCGCTTCCTTCATGGCCTTCGCGGCGAGGTCCTTGTGGTTCATCCCCGACGGGCAAAGGGTGACGGTCTTCTTGAAGGGCACGCCATTCACGCTTCGGCCGCCGATTTCCATGGTCCGCTTGCCGGGGGATTTCTCCTTCGAGCGCTCCGCGATGAACGCGTAGAACGGATCTCGGGCTCCATTGATGACGGTCTCCGCCCGCTCGCCGGGAACACCGAAGCTGTCGATCACGTCTCCCACTTTCAAACCGATTTGGTCGGCGGGAGAACCGGGAGTGATGCCGAAGGCCTGTAGCGCCCAGAGACTCGCTCCGCCACTCTGATAATTGCGCTGTTGCATGGTCACGCCAAGCGACGGCATGGCGTCGCTGCAGAAGCTGTTACCGACCACGAGCCAACCGTCCTTAGTGGCCACGTCGACGGGAACGAGACTGCCCGCGCTCATCACCGTCGGTTCGCCCGGTTGATCGTTGAACTTCGGCGTGTAGAGCTTCGTCGGGAAAGACACCGAGGGGAAAGTCATCACCGGTTTCATTGAGTCCGTGAGCTGCTGCTTGAGCAAGGCTTTGATGACCGGGCTCAAATTCTTGGCCGCTTCCTCCCGCTTCTGCTGCTCGGTCTTCTCCTCGTCATGCTTATCGGGGAAGAAATAGCTCGACGCCGCCTTGAGGAGATCCCCCTGTGAGGCCGAAGGATTTCTGTCCCGCACGTCCACGGTATCGAGGTGAGCTTCGCCGTCCTTAAGTTTGTAGACGATATCCACGCTGTAAGGAATGGTTTCGAAGGAGATGCCGGAACGATCCGGCGGATTCAAGAGCTGGCGATTGCCCGGAAGATCCTTCTCCTCCGTCTTCCTATAAACCGCGTTCAAACGGATTCCGATCTTCCCCTTATCGAAGAAGAACTCCACGGGCTTTTCCTTCGCGAAGACGATGGAGGCTTTCTTCGAATCCTCGGGCATCTCCTTCTGACAAAAATCGAGTAGGCGTTTCGTTTTCGGGCCGCAAAGTTTGTTCTGGAAATCCACGAGAAACATCTCCTGCCCCGCGATTTCGGGCCCGATCGTTTCCGCAAGAAGGTCTCCGTGAATGGTGACCGTCGTCGCGGTCTGGTCCGCGCGATCGAGCTTCGGCGGATTCGGGCGCGGCTTCGCGCCGCCTTTGTCCGTGAGCCGCATCGTGATGGATCCGTCCGGCCCTCCCTTGCTCGAGAGTGAACTTTGGAACGGAAAGGATTTCGCGTGCGCCATAAGGCTGTTCGCCTGGCCCATGGCGGAATCCACCATCTGCTTGGCCTGGGCGACCCCCGTGTGCAAGGCGTCCCGAACGGTCTCGTCCAGTTCCTGACGCTCGTGGGGCAACTGTGCCTCTACCATATCACTCGCCGTCGACTGGGCAATTCCGTTCGCCTTACGGTTGCGCTTCCGCTTGCGGAAATTGTTGGAGCTCGAAATATGGGGCGTCAGGACCGGCGTTCCCACCGCGGCGCCTTCCTTCAGTCCGCTCGTTCCCACCGCGAGCGGTTGCTTGTAGTCGGCGTCGATATGGGTCGAGACCGTGACGTTCACGGTCTTACCAAAGATGACCCGCTTAGAGGAGTGAGTGGTCGACCATCCGTCGATGTTTACGTCGAGCACCGTCTGGGCGGAGTCCTTGCCGTCGACGACCCGAGGTTTGACCAAGAGGGAGATGTCCGGATGCATGAGCCGCCCGTTCTTATAGAAGTCGGCCGTCTTGTGCCCGGTCATTTGAAACTGAGAAAGGAAATCCGCCGACATGTCGACTTGTGCGACCGGAGGTCCGGCATCCGCCGCAACCGTTACCGCAACAACCAACAGGGCAAACGTAGTCCCACGTATTCCGCGCGTCTTCATAATCCCCACCCAAAGCGAAAAGGACGAACTAAGACTGAAAGAGCACACGTACTGGAAAAGGCGTCGGGCGGAAGGAAATGCAAACCGCGTTCCGAAAATCGGAGTGCGTGGGTCGCTCGTATTCGAATGGCGTTCCCAGTTAGAGATTTACGTGAATGTCAGGGAACGGACGGGGATGGCGAGGAGAGGTTTTATTCCCGATCTCTCCTCAAGGAGAGTCGCCCGAACCTCACTTCTCTGCCGTGAGCACGTTCGAAAGGCAAATGCCGGGGTGACACTCGGTGATTTCGAGAGTGAGAGAGCCTGCGGCAGGGTAGTAGTCCACCAAAGTCTTGTGGTCGCCGTTCACGAATTTCTGATGAACGTTGCCTTCAGACTCTCCTATTTCGGTCTCGGTTTTTGGAGAGAGAACTTTGCGCTCCTGGTACTTCCCTCCGAGCGTCGCGGAGTAAACGACGCCGACTCCGTCGTCGCCCTCTACCACGGAGAGGCTGCCCGCCTCGACCGCGTCTCCATCGATGTCGACCAGCCGATAGTCGCCGACAAGAGCCTGAAGCGCGCTTGCCTTGGGAGCCGGCTCGGGAGACGGCGGCCCGGAGCCTTGCGTTAATTGACCCCGGCCACAACCAACCGTGGCCGAGAGGACCAACAGCATAGAGACCAAGTTTTTGGGGTTCATAGTTTCAGAGTAAGGCTCTCCGTCGCCGAAAGAGCGCGGGCGGGCGTGGATTCGTTAGCGTCTGATCGCGGACCGCTGTTTTCAGGCACGACCCGGCGCGAGAATCTAGACAACGAGCGCGCTACCGGATACCTATCCTGGATGCCTTCCGAATCCGAATTGGCCGACACGGACCTCGCCCGATCGCTCACGGTCGCCCGGGAGAATCCGAACCAGGCCAACTACTTTTATGACACCTTTCTGAACTGGGACATTCTCATTCCGGTTCTGAAAGAAGGAAACGAGAAGGGCACCTGGCGGCGGCTCGCCGTCGACGACAAGTTCCTTCCCCTTTTCATCCCGGAGAAGGACGTCAAAGTGGTTCCCGCCTTCGATACTTTGGATCGGTTGAAGGAATGGGCGGAAGGGCGTCCTCTCGACTACCTTCAGGTACGAGCCCACCAGTTCCTCAAGATGCTCGGCTCAAGCGTGGCGCTTTCTCTGAATCCCGGCAGCACGGCGCATTTCGTCTTCGCTCCCACTCTCATCGAGCAGCTCGTTCTTACGATGAAGGTCGTTCAGCCGGCCTGAGTGGATCAGGCCCACCGCTACGAGAAGAAGCGCCCCGCCCGCGGCCATCTCCCAAGTGATTCGTTCTCGATAAAAGACGTAGCCGAAGAGCGCCGCCGAAATGGAATGAAACGCGTCGAAGAAGGCCAGCTTGTGTGCCTCCATGTGCTCAACGAGCCAATAGAGGAGGAAATAGCAGAGGCAGCAGGAAACCACGGCGACGAACAACGTCGCGGCCCAGCCCTGCCACGCCATCGTGGTCAGAACCGAGAAATCCCTGCCCGAGGCCAAAGCGGCGGCGAACAAAAAGGCGGACGCGCTCACGTGAGCGACCGCGAGAAACGAAACCACTGGATACCGATCCCGAACTCGCTTTGAGACCACGAGCCCGACGGCCTCGAAGGCGTAAGCCACCCAAAGGCAGAGCAGGCTACCCAGTGCGATATTCACTCCCGAAAGCGCCGCCTTTCCCCAAAAGAGCAGGAGCCCTCCGGCAATGCTGGCCACTACGGCCGCCTTGAAGAAGCGGGTCGGCTTCTCCTTTAGGACGAGAAGCGCCACCATCGCCGTGATGGGGGCGTTGAAGCTGCTCGCGAAAGCAAGGTTCACGATTCCGCCGAGCTTCAGTCCATACAGCGTACCGAGGGAAGCGAAACCGAAGGCGAGAACTCCCGCCCCCGCTATCGGAAAAGCTTCCCGCGCGTTGCGCGGCAGGCGCCGTCCGGTCGAAAGCGCCACGAGGGAAAACACGATTCCGGAAATTCCAAAACGAATCGCCGCGTAAATCTCGACGGGCAAATGTTCCAAGGCCACCGTCGACACCGTCGGAGTGGTGCCCCAGGTGATTTGGACCGCGGCGGCAAGGAGGAGGTAACGCAAAGGGGTCGGCATGAGCTTTCCATTGTAGACAGAACCAAAGCGATAGTGCTGACGATTGCTCCGAGCCT